>NZ_LBJX01000100.1:0-490314 GCF_028128895.1 Bradyrhizobium sp. CCBAU 11434
CCCTTGGAGGCTTTCGGACGCCGGCCGCCCCAATATGCAGCGCCGTCAATCATGCGGCCGGCATCCGAAACCCTTCACATTTCCGGACCTCCGGGCGATGCGCCGCACGCACGCAGGCGATTGGCGGTGAACCGTTGGAACTGCTAGGCTGCGTGAACTGTGTAGGGAGCACATCATGAAAGCCTTGAGCTTTGCGCGCGCGGCATTCCTCGCGTCAGTCTTTCTTGCACTTTTGGTCGAGAACGGTCAGGCAGCCGAGCTGCGCGTTCTGGCGGGCGGCGCGATGACCGCGGTGTGGGCGGAGTTGAAACCAAAGTTTGAACAAGTCTCTGGACACAAGCTCGACATTTTCTTCGGCACCACGCCAAATTTGATCAAGGAGGCAACTTCGGGGAAGTCGTTTGACGTCGGCGTTGTGCCGGTCGAGGTGATGCAGGACGCAGCAGCACGTGCAAAGTTCGCCTCCGGCACGACATCCGATGTTGCGCGGGTCGGCCTGGGTGTTGCGGTGCGAGCTGGGGCTCCGAGGCCCGACATCGGCACACCTGACGGACTTAAGGCTGCGCTGCTCAAAGCACAGTCGATCGCGACGCTGCCGGCAAGCGCTGCAGGTGCGCAAGTGACGAAAGCATTCGAGCGACTTGGTGTCGCCGAGGCAATCAAGGGCAAGATTCAGGCAAAAGCGGCACCAGCCGAGATCGTTGCGGCGGTTGCAAAGGGCGAAGCGGAGCTAGGCGTGTTCTTGTTAAATGTGCTCACCGCCCCTGGACTAGACGTCGTCGGCCCATTCCCTGCGGACTTGCAGCAGGAAGTTGTCTTTACGGGGGCTGCTGCCGCGGACACAAAGCAAGGAGATGCCGCAAAAGCGCTGCTCGGGTATCTCAAGTCGCCAGAAGCAAGCGCCGTCATTAAAGCGAAGGGAATGACGCCGGGTTGAAAGCATTGAACCCTCCGAGATTGAGGTTGGCAAACGCAAAGCGAAAATGGTGAGGAACCATGGCAGCCGGCCCGAGAAGAAGGTTTGGTGCGGGTCAATCGCGACAATTTGGCTCGGTTCCAAGTTACGTCGGGTCTGCCCCTTACAGCCGACATGTCTTCGGCCCTGAGACGCGGCAGCGATGGGCCACAAACCGACATCCGTCTTATCACTTTGGTTTAGCCATTGGCTTTGCGAGCTCACGGGCGCTGTCGATGACGAGCTGCACAACCGGGCTGACGGTGCGATCTTTGATCGTGAGCATCCCGTTCGGTCGACGGTCCGCCGGCAGTTCAATTGACAAGACCTTGAGCGCCGTCTCCCTGGCGAGAAATTTCAGTGTGGAAGCTGGGAAAACCGTGATGAACCGCCCCGTCTCCAGCAAACTGACCCGCATATGGGGGGCATCGGTGACCACCGTCGCCTGGGGATACGCGAGCCCCCTCGCAAGAAAGGCTTGCGTGATGATCGAGCCGATCACGCTCTCCCGCGGTGGAAGCACCCAACGCTCGCCCACCAAATCAGAGAGCTGGATATTGCGCCGTCGCGTCCATGGATTTTTCGCACCCGCCGCGATGACGTAGCGATCTTCAAAAAGAAACTCGAAATGCAGCCGCTCGTCGGCAATCGGGCCGCGACTGCGCACGAACGACAGATCGACTTTGCGTTCGCTCAGGTCGCGATGTAGCGCCTCGATGTAGCCGGTGACGAGCTGAAATCTGATCCGCGGATGACGCCGGGAGAGCCGGTCTATGAGCGCAGAAACAAAGCTCGCCGCCAGATCAGCCGTGCTTCCAATCCGCACCTCTCCGGCGGTGGGGTCGGCGAGAAATTCGATGTTCTTCACGCCCCGGCGCAATTCGTCGAAGGCGGCAGCGCCGCAATCGATCAGGGCGCGGCCGCACGCGGTCGGTTCGATTCCGCGCCGGTGGCGATCCAGCAGACGGACGCCGAACGCCCGCTCGAGTTCGGCGATCGATCTCGAAATGTTGGGCTGGGTGGTGTTGAGCAGGGCTGCCGCCTTGCCCATGCTGCCGGCCTGCACCACGGCCATCAGCACGTGCAAATCCTGCAGCTTCATGCGTTTTCCGATGCGATCGCTCATCTGCATGGGGATGCCCATATCCGTTTTGAGATAGTCTCATCAGACAATAGCCTTATGCGCTTATGACAGCATCAACTATCCTCCGCTGTTGAAGAGTGCCAGCGTGGGTGCAGGTTCGACGGAGCAAGGCTTGTGACTCCCTCCCGACGTCAATTTTTGCACTTCGCAGCGGGGATAGCCGCACCGCCGCTGCTGTCGGGCCTGGCTGCCGCCGACACCTATCCCTCTCGGCCGGTCCGGATCATGGTTGGCTTCGCCGCCGGCGGCCCAAACGACATTCTCGCGCGTCTGGTTGCAGATTGGTGGTCGGAGCGGTTCGGCCGACAATTCATCGTCGAGAACCGGCCCGGGGCAGGAAGCAATCTTGCCACTGACGCGGTCGTGCGCGCGCCTCCCGACGGCTACATGCTCCTGCTGGCTGGCTCTTCCAACGCGATCAATGCTACGCTTTATGAAAATCTCGATTTCAACTTCCTGCGGGATATCGCGCCGGTCTCAGGGCTGATCCGTGGCGCGCTGGTGATGGTGATCCACCCATCGGTTCCTGCCCATACGATTCCCGAGTTCATCGCCTATGCCAAAGCCAATCCCGGGAAACTCGCCTACGGTTCGGGTGGCGGCGTGGGCGGGATCACCCACATCGCCGCGGAATTGTTCAAGCAGGCCGCCGGGGGGCTGGATCTTCAGCATGTGCCCTATCGCGGCGTGGCGCCCGCCATCACGGATCTGCTCGGCGGGCAGGTGCAGGTCGTCTTTGCCAATGTGGCGCCCGCGATCGGTTACATCGAGAGCGGCAGGCTGCGCGCGCTCGGGCTGACGACGGCGATGCGATCCGAGGCATTAGCGGATGTGCCTTCTATCGGCGAATTCGTGCCTGGCTACGAGGCCAGCTCGGTGTTCGGCATCGGTGCGCCGAAAGGCACCCCTGGCGCGATCATCGACAGGCTCAACAAGGAGGCCAACGCCGCCCTGGCCGATGCGAGGTTCAGGACGCGCCTGCGCGGCCTCGACGCGACGGGACTAGGCGGCTCGCCCGCCGATTTCGGCAAGCTGATGGCCGACGAAACTGAGAAGTGGGCCAAAGTGATCAGCTTGGCGAAGATCCGACCGGAATAGCACGGGAGTTTTAAATGCGGGGGAAAGTCAGCAAGATTTGCTCGAAGGCTGTCGGCGCGTTCGATTGCTATCTGGTCGCGCCCGAGACTGAAAAGCCGGTTGCTGCCGTCGTGCTTGCTTCCGCTATTCACGGCGTGGATACGGACATGATCGCAATCGCCGACGAGCTCGCGGCATGCGGGGTCATCGTCGCAGCGCCGGATCTGTTCTCGCGGTCGATAGCCGGCCCGCTGCCTCGGAATGACCTGCGTGCGGCCCAGCGCGCGCAGCCGCGCCTCGAGCAAATCAAAGCTGGCGAAGACGACATGATCGACACCTTGAGACACCTCGGCACGATCCCGCAATTCAACGGCCAGGCGGCCGTCATGGGGTTTTGCTACGGCGGTCCCTATGCGGTTCTTGGACCGAAGCGGCTTGGCTATGCCGCCGGCATCTGCTGCCACGGGTCGCAGATGCTGGAATTTCTTCACGAGCTTGCCGGACTCCGCAAGCAGGTCTGCTTGATGTGGGGCGACGAGGACGATCGCGCGCCGGCCGAGGTGCTGCAGGCTTATCGTGAGGCAGCGGCGCGCAGGGAAGACGTCGAAGTGCACGTCTTTCCCGGGGTGCGCCACGGCTACATGATGCGGACAAGCCCGTCCTTCGATCGGCCGGCATATGATTTTTCAATGAGGCGTGCCTGTGATATTCTTCGATGTCTCCAGTCGCCGTCCGAGGCTCGTAACATTTGATTGTCCCCGGTTATCCTGATCTTTGTTGGAGCTCGACTTGCCAAGAGGGGAGAACAGCATGGCGCCTCTCGTTGCCTTATTCGTTGCTCTCTTTTGCGGAAAATCGGCGCAAAGCGGAGATGACGGTAAATCTCCGCGGCACCGGTAGATCCTAACATAGAGCCGGCTCGACGAGGAGTGCCATTGCGTGGGAACCTGCATTCAGCTCATCGAAGTTGGCTGCTAAAACCTAAAACAGCTCGGGACCCCGCCGGTCGAGCTTGGCTTCCAATGTGAGAAGGTTGGCAATCGCAATCATTAAGCCGATGCCAAGTGCACTGACCGCGGCCTGCATTGGCAGTCCGTCGGAGACCCGGTTCAATATGACGAACGCGATAAACGAAGCGAGCACGCTGAAGCAAAAGACTGATAGGGAGTTTTCGCCACAACGGATCAGCGCCTTCGTCCAGAGCCCGGGTTGACGGTGCCCATCTCGCGGCACGAAACGCGTCAACAAAACGACCATAGCCAAAAAGTGGACGAGGCGAGCCGGGTCCAAATGACTCTTGTAGATTGGATAGAGCCAGTCTTCGATGATCTGCGGGATCAGCCATTTGAAGACATCTATACGCCAACTCAAGACGACAACAAGGCTGAACAGAACATAAGCGGCGGCGAGTGGTGTCGTGGCTCGGTGTCGCAAGACAGCAGCAAATTGCTGGGCACACGGACCGGCGCAGCAGGCGCCGACGACAAACAATATCTGCCAAGCGAATGGATTGAAGTAGAGTTCGCCAGACGGCCAAGCAGGCATGTGCCAACTATAGAGCTGTACCATCAAGTAAAGCATGAATGATGCAGAGAGCGTGATTGCCGCGTTGCGAGCAACGAGCCACAGAACCAGCGGAATTGAGACATGCAGTATGACGAACGTGGGCAAGATATCGGTGTTGACGGGAGCGTATTGAAGAATCAGGAGGTGGACGAGGGCCGTTCCGGGATCGTTGAAAAAGTGTCGTGTGTTGGTTTCGTCGAGATAGGAGCCGCTTAGCCAAGCCAGAGCGAGATAGATGATGACCAGCAGTAGAAATGCAATGTAGATTTCAAGGCTGCGTCGCAAGCTGCGTGCGATGACCGTCGGCCAACCACGACTTCGCTGCGCGCCGCCATAAGAGACCATGCACGTATAACCAGACACGAACACGAATACTTCGGAGGCGTCGCTAAATCCGTAGTTGCGAATGGTCAACCAGCCGAAGGCATTGCCGGGGATGTGGTCGATGAAGACAAACCAGAGCGCCAGCCCGCGACAAGCGTCGAGCCGCAAGTCACGATCATCGCCAGGATGTGCCAGTATCTGCGAACTCCTTTGAGCCTCGACCGAAGTAATCTGAAAAAACCGAAGTAGTCACCTCGCGTGACTCTGCAGCAGGCGCGGCTGGTCTGCAAGCTATCGAGACTGCGGCCATATGGCCGCAGAGTCTTGATCCAGAGCAAAGTGGCTTCCGCCCCAAGTCAGGCAGTATTTGAATCAGCCAGTTTCGCATCGTCCCGCGGGGGCTGCAAAGCCACCGCCTACGGTCACTTAAGGCAGGCGCTTGATGGATGTCGATCGATAGAACCAGCCAAATGCCTCCGCTCGATCTGCTTGACGCACGTCAACGAATTGATCCGCGTTTAGTCCATTGTGGTTAAGAGGCTTCGACATGCAGTTACTCAATTCAGACAAGAACTATGGTGCTATTGCGCAGACCCTGCACTGGCTGACAGTCATTCTCGTCATTCTTGCTTGGATGCTTGGCATTTTCGGTGACGACTTGCCGAAAGGCGAACCCCGTCAGGTAGGCCTGGCCGTCCATGTCGGGGCCGGGATCGCAATCCTCGTCCTGCTTGTGGCTCGCCTGATGTGGCGTGCGGTCAATCCACCACCTATATCGGGGGCGACCGAATTTGGGGGCTGGCTCGGGAAATGGGGTGATCCTGCCGCCGCGATCGCGCACTATACTCTTTACGCTTTGCTCGTTGCGGTGCCGGTCGCCGGGATTGTGCTTCAGTTCGCGCGTGGTGATGCATTGCCATTGTTCGGTCTTGCCGCCATTCCGTCACCGTGGATCAAGGATGCGGCCTTTGCTCACAACGTGAAGGAAATGCACGAAGTTCTGGCGCATGCGCTGGTGGTCATCGCAGCGTTTCATGCGATCGCCGCGCTCATTCATCATTGGGTATTTCAGGACCGAACCCTGAGCCGGATGTTGCTTCACTCCAAGGATTGAGACGTCTTACGATCCGCAGACGTGCCTGCTTGCTCATACTTCAGTGCTGTCCGCGAGATGGTTCATGGCCACGATGCCAATTTTCTATTCGATTGTTCTGTTGACGCTCGCGAACGGGTCTCCGGTCGTGGCCAAGAAGCTCTTCGGATCCCGCTTCGCGTTTGCGCTGGATGGAGGCCTTCTGTTCTTCGACGGCCGACCGGTATTCGGGACCTCGAAGACCGTCCGCGGCATGGTTGCTTCGATCGTCGTGACCGCGGTCGGCGGGATCCTCCTTGGACTTGGTTACGAATTGGGAGCTCTGATGGCCATCGTCGCGATGGCGGGAGACTTGTTTTCCAGCTTCTTGAAGCGGCGCATGAACATGCCGCCGAGCAGCCAGGCGTTGGGCTTGGACCAGGTTCCGGAATCGCTGTTCCCACTTCTGGTTTGCCAGGAAAGTCTCGGGCTGAGTTACGCCGACATCTTCGTGGTCGTCTTGATGTTCTTCGTCGGGGAGCTCGCGATCTCGCGCGTGCTCTACATATTGGACATCAGGGATCAGCCGTATTGAAGCGGTCCGTTGGCCGACACAATCGATGCAGTGTAATCTCCGGCGGGCAGTTAAAGCGCACTGCCACGACGCTCGATCCCGCGCCGACAGACGTGTAGCCGACCATGTCGTGATAGCGCCAGGCGCCGGCTCCCATCCGACGCGGCAGCACTGAGTCAAGTGTGATAGGGATCGAGCCCGGAAGGCATATCTGTCCTCCGTGCGTGTGTCCGCTCAGGAGCACATCAAAGCCGGCATGCGCCGCTTGCCGGTAGATTTCCGGTGTGTGGGACAACAGAATCGAGAAGGCGCCATCCGGGATCTCCGACCCAACCTTCTCGATGTTGTCGACCCTGAAATAATGCGCATCGTCGATGCCTGCGACAAAAAGTTCCTGATCGCCGCGCGTGATTGTCGTGCATTCGTTCTGGAGCATGCGTATGCCCATCGCCTCCAGCCCGGGCAGCATCCTGATGGTGTCGTGATTGCCGAGCACGCCGAGAATGGGCTGCTTGAGGTTCGCGATCAACCGCGCCATGCCTTCGACCGCTGCGTCAAACGCTCCGAATGTCTTGCCACGATAGTCACCGGTTAGGACGCATAAATCATAGTTCAATCCTGAGATCAGCTCGACCATGTGCCGCATGGCACGCTGGCTCATATCTACGTGGGTATCGCTGATATGAAGAATGGTGAATCCTTCGAACGAGGCCGGCAAGTCAGCGCACTCGATACTGTTGTGTTTCAGGGTCACTCGCTCGGCATTTCGGCGCCCGCGCCAGTAAAGCCCGGACAACTTCAGAATACTTCGTATCAACGAATGAACAGAGTACCAGTTCTCGATATGGAAGAAGTTGAGGCCTTGGCCGAAGACCTGGGCTTCATGATCGGTTTCGATTCCGAGCCGCTGCCGGGCGTGGATACGCCCCAGGCGCTGCTCCAGCTTCGAAAGCAGTTCATCTTCCACTCGGTGCGCCTTTCGGTTCGTGGCGATCAACTGCGTATCCGCATTGGTTGGTCTTCAGCAGATCGATCGAGCTTGTCCAGGGCAAGAAGAAGCGACGCGACACGGTTGGCCGAAGCGGCCCATTCCGCCAGCCGCGGATAATTGTCCGTGAACCAGCTGCAGGCGCCCTGGACCATCACGAAGGCTGCGGCCGCCTGGACAACTTCTCCAAGCAGCATTGTGCCCCCGACATATTTGGGCGTGCACAGTAGCAATCCAACCACAGGCGTCAGCAATGAATTGCTATGAGACACGACCGTGAGGCGCATGAGTTGCCAGCAATAGCTGAGCCATGCCGCTATCACTGCATCGAGCGCCGGTCCGATTTTGCGAATTCCATCCGCGCCGCTCGCTCCTGGCGTCTTGCTCTCGCCACCTTCACGCACGTGGGTTCCAATGGCCCTCAACTGGGCTTCGGCCCTCTTGTTCTCCTCCAAAACGTGCGTCAGGCGACGGCCGATCAGCATTGTCGCGGCTGCCACGATGATTGCATAGAACACCACGGCGATGACCAGATAACCGGGAATGGTCAGGGTCCGGTCGGCGGCGCCGATCTGGAGGCTGCCTCCGACCACCCAGAGGATGCCGATGAAGGTCGTCGCTGTCAGGAGTGAGGAGGCGAGCCCGAGAATGAGGTCGACAGGCAGGTCCGTGGCCAGCCTGCCGTCTTCTGCAATCCGATATTCGGGGGCTTGATAGTCTCCTGTCACGTCATTGAGCCGTGTGAAGCGATCCCGCTCCAGCCAATACCGGTAGAGCTCGCCGCTCAGCCATGCGCGCCATTTCCGTTGCAGCGTCATCCGTCCCCAGACGGAGAACACGGCGAGAGAAAGGCTGGCGCAGAGCAGGGGCAGGAAACGGAGCGCCTGCGCGAGGAGCTCCGTTCCATCCTTTCGTTCCACCGCGTTGAAGAAGTCGCGGTTCCAGAAGTTCAGCGCATATTGGGTCAGCAGTTGCAGGACAATCGTGACAATCAGCAGCACGGTGAGGAGCCAGGCCCAGCCGGCTGAATTCCCGGCCCAGAATCCGCGCGCGCTTTGCCAGAATCGCAACAGCAATTTGCGTTCACCCGGCGACTGGTAGACCTTGTTTCTAGGCATGATAGCCGGCGACGGCTGTCACGTTCACGCTGGACGCGAGACGATCAATGTCCTCTCTCAAGCACAGCCCCGTGCCGGGGCTCAGCAGCGCCGCTGAACCGCCGGCAACGCCATAGCGCAGAGCCGCTTCGAGATTGTCGTTACCTGCTAGGCTCGACACCATCGCTCCCAGGAAGCTGTCGCCCGCGCCGGAAACACTGACGGGTTCGATGGGAAGGCCGTTCGCACGCAGGGCCTTGTCGCGCGTCAGGAGCAAGGCGCCCTGAGAGCCCAGCGAGAGCGCGATGATCTCGATACGGTAGCGATCGAACAGGCTGCGTCCCGCTTCGAGCAGCGAAGGCTCATCATCGGTGCTGATCCCGGCGAGATCCTGAAACTCGTGAAGATTGGGCTTGATGAGATAGACGCCGGCTTCGAGGGCAGCTTTCAGCGCAGTGCCGGTTGTATCCACGACGATCTTGGCTGCCCCATTTGAGGCCCGGACCACTTTGCCGTAGAAGTCGTCTGGCACTCCCGGGGGCAGGCTGCCACTCGCGATGACGAACCCGACTTGCGAGCTGAAGCGCGCGACTGCGTCGAGGCATTGTTGCCATTCGAATCCACTGAGCGAGGCGCCCGGAAAGACCAGACGAAACTGCTCTCGGGTTGTCTCGTCGAAGACGGTAATGTCCTCGCGGGTATCGTTGGCGGTCGGGATCACGATGCTGCGCACGGATTCGCGCTCGACCAGGACCGCCAAGGTCTGCCCGGTTGCGCCTCCGGCCGGATAGATCGCGATCGCGTCGATTCCGAGCCGCGTCAGAACCCGGGCGACGTTGATGCCGCCGCCGCCGGGATCGCGCTGAGCTTCCGCGCAGCGCATCTTGGTGAAGGGAAGCATCTTCCTGACCGAGGTCGAGATGTCGAGCGCCGGGTTGATGGTCAACGTGATGATCTGCGGCACCTTAGCCAAGGCCTTCGACCTCCATCAGCGCGCGAAGGCCAGTGAACGCGACATCGTCATTCAGAATGAGATAGGCCGGTATCGGCTCCAGGAATGTCCTGAGACGACCCTTTGCCTCAAATCTCTCGCGAAACTCGGACGCGGCTAGATAGCCGGGCATATGGCGCAAAATGCCTCCGCCGATGAACACACCACCTTTTGCGCCGACTGCGAGGGCAAAATTGCCTGCGACCGATCCCAGCATAGCGCAAAACATCTCGACGGCGGCGCGGCTGGTTGGACACGTCTCCTCAATTGCAGCCCGCGTGATCTCGGTCGCGCGGCGTTTTGGAACGATCACGCCATCGATGGAGGCAATAGCGTCATGGAGATTTTCCAGCCCTGCGCCCGACAGCAGGCGCTCCGACGAGACATGCCCGAACCGTTGTCGCAAATGCGCGATGACGGCATCCTCACGCAAGGAGCTGCCTGCCATCGTGGAATGGCCGCCTTCGCCGGAGAGCACGATCTGGCCGCCGGCGTGCGATATGAGCGCTGCCATGCCAGGGCCGGTGCCGGGGCCGATCGCTGCGAGCGGCGCTCCCGCGACCCGTTCCCGTCCCCCCAGTTGCAGCAGATTGCCAGGAAGAAGATGGGGTAGGGCCAACGCGACCGCCTCGAAATCGTTGATCAGGCGCACAGACGAAAATCCAAAGGTCCCGCGCAACTGCTCTGCGTCGATCACCCAGGAGTTGTTCGTGAGCGTGCAACGGCCATTCTGAACAGGGCCGGAGGCAGCAACGATTGCGTGCTCAATCGTCCCGGTCTTCAACGGATCGCCGAGATAGGCAGCAAGCGCTTCCAGAAAGGTGCCGTGATCGTTGACGGCCATGTGCGCGATCGTGCTGAGCTTGCCGTCCGCCAGGAGTGCGAAGCGGGCATTGGTCCCTCCGATATCGGCGAGCAAAGTGGTTCGCGCCTTCATCATGGCCGCCCCGCCTTGATCAGCCCTGCATACCAGTCGAACGAGGATTTTGGTGTCCGCCGCAGCGACGCATAATCCACATAGGTCAGGCCGAACCTGATGCTGTAGCCGGAATCCCATTCGAAATTGTCGAGCAGCGACCAGACGAAATAGCCGCGAACGTCGACGCCGCGAGAGGCGGCGGCATTCATCGCCTCGACGTAGTCCCTCAGGAACTCCATTCGGCCCATGTCAATCACCGCGCCGGTCGCGTCAGGCTGGTCGGAATTGCCGTATCCGTTCTCGAGGACGTAGATCGGCAAGCGGTAGCGATCCTGGACAGCCTGCAACGTATCCCCGAAAGCCTCGGGATCGATCGGCCAATCGATCGGCGTCAATGGGGCGCCGGCGGGCTTGTCGCCGAAGTCATAGCCCAGCATCGAACCTGCATTCGCCTTCACGTAAACTGGACTGTAGTGGTTCAGCCCGAACCAATCGACCGGTCGGCAAATACGCGAGAGGTCACCGGGCTGCAGATGTGGTTCGATCGCTGCCTGCATCTGCGCAGGATATGCGCCAAGACATTGCGGATCCGGGAGGGCGTTATTCCAGTAGACGTCGAGGCGTGCAGCGGCGGCTGTATCGGCCTCGACGCTGCTGGAAGGCCGGCACGGCTGCCAGTTGTGAATGCACCCGATCGAGGCTCCAGTAACGTTTGTACGAAGGACATCGACCGCCGCACCGTGCGCAAGATTGACGTTGTGGATCATGCGATGCAGCTTGTCCTCGCTGCTGCGATCCCGCTTGCCGAGTGACCGGCTGAACAGGCTGAACATCGATGGTTCGTTGAGCGTTGCGAAACGCTTGACCCGGTCGCCGAAGCGCGCCGCGACCAGAGCCGTATAGTCGGCGAACCAGGTCACTATTTCACGGTTCTGCCAGCCACCGCGCTCTTCCAATGCCTGCGGTAGGTCCCAATGGTACAGGCACAGCCACGGCTCGATGCCGGCGGCCAGGAGCTCGTCGATCAGGCTGTCGTAGAATGAAAGACCGGCCTCGTTGGCTGCTCCGCGTCCCTGCGGCAGGATGCGCGGCCAGGCAATCGAGAACCGGTACGCCTGAACGCCCAGGGTTTTCATCAGGGCCACATCCTCGCGATAGCGATGATAGTGGTCACACGCGACGTCGCCGGTATCGTGATTCTTGACCATGCCGCTTTGGCAATAGATGTCCCAGATGCTTGGTCCGCGGCCGTCCTCCCGCGTGGCCCCCTCGATCTGAAAGCTCGAGGTGGAAACTCCCCAGATGAAATCGGAGCGCAAGTTGGCGATGTTCGGCAGTTGAATTGTCGACATGGACGACCTGCTTGGTCCTGCTCCACCGATACCCGTCTATGCTTGCGGCCGTTGGATTGCAGGAATCTTCTCCCTGTCGCCTTGTTAGTCAGGGAGCTGCTGGATGGTATTGAGATAGGTCAAGAGCCCCAGGCAGGACCATGCGATGAATTGCAAATCTTGGTCTGTTGCCGGGGTCCACAATTGCAAAGAACGAAGTGGGGTGGGGTCGTCGACGGCCTCAGCGGAAGCGGCTTCTTCCGCATCGCCGAGCATAACGGCGTTTTCTGGCTGGTCGATCCTGACGGTGGCCGCTTTCTCTCCAAAGGCGTCAACACCATCCGTTTCGATCAGGACCATGTCGGACAGACAGATCGCGTGCCTTACGCCAAGGCCTGCACAGCCAAGTACGGCAGCTCGCACATCTGGCGCGCGGCGGCGTCCGACCGGCTGGCGGGCTGGAAATTCAACACGGTTGGCTGCTGGTCGGATGAACTCGTCGCCAGCGCGGGATCGCGATTGCTGGCGACCACGCCAATCGCGGAGCTCGGCGCATCCTTTCGCTTGCATCGCCGCGATCAGGTCTTTCCGGACGTCTACGATCCCGAATTCTCGGCGCATATCCGTGTGAGCGCCGAGCAGCGCTGCAAGCACCGACGCAACGATCCCGGCTTGCTCGGTACCTTCATCGACAACGAACTCTACTGGTCACCCGACTGGCGCGGTACCGACGAGCTTCTGACGCTCTTTCTGAACCTGCCATCTCATCGTCCGGGCAAAATTGCCGCGATCTCTGGTCTGCAAGCGCACTATCGAGAGTTTGCTCAATTCAATGCGGTCTGGCGCACAAAGGCGCGATCCTGGGAGGAACTCGGCAGGATTGAACACATCGTGGCGCCGTTTGTCAGGCTCCGGCCCGGCGTCTTGAACGATGCGCTCGAGACCAGGGCCAACCTGGCGGATTCTGCTCGCGAGGCGTTTTCCGCCGATTGCGATGCCTTTGTGGCCGTCGTAGCCGACAAGTATTTCGAACTGTGTGTCTCGGCGATCAAGGCCGCCGATCCCAATCATCTCGTGCTCGGCTCCCGGTTCGGATACCAGCCGCTCAGCGGCGTGATTGCCGCGGCGGGCCGTCACCTGGATGTCGTTTCCTTCAACTGCTACGACTTCGATCCGGGACCTGTCATCGACGCTTACGCTGCCACCGGCAAGCCGTGCCTGATCTCGGAATTCTCGTTCCGCGGCGACGATGCGGGCCTGCCGAACTCTAGAGGGGCCGGACCGCGGCTACCAACCCAGACCGAACGTGCCCGGGCTTTCGAAGGCTACGTCGTGGCAGCGCTCAGCAAGCCGAATCTGGTCGGCTATCACTGGTTCGAGCATGCAGATCAGCCGGCCGAGGGCCGCTTTGACGGCGAGGATTCCAATTTCGGCGTCGTTACGATCGGCGACGAAGTTTATGACGCGGTGACGCAGATGATGACCAAGGTCAATGCCGCGGCAGAACGAATTCACGCTGCGGCTGTTCCGGCCGCGCTTTGAGTGCGACACCGGGCGAAAGCGTCACGTCGCGGACTTCGGGATGGCGGCCTCGGCGTCCGAGACGGCAGCCATGGTCCGAAAAACGCTCGACGGATTGACGCTAATGGAATCGATGCCGAGCCCCGTCAAATAGCGCGCGATCTCCGGGTAGTTCGCGGGCGCCTCGCCGCAGATGCCGATATGACGCCCGTTGCGCTTGGCGCCGACCACTGCCTGCCGGAACATCTCAAGCATTCCCGGATCGCGCTCATCGAAGTCGAAAGCCACGATGTCGGAATCCCGATCGACGCCCAGCGTGAGCTGGGTGAGATCGTTGGAGCCGATCGAGAAGCCGTCGAACAGCTGCGAGAAGGCGTCGATCTGGATGACATTGTTCGGGATCTCGCACATGACGTAGATCTCGAGACCGTCTTCGCCGCGCTTCAGCCCGTTGGTCGCCATCGTCGCGATCACACGCCGGCCTTCTTCGACGGTCCGGCAGAACGGCACCATGACGCGCAGATTGGAGAGACCCATGTCATTTCGCACCCGGCGGAGTGCGGCGCACTCCAAGGCAAATCCCTCCGCATAGGCGGGGTGACTGTAGCGAGAGGCGCCCCGGAAACCCAGCATCGGGTTCTCTTCCCGCGGCTCGAAGCCTTCACCACCGATCAGGCTGGCATATTCGTTGGTCTTGAAATCGGAGAGCCGCACGATCACGGGCTTCGGGTAGAATGCCGCGGCAATAGTGCCGACGCCTTCGGCCAGTCTTTGAACGAAGAAATCGGCGGGACTCGTGAAGCCCTTCACCAGGCGCGCGATCGCCGCGCGCGCCTTGCCTGACTTGACCTTGTCCGGCTTGAGCAGCGCCATCGGGTGAACCCCGATATGCTCGCTGATGATGAATTCCATGCGCGCAAGGCCGACACCGGCCTGCGGCTGCGTTGCCGTCCGGAACGCCATCTCCGGAGTCCCGACATTCACCATGATCGCCGTGCGCGGCTGCCGCAGGTCGCTCACCGGCGTTCGGGTCACGTCGAATCCGGCCTTGCCCTGATAGACGCTGCCGACGTCGCCTTCTGCGCAGCAGATCGTGACTTCGGTCCCGGTCCTGATCTTTTCGGTCGCAAGCGTGGCTCCCACCACGGCGGGAATGCCGAGCTCGCGCGCGATAATGGCGGCATGGCAGGTGCGGCCGCCCTTGTCGGTGACGATGCCAGCCGCGATCTTCATGATGGGCTCCCAGTCCGGACTGGTCGCCGGGGCCACCAGGATCTCGCCGGGTTTGAAGGCAGCGAGATCGCGTGCAGTCACGACGCGGCGCGTCCGTCCTGACGCGATCTTCTCGCCCACGGCGCGACCGTTGACGATGACCGGGCCGTGCGCTTTCAGATTGTAGGTCTCGTAGACGTCCGCCGAGCGCTGCGAGGCCACGGTCTCGGGCCGAGCTTGAATGATGTAGAGCTTCCCGTCGACACCGTCCTTGGCCCATTCAATGTCCATCGGCATCGCGGCACCGGCGCGTTGCGAGTAGTGCGCTTCTATCCGGATCGCGATCTCGGCAAGGCTCACCACCTCCGGGTCGGAGATGCAAAACCTCCGGCGTTCGGCTTCCGGAACTTTGCGGGTGAGCGTCGCATGAGCGCCGCCGCGCTTGCCGTAGATCATACGGATCTGCTTGGCGCCCAACCGTCGACGCAGCACGCTACGATAGCCCTGGCTCAGCGTGGGCTTATGGACATAGAACTCGTCTGGATCGACTTGGCCCTGAACGATGGTTTCGCCGAGACCGTAACAGCCCGTGACGAAGACGACGTCGCGAAAGCCGGATTCAGTGTCGAGCGTGAAGACGACGCCGCTGGCCGCCAGATCGGAGCGCACCATTTTCATCACGGCGACGGAGAGTGCGACCTTGAAATGATCGAAGCCCTTGTCGATGCGATAGGAGATCGCGCGGTCGGTAAAGATGGACGCAAAGCAGCGCCGGCAGGCTTCGAACAGATCGTCGGGCCCGCGCACGTTGAGATAGCTTTCGTGCTGGCCCGCAAAACTCGCGGTCGGCAGATCCTCGGCGGTCGCCGAGCTTCGCACGGCAACGGCAACCCCGGTCCCAGCCTCGCGCTCAAGCTGCCGGTATGCTTCCACGATCTGGTTGCGGAGGAGGGGAGTGTCCATCGCCTGGTAGATGATCTCGCGCGCCTTGGCGGCCTTGCTGGCGAGCTGCTTGATCTTGCTCTTGTCCAGCCCATCCAGCACTTGGTGCAGCGCGTCCGCGACACTGTCCCGCGACAGCGCTTCGCGGTATGCGTCGGCCGTGATCGCAAAGCCGTTGGGGACCGCGATCCCCTGGGACGCGAGGACGGAATAAAGTTCGCCCAGTGAAGCCGTTTTGCCGCCGACCAGGCCGACGTCGCTCAAACCGATTTCGAGGAAGGATCTGATATGCGAGGACATGGGAACGCCGGATCAGGTAACGGCTTTTCACGCGTGAGGCAACCGGCTTCGGCGCGTTCCTACAAGCTCTCGATCACCTTCCGCAGCAGCGCCTGGACGCGCTGGGCCGATGCTTTGAGCTCGGGATTGTCGATGGCCTGCATGGATGCGACGGGATCAATGGCCGCGACCTCGGTGTGATCTTGAGTGATCTCCTGAACCACGACGTTGCACGGCAGCATCGTGCCGACCTTGTCTTCGAGTTGCAGGGCCTCGTAAGCGAGCTTCGGATTACATGCCCCGAGGATCCGATAGTTTCGAAAGTCGATGCCAAGCTTTTCCTTGAATGTTCGCTTGACGTCGATTTCCGTGATGACGCCGAAGCCACCCTGTTTGAGCGCTTCCGTCGCGCGCTGCGATGCTTCGTCGAAGCCGACTGGCAAGGTCTTGCTGAAATAGTAGGCCATATTGTAATCCCACCTCGTCACCTGCGTGGACCGGATCGTTGCCTGAATGAGTTGGAAGTGCGCGTCGTCTCGGCTCGACTGTCACCAAAGGTGTCGCCAGAAGCGGCCGCGGTCGGAAGGCGAATCCAGCCGGGCTTTCTGTTCGTCGCTGAGCGTCGTGTAGAAGGCCTCGAACGCGGGGCGCATGGTCTTGACGGACTGCAGCATGGCCTCCATGCGCTTTTCCATGAATTCCATTCGGCCGACCGCTGTGGTCGGTGCTTCGGTCGGACAAGCCGCACGGAGGACTTCGGAGGCCTTGTCAGACGCTGCCTTCAAATCGTCGAACTTGGCACGTTGTGCCTCTGTCGGTTTGATAACCTGCTCGATCCGATCGATGCGCCATCCGAGAAAGCCGGCTGCACCAGGGCTGCACGTGCCTCCGAATCCGCCCCGGCCCATGAAGCCCGGACCCATCATCATGCCGGAGCCCATCATGTCTCGTCCCGATCCCGCCGCTCCGGGTCCAAAGGACTGCGCGGTGGCGTTCCCTGCGAGCATTGCGGTCGCGATCGATACAGAGATGACCGCAATAAGCTGAGTGAGTATACGCATGACGTGGTCCTCCATTGCCGTGGGCTGCAACGTCGAATGCGTAATCCTAGGCGGTGTTACCCGCCCCCTCGTTGAGATACATCAACAGAGATGCAGCCCTAGCTTATTCCGCCGCTATGCCGTAGCGCCCATCGCGGTTGCCGCCCGGTCGCGCCGGATTTGCAGCAGGGTCAGGGTGAGGGCGAGCAGCAATGGACCGAGCACCACGCCCGGTGTTCCCATGAAAACCAGCCCGCCGACGACGGCGATGAAGGACAGCATCGTGTTCATCCGGAGCCTCCTGCCGACTAGAATAGGATACACGACGTTGTCGACAAGACCGACGACGAAAGTCCCCCAGACTGTCAGGATGATTGCGGACGTGTAGGCGCCGCTTAGGGCGAGATAAGCAGCAGCCGGTGCCCAAATGACGAAGGCGCCCAGAAACGGAACGATGGCCAGTAGAGCCATCAATACGCCCCAGAACACCGGCGCTGGCAGGCCCAGCCCCCAGAACATCAGGCCTCCCAGTCCGCCCTGCAATGCAGCGACTGCGACGGTTCCTAAGACGGTCGCGAAGATAGTATCGGTAATGCGGCCCGTGATCCGCGCGAGTTCGGGCTCCGAGAGCGGCAAATGCAGCCGCGCGGCCTCCACGATCGCTTCCCGGTCGCGCAAGAGATAAAACAGAAAATAGAAGGTGAGCAGAAGGTTGGCGATACCGGAGAAGGAGGCGCGGAGCACGGAGCCGCTCCACGTCGCGAGCGTCGATGTCGCTGTTCGCACCAGATCGGGAAAATCCAGTTGGTCATGGACCCATTGCAGCGCCGGGGCAAGCCAGCGATGCTCGCTCATGAGGCGCGCCCAGTCGTCGGTGTCGAACATCGGCACGACGAGCGACGCGCTGCGGACGGCCTCGTTGAGCAAGGTGCCTGCCACCAGCATGGCAGGAGCGACCACAATACATGCGGTGACCATGACCGTGATCAATGCCGAAAGGCTGCGGGACTTGAGGCGCCCGCTGACAGCGCGATCGAATGGCGCGAACAGGACCGCGATTGTCGTGGACCAGACGAGAGCTCCCAGGAACGGCATCGCCATGAAGGTAGAGGCGACAACGCCCAGCACGATGGCCACTACAAGTGGCGCCGCGACCGGTGTTCCATCGGGCGATTTTGGGGCTGGAAGCATTGATCGCGTCTTTCCTCGAGCTTTCCGCGGTTGAGCTATCGCGGGATGAGCGCGCTGCCTATCATCAGGATACATGTGACGAGGCCCAGTGAGGGTATCCATAACGGGACATGCACGATCGCGGTATCCGATCGCGTCTGTCGCGATCGAACTCGGAGCAGGGCCAGGTTAACGAACGCAAAGATCAGGAGCGTTATCACGGACGTGCTCTCTGCCAACAACTCCAGGGGTAGGGTCAGCGCGAGGGTCGCGACGGCGAGCATGACCAATCCGGTGGCAACCAGCGGCGTTCCCGTGCGGGAATGGACGTCTCCCACCCATCGAGGCAGGTCGCCTTGCTGCGCCATGCCGTATGCAACACGGGCCGTCATGGTGATCTGAGCGAGTATCGTGTTAAGCGTCGACACGATCGCAATTGCGCTGAAAGTGGTGGGACTGATCTTCGCCACGTAACCGAACACCAGGCTCAACGGCGCGGGCGAAGCTGCGAGAACACTGGGAGACACTGCGCTGACTGAGATAGCGGCAATGAGGATGTACAGGACCGAGGTAATCAGCAGTGTCAGCGCCATAGCCCGCGGGACATCCCGTTGCGGGTCTTTGGCCTCTTCCACCACGTTGGCGAGGTCCTCGAAGCCGACAAAAGCGAAGAACGCGAGCAGGCTTGCGAAGGTAATTCCCGAAAGGACTTTTGCATCGAGGGGCGGGGGTGTGAACAATGCAGAGCCGAACGAGACATCCGACTGGACCGCGGAGACGATGATCCACACCAACCCACCCGCCTCGATCAACGTCAGGAAACCCGCCAGTAAAACGGATTCAAGGATGCCCCACGCCGCCACGGCGCCTAGTGCGATCACGATCGCGAAGGCGATTAATGGCATCGGCATCTCGATCAACTGTCGCACGTAACCTGCGCTGCCGACAGTTACCGCGGCAGCCGAGACGATGCCGGTGACGATCCTCAAGGAGCCGACGGCGGTGGACAAGACTTGGGAGCCGAATGCGGCGCGGACGTAGGCAGCCTCTCCGGCGCTGACAGGATAGCGGGTGGCAAGTTCAGCATAGGAAGCGGCCGTGAATGCCATGACCGCGGCCGCCAATGCGAACGCCCACGATGAGTACATCTGCGCGTGACCAGCGACGGCGCCGATCAGGACATAGATTCCGGCTCCTACGGTCACTCCGGTGCCGTACAGAACGAGCAGGGGCAGGCTGATACGCCGCCGCAAGCGTGCCGGAGGTGCGATTGGATATTCCGGCACGTCTTCCACTTTTGGCCAGGAGGGGAGTTACGACCGGAGCTTATATCGGGCAGACCGACGTACTGTCGCTTGATTTGGCTCAAGTGCGAGGCCCTAGGTCGTGGCGTGGGCCGGCGATCGGAGGTTTGACGGCACGGGCTGAACCGGAGGTGTTCTGACCTAGATCAATCGACCCGGACCCGACGCTGATACCTTATGAAAATTGAAAGTTTGGAGGCACGCGATGGCCATAAGGGACGTTTTGCTCACCTTGACCAGCTATCCTGGACCGACGCCGGTTTCCGTGATCGACCGTGCCGTTTCGCTGATCTCCCCCTTTGGTGCCCACATCGCGGCGATCTCTTGTGAAGTCCATGTGGAGATACCCGGGACTTTCCTGTCCGGGGTCGGCAATGTCGGATCGATGGTGGCAAGCGAAGCCCACAAGAGCAGGAAAAATGCGCAGGACCTGCTGGCGGCTTTCGAAGCGACCGCCACGAAATCGGGGCTGCTGCACGAAACCATTCTCGAACGTTGTCTGACCTCCGAGGTTCCGGATCTCCTGGTGGACTATGCGCGGCTGCGCGATCTCACCATCGTGCCGGTGCCGGAATCCTACGACCAATGGTATGCGGAAGCGATTATCTTCGGTTCGGGAAGACCGACGCTGGTGCTGCCCGAGGCTACTGCGTCCAGGGACGCCGAACTCAACAGGGTGATCGTTGCGTGGGATTTCAGCCGCGCGGCGGCGCGTGCCGTTTCCGATGCGATCCCGATCCTGGAGAAGGCCCGAGAGGTCTTCATTGTCACGGTGACCAACGAGAAGGCGATTTCGAGCCGGCGTTCGCCGTCCGAACTGGCGAAGAATCTCTCGCGTCACGGCGTCGATGTGGTCGTCGAGGAGGTCGACGCTGCAGGACGGGCCATTGGCGATGCTCTTGCGGCTCAAATAGCTTCCCGCAGGGCAGATCTGCTCGTCATGGGGGCGTATGGTCATTCCCGCTTACGCGAGTTCATATTGGGAGGCGCGACCCGCAGCATACTGACGAGGCCGCCAATTCCCGTGCTGTTGTCGCACTGAATCGATCAGAACCGGCCAAATTTCTGAAGGATGGCGGTAAGCGGGCTATGCCGATGGACGTCCATCCGCCCAAGACGAATAGCACCGGATCGCCGGTGTTTCACGCCAGGGGGCTTTCGAAGACCTATCGAATGGGAGAGATCGACGTGCATGCGCTGCGCGACGTCGATCTCGACATCTTTGAAGGCGAGTTCGTCGTGCTCCTCGGGCCGTCCGGATCGGGCAAGTCGACCTTGCTGAACATCCTGGGCGGCCTGGACAGTCCGACCTCGGGCGAGGCCCATTGGCGCGACCACAATCTGGTTGGCGCGACCGACGCCGAGTTGACGCGCTACAGGCGCGAACATGTCGGCTTCGTTTTTCAGTTCTACAACCTTATCCCCAGCCTCACGGTGCTGGAGAACGTTGCGTTGGTCAACGAGATCGCGGACAAGCCGCTCGATCCGCTCGAGGTGCTCGCCCTGGTCGGGCTTGAAAAGCGGATCGACCATTTCCCCTCGCAACTGTCCGGCGGCGAGCAGCAACGCGTCGCGGTGGCCCGCGCCATCGTCAAGTCACCCGACGTCTTGTTGTGCGACGAACCGACCGGTGCGTTGGATTACGAGACCGGCAAGGTGGTGCTTGCGGCCATCGCACGGGCCAATGAAAGGTTGGGCACCACCACGATCGTCATCACACACAATGCCGCGATCGCGGGGATGGCGGACCGCGTGTTGCGGCTTGGCGGCGGGCGGATCGTCGGAGAGGAGCGCAATGCACACCGGCTCTCGGCGGAAGAGGTGCGGTGGTGAGCCTGCTCGATCGAAAACTTTTGCGCGACATCAATGCCATGCGGGGGCAGGTGCTCACCATCGCCTTGCTGGTCGCCGCTGGCGTCGCCGTCTTCGTGGGGGCGGTCTCGACATACGAGTCCCTTGATACGGCCGTGGAGCGCTTCTACGCGACGACGCGCTTTCCGCATGTGTTCGTGACGCTCAAGCGCGCACCATTGTCAATCGTCCTGCAGCTCAACGCAATTCCCGGCGTTGCCGCGGTCGTGCCGCGCATCGTCCGTGAAGTCATCGTCGACTGGCCGTCGGCTCCGCAGCCGGTCTCGGCCCGCATGGTATCGCTTGCGCACGCGGGGGACGAGAACCTTGCTCGGCTGCATTTACGGCGAGGTACGGCGCCCGGACCCGGCTCCTTGCGAGAGGCCGCGATCAATGAGGCGTTCGCGGAGGTCAATGGGGTGAAGCCAGGCGATGACATCCGCGTGCTGTTGAACGGAAAGGTGGAAGCCTTTCACGTTACAGGCGTGGCTCTCTCACCCGAATATGTCTACGCCGTCAAGCCGGGACTGCCCATTCCGGACGACCGGCTCTATGCCATTCTCTGGGTCGACCGCAGCGCGGCGGAGGCCGCCTTCGATATGAAGGGGGCTTTCAATGATGCCGTCATTTCGCTGGCGCCGGGCACCGATCCGAAACCGGTGATCGACGAGCTGGATCGGGTGCTCGAACCTTACGGATCGGTCGGCGCTGTCGAGCGACGGGATCAGCCGTCCAACCGGTTTCTCGAAGACGAGCTGAACCAGCAGAAGGTGATGTCGACCACCATCCCGTTCATCTTCTTCGGCGTCGCAGCGTTCCTGCTCAACAGCGCCCTGGGCAGGCTGGTGGCTGCCCAGCGCGAGCAGATCGCTGCGTTGAAGGCGTTGGGCTTTCCAACCGCGGCGCTGATCCTGCACTATCTGAAGCTAATACTCGTCATCGTGCTGATCGGGTCGGTGCTGGGAATTGCAGCCGGCTGGGGCTTTGGAAAAGCGATGATCGCAAGTTATCAGGGGTTCTTTCGTCTGCCGGAGCTGCCGTTCGGGCTCACCCCTTGGTCGGCAGTGCTGGGCATTGCGATCAGCCTGACCGCGGCTTCTCTCGGCGTCTTGACTGCATTACGGCAGGTCGTCTGCCTTGCGCCAGCGGTCGCCATGCGGCCGGCCGCGCCGCTTGGCTTTCGCCGCTCCTGGATCGAAGCGCTCCTGCCACGCACCGCGACCAGGTCACGCCGGCTGATGATCCTGCGGAATACTGCGGGACGTCCATTCCGTTCGCTGCTGACCGTGGCCGGAGTGGCCTTTGCCATCCCGATGATGGTGCTGGGAATTTTTTGGCGCGACGCCATCAGCGAGATGATAGACCTCCAGTTCAACCTGGTCGAACGCGGCAACGCGACGGTGACGTTTCCGCACCCCATGGATCGTTCGATCATGCGCGATCTGGCACGCGAGCCCGGCGTTCTCGTGGCGGAAGGGCAGCGCATCGTGCCGGTGCGGCTCCGCGCCGGGCAGCGTAGCTATTTGACGTCCGTGATCGGCCTGTCTGCAGGGGACCAGCTGCGCCGACCGCACGACGCTATGCTGCGCCCAATCGCGGCCACGCCCGACGGGATTACGCTCACCCGGCGGCTTGCCGAACGGCTCGATGTGAAAGCCGGCGATGTCATTGCGGTCGAGGCGATGGAGGGGCGGCGGCGCAAGCGCGATCTCCCGGTCAGCGCCATCGTCGACGAGTCGATCGGAATGGCATCCTACATGGAGATCGAGACCCTGAACCGCTTCACCGACGAGGGCGCCGTGATTTCGGCTGCGAGCCTGTACGTCGAGCCGGCGGCGATGCCGGCATTGGGGCGGAGGTTCAAGAACCTCCCGACCATCGAATCGGTGTCGATGAAAGCGTATACGCTCTCCTCCTTTATCGAGAAGATCGCTGGTCTTGTTTTCGTAACCGCCGGCATCCTTGCCGCTTTCGCCACCATCATCACGGTGGGGGTGGTCTACAACAGTGCGCGCATCAGCCTGCAGGAGCGCGCATGGGAATTGGCCAGCCTGCGGGTGCTGGGCTTTACCCGCGGCGAGGTTGCGGGCATCCTGTTCGGCGAGTTCGCCATCGAGATCGCGCTGGGGATTCTGATCGGCCTGCCGCTGTCTCACGCCGTCATCGGCCTGATCGCCAGATTTCATTCCAACGAGAGCTTCCAGATACCCGCTGTGATCGCGCCGCAGACCTATTTCATCGCAGTGGGTGTCGTGCTGGCGGCGGCCGCCGCCAGCGCCTACATCGTCAAAGGCCGTGTCGATCGGCTCGATCTGGTCGCGGCTCTCAAGACCAGGGAATGAGCATGCGCATCACGGGCCGCCATATCGGGATTGCCGGCGGGCTTCTGGCCGCCGCCGGAATCACGGCCTGGCTCTTGATGCCGGCGCCGGTGCCGGTCGAGACTGCCGCGGTGACGAAGGGAAGGTTCGTCGCCACCGTAGACGAAGACGGCAAGACCCGCGTGCGTGAGCGATACGTGGTGGCCGCGCCGCTCGCGGGGCGGCTGAACCGAGTCCGCTTCAAGGTCGGCGACCAGATTCGGGTCGATGATGCCGTTGCGACGATCACCCCATCTCCGGCCCCGCTGATGGATTCCCGGACCCGCCGCGAAGTCGAGGAAATGCTCGGAACAGCCGAAGCCAACCTGGAGCGCGCCAAGGCAATTGTCGAGCGTGCGCAGGCCCAGAGGGAACAGGCCAACACCGACCTGATGCGGACCAAAACCTTGGCTCAGCAAGGGGCTGCAACAGCGCAGGCCCTCGAGCGTGCAGAACTCGCGATGCGTCTTGCCGATAGGGATTTGCGTGCGGCGGAGTTTCAGGATCACGCCGCTGAGCATGAGATCAGCCAACAGCGCGCATTGTTGGCGCGATACGGTAGTGACGGCGGCGGGCAGCCGGAAAGCTGGAACATCGCATCGCCGGTTGCCGGCGTGGTGCTGAAGGTCGCGCAGGAAAGCGAGACGATCGTCCAGCCGGGCGCTCCACTCCTGGATATCGGCGACGCCGGGGATATCGAAGTCGTCGTCGACGTCTTGAGCACCGATGCCGTCGAGATCCGACCAGGAGCTGAGGTCGTCATCGATCATTGGGGCGGGCAGGGAAAGCTGAAGGGTCGCGTTCGCCGGGTCGAGCCGGCGGCCTTTACCAAGATCTCGACGCTTGGCGTCGAGGAGCAGAGGGTGAATGTTCTCGTCGATATCCTCTCGCCAACGGAGCAGTGGGCGCGGCTGGGCGACGCCTATCAGGTGGATGTTCAGATCACCGTCTTCGCGCTGGACGATGCCACGATCATTCCGGCCGGTGCGCTCTTTCGTCGCGGGGAAGGCTGGAATGTCTATGTTGCGAGGGAAGGTCGCGCCGAATTGCGCCAGATTGAGCTCGTACGCCGGTCCGGCCGCCTCGCAGCCGTGGCCGCCGGACTTACTCCCGGCGAAGAGGTCATCGTCTACCCTAGCGACCGCGTTGCACCGGGTACGCGCGTCGCACCACGACCGGATTGAAGAGACCGCCCGCCTTCTTGCTTGTTCCGGGCCGCTGCTGGTCCCAACCGCCACGCGACCATATCATTTACGGGCGCTTCGATGACAGCGCACACAATTCTCGATGTTTACTATGCCTTCCTTCATGTGTTCGCGGCGCACGTTCTCCACGTTGTGGGCATGGCAGCCGTAGCACGTGTATTGCTTGAAATCGGTGCCGGGGTGGCAGGTTGCGCAATTTGCATTGTGGTTTGAATCCAGCTTGAAGAACTCGGAATGATCGAAGGTAGCGGGCTTCCAGCGTTCCAGGCCATGGCATTGCATGCAGTTTGCGGTAAAATTCACATGGAAGTCGCTTTTGGGCGCTGCATGACAGCTTTCGCACCGCTCTCGCTTTGAAACCGGAAGCAGATCATGGCGGAAAAGTTTACGGCTGCGCGTCGGAAACAAGCCGACATGCTCGCTATGGCAAGCGACACAGTCCTCGACGGTGAGATCTCGATGGAAGCTTGCCTTTTGAGTATCGTTCGCGAGCGGGACACCGTTCGTTGTACGCAAGCCTATATCTGCAACAGAGTGACAACTCATGCATCGTTGGGATGATGCGCCGCGAAACGGTGCATGGCAGCCGAAGCAATCGGTCGCGAGCGTTGCGTGCCCTTCGCTCATATGCCCCGGACTGATCATCAGGTCCGGGTAGGTACCGGCGAGCGCCATGATTGCCGTGATGCTCAACGTGATTGCCAGCAGGGTGACGCGTCTCATCGCCAGCCCCAAAACAGAAGAACAGTTACAACGTGCGCGATGGCCAGTACTGCGAAGGCGAGCGTGATCGGCAAATGCACGATCTTCCATTGCCTGACTGCATCAAACGCCAGGCTGTCCCAGTACAATTGCTCATCAAGGGCGGCCTGGGACACGCCTTCCTCACGCAACTTCTGCCGTGCGGATTCCAGTCTGAGCCCCGCGCTCTTCAGCAAATACTTTCCCGTGAGGCCGCTCCCGACGTTGGTCAGCATCGCTCCGACAGCCAGCCACGGCAGAATTGCGTTGAAATGGACGCCGGCGTGCACCAGGATTAGCAACGACCCGGCCCAGGCCATTCTCTGATGAAAGACGAGGAGTTGTACGGGGCGTCCGAGGTCGAGCAATTTCCGCTTGTTGAGCGAATAGCTGAACGACGCGAGAATGAGGAGAGTTCCGGGAATTCCGAGATAGCGTCCAATCCAGACTTTGCCGAACGCATGAAGGACGGCATCGACAAGCAGAGCTACAAGGACGAGCGCCGCAAATGCCGCGAAGAAAGGAAGGATTTCACGGCGAAGTAGGTCGGCTCGTGTCCTTGTCATCCGTCGAGCTCCGGGATGCGCCAGATCAAAACACAGAGGGGGAACAATAGTCCGTGGCCAGAACCAAAAAGACGATCCAAGTTGCGCGGAAACGATCAATGTTGCCCTGACGTGGATCAACAAGCGCTTAGGCGGAACGAAATGCGCAAAGAAGACCAAAAGGCAGACAACATTATCGAAATGCGCGTCGGCACGGTCGAACAGCTCTTTCACACGCTCGATCCGTACCCCTTTCGCGACAAGGACCTCGACCGAGAAGTCGAGGACTACATCGTTGGATGGGCAAGAGAATTGCCGCGCAATCGTCCTTTCAGGATCATCGTCCACTTTCCGGTTGATCAAGGACAGACGCGACTGGCCCAGGAGCTTCCGGAAGCCTTCAGCCGGTACTTCGCGGGCCGGGCTGGCGCCATCCAAGGCGACCTGAACGAACTATTCCGGGTCGGCCGGAGGTCTCTCGCAATCGGCGTTACAATCCTGATCGCGTGCCTTTTCTCGGCACATTTTGCCGCTGGATACCTCATTGAAGCCCCTTTCCGAAGGTTGGTTGAGGAAAGCTTCCTGATCCTTGGGTGGGTCGCAAACTGGCGTCCGCTCGAGATATTTCTTTACGACTGGTGGCCTCTTGCGAGACGCCGAGATCTCTACGGGCGGCTTTCCACTGCGATTGTCGAGCGAAAGCAGTCTATCCCCGGCAGCACTGAGTCTGCGCGGTGATTGCATCCTTGCCAAAACTAGCGCCGATCAGACCACGCGATTGCCTTTCTCGTCTGCCGTGCGCGAGTTTTGTGAGTATGGACGCTCAATGACTTGGATTCTTGTCGTCCCGCAGCCGCCACTCGCGGCCAGCTTTGCGGTGATCCCAGTCCCGCTGGTCCATCATTCGCTGCAGCCGATGACTGGTATTTCGGGTTTGGTCCGTCGCTTCCGGCTGACGCTCCCCAGCGCGCTGTGATGACTTGGACGGCGAGTAACCCTCGGTCGTTCCAGGCTGACCGGCGGAGCAGGGCATGCCGAACGATAACACGGAAAACACCGTGAGAACGCGAGCTAGTGTGCGCATGACGGCCTCCTCCAAGTAAGTATCGGACAAACGGTAAGCCAGATGTTGATTCAGGTCATGGTCGCATGAGGCTTCCAGATACAATTGTTATTGCACTGCAATTATTTGCTCAAACGGCGAAGCGGGTTTCGGATCAGATTCATTCGCAAGATATGGAACGGAGCTATGTTGTTGGAGCGAGTCCTTCGATGGACGCTGGTGGCAATCGCGATTGCAGGATTGATCGCGGGTATTCTCGCACAAGCCATTGGCCGGCCTGACTGGGCCGATATCGCATGGGAGCTCGGCACGGCGCCCGTAATCGGAGGACTGGCGGTCTCGATCGTCAGGGATCTTCTGAGCGGTCGCTTCGGCGTGGATGCGATTGCTCTGCTATCCATGAGCGCAGCGCTGGCGCTTGGCCAACCGCTTGCCGGAGCCGTGGTCGCCTTGATGTATTCGGGCGGCAACGTGCTGGAAGATATCGCGGTCGCACGCGCGGAGCGCGACCTGCGGTCGCTGGTCGATCGTGCGCCGCGCCAGGCTCACCGAAAGAGCGGCGAACGGATCGAAGATGTTCCGGTCGATGCCGTCTCCGTCGGCGAGGAACTCCTGGTGCGAGCCGGCGAGATCGTGCCGGTCGACGGCATCGTTGGCTCGTCCTCGGCTACCATTGACGAGTCCGCCGTGACCGGCGAACCGATCCCGGCCGAGAAAGCGCGTGGCAGTGCCGTTCTGTCGGGTTCGCTGAATGCGGGCGAGACGTTCGAGTTGACGGTGACCGCGCCCGCCGGCGAGAGCACCTATGCTGGCATCGTGCGCATGGTGACGGCAGCGCAGACGGCAAAAGCTCCCTTTGTGCGGATGGCTGATCGCTACGCGCTGATCCTTCTGCCAGTGACGATCGCGATCGCGTTCGTGGCGTGGCGGATCTCCGGTGATCTGACCCGCAGTCTTGCCGTACTGGTAGCGGCTACGCCTTGTCCGCTGATCCTGGCTGCACCGGTCGCTTTCATTGCCGGCGTCGCGCAAGCGGCGCGCCGCGGCATCCTGGCCAAGGGCAGTGGGGCGCTGGAGGCGCTGGCGCGCGCGCATACGGTGCTGTTCGATAAAACGGGCACCCTGACCGTCGGAGGGGCGCGTCTGCTTTCGATCGAGGTTGCACCGGGAGGGGACCCGGATGAGGTTCTCAGGCTCGGGGCATCGCTTGAGCAGGCTTCGCATCACGTGCTTGCCAAGACCGTGGTGGCGGCGGCGGTCGAGCGCGGCCTCAAGCTGAAAGCGCCCGAACAGGTCAAGGAGGCGATGGGATCGGGCCTGAGCGGCCTGATCGATGGACGGCAGGTCACCGCCGGCTCGCGACAGATGCTCCCCTCGAATGCCGAGCTGTCGCCATGGGAATTGCGGGCAATCCGGCGCGCCTCGTGGCGGTCGGCGCTGATCGTGTTTGTCGCCGTCGACCGGCGTACGATAGGGGCGTTGCTGCTGGCGGACGAACTGCGGGCCGATACGCCGCGGGCGATCCGGTTGCTGCGCGATGCGGGCATCGCGCGCATGGTGATGGTCACCGGTGATCGCGCCGCGGCGGCGCAGGCCATCGGCGCGGCGCTCGACCTCGATGCCGTGCTGGCCGACCGCGTCCCTTCCGACAAAGTCGAAGCGGTGAGGGGCGAGCAGCGGCTGCATGCGACCATCATGGTCGGCGATGGCATCAACGACGCCCCGGCGCTGGCCGTAGCCGACGTCGGGGTCGCGCTCGGGGCGCGGGGCGCCAGCGCTTCGTCTGAAGCGGCTGATGTGGTGATCCTGGCCGACCGCCTCGACCGTGTGGGCGAAGCGATCATCATTGCGCAGCGGGCGCGACGGATTGCCCTGCAAAGTATTGTCGTCGGCATGGGGCTGTCGCTCGTCGCGATGGTCGCTGCCACTCTGGGTTGGCTCGCCCCAGTACCGGCGGCTATTGCGCAGGAGGTGATCGATGTCGCCGTCATCCTGAACGCGCTGCGCGCGCTCACTCCGGCCTTCGGCGCCGGTGGCCGGCGCTTCACCCAGGAGCAGGGGCTGACATTGCGTCACGATCATCAGACCTTATTCCGGGATTTGGACCGCCTGCGCAAAATCGTTGATGCCCTGGACGACGTGACGCCCGAATCGGCCGGGACATTGATCGGCGAGGCCCAGCGGCTGGTTCAGAGCAGCGTCGTGAAACACGAGCGCGATGACGAAGACAGCATCTATCCGAGACTTGCGGAGGTTCTACGCGAGCGTCACGGGCTCTCTGCCATGAGTCGTGCGCATCGCGAGATCCTGCATCTTGCCCGGCTGCTGAGCCGGATCGTCGAGGACATGCCCTCGGAAAAAATCGACCGCTATCTCGTGCGAGACGCGCAACGCGTGATCGAGGCGATCGAGACGTTGGTGCGGATGCATACCGCCCAGGAAGAGGACATCTACGAAGCCGTGGCGGCTTAGGCCCGGCTTGGCGATATAATCTGTCCGCTCCGGCGCAAGGGAGGTTAGACATCGCGAAACAGGAAGTCGTTGACCCGCTGATACTCCCGAAATTTCCGCATGCTCTGTCCGTGGCAGAGCTGCTCGCGCAGTTACGCGTGTGCGGCGCCGAGGGGCTGTCCGAAGCAGAGGTTAGCGCACGGCGCAAGCATTTCGGTGCGAACACTATCGCTTCGCGACGTTCGGCCGGTGCGCTGGGCTTGCTGCTGCACCAATTCAAGAGTCCAGTCGTATATCTCCTGAGCGGCGCAGCCAGCCTTGCGTTTTATTTCGGCGAACTCGAGGAGGGCAGCGCCATCTTTGCGGTGCTTGCCATCAATACGCTGATCGGCTTCGCAACCGAGTTGAAAGCGGTCCGATCGATCGAGGCTTTGCGTGCGCTCGGCATGCGGACCGCCCGTGTTCGACGCGAGGGGCGGGTTCATGTGATCCCGGCCGAGGAACTGGTTCCGGGCGATGTAGTGGTCCTGGAGGCCGGTGATGCCATTTCGGCCGACCTGCGCCTCATCGAGACATCTCGTCTTTCAGCAGACGAATCGTCACTGACCGGAGAATCCGTCGCCGTCGATAAGCAGATCGAGCTAGTCAGCAAAGACACCCGTATGAGTGATCGCGCGTCGATGGCGTTCAAGGGCACCGCAATTACGCGCGGCACCGGCGCTGGTGTGGTGGTCGCGACCGGGATCATCACAGAACTCGGTAAGGTGACGCGGCTAGTTCTCGAAGCTGATCCCGGTCATTCACCCCTCGAGCGCAAGCTCGAACGTCTGTCGGTGCAACTAGTCTGGGCGACTGTCGCTGTCGCCGCTATCATCGGTGGCATTGGTTTATTGAGTGGCAAAGACCCTCTCCTGATGATCGAGGCGGCTATCGCGCTCGCCGTCGCCGCGATTCCGGAAGGTCTCCCCATCGTCGCGACGCTTGCGCTCGCCCGAGGTATGTGGCGAATGGCGCGACAAAATGCCTTGATCGAGCGCCTTTCGGCGGTCGAGACGCTCGGTGCGACCACGGTCATTCTTACCGACAAGACCGGGACCCTGACCGAAAATCGGATGACGGTGCGACGGCTCTGTACATCTTCGGGCGAGGTCGAGCTCGGGACCGGCGTTCAAGAGGGAAGCGAGGGTCCGCAGGTCGCCGACGATCCACAGGCCGCCGAATTGCTCCGGATTGCGGTCCTCTGCAACGACGCGCATCTCGATGATTCCGAAGAGCGCGGCAACGGCGATCCCATGGAGATCGCGCTTTTGCGTGCCGGGCTACGCGCCGGCTTCAGGCGGACAGCCTTGCTGGAAAGTCACGGCGTCGTACGCAAGCATGCTTTTGATGCCGTCGCCAAGATGATGGCGACCGTTCATGAGCATGGGGAAGGTGTGCTGATCGCCGTAAAGGGGGCGCCCGAGGCGATCCTGGCGGCGGCGACGCGCGTAGCCGTCGGTAACGGCGAAGTCGCGCTTGATGACGCCATGCGAGCAGAGTGGCTCAGCCGAGCCGATCGGCTTGGCCATCAGGGCCTGCGCGTGCTCGCCTGCGCAACGAGAATCGATCAACTGGCCGATGCCGCACCCTATGACAGGCTAGTGCTCGCGGGTCTTGTCGGCCTAGAAGACCCCGCGCGCGCCGACGTGCCGCCGGCCATAAAGGCCTGCAGGCAATCGGGCATTCGCGTCGTGATGGTCACCGGCGATCACGTCGTGACGGCGCAAAGTATCGGCCGTGCCGTCGATCTCGGGGAGAACGTTGCGAATGTCGTGGAGGGCAAGAATGTCAGCCAGATGATTGAAACCGGGCAGCCTGCGCTCCGAGACATCGGGATCTTCGCGAGAGTAACGCCAGATGAAAAACTCGCCCTCGTCCGGGCCTATCAGGCTGAGGGCGAGATCGTCGCCATGACGGGAGACGGGGTGAACGATGCGCCAGCCCTTCGGCAGGCCGACATCGGTGTGGCGATGGGCTTGCGCGGCACCGATGTCGCGCGCGAAGCGGCAGCCATGATCCTGCTCGACGATGCATTTCCAACCATCATCAAGGCGATCCACGAAGGGCGCGTGATCTTCGCCAATATCCGTCGCTTCGTCGCCTACCTCTTGTCCTGCAATCTCAGCGAGGTGTTGGCGGTCGGCCTTGCGGTGTCGCTGGCGCTTCCTTTGCCGCTCCTGCCGTTGCAAATCCTGTATCTCAATCTGGTAACAGACGTATTCCCAGCTTTCGCGCTTGCCATGGGCGAGGGCGAGGAGGGCATCCTAAAGCGGCCGCCGCGGGATCCAAAGGAGCCGATTCTGGGCCGCCGGCAATGGATCACGATTGTCCTGCACGGAGCGGCGTTGACCGCCGGCACGTTCGGGGCGCTGGCTGCGTCGTCCTGGCTCGCTCTCGATGCATCATCAACCGTCACCACAACGTTCCTCACGCTCGCCTTCGCCCAGCTCTGGCACACGTTCAACATGCGTGATCCGTGCTCGCCGCTGTTCGTCAACGAGGTGACGCGGAACGGCTGGTTGTGGGGCGCGCTTGTACTCTGTGCAACACTACTCGTTGTACCGCCCTACCTACCGTCGGCTGCGCATCTCTTGCAGCTTGCGCCCCCAACTGCTGAAATGTGGTCGATCGTGATTATCTCTAGTGCGTTGCCGTTGGTCGCCACGCAGACAACCAGCGCGGCCGTCAGAGGATGGCTTGCGGATGTGCGATGAGGGCACGCTATCCGAACAGGTGCGCGAGCCAATACGCCGCCCCGGCGGCCAATCCCCCGACGAGCAATGTTTGCAGCGCCGACTTGATCTTGTTGACGCCTGTGAATTGCCCTTTGACGGCTCCGAAGCAGAGCAGGGCCAGGCCGGTCGCAGCCACCGAGATCTGTAGGGCGGTCCCGATATCTTTCGTGAACATGTACGGCACGAGCGGAATCAGGCCCCCGACGACATAAGAACCTCCGATCGTTGCGGCGCTGATCGGCGCGCGTTTCGGATCCGGACGCTCCAAACCCAGTTCGAAGCGCATCATGAAGTCGACCCATCGCTGCCGGTTTGAAGCGACCGCGCCAACGACGGACTTCAGCGCATCTCCTTCGAGACCGTAGTCGCGAAAGATCTGCTCCACTTCTTCGACCTCCCGCTCGCGCAGGTGATCGATTTCGTGGTGCTCGCGCTGCTCCTCGGCAGCGTAGTGCTCTGCGTCCGTGCGTGCGGCGAGATATCCGCCGAGGCCCATCGCGATGGCGCCAGCGACGACCTCGGCGAGTCCAGCGGTGACGATCACGTCCGTGTTGGCAACCGCCGCGGAAAGACCGGCCGCCAGCGCGAACGGCACGGTCAGGCCGTCGGCCATCCCGATCACGACGTCGCGGACGCTTTCGGAGGAAGTGAAGTGCTTTTCGATGTGCGGGGTGGCTGGCACAGGGGTGCTCCAGGTTGGAATGGAATTCGCGGGTCGAGCTCGAAGAGGGCTGCCTATTCAGCGGCCCTCTTGCGGCCGGAGATCATCGACGCGACCAGGTTTTCGCGATGCTCGAAGCTTGCGATTAACACGCCGAGGACATGTGCCACGACCAGGCCGACGGTCAGGTTCGCCAGGAACTCGTGGACGTGTTCGATCAGCTTAGAGCCCCAGTAGGCGTCCGTCGTCATCATGTAGCCCGTGGCGCACGTGCCGGCCAGTGCGATCAGGAGCGCGACGATCATGGTACCGCCTGCCGGGTTGTGGCCGATGTAGCGGGGAGCTCTGAGCATCACGACGTCTCGGACATAGGCCAGCACCTCGCGCGGCGGACGAACGAAGCTCGAAAAGCGCGCATGCCGCGGGCCGACGAAGCCCCAGACGATGCGGGCCGCGAGGAGGGCGGCGATGGCATAGCCGGCCGCGACATGCACCCGTTCGATCTCGTCGCCGGTGGCGTAGGCGATGACGAAACAGGCGACCAGTGACCAGTGGAAGATCCGGACGAACGGATCCCAGACCTTGACCGTGGCCGGCGGCGTCGCGCCGCCGGCTCCGATCGTGTTGCTCACGGTTCTCATTTGCGGATCGTCACATCTGGGCGATGATCTGGCCGTTGGTTGGATCCACGAACAGCTCGACCCGGTTGCCGGTCTTGTCGAGCGTGTAGAGCTCGCCGCAAGCGTTCTTGAGCTTGGCCTTCTGAACCTTGTAGCCCTGAGCCTCGACCTTGGCCTGCAACTGCGCGATCGGCAGCCACTGGGCCTCCGGGGCCGAGGTGCACGGCTTGCCGAGGCTGCCGGCCTGGGCGGTGGCCGCTCCGAGCGTGACAGCGGCGACGGTAAGAAAGGCGATCTTGCGCATAGGTATCTCCTGACGGTGGCCGGCCGCACCATGCGCCGGCGATGCGGGGCAACCTGCCAGAAGCGGCCTGACTGACATCTGTTGAGCCAAGTCAGCGATTTGTCAGGTGATATCTGGCATCCATATCTTCCCGATGACGAGTTGTTTCATGAACTTTCGCCCGCGCAGAATTTGCGCCCCGATCCTTGCCGCCACCCTGCTGGCAGGTGGCGGGGCACCGGCGATTGCTCGCGATCATGACGACGCGCGACGGGCGGTAGAAGCTGGCGAGATACGACCGCTTGCCGACATTCTCAACACGGTCAAGGGCAAGCTTCCGGGCGAAGTTGTCGGGGTGAAACTCGAACGAGAGGCCGGAGCTTGGATGTACGAATTCCGGGTCGTCGACGAGAAGGGGCGCGTGTTCGAGATCCATGTCAATGCCCGCAGCGGCGCAGTCGAGCGGACCAAGGAGAAGTGATGCGCGTGCTTCTTGTCGAGGACGACCAGCGGATCGCGTCGGATATCTCGCACGCGCTCGAAGCATCCGGGTATGTGGTTGAGACCGTCGCGAGCGGAGAGGACGCCTGGTTCCTCGGCGACACTGAGGACTACGGTGCCGTCGTTCTCGACCTGGGTCTCCCCGGAATGGACGGCCTCGCCGTCCTGAAGCGCTGGCGCACCAACGGCCGCCACATGCCCGTTCTCATCCTCACGGCACGGGGAAGCTGGGCCGAGCGCGTAGACGGCATCGACGCCGGCGCGGACGACTACCTGCCGAAGCCGTTCCGGATGGAGGAGCTTCTGGCCCGGCTGCGATCCATCGTTCGGCGCTCCGCGGGGCACGGCTCCTCGGTCATAACGGCGGGCGAGATCACGCTCGACGAGCGCCAGATGAAGGTGACCCGCCGCGGCGTGCCGATCACGCTCTCACCGCTCGAGTACAGGCTAGTTGCCCACCTGCTCCGTAATCGCGGGCGAGTCGTTTCGCAGCAGGAGATTGACGAGAACGTCTACGGTCACGGCGAAGAGCACGATTCCAACACACTTGAGGTGCTGGTCGGCCGCGTGCGCAAGAAGCTGGGCCCCGGCGCGATAGAGACGCGGCGCGGTTTCGGTTATATGATGCCAGATGCACCCGCATGAAACGGCATTCGCTCAGACTGCGACTTGTCGCCGGCGGTATCGTCGCGATCCTGATCGCGCTTGCGGCCGCCGGCGGCGCGCTCGTCGTCCTCTTCGAGCGTCATGTCTCACGCACCTTGGCGCAAGATCTCGACGTCCATCTGAAGCAGCTACTCGCGAATATCGATGTCGACCCTCAGGGCAAGCTGGTGTTGTCGCAGAGCCCCGTCGATCCTCGGTTCGCCGATCCTCTTTCCGGGCTGTACTGGCAAGTCGGCGATGATCATGGGCAGTTGCTTCGCTCGCGGTCGCTGTGGGATTCGGCTATGGAGCTTCCGGCCGACCGTCTAAGGCCTGGCGAAACGCACCAGCACGAAGCTTCCGGTCCCGGTGGCCAGCGCGTGCTGGTTGCCGAGCGCGCCGTCACGCTTTCCGCAGGCGGGAAGCCGGTGACCGTCCGCCTTGCCGTCGCCGAGGACCTGGCGAGGGTGTCGGAGGCAAGCTCGGCGTTCGCCAAGGATCTCTCGATCGCGCTGGTCCTTCTCGGCTGGGTGCTGGCGCTTGCGACCTGGGTCCAGGTCGGCGTTGGCTTGCATCCCCTGGTCGCGCTGCGCCGCGGAGTGGCCGATATCAGAGCGGGGCGAATTCGCCACCTGCCATCCTCGGTCCCGACCGAAGTCCAACCTCTCGTCGAGGAAGTCAACGCACTCATTGATGCGCAGGAACACGAAATCGAACGGTCTCGCGGTCGCGCCGCCGACTTGGCGCACGGTCTGAAGACGCCGCTTGCTGCTCTCGCGGCCGATGCTTCGCGGCTTCGGGAGAGGGGCGAGCGCGACATCGCTCGGGACATTGATGCCGTCGGCGAAGCCATGGGCCGTCACGTCGACCGCGAACTCGCACGGGCGAGGATTCGCGGTAGCGCCAGGGGTAACGCCGCAACATCCGCCTCTGTGAAGCCGCTCATAGGGTCGATCATCGCGACCATCTCGCGCACTCCCGACGGCGCGCGAGTGACGTTCGAGAACCTTGTCGGCGACGATCTGTCCCTCCCGCTCGACAGGACCGACCTCGCGGAAGTGCTAGGCAATCTGATCGAGAACGCCGCCCGCCATGCTACGGGCCGTGTGCGCATCACCGCCGCCGACGACGGGCTGTCCCTTGTTGTAGAAGATGATGGCGAAGGGATCGAGCCAAGTCAGCTCGAGCGGGTGATCGAGCGTGGTGCCCGCCTTGACGAGCGCGGAGGAACCGCGGGCCTGGGTCTTGCAATCGTCCAGGACGTCCTGGACGCGTATGAGTGGGGGCTGCACCTTTCGAAGTCGGAGCTCGGCGGGCTGAAAGCGAGAATCGCTCCGCGGTCTGCGATCTCCAAGCTCTCGAGTCCTTCCGCAACAGAATCGAACGCCTCGGCAACTTCGCAGCAGCAAGCCTGACGCTATAGGCGTCGGCGCCAGTATTTTGATCAAGTCCGAGAGAGCCACTCAGAAAGTTCACGCTTCGATCCAATCACTCGTTTTGGCTGAACAGGATTTATTGTCCCGGCGGAAATGCGTAGGGCGCGCTCGAGAATCATCCGTGCAAATGCCTTGGCCTCCGCTTCCGTGAGAAAGGTTTTGGTCTCGCGCCGGTAAATGCGGTTTGTTCCGCGGTTCGCTGGTTCGAAGGAGATGTACCACTTCGGCTTCATAGCCGGTCTTTATCGCCGATTTGACCTTACAATTTGCTGACATGCCTCAACAGCTTCCGGTCAGCGAAGGTGCCTTATTGTTCAAACAGTGATCGACGAGGCAGTTGATGAATATCAACCCTCTGACATGCAGATCGGAGAATAGTTGGTCTAACGGCCAGATCTCCGGTCTCGATCGCTGCAATAGGATCTTGGCAATGCATCGGAGTTTAACAGCGCGCTTGTGGAGCAGCGGCACCCGCACCCTGATGGTAGCGGCGTTTCTGGCTGTGCCTTCTATGTCGATGGCCGAGGATGGAGTGAAACTCAGCCCTGAGCAGGCAACAAGCTTGGGAGTTCGTGTCGTTCATCCTGTTGCGAGTCCAACCGACAAGACACTTCCTTATCCAGCCCAGATCGTCGTTCCCACACCGCAATTGTGGGTCGTTAGCGCTCCCGTGGCTGGCATGGTCACCAATCTTTCGGTGGCGCGAGGGGACCGCGTCGCCGCTGGGCAGCCGCTCGCCATCATGGAGAGCCAGGGCTTCGTGTCGCAGCAGCGCGACTATTTGCATGCCGTGGCGCAGGAAGTCCTGGTTAAACAGCAACTCAACCGCAACACCCAGCTCTTCCAAGGCAATGCGGTAGCACAGCGTGTTCTTGAGGCGAGCCAGGCGGAGGCACGGCAGGCGAGCATTGCGGTCGCGGAGCGCCGTCAGATGCTTCGTCTCAGTGGCCTCTCAGATGAGACAATCTCAAGACTGACCAACGAAGCCGCGATCAGCGCGACCCTTACGGTTGCCGCTCCGCGGCCGGCGACGGTGATCGATATTGCCGTTTCTCCCGGCCAACGCGTGGAGCAGTCGGCGCCATTGATCAAGATCGCACAGCTTTCTCCACTATGGGTCGAGATCGCGGTTCCGGCATCGAACATCAAGGCCATTCGACAAGGCGCAAGGGTGGAGGTCGATGGCTACGAAACTCCAGGCCAGGTGGTGCTGGTTTCTGAAACGACCGATCCGGCTACGCAAACCGTGCTGGTCCGGGCAGAGTTACCAAATTCGGGCGATTTGCGGCCTGGTCAAACTGCTGCGGCTCGCATCTCCTTTGCCTCTAAGCGGGAGAACGCTTGGGAACTCCCTTACAGCGCGCTGTTCCGCCGCGGCGAGCAAGCTTCTGTATTCGTGGCAATGAAGGGCGGCTTCCGCCTGGTGCCGGTCACGCTGCTTGAGGAGGACCAAGATCATGTCGTGATCTCTGGCGCCATCACGGACAACGACGAAGTTGCCGTCAGTGGTATCTCCGCGCTCCGCGGTATCCTGCTGAAGCTGGGAGCAGGCTAGTGCTCGAACGACTTGTCGCCTTTGCGCTTTCTCAGCGGCTGTTCGTGGCTCTTGGCGTGCTCCTATTGATCGGCGCCGGACTGGTTATGTTGCCTAGCCTGCCCATCGACGCCTTTCCGGATGTTTCGCCCGTCCAGGTCAAGGTCATCATGAAGGCGCCGGGTCTCACCCCGGAGGAGGTGGAACAGCGGGTCACCGTGCCGATCGAACTTGAGCTGCTTGGGTTGCCAAACAAGAAGATCCTGCGCTCCACCACCAAATACGCGCTCGCCGACGTCACGGTCGATTTTGAGGATGGCACCGACATCTACTGGGCACGCAACCAAGTGTCCGAACGCTTGGCCAACATCACCCGTGACTTACCAGATGGGGTAGCAGGTGGGCTCGCCCCGATCACCAGCCCGCTCGGCGAAATGTTCATGTTCACCATCGAAAGTGCGGAACTTTCGCTGGCCGAGCGGCGGAGTCTGCTCGATTGGGTGATCCGCCCGGCGCTACGGACGGTGCCAGGAGTGGCCGACGTCAATGCGCTCGGAGGTTATGTCCGGGCTTTTGAGATCGTCCCGCTAAGCGATGCGCTTGCAGCCCGCGGCATTTCCTACGAGATGTTTCGGCGGGCGATCGAGACGAACAGCCGCAATGACGGCGCAGGCCGTGTCAACCAGGGCGAAGACAGCGCTCTTGTGCGTATCGAAGGCAGCATTCGGACCATCGACGACATCAGGCAAATCGTCGTCGATACCAAAGATGGGGTTCCGATCCGGGTCAGGGACATTGCCCGTGTCCAATTGGGCGCGCTGACACGGTACGGTGCTGTCACTGCGGATGGCCACGGTGAAACGGTAGAAGGCCTCGTGCTTGGTCTGCGAGGCGCCAATGCGCGTCAACTCGTGGCCGACGTGCAGGCTCGCCTCGACGAGATTAAGCAATCACTCCCTCAAAGTGTGAGTATCCAAGTATTTTACGACCGTGGCCGGCTGGTTGACCGCGCGGTTGGCACCGTTATCCGCGCACTTGGCGAAGCAACCGTCCTTGTCGTCGTCCTCCTCCTGCTATTTCTCGGCAACTGGCGCGCCTCCCTGGTGATCGCCCTAAGCCTGCCGCTCGCGATCGTGATCGCCCTTATTGTCATGCGAATGGTCGGCATGTCGGCAAACCTGATGAGCCTGGGCGGCCTTGCGATCGCCATCGGCATGCTGATCGACGCCCTGGTGGTGGTTGTCGAGAACGTCGTCGGAAATCTGAGTAAGGAACCGCAGGGAAAGGCCACGCCGCTAGTTCATATCATCTACCGCTCTGTCTCCGAGGTACTCCAGCCGGTCGCCTCGGGCGTGCTGATTATCATGATGGTATTCGTGCCGCTGCTGACGCTGGAGGGGCTTGAAGGGAAGTTATTCATCCCTGTGGCGCTCGCGATCATCTTTGCGCTCGGCGGCTCGCTGCTCTTGGCGCTCACGGTCATTCCCGTAGCAACGTCATTTCTCCTCAAAGCGACGTCGCATCAAGAACCGTGGTTGATCCGACTTGCGTCTCGGCTCTATGCGCCCGCACTTGCGTGGGCGCTGAAAAACGAGCGCAAGGTAGTCATCGCGGCAGTCGCGGCCCTTGTCGCTGCCGGATATGCATATACCCAGCTCGGCAAGACGTTTATGCCGACGATGGACGAAGGTGACACGATCGTCAGCGTCGAGGCGCTGCCATCGATCAATCTCGATGAAATGATCGCGATCAATGCCAGACTTCAATCGGCCATTCTCGCGAAGGTCCCTGACGTCAAAAGTATCGTGGCCCGAACCGGGTCCGACGAGCTCGGGCTTGACCCGATGGGACCCAACCAGACCGACACGTTCCTGGTTCTGAAGCCAGCAGCAGAGCGAAAGACGGTCGACAAATCCGCTCTGATTGAAGAGCTGCGGCAGGTGCTCGGCAATTTCCCGGGACTATCGCTCAGCTTTACACAGCCGATCGACATGCGCGTGCAGGAGATGATCAGCGGCGTGCGCGGCGATGTCGCGGTGAAGATCTTTGGATCTGATATCGCAAAGCTCAATGAGATTGCGAGCAAGCTGTCCGCCATCTTGTCCAGCATCGACGGCGCCGAGGATGTCTACACCACCATCAACGAGGGTGCCCAATATTACACGGTCGCCGTTAATCGGATGGAGGCGGGACGGCTCGGCCTGACGGTGGATGCCATCTCCAATTCGTTGCGCACCCAGATCGAGGGACGCACCGTCGGCACTGTGCTGGAAGAGGGGCGCCGTACCCCCATCCTCGTTCGCGGCAGTGAAGCGACGCGCGAGGCGCCGACGTTGCTGGCCAGTCTGCCGCTAACCCTTGCCTCGGGTCAGCATGTGGCGCTCTCACAAGTCGCCCGCATTCAACGGGTCGACGGTCCCGTTGTGGTCAATCGCGAGAACGGGAATAGGATGAGCGTTGTACGAGCCAACGTTCGCGGTCGCGACATGGTCGGCTTCGTTGAGGCTGCCCGGCAGAAGGTCGCCACGGAATTGCCCTTGCCTGGGGGGTACAGGCTAACCTGGGGCGGTCAGTTCGAGAATCAGCAACGTGCGGCGGCGCGCCTCTCGATTGTGGTGCCAGTGGCGATCGGGCTGATCTTTGTGCTGCTCTTCACGACCTTCGGCTCGATCCGGCAAGCGCTGTTGGTCCTCGTCAATATTCCGTTCGCCGTGATTGGTGGCGTGTTTGCCCTGGTGCTTGCCGGCGAATACCTTTCGGTTCCGGCGTCCGTTGGGTTCATTGCGCTGCTTGGAATTGCGGTGCTCAACGGCGTCGTGCTGGTCTCCTATTTCAACCAGCTACGCGCTCATGGCGTCCCGGAGGGGCGCATTGTCATCGACGGCGCCCAGCGCAGGCTCAGGCCGGTCCTGATGACGGCGAGCATCACGGCTTTGGGCTTGATCCCTCTGTTGTTTGCGACCGGCCCGGGATCAGAGATCCAGCGGCCTCTCGCGATCGTGGTGACCGGCGGCCTGTTGTCGTCGACGGCTTTAACGCTGATCCTTCTGCCAATCCTCTATCGCCGGTTTGGTGGAATTGTGAAGGGTGCCAAATGAGCGCCGAATTTGTCTGCCTAACGCTGATCGCCGGCCGATCACTCCGGGACGAGTTGTTCGACTATCTGAGCGAACAACGCGATCTCGTTTCCGGTTTCACCGCATCGGACGCAGCGGGACACGGTCCCGATGTACGATTGCAGACATCAGCCGAGCGGGTCAAAGGACATGCCGACGAGTTGATAGTGCGAATGATCCTTGAGAGACAAGCCGCGGCTCAGTTGCTCGAACGACTGAAGGCGGCCTTCCTTGGATCAAGGATCGTCTATTGGATCGTGCCGGTCTCGGAATTTGGCGTGATCGACATCCCCTATACGTGAAACTTGCCGATCCCTCGACCTCCGTGCCAGATCGGGGGCGCACATCATTTCGGGCGAACTGGGGCGGTATTGCCGGAGCCAAGGGCATCTGCTCGGCGAAAATCCGTTTCCGCGCCGATCCCGTCGCCGATTTTTGCCTTTATTGTGCCGCGCTCGCGGATAAGAGCCTGGTTTTTGGGATCTGCTTTGATGACCACGTCGAGGTCGGCGATAGCACGATCGAACATGCCTTTGCGGCTATAAGCCGCTGCTCGAGCACCAACCGCTGCGAGGTAGTCCGATTTCAGCCGAATCGCCTGATCAAAATCCGTGATCGCGCGATCTAACTCGCCCTTGGCCATCAACGCCACGCCGCGATTGTTAATGGCGATATAGTGGTCGGGCATCAGGCGAATGGCCTGATCATAGTCCTCTATGGCGCGGTCCAAATCTCCATTCGCCCTGAACGCAAGTCCACGATTGTTGTAAGCCGCGACCAATTGGGCGAGAATCCGCTCGCCCGCGGAGATGATCGCCGTGCATCCTCGTATGGGGCGATCAGAAGATAGGTCAGCGGAACGGGCGCAGGTATCCCAATCTTCGTCGCTGAGGGCTGCAGCTGGCGAGATCCAAAAGGCGACAAGTATCGCTGTCATCGCCGCGCTGAGCTTTGCGCCGGGCGCAATTCTTGCGAGCGCTTCTTTCATTACATGCACTCTTGCTAGTTGGCGTTCTCGGACGCGGGTTTAACTAGACGTATGAACGTTCTAGCTGATTACAGTGTGCTCCATTATGGCAGTTGGTAGCTGACATTTGACTGACACGGATCGACAGCATCTAGTCTGTCATCCCTAGGCGCGCGCCGGCGGACGAACGATGGAAAGACGGCAACTCTCGTCGGCAGAAACTTACCGCCGAAGACCGAATTGGGTTTCGACGCTGATCGGTCCGCAAAATGCTACGGGAGTCCAGGAGGAACTGCGCGCCGAGGACAACTTGCTACGCCCCGTTGCGCCGCGCTCATTTTGGCGTAACGGCTTAGTCTCAACCCACTAGTCACCTCGCCGAATGATTTTGCGCGAGCGATCGGACCAACAGCCCTCCGCCTGGAAACAGCCCTTAGGGTCCGTATCTCGAACTAGGCAGAATACAACCTGTCGCACTCCGAACTGATATCTCGGCCGTTTCAGCTTCCGTTTTACGGCGATACGTCGCGGGCTTAGCGATCCCGAACGGGAAGCGGGGCACTTGTCGCTGAGCGGTCGGGACCGTATCTTTGACAGAGACTGCTTCGGCTTCCGCGCGGGCTACCTGGAGTTCGCGCTCGAGTTCAGCGCATTCGGCCTCCAAGCGCGCGAGTTCTGCCCGAGCTGCACGCTCCTTGTCGCGCTGCTCCATCGCGCGGGTCCTCTTGCCGGTGCGCTTGTAGTACTGAATGTGCCAGTGCGGCAGGCGCACTTCGGCCGGGGGCAATCCCCGTTCGGCGTTTGAGCGATGGTCGACTTGGCAGTCCACGCCCTTGATGCGGCAAAACTCGTTCAACATCTCCGCAATCTTGGAGCGGAAGGCTTTGGCAGCACCGTGGAAAATCTTATTCCAGTGGCGAGCCTTCCTGCGCGAAAACTCTCCATCCATGATTTCACGCATCGTGACCATAAAGTGCACGTGCGGATTGAACGCCCCGTCGGATGCCATCGGGCAGTGGATGCCGACCTGCACGATCATACCGTGAACCGCGAACGCGCTGCTTACGTGTCGCGCAAGCTCCGACCAGTGCCGTCTTGGGATGGAACGCGGGATCGTCAACTCGAAGAGACGGGCCTCTTGGGCATCCGCCCGCTTCTCGGCCGCAACCGCGCGCTTCCACAATTCCGTGGGATCAGCAGCCCAGGCCGGCGTGCCTTTCGGCTTCACGATGAAGGTGGCCACAACGTCATTTCGTCCTGAATAATCGACGATCGAGCCGTCGGCGAGCCGCGCCTTGCCGCCGCACACGTAGGCGGAATGGCGTTGCGCGTCGCCCCCACGCGAGCGTTGCACTAGACCCATATCGAAGCCGAGGGAGCTGACCATGAAGAACCCGACGTATAGATGAAGCGCGCTCCGTGTCTCGATGCCGGGCAAGGTAACCGCCTCGGCAGCAAGCCGAAAGGCCATCCGCTATGCAGCGGCGAGAAAACCTTGGGAGGGCAAGGCCGCCGGTTTCCGGGCCACCGGATATCGGCTCGAGCCGCTTCCAAGCGGCCGGCCCTTGCTCCCGTGCCGAAGCCCGAGGTGGCCGGGTGGGCAGATCCTCCCGCTACCAGGAGAGAATTTGGTCCGGGCATCGGCGCCCCAAATGACACCCTGGTGATTTGCTGCTCCAGCTGGATAATGAGGCGCTCCAGTAACCGATCAATCGCATAGGAGCTCTCGATGTCTTCCTTCCCGCGCCCCGCGCCCAGACATACCGCTATCATCAAAGATACCGAACCGCGCGAGCTGCCGCGCAGCCGGGTCGAGATTATCGAGGAACGCCTCAAAGCTACGCGCCGCCGGATGGCTATTGGCAAGCGCCAGCTGCGCAAGGCCTCGGTGCGAGAGCAGGGCATTCGCGACGGCGAGGTGGGGCGCGCGGTGTGGCGGCTGATCGAACAGGCCGAGCTGGGCGATGCCGTCATCGATCTGATCCGGATCGAGCTGCGCAGCCATCTGACCCCGGTGCAGGCCGCCGCCTTCCGCGGCACCTGCTTCGAGTAGCAGCGTGCTCGGCGAAGCCTATCAGTCAAAGGTGGCGAGCGATCGCCTGTGCACTGGTCTCGCGCACTCGGAGTGCCGCTCCTTCGGTTTTACGCCCTTGTGCTCAGCCGCCGTTTCCACCGACGTGGTGACCATCTCCGAGGCAGCGAGCCTGTAGCCTGGAGCCTACTGTGCGTCACCGGTCATATTCTAGCGCGGACATTTGCCGCAGTTGATGATGAAGCACGCGGGTGCTACACATCCGCAGTGTCGTCCGATTTTCTTCAGTGTTTTCAGGTGTGTAGCTGCGTTGGCCACCGGCGGAAATCTGGCTCAGTACCCTCCCGCCCCAGCCAGCTCCCAGGATCTACTGCGCCCGCGCCAGCATCCGGCGGAATCGGGCAAGTGCGGCCGCCAGGAAGATTGCGCCAAGCCCGACAATCGCGGCGAGATGCGGCCAGACCTGGTCGATGCTGGCGCCCCGACACAACACCGACTGCGTGAACTGCACGAAATGCACGGCCGGCGAAATCTGAATCGCGACCTGGAGCGGCTGCGGCATGGCTTCGAGCGGAGAGGCCCCGCCCGACAGCATGTTGAGGATGAGGAACACCGGGATCGCGAGCAGCGCGAACTGCGGCATGGTGTTGGCGATGGTCGCGAGAAGGATGCCGAGCGAGGCGATGGCGAAGAGATAGATCACCATGCCGGAGACGAATAGCGGGATCGAGCCCGCGATCGGCACGTGCAATATGCCCTTGATCACGACAAGCAGCGAGAGCGTGCCGAAGAATGCCACCACCAGCGCGTTGGCCCAGATCTTTCCGACGGCGATCTCGTGCGCGCGGACAGGCATGACCAGGAGGTGCTCGATGGTGCCACGCTCGCGCTCGCGAATGACCGCCGCGCCGACCAGCAGGATGGTCAGCATCGTCAGGTTCTCCACCAGCGCATTGATCGCCATGTGCCAGAAGCCTTCCAGGTTCGGATTGAAGAAGGCGCGTTCGACGCTGCGCAGCGGGAGTTCGCGCGCGATGCCGCGGGAATGCACGTAGTTCGTCGTTTCCTGCTGCAGGATCGAGGACACGTAGCCGGCGCCGACTGCCGCCTGTGTCATGGCCGTGGCGTCGATGTTGAGTTGCACCGCCGGATCGCGCCCGTTCAGCACATCGGCCTGGAACCGTGGCGGGATGTCGAGCACGAAGGCATACTGGCCTTCATCCATGAGGCGGTCGACGGCAGAACGGTCGACCGGGACCGGACGGCGGAAATAGGGCTGCAGTAGCGCGTCGGCGATGCGGGTGGACAGCACCGAACGATCGGAATCGACGATGGCGATCGGTGCGTTGTTGACCTCGGTCGTGATCCCCGTCGATTCGCTATAGACGCTGAACGAGAAGGAATAGACCACGAAGAAGGCCAGCACCACGTCACTTGCGAGACTCGCAAGCTCCTTGACGCCGAGGCGGAACACGTTGGAGAGCCAGCGGGTCATTTCAGCCGTCCTGTTTGCGCAACAAGAGGCTCGCGGCCACGAGATAGGCAAGACCGAAGGCGAGCAGGATGAGATGGTTCGGATAGAGTTCGACGAAGCTGCGCGCCTTGGTGATGGTGCCCAGTGAAATGTTCTGGAACCAGAGCGAGGGAAAGCTCATGCCGATGAATCGACCGCTGCCCTGCAGGGCGGCGGCCGGGTAGAGGTAGCCGGAGAAATTGATCGCCGGGACGGTGCTGACGATGGCGGTGACGATGATCGCAGCCACCTGGCTGCGCACGAAGACGGACACGAGAATGCCGAAGGCAGTAGAGGCGAAGATATAGAGCAGGCCGCCCAGCGCGAGCGCGGCAACCGAGCCCTTGACGATTACGCCGAAGGCAAGGCTCGCCAGCACCAAGAGGCTGACGAAACTCGCGCAGCTGAAGAGAATGTAGGGCAGCTGCTTGCCGAGCAGGAACTCCGCGACCGTCGCCGGCGAGGCGTAGAGATTGGTGATCGATCCGAGCTCGCGCTCGCGCACCACGCCGAGGGCGGCGAGCATTGACGGGAAGAGCACCATGAAGATCATGACCAGTCCCGGCGTGAGCGCAAACACGCTGCGGAAATCCTGGTTATAGCGAAAACGCGGCTCGAGCGAGGCCGCCACGAGCTTCGGCACAGCGCCGCGGGTGCGGCGCGCGAGGTCCTCGACATAGGAGAGCACGATGCCGTCCACGTAGTTGCGCGTCGTCTCGGCGTGGAAGGGCGTCGCACCGTCGAGGAAGAAGGCGACCTCGGGCTGGCGGCCGGCGACGAGATCGCGGCCGTAGCCGGGCGGGATGTCGATCACCAGGCGCAGGTCGCCGGCGCGCAGACGACGATCGACCTCCGTCTCGCTGTGCAGGGGCGTCATCTGTCTGAAATAGCGCGAGGCGGCGAAGCTCTCGACCAGTTGCCGGCTGTCGGCGCTGTGGTCGCGATCGAGCACGGCGAAAGACAGGTTCTCCACGTCGAAGGTGATGCCGTATCCAAAGGTCAGAAGCAGCAGCAGCGGACCGAGCAGCGCAAAGCCCAGTCGTACCCAGTCGCGTAGCAGTTCGCGCATCTCGCGGTAGCTGAATGCCCACATGCGGCGCAGCGATGCCCGCAGGCTGTCATTCGGCAGCGGACGGGCTGCCGCCGACGTCGTCCAGACGGCGTGCGCCCCTTCGTCGACCGTCCCGTCGGGATCGGCCTCTTCGAGATAGGCGATGAACGCGTCCTCCAGGCTGGCCGTGTTCCTGGCCTGCCGCAGCTCTTTTGGCGTGCCGACAGCAAGCACCTTGCCGGCGTGCATGAGGGAAACGCGATCGCAGCGCTCGGCCTCGTTCATGAAATGCGTCGACACGAAGATGGTCACGCCGTCGCGGCGGGACAACTCGCCAAGCAGGCGCCAGAACATGTCGCGCGCGGCGGGATCGACCCCGGAGGTCGGCTCGTCGAGGATCATCACCTCGGGGCGATGCAGGCATGCCGCAGCAAGCTGCAGCCGCTGCCGCATGCCGAGCGGCAGGCTCGGCGGCTTGCTGCTTGCCGCCTCGACCAGGCCGAAATGTTCCAGGGCCCGATCGGCAACCTGCTTCACCTCCGCTTCCGCAATACGATAGAGGCGCGCATGCAGCTCGAGATTTTGGCGGACTGTCAGCTCCTCGTAGAGCGAGAAGCCCTGGGACATGTAGCCGACGCGCAGGCGCGTGGCGAGGTCGCCCGCCTCGACGGGACGTCCGAGCAGTTCGGCGCGTCCGTCGCTGATGTCCAACAGGCCGGTGAGCATCTTCATCGTCGTGGTCTTGCCGCAGCCGTTCGAGCCGAGGAACCCGAAGATCTCGCCACGCCGGATGCTGAAGCTGACATGATCGACGGCGACGAAGTCGCCGAACCGGCGCGTCAGCCCCTCGGCCACGATGGCCGGCGTGTCGTCAGCGCTCGGTGGCAAAGGCGCGATGGGCACCATCTCAGGTGCGACGCTGCCGCCGTGTAGCGCGATATAGGCCTGTTCGAAGTGCTGGGTTCCGGTCTGCTTGAGGAGCTCGGACGGAGCGCCCTGCGCCAGCACGCGGCCGGCGTCGATGGCGACGACGTGATCGAAGCGCTCGGCTTCCTCCATATAGGCGGTCGAGACCAGCACTGTGAGCTGCGGACGCTGGGCGCGAATGTCGTCGATCAGCCGCCAGAACTGTCGCCGCGACAGGGGGTCGACGCCGGTGGTCGGTTCGTCGAGGATGAGCAGGTCGGGATCGTGGATCAGCGTGCAGCACAGCGACAGCTTCTGCTTCATGCCGCCCGAGAGATTGCCGGCCGGCCGGTCGGGAAACGGAGCAAGGCCGGTCGCTCTCAACAATTGCTTGATGCGAGCCGCGCGCTCGGTCGCCGACTGGCCGAACAGGCGGCCGAAATAATCGATGTTCTCGGCGACCGATAGGCTCGGATAGAGATTGCGCCCGAGGCCCTGCGGCATGTAGGCGATGCGCGCCATGATGTCGTCGCGGTGGGCGCGCGAAGCGATGTCGCCGCCCAGTGTCCGGATGCTGCCCGCCTGCAAGCGGCGGACGCCGGCGATCAGCGCGAGCAGGGTCGATTTGCCGACGCCGTCAGGCCCGACCAGCGCCGTGGCGCTGCCGGCGCGGACGGACAGGCCGATGTCGGCCAGCGCCGTTACCTTGCCGTAGCGGTAGGCGACCTCGCTGACTTCAACGGCGAAAGGCTCAGCCGGCGACATTGGGCAGCCGGATGGCAAGCCAGGCGGGCCAAGTCGCGTTCGGAGTCACCTGGACATAGGCGTTGCCGCTGAGGCCGGCTTTGACATAGTCCCGGTAGGTGTCGAGCAGCTTCGGGTCGATGGAGAGCTTGACGCGGTACATCAGCTTCTGCCGCTCGTTCTGCGTCTCGACCGTCTTCGGCGTGAACTGCGCCTCGGCAGCGACGAAGGAGACAGTGGCAGGGAACACGGCGTTCGGAACCGAGTCGAGCACGATGCGCGCCTGCGAGCCGAGTGCGATCCGGCCGCTCTCGCCGGTCGGCAGGAAGACGGTCATGTAGACGTCGGAGAGATCGAGGATAGTGACCACACGACCGCCTGCCGCGACCACTTCGCCGGCCTGCACCAGCTTGTACTCGACACGGCCCGACACCGGCGTGTGCAGTTCGGAATCGCTGAGCGTCGCCTCGATCTGCGCGACCTGGGCATCGGCGGCCTCCCTGGCCGCATTGGCTTCGACCATCGCCGCGCGCGCACCCTCGATTTGTGCGGCGGCGACGAGGCTTTGTGCGCGGCGCCGTTCGAGATCGGCCCTGGTTCCGGCGGACGTCTGCTCAAGACGCGTCGCGCGCTGCGTCTCGATCTCGGCCAAGTCGTACTCCGCCTTGCGGATATTGATGTCGGCCTCGGCATGGGTGATGGAGGCTGCGGCGCGCTGAACCGCGGCCTTGGCGCCGGCAAGCTGTGCGCGCAGCTCCGTGGTATCGAGCGCGGCGATCAGCTCGCCCTTCTCAACGGCATCACCTTCCTTGACGCGGACTTGCGCCACCCGCCCGGGCAATTTGGAGGCGATGTCGACGCGCGTCACTTCGATGCGGCCGTTGGCGGTCGCAAGCCCGACAGGGGTCTGCACCGCCATCACTTGCGTCCAGTAGATATATCCGCCTGCAGCAAGCGTAAGCAAGGCGGCGATAGCAAATACTGCGGGGCCACGCATTGTTAGGCGCCATATCTCAACGGTCCGATCGAATGTCTTGAATAGCCTGAGATCGTCGGACCAGCTTGAGTTAGCTCAATGAGGGCGCTGCTTGGCTGGCCTCGTGGTCGACTTGGCAATGACTTGCCCAAGATTTACCCACCGCCCCAGACGCGCTCGCGGTTGGATTTTCGCTGTCAACGGTTGATCCACGATGAGAGGATCTTGGCTCAGAAGAGGGGACTTTTCGGCCTTCTTCCAAACGCCCCTTGAAATCGTTGAATTATCAAACTGATTTTGATTCCGTCATTCGGAGGCCCGGACCCACTTAGCGCGAAGCCCGCGGCGCACTCGCAACAGCGCGGCGGAATTTTTTTGTCATCTTACCTCGCTGCTTCCTGCTTAGCGCGGGCGACCATCTGGGTGGGATCGACGAAACGTAGCGCGATCAGCAGCCAGATCAGCGTGGTGATCATGTAGATGACCGCCATCGCGTCGATCGACTGGCCCGCCCTCACGCCGGCTGCATAGACGGCGTAGTAAAGCGCGACAACCAGCGTCTGGCTATCGGGCCCGGCGGTAAAAAAAGTCAACTCGAACATCGCAATCGTGCGTACCAGTACCAGTAGCAGCGCTGCCAGAATGCCCGGTGCGAGCAGCGGAACCAGGACGTAAACAAACAGCTGCCCCGTCCCGGCGCCGAACACGCGGGCCGCGGACTCGATACGCGGGTCGATTTGCTCGATAAAGGGGATCATCACCAGGATGACGAAAGGCACTGTCGGCACGAGGTTGGCAATGATGACGCCCCAAAATGTTCCGCCGACGCCGAGCCGATAGAGCACGGTCGCGAGCGGAATGCCGAACGTGATCGGCGGGATCATCAGGGGGAGCAGAAACAACAGCATGACGAGCTGCTTGCCGGGGAAGTTGCGGCGGGCCAGCGCATAGGCTGCGGGCACGCCGAACAGCCCTGATAACAGCACCACAGCGCCAACTACCTGGAACGTGGTGATCAACACATCACCGAGCTGAAATTCGTCCCACGCCGAGCGGTACCAGCGAGTCGTGTAGCCGGCCGGCAACCACGTTCCGAGCCATCGCGTGCCGAAGGAGTTGATCACGACCGTCGCAATCATCGCCATGAAGTTGATGATGAAGAAGATAACGGCTGCCCAGATCGCCACGGCCCACAGTCGCTCGGAGATGGTCTTGTCCTGGCCCATTGCCCTTTAGCCCTTTCCGCCACCCGCCGCGCCACGGTAGAACAGGTTTCGCCCCGCGAGTGCCAGCACGACGACGGTGAGTTGCACGAAGCCCATGATCATTGCGATCGTCGCGGCCATGGACGCGTCGTACTGCTCGTAGGCAGCCTGATAGGCAGCGATCGAGATCACTCTTGTATCGCCGGCCGGCGCCCCCAGCAGCACCGCCGACGGAAACACTGAAAACGTTTGAACGAAGGAGAGGCAGAAGTTGACAGCGAGCCCCTGCACCAGCAGCGGCAGCACAATATGGCGGAAGCGCGCTCGGGCCGTGGCCCCGAGCGTTGCGGCGGCCTGCTCGAGCGAGGCATCGATCCCGGTGATATAAGAGAGGGTCAGCAGAAAGGTGAAGGGGAAGCCGGACAGAATCAGGGAGATCATCACGCCGGTGTAGTTGTGCACGAGCCGCAGCGGCGCGCTGATCACGCCCAACAGCATCAGCGTGCGATTCAGCCAGCCCTGCGGACCGAGATAATTGAGCAGGCCCTCGGCGATCAGCACCGTGCCGAGCGTGATCGGGATGACGAGGATTGTCGTCAACAGCCGGCGGCGGTGCAGCTTGCGCACGCGAAGCGCGACCGGAATCGAAACCAGTACGTTGATGATGGTCGCCGGCAGCGCGAGCCGCAATGTCGCGTAAATAGTGTCATAGAGGAACGGGTCGGAGAAGAATTTTCTGTAGTTGGCAAGGAAGTCCCCGGCACGCGGCTTGAATGACAACACCAAACCATAGAGGAACGGATAGACGAAGAGACCGAGCACAAAAAGCACCGCAGGCACCACCAGAAGGGTGATGCCGTCGATGTCATGGAGCGCAAGCCGGACGCGCCAGGGAGTGCGTTCATGAGTACTCTCTTGCGTGGCGCGCGCCAGTCGATCGGAAGTATGGGTCATGATGTGCCCGCATAAATCAGCACGCGGGTCGGATCGGCGGCCAGGAGCACCCGCTCGCCCTTCCGTACTGGTTGCGGTGAGCAGAAATAGAGCTCGGTACCGTCGCTTGCACGTCCGGAGCAGTAGAACTCGCGTCCGTGGTACTGCGCGCTCTCCACAATCGCGGCTACTGGCCCGTCGCTGGCGGGCCTGAGATCGTCGGGCCGAACGGCAACGATCGCCTGATCGGCGGGGCGTTGTTCGATGGCCATCCCTTTGAGCGCAGCGCCGCCGACAGACACCTGAATGCAACCGCTGCCGCCGCCGTCGAGCACGCGCGCGGGCAGCACGTTGCGATAACCCATGAACTCCGCAACATCGGCATGCGCCGGCCGGCCGTAGAGCTCCGCCGGCGTGCCGACCTGGCGCACCGTGCCGTCGCGCATCACGACGATCCGGTCGGCCAGCGAAAGCGCCTCCTCCTGGTCGTGGGTGACATAGATGGTGGCCGAGCCGATCAGGTCATGGATGCGGCGGATCTCCGAGCGCATTTCCAGTCGAAGCTTTGCATCCAGGTTGGACAGCGGCTCATCCATCAAGACCAGCGGCGGTTCGATCACGATGGCACGTGCGATCGCCACGCGTTGTTGCTGACCGCCCGAAAGCTGACCCGGCAGCTTGTCGCCCTGCTGGCCGAGGCGGACGATGGCAAGGGCTTCCTCGACCTTGCGCGCGATCTCCTCCTTTGGCCTGCGTTGCATTGTGAGCCCGAAGCCGATGTTGCGGCGGACTGTCATATGCGGAAACAGCGCATAGTTCTGGAACACCATGCCGAAGCCGCGCTCTTCCGGCTTGAGCCGGTCGATCCGGGTCTGGTCGAGCCAGATGCTGCCGCCGCTCAGCGTGAGCAGGCCTGCGAGGCAGTTGAGTGCGGTCGACTTGCCGCATCCGGACGGGCCGAGGAGTGCAATGAACTCGCCCCGTTTGACGCTCAGGCTGACGCCCTTGAGGGCGTTCAGCATGCCAAAGCTGCGATTCAGGTCCTCCAGCCGGAGCTCGCGGAAGTCACGTCCTGCAATCGACATGTATCAAGAACTCCAGGAGAACCAGGCTGCTCTCATCTGAGGGCCATAAAGGCAGGCCACCCCGCGTCATTTCTTCTTTTGGGCGCCGATCTGCTCATCCCAGCGACCGAAGGCGTAGACGAGCTTATCGGGTGTCAGCGGCAGCTCCTGTGGGTTGCCAGTGATCGCGGCCTCATATTCCGCGCGACCGAATTCCTTGATGACGTCTTGGCTGTCCTGTGGCGCCATCGCCAGCGTGACATCCTTCACTGCCGGTCCCGGATAAAAGTAGCCGGTGTCGTAGGTGGTGGCCTGCGCGTCTTTGCCGAGCAGATAGTTGAGGAGATCGAGCAGCACCGCGAGCTTGTCAGGGCTGACGCCCTTGGGGATACACAGATAGTGGGCGTCGAGAATCCAGTGGAAGCCTTTCAGGAAGAAGACCTTTGCTTCTTTCGGCACAACGCCGAGCGCACGCGGGTTGATGTCCCAGCCCATCTGTGAGGGGATCATGTCGCGCGAACCTTCGCCGAGCTCCTTCATCACCGCGCCCGTACCCGCGGGATAATATTCGACGTTTTGCCCAAGCTCCTTGAGGAACGACCATGTCTTGTCCCAGCCGTCCTTTGGATCCTTCGGGTCTTTGTCCCCGAGGATGTAGGGAAGCCCCATCATGAATACGCGGCCCGGACCCGAGTTGGCGGGACGTGCGTACATGAATCGGTTGGGATTGGCCTTGGCCCAGGCCAGCAACTCCTCGGCCGTGCCCGGCACCTGCTTCACCTTCTCGGGCATGTATTCCATCACGGGGCCTGCCGGACAGAACACAATGCAAACGCCCTGATTGGCCGCGAGCCCCTGCATGGCGCGCGCGCCCGGCAGATAGATATCGTCGAGCTTCGGCAGCTTGTCCGCGTAGTCCTTCACGGTCGGAATCCAGAGGTTCTGGTCGACTCCCGCTGAGAGCGCATCGATGCCGGTCAGCACGCCGTCAATGTCGACCCGGCCAGCGTCCTGTTGCGCCTTGATTTTGCCGGGCAGCTCCGGCGCCGGCGCCTTGGTAAAGGTGATCTTGGAGACGAGACTGGGCTTCTTGGCGCGGTAGGCCTCGATCGCCTTCTGCGTCAAAGCCAGGTTGCCGGCAACGTCGACGATGTTCAAGGAAACGGGGGAGGACGGCAGCGGCGGAGACGCCGCGAAAGCGCGACCGTTGAAGGCGAACGAGCCGGCGAGGCCCGCGACGACGTTGCGGCGAGTAGGTGCAAATGTCATGGCCGTTCTCTCTCCCTTTTGAATTGGCGCGCAACGTCTTGCGCGATGCTTATGGTAAGTTGTCGGCTTGTACTTTCCGCGGCCGCTTCCGGGCTTCTTGATCGAGTGCTTCGCGCCGCGGCTGCAGATTTCCGTCCTCTTCGGCGAAATAGTCGTACTTCCCACCCTTGAGAATCTCGATGGTCTTCAGAATTCCCCGCGTGTGGGTGCGCATGGCCGCGACAGCGCCCTCGCGATCCCGGGCGCAGAGCCCGTCGATGATGAGGGCGTGCTGGGCGATGACAGATGGTTGTTTGTGCAGGATCGTCATAGCGAGATAGCGCACGCGATCCATCTGTGCCTTGGCACCGGCCACAAACTGCCAGGCTGTCGGATGGCCGGCGATCGAAAAAATCCGGGCATGCATGGCCTCGTCGGCGCGGATAAAGCCCTCCTCGTCGCCGCTTCGCTGCAATGCGCGCTGGCGATCCAGAAGAGCCTTCAGGTCATCGGCCTGCCTGGAATCCATCTGCGCGACCGCCTTTTCGACCGCGGCGCATTCCAGCGTCTCGCGAACGAATTGGCTGTCCAAGACCTCGGCGAGTTTGATCGGTGCGACGAACGAGCCATATTGCGGAAATATCTCGACCAGGCCTTCATCAGCGAGCTTGATCATGGCCTCCCGGATTGGCGTTCGCGATACGCGAAAACGTTGGACCAATTCCTGATCGGTTAGGCCGGCGCGTGGCGGCAGGCGACCGCAGATGATGTCGCGGCGCAGGAGGGCATGGATCTGCTCTGCGATGGTATTGCGCCTCAACAGAATTGCGTCGGCCTCGGCGGGTGCGGAGCTGATTGGACGGCCGCCTTGGCGACCGCGATCGCGCGCCGTGCGTCGGTCCAAGCTTTCCTCCCATCTTAGAATTGGAACACTAGTATATTAGTCCGCCCCGTAGCGTCAACTCGTTGGAAATCTGGGTCAAGAGAGCGCCGAGCATCGAAACGGCCGTCAAATTGCTCAAAGAGGCCGGCAGGCTAGCTTACGGCCGAAGATCGTTTGCCAACGCTACTGCTCTTGGGAGCGGACGCCGCGGCCCGAGCGGGTTATGCGAGAATTTGTCCGCATGGATCAGTTTTGCTGTTTTTGCCGTGACTCGCGCGGTCCGGCTCATCGCTTCGATAGCGAACAGCCGAACGACCGCGGGCATTCGTCGGTATGGGCCAGAGGAGAAGTCGTGAGGGCCTTGCTGCCTGGAAGGCGGCAATGACGGTCGACGCCTGAATGGGAGATTCAGTTCGATGTGACCACGCTGCGGGCCGAGCGCATCTCCGAGGCAGACCGCGTCTTTGAGCGCCATGCAGGCACTTTGCGCACTGTCTCCCAAGAGTGTAGCGCATCCTCAGCAATGGTTAGCGCCTTTGGCGGCGGAGGTTCGATCCCTCCCGCCCCAGCCAGGTTGCTCCCTAACCCTCGTATTGATCCGGCCCCATCGCCCACGACGCCTGGTCGTGGCCGTAGGCGTAGTTGCGGTTGTTGACGGCGGGGTTGCGATTGACCAGCGGTCGCATGAACATCGGGTGCGTCGCGCTGCGCACCTCGTGCTCGACCGTGAAGAGAGGCTTGCCGCTGTCGAGATCGACGATGTCGCAGAAACGGTACTGGTACTGATTGTCCTCGCGCGAGATCAAATCGCGCGCCAGCAGCTTGCGATAGGGGCCCGAGAAATCGGTGATGTACATCTGCACATGGTGGCCGTCATAGCCGGGCTGCGGCCGGTCGGTCTCGCGGAACAAGAGGTGCTGGTCGCGGCCGGTCTGCACCGCGGCAACCTTGCCGTCACCGTTGCGCAAGTCCGCGGGCATGCCCATGATTTCTGGATAGAAGGCGCAGATCGCCTGCGCCGATCCCACCGGCACATCGAACTCGACATAGGGGATGCCGATCGTGATGCGCCCGAAGCGCGCCGCGTCGGGTTCATGGACGCGAATGCGGTTGCCCCAGGGGCAGGTCGCCTCGACATAATCATTGTGCTCGGCGTAGGCGAAGGCCGTGCCTTCGAGCTTGCTCTTGACCGAGGCCAGTCGCGCCAGCAGCGCCTCGCGTCCTTCGATGACGAGCCCGGTATGGCCGCGCAGCACCTGTGGCTTGCCCTGCGGCAGGTGAAACTGGCTCCGACCGGCGTTGATCCACATGTTGGTGTCTGAGACCATCAGATAGGGATCGCGGGTCAGCCCGAGGCCCGTGACGTAGAACAGCGTGGCGAGGCGCTGATCCGGAACCGTGATGTTGACGTGCTCGAAATGGATGGCGTTGCCGAGATCTTCTGCGGATCGATCGAATTGTTGCGGCATGGGTGTGCGCTTCCGGCTGGAGGGACTGCTGGCTCCATACTAGAGCAGAATTTCCGCCAGCCGAAACGGGTTGCCCGATCACATCTTGAGAGCGAGGCCGGTTGTGGGCTGCCACCTTGCCGCGGCACCCATTCCCTGTAATCTGCCGGGAAAGACATAAGGAATGAGGCCGATGGGGGGAGTTCTGGACGGCGTGCGCGTCCTCGATTTCGGGCGCTATATCGCGGGGCCATATTGCGCGACATTGCTGGCCGAGTTCGGGGCCGAAGTCATTCGCGTGGAGAAGCGCGACGGCAGCGAGGACCGCTTCGTGGCGCCGGTCGGCGACGGCGGCGAGGGCGCGCTGTTTCTTCAGATCAACCGCAACAAGAAGTGCATCACGCTCGATCCGATGACGGACGAAGGGCAGGAGGTGATGCGCAAGCTGATCGCGACCGCGGACGTCGTCGTCGCCAATCTGCCACCGCAGACCCTGCGCGCGATGAAGCTCGACTATGAGCAGCTCAAGGCGATCAAGCCGGACATCATCCTGACGACGGCGACAGCGTTCGGCGGGCCGGGCCCCTGGTCCGACCGCGTCGGCTTTGATGGCGTCGGCCAGGTCATGTCGGGCTCGGTCTACATGACCGGTGCCGGCGATCCGCCGTATCGGGCCGCGGTGAACTGGGTGGATTTCGGCACCGCGCTGCATTGCGCCTTCGGGACGCTTGCCGCGCTGATCGAGCGCGGCAAATCCGGACGCGGGCAGATCGTCGAGGGCGCGCTGCTGGCGACCGCTCTGTCCTTCACCAATGCGACGCTGATCGAGCAGGCGGTCATCAACGTCAACCGCGTTCCGACAGGCAATCTCGGCCAGACCGCCGCGCCTGCGGATATCTATCGCACCAAAGATGGCTGGGTGCTGTGCCAGGTCACGGGTCATCCGCTGTTCAAGCGCTGGGCGAAGCTGATGGGCGAGGAGGAGCTTTGGCTGAACGATCCGCGCTTTGCCGACGACATCAGCCGCGGCAACAACGGCCCTGTCATCAGCGAGCGCATGGCGCGCTGGTGCGCGATGCGCACCACGCAGGAGGCTGTCGACACGCTCGGCAAGGCGATGATACCGACCGGGCCGGTCTTAAGCCCGCAGCAGGCGCTGGATCATCCGCACATTCGCGCCGCCGGCTTCTTGCAGGACGTCGACTATCCCGGCTTGCCGAAGCAGGCGCCGGTTGCGCGCGCTGCCGTCAGGCTCTCGGAAACGCCCGGCGAAATCGCATCGCGTCCGCCGACGCTTGGCGAACACACTGATTCCGTGCTCGCGGAACTCGGCTATGACAAGGCCGCGATTGCAGCGCTGCGGCAGAGCGGCATCATTTAGCCGCGACGTGATCACAAGAGTGGAAATCGGCCGGCGCGTCTGCTAGACGACTGGCGGCTCATCCTCGCGCATTGTGCGTTTGCCGGCGACCTCTGCGTCGCACGAGGTTGGTGGAGAGGCGCATGTTCGTGCGCCCCATCCCATATGCATGACCATTCGCAACCGAATCAACATGAGCTCGGTGGCGCCTGGCATTGACGATTGCTTACGACGAGAAACGGATTCACGTGCGTCATTCCAAGCCATTGCGGCCAGCCAAGAACGCAGCAATCAAGAAAGCGGCAGTCAAGAGTTCGCCCAAGAAGCGCGCGCTCGCAAAGAGCCCGACAAGCAGGCGCACGCCAGCCAAGTCTTCGCCGAAGCCGAGCAAGGGCGCGCAGCGCGCCACGATCTCCTCGTCGTCGCCGCTGGGCATGATGGCGCTGCATCTGCTGGCACAATGGAAAGAGTCCGGCCGCGGCGGTCTCGCGTTCCTCGCCGAGAGCGAGAACAGGGCGGAGCGACTCGGCAGTATCATTCATGCGCTGGACCCGTCCTGCGAGGTCCTGGTGTTTCCGCGGCTGAATACTCTGCCGTTCGACCAGTTGGAACCATCGCGCGAGATCGCGGGCCGTCGTGCCTCGGTGCTGCGGCGCCTGGCGAAAGCCAAACAGCCGATCTTCCTCATCTCCACAGCCGAAGCCGTGATGGAGCGCCTGCCGCCCGCGGCGAACCTGTTGCGCCTGAACACGGATTTGAAGGTCGGCGGCACGTTTTCCGAGGGCGAGCTTCGCGCCCGCCTGGAAGAGCTGGGCTACGATCTCGACGACGAGCCGGATTACCCGGGCGGTGCGCTGTTTCACGGCCAGACTTTCGAGATCTTTCCGGCCGGAGCGCTGGGGCCGTTCCGGGTGGAGCATTCCGGGCGCGCCATCAAGCGGATCGTGGCGTTCGACCCGCAACAGCACGACATCATCTTCGAGACAAAAGAGCTTCTCGTCGATCCCATGTCGGAACGAACAGCCCTATCAGGGGCGCGCGCCAGGCGTGCGACGCTGTTCGACTATTGCGGCAAGGCCAAGTGGATTGCGGATGCCGGCGTGTCCGATCATGCCGATGCCTGGTTGAGCACGATCGAGGAGGCTGGCGGCCGCGCTGACAGGGAGCGCGAATATCTGGCGCGCAGCGACTGGAAGCAGGCGACCCGCGGCATGAAAGTGCTGGCGCGCATCTCTCCGTTCCAGCCGACGCCGGAATTCTCAAAACTGTCGTCCGCCAGGAAGGCCCTGCGCGCCTTCGTCGAAGAGATCAGGCGCGTCGGCTCGCGCTTCATCTTCGTCGCCGCGCAGGAGGAAGACCTGCGCATGATGGAGCGGATGAGCGGCGTCAAGACGGAGCGCGTCGCCGATTGGGCAGAGGCCGAGGACGCGCGCCATCGCGACGTAGCGCTGCTCGCCGATCTCGATGGCGGCTTTGTCATTCCAGGCAAGAAGCCAACCGTCGTGCTGACCGCGACCGACGTGCTCGGCAGCCGCGCACATCATCCGCAACCGATGGCACGAAGCTGGAGCGCGGCGTTCGATCATGCCGACGTGCCGGAGCAGGGCACGGTGGTAGTGCATCTGCAGCGCGGCATCGGCGTGCTAGACGGTCTTCAGACCGTCAACACCGGCGGCGGGGCCATGCGCGAGATGGTCCGCCTGTCCTTCGCCGGCGACAATGCGGTCCTCGTGCCGCCGCCTGATCTGGCGCTGATGTGGCCGTATTCGACCGAGCGGGGCAAGCTCGCGCTCGACAAGGCCGATGGCAGCACATGGTGGGCGCGCCGTAGCGCGGCCGAGCAGGAGATCCAGGCCGCCGGCAAGGTGCTTGCCAAGCACATCAGCCAGCGCAAGCGCCGCAAGGCAGAAAAGCTGGTCCCGCCGGGGGCGCCTTACGAAAAATTCGTCGCGCGCTTTCCTTATTTCACCACCATCGATCAGGCCAAGGCGATCCACGACGTTCTGGACGACCTCGCATCCGGCCATCCCATGGACCGCGTGATCTGCGGCGACGTCGGCTTCGGCAAGACCGAGGTGGCGCTGCGCGCGGCGGCGGCCGTGGTGCTTTCGGGCAAGCAGGTCGCGATCGCGGTGCCGACGACCGTGCTGGCGCGGCAGCATGTTGCGACCTTCCGCAAGCGCTTCGCGCCCCTCGAAATCGAGGTCGGCAGCCTGTCGCGCGCCACCTCGGGCGCCGAGGTGCGCGAGACCAGGGAAGGCCTGCGCAGCGGCCGGATCAAGATCGTGGTCGGCACGCAGGCGCTCACGTCGAAGGACGTGAAGTTTGACGATCTCGGCCTTGTCATCATCGACGAGGAGCAGCATTTTGGTGCGGCCGAGAAGGCAAAACTCTCCGGGCTCGCCAAGAATGCACATACGCTCTGGATGAGCGCCACGCCGATCCCGCGCACGCTCGCCGCGGGTCTTGCCGGTTTCAGGGATCTCAGCCTCATCGCCTCGCCGCCAGTGCATCGTTTGCCGGTCGCAACCAAGATCGCGCCGTTGTCGGATGCTGCCATCGCCTCGGCCCTGCTGCGCGAGCAACGGCGGCACGGCCAGAGCTTTCTGATCTGCCCGCGCATCCAGGATCTCGAGCCGATGCTGGCGCGGGTGCAGGCGGTGGCGCCCGATCTGAAGATCGTCTGCCTGCACGGCAAATTGCCGGCCGATGAGATCGACGAGCGCATGATGACCTTCGTCGAGGGTAGGGCCGACGTGCTGCTGGCCACCAACATCGTCGAGAGCGGTCTCGACATCCCGCGCGCCAACACCATCGTGGTGTGCTGGCCGGAAAATTTCGGTCTCGCCCAATTGCACCAGCTGCGCGGGCGCGTCGGGCGTGGCGGCATCCGCGCCTTCGCCTATCTCCTGACCGAGTCGGCCTCGGGGCAATCAGAGAAGCGGCTCGCCGTGCTGGAAGAGTTCAGCCGGCCGGGCGCGGGCTTTGCCATCAGCGAGCGCGACCTCGATCTACGCGGCGCGGGCGACCTGTTCTCGGAGCAGCAATCCGGCCACGTCCAGGTGTTCGGCCCGGTGCTCTACAGCCACCTCCTGAAGATGGCCTCGGAGAAGGTCGATGACGGCATGTCCGTGGTGTGGGTACCCGACCTCAATCTGCCGATCGCGGACATGCTGCCGCCGAGCTACGTGCAATCCAACCCCGTGCGGCTGGAGCTCTATGCCCGCGCCGCACGCTGCGCCAGCGAGGACGATCTCGACGATCTCGAAGAGGAAACCTCGCGCCGCTTCGGACCGTTGCCGCAGGCCGCCCGCGATTTCTTTGCGGCGGCGCGACTGCGGCTGGATTGCAAGCGCCGCGGCATCATCCGCCTCGACGTCGGGCAAAGCGCGGTGGCCGCGACGTTCCTGCCGGGACGGCTGCGAAAGTCCAAGGGGAAGTCGCTGCAACGCGATGGCGACCGCGTCATCTACCACAGCCAGACCCGCGATGCCCCGTTCGACATGGTCGAGGAATTGTTCGAGGTTCTCGACGAGACGTGAAGGGGGCGTGGACTCATAGAGGCCATGTCTGGTCCGGAGGACCGAGCGGAAAGCATCTACGTGGTTTGAGCTTTACAGGTTTTGACCCGAAGCGAACTCTTTGGTCATGGCTTTCTGGACCTTACGTAAGCCGAAATTGACGTTAATCCAAAAGGAATGGCGATTGCGGCTACGAAAACGAAAAGGAAGAATGCCGAGTAGACCAAGGCATCTAGCCCAATACTAAATATCCGATAAAGCGCGCCCGAAATCAGCGTCGCCAACAGCGTCAAAAGGACCAGCACGTACGGGTGGATGGGACGAAGTGTGAAAACTCCGAACCAAAGGAGTGCGAGCGCAGGGTAGCAGAGCGTTTTCGGGTCTTGATATCCGCCGAATAGAAGCCCGAGGCCTAGAGCCGCAACCAAGATCAAGCCAAGTGCTTTGCCAGCCCACATCTCCTTTCTCCACGATCAGTCGCTAGAAGAGTTCATCAGCAATTCGAAACCGCTACGGGCCGTGCATCAGTTGATTGCGATAATCCTGAATGTATGCCGCCAATACGATGAGGGAGCCGCCTAACCAGACAATCATTGGCAAAATCCGGCTATGCCAAAACGCTCGGTATTTCTCGTCGGTTCGCCAACTACGTCGGCGATGCCATCGCTCCTGAGCCAATTTCCGGCTGCTAAGAAGCCGATTATTGCCATACCCCCAGCGACAAACATTCCGACCTCGGGAGAGCGAATGTACGCCATCAAAATCCTCTCCCAAGAGTTGAATTGTTGGAATAATACACTCCTTTAGGAGAACGCCAACTTTGATGTCAAATACGGATACCGCGAGGTAAAGAACGCTGGCCAATTGCGACCTCAAGAGAATGTCCAGTTCTGGTCCGGTATTTGGAGGTTGACCGGAGATCGGTCGACCTGCCCCTCAAATGCGGACGCGCCCTGGTCTAAAGCGAGCTGCCGCCACAGATCACGAACTGCTGCCCGGTGATGGCGGCAGCTTCGTCCGAGAGCAGGAATGCCACGGCGGCCGCGACTTCCTCCGGCTGAATGAAGCGGCCGATCGGCGGCAGCTTTGGCGCGATGGTGGCGCGCGTCGGGTCCTTCAACATCGGCGTCTCGGTCGCGGCGGGCGCGACGACATTCACCGTGATGCCGCGTGGCGCGAGCTCGCTGGCCCAGGATCGCGCCAGCGCCACCAGCGCCGCCTTCGTTGCGGCATATTGACCGCGGCCGGCTGCGCCCGATGCGGTGCGGCTGCCGATGAAGACGATGCGCCCGCCCTTCGGCAGGCGCGGCGCCAGCGCATCGGCGAGGCGTTCGGCGACATCGACATGTAGCCGCCACATCGCAGCGCCGTCGTCATGGTCGAGCGATCCGAGCGGGGCGACCTTCAGCAGGCCAGCGGCATGAACCAGCGCCGTCGGCGCGAGATCGGCGACGGCAGCGGCAATGGAATCGACCTCTGCAAGATCGAGCGACAAATGCTCGAACGCCGGATGATCGAACGTGACAGGCCGGCGGCTGATCCCGGTGACGCGCCAGTCGTCGCGCAGCAGGCGCTCGACGATCGCTGCGCCAATCCCCGAGCTGGCGCCCGTGACGAGCGCGTGTGGCCGCTTGTCCATCGCTTCAGCCCCGCGTCACCCATGGCTCGGTCACGCGGACATATTTGATCGCGCGGCGATGGAACGTGAAGGCCATGTGGATCGCGCCGTCGGCGGTCTGCTTGACGGAGGGGTAGGACAGCTCACGATTGGTCTGGTCGCGTGAATTGTTGGTCATGCAATAGCCGTCGCCAATTTCCACATTGCGCTTGCGCCAGCTCTTGCCACCGTCGGCCGAGATCGCCAGCGTCATCGGCGCCCTCGGCGCGCCCCAGAACGCAGTGCGTCCATCCGCCTTGCTGCCGTCGCCGGCGAGCACGGGCGGAAGGTCGTCCTCGATCTCGTCATAGAGCGAGAGGCGCCGCCCGGTTGCGTCCTTGGCGCTGGAATCGTTGAAGACCAGCGCGAGATGGCCGTTGCCGAGCCGCGTCAGTTGGATCGAGGAGTTGTTGTTGGGCAGCGCGGTCGCTTCAGGCGCCGACCAGCTGCGGCCGTGATCGGTCGACCGGCTCTGATAGATGTTGTCGGCCCAGCGGCTGCGATACATTGCCAGCAGCGAGCCGTCGTCGAGGCGCACGATGCTCATATGCACGCAGCCGCGGCTGCCTGATACCTCGACATCGCGCCAGGTCTTGCCGGCATCGGACGAGATCTTCACCGCGCTGGTGTCCTCGTCGCCGTTCCATTTTTGGCCCGGAGTGCTGTGGCAATAGAACACCGGCAACAGCCAGTCGCCATTGTCGAGCACGACGATCGGCTGGCGGATGAAGGTGCCGCGGCCGCGATATTCAGGAAACAGCGTTCCGATCGGGCCCCAGCTCTTGCCATGATCGCGCGAGAGGCGGCGGCGGATGATGGCGGTGTCCTGGTTGCCCGCAAGCTGCGCCGTCCACATCAGCCACAGCGTGCCGTCGGGGGCAGGGAACAGCACCGGGTTCTGCTCGGAGCGGCCGGAATCATCCGACAGTTTTTTCGCGGGCGACCATTGCGTCGCGCCGCGCGGAAGCCGCGAGAAATAGACCGAGATGTCGGACATGCCCTCCTGCGTGCCGCCGAACCAGACGCAGGCGAGATCGCCATTGGCGAGCGGCATCAGATTGGCGGCGTGGTTCTGTACGCAAGGCGAGGGAATGAAGGCGTCGAACCTATCGGGATCGCCGGCCGCCTGGCGAACGGTGCCGTCGGCCGCGATCTCGAGTTCGTTGGTCACGACCTCGGTCCCGATGGTCATGTCGAAGTCCTTTCAACGAAAGCATTGGATTGCGCCGGCTGTGGCGCAGCACCCATCACCAGGCGCTCGATCGCCATCACCACCAACGGCGTCACCGCGGCGATGTACATGTTGTCGACGCCGAAGGGATTGCCGAGCAGGTACCAGACCGTGGTCGAGACCGCAGCGCCGATCAGGCCGGCTGTGGCGCCGCGGTTGCTGGCGAACAGCGGCAGATAGAAGCCCAGCATCGCCACCATCGTGATCGACAGCCGCAGCGCGCGCGTGAAGAACGACAGTTTCAGGATCTCCGGAATGAAGAACACGAACACCAGCGGCACGATCGCGATCACGATCGAGAACACGCGCGTCATCTTCAACTCGCGCTCCGGCGTAGGCTTCCAATAGGGCACGTAGAAATCGCGCACCACGAGCGAGGCGATCGCGAGCGCCACGGTGCAGACGCTGACGAAGATCGAGGCGACCAGCGAGGTCGTCACGAAGGCGGAGGCCAGCGGCGGCATCTTCTCCAAAAATACCGGCAGCGCGTAGAGGCTGTTCATGTCGGGATAGAGATACTTCGCGGCAACGCCGATCAGCGCGAGCAGGAAGCCGAGCGGAAGGCAGAACGCCGCCGCGTAGTAGGTCGCCCTGCGGGCCTCATTCGCGCTCGGCGTCGAGGAGATCGCCTGCACGATGAACTGCGTCGAGAAGATCGCGCCCACGGTGCCGAAGGTCCAGGCGAAGATGGTGGCAAAGCCGATCTTGCCGTCCCAGCTGAAATAATAGGCCGGCAGCTTGGCCTGCATCGGCGCGATGCCACCGGTCAGCGACATCGCGACCGCAAAGATGATGATGACGCCGACCACCTTGAAGGCGCTGTGCAGGATCGTCACCCAGGCGACGCCCTTCAGTCCGCCGAAGACATAGTAGAAGGTCGAGACCACGGCGATGATGCACATCGCAACCGGCAGGCTGACATGCAGCGCGGTGGCGATCGCAGCGGCGCCGCTGACGTAATTGCCGACATTAACCAGCAGCAGCGCGTAGATCATGATCACCGACACCGTGAGCATGGTCGACTTGCCGTATTTCTGCGCGATCGCCGCCGAGATGGTGTATTCGCCGGAATTGTAGAGCTTCCTCACCATCAAGAGGCCAAACAGCAGGAAGCCGATCGAGGCGCCGAGCACGGCCCAGCCTGCGGCCATGCCCGACTGGAACGCTTCCTGCGCGGTGCCGACGGTCGATTTTGCGCCGACGAATTCGCTCATCATCAGCACGCCGACGACCACGGCCGGCATCGCGCGCGAAGCGGTCATGAACTGATCGCTGGTGCGGCTGCGCAGCTTGAACGTGAGCCAGGAGGTGAAGGCGATATAGGCGACGATCATCGCGATGACGAGCGTGCTGTCGCCGTTGAGGATGGCTTGCATCGGTGACGTTTCCTCTGGTGTTGCGGACGCGGTGTTGTGATCCCGCTTTGCCCAGCCAATAAAAATGTTCGGAATGCGAACAAATGTTGTTGAAATTCATTAAACCTGCCCGTGCTCGGCGCGTCAAGGCGCGGGGGGCCGAGCAGTTGGGAAAATCCGGGTTCCAGGAGCAGGGTTGGCGCTATGACGCCGCCGTAACTGCGGCCTTCAGCGGGGAGCCATCATCGTGCGAATGTGCGAGCTACTCGGCGCCACGCTTCCAGGCGCCGGTGCCGAGCTTGCCTGTGATGACAGCCAGCGTGTCGTGGATCTCGTAGGCGCCGCCATCGCTGTAGTTCGACAGGCCCCTGGTCGCGTGCAGGGTCCAGCGGCCGTTCGCGGCGGTGATCGTGCCTTCGTGCGGACGCGCCGAGCGCTGCGGCTCGGCGTGGAAGCGGTAAGTGCCATCGCCCATGATCTGCCAGATCCAGCGTGATTGGCCGCGGCCGCTCGGCACCATGATCTCCCAGGTGCCGACCAGCGCGGGATCGATCGCTGGCGGCGTCGGCGTTTGCGGAGCAGGGGACACGGCAGCTGGTAGCGGGCCGGGCGGGGCCGCCTGCTCGCTGCCATCGGCTGGCCTGCCGGCGAGGTAGATCGCCTTGCGTGACAGCGAGCCGTAGACGAACGGCTGTTGCTCGTTGCGCGTTGCCTCCATCACGTCGTCGCGGACATTGCGGAACATGAAGGTGACCTCGACGCCTGATACCTCGATATTGCGCAGGAGCGCCGCCGCAAACGGGCTGTTGCGCGCGTCGCCGTCCAGCGCCGTGGTGCCGTCGCGCGCGGCATAAGCGACGAGAACGTTACCAACAGGCTCGATGCGGCCGAGCCCGCTCGCGGGAGCTGCGCGCGTGGCGATCGACCTGTTCATCTTTGCCGCAAACGGATTGTTGCGGCAGGCGTCGAGGATGACGAGGCCGAGGCTCGTGGTGTTCGACACCTGCAACATCACGCTCTGCAAATTGATGGCTTCATTCGCCGCGTCCGTATCCCGCTTCAGCTCCGCGTCAACGGGGATCAGCCAGTTCTCGCCGTTGATCTCCATGCCATGGCCGGCGAAATACACAGCCGCCATGTCGGCTCCGGCGGCCTCGCGCCCCAGCGCGATCAGGCCGCGCCGCATCTCGTCGAAGCTCGCATTCGTTGCCAGGGTGACGGTGAAGCCAAGTCGTTTCAGCGCCGCGGCAATGTCGCTCGCGTCGTTCGGCGGATTGAGCAGCGCCGGTACGTTCCTGTAGGCGCCATTGCCGATGACGAGCGCGACCCGCCGGCCTTCGGCAGTTGCGGCCGCGCGCGCCGCGCCCGCAAACACCGACGCCGCCGTCAATCCCGAAACGAATTCGCGCCGGTTCATCCTGAACTCGCTGGCTCGACCGCGTCTCGATCCTAGCGCAACCGCTCCGGCGGAGCCACAGGCCCTCGCTTAGTTCGCCGACAGCGCCGTCTTGGCGACCTCAGCCATCCAGCCCGATGCCACCGGCAGGATCGCGTCGTTGAAATCATAGCGCGGGCCGTGCAGCTCGGCGCCGTCGCGCAAAGGTCCGTTGCCGATCCACACGAATGCACCGGGCCGGTGCTTGAGATAGAACGCGAAATCCTCGCCCGCCATGCTCGGCGCGAGATCGCGCCTGACCTTGGCCCGCACCTTGTCCGCGGCCATGCGCGCAAGGCCCGCTTCCTCCGGCGAGTTGATCGTCACGCCGACGCCCATGACGATATCGGGCGTCACCTTGACGTCGAAGCTCGTGGCGATGCCGGCGCAGATCTCGGCGATCCGCGCCAGGATGATGTCCTTCACGCCATTGCGGTGATGCCGCAGCGTGCCGCGGATCGTGACTTTCCCCGCGATCTGGTTGGGCGCGGTGCCGCCCTCGATCGTCGACAGCGAGAGCACGGCGGTGTCGAGCGGATCGACGCTGCGCGACACGATTCCCTGCATCGCCACGATCAGATGGCCGGCGGCCATCACGGGATCGCGGGTCAGATGCGGCATCCCGGCGTGGCCGGCATGGCCCTCGATGGTGATGGTGACGCGTCCGCCCGAGGCCATGACCGCACCGTCATGGACCGCGATGGTTCCGGCCTCGAGACCCGGCCAGTTGTGGAAGCCGAACACGCGCTCCATCGGGAAGCGCTCGAACAGCCCGGCCCCGACCATCGCGCGCGAGCCGCCAAAACCTTCCTCGGCCGGCTGGAAGATGAAGTCGACCGTGCCGCTCCAGCTGCTGTCGGCGGCAAGCAGCGCGGCGGCACCGAGCAGCGAGGCGGTGTGCCCGTCATGGCCGCAGGCATGCATCACGCCCGGATGTTTCGAGGCGTAGCTGAGGCCCGTATCCTCGGTGATCGGCAGCGCATCCATGTCGGCACGCAGGCCGACGCGACCCTCGGCTGAACCGCGCGTCAGCGTCGCGACGATGCCGTGGCCGCCGATGCCTGACACGAAGGGAATGCCGAGCTCGGTGAGTCGCTCCTGCACGAAGGCGGCGGTCGCCTTTTCCTGCAGGGATAGCTCGGGATGGGCATGCAGATGCTGGCGCCATGCGGTCAGTTTCTTGTGCAGTTCGGGGGGCAAGGCGGGCTCTCTCGAAGGGTGTCGGCTGCCTCCACTCTAGCCGATTATCCACGCTCCGCATCAAGCCCCTTGGAATGCCTCGCGTGCAGCAATGCGCGCCATATCGCCCGTCATTCCGGGGCGCGCCTCTCGGCGCGAACCCCGAATCCATCGCGCAGCTATCTCTGTGGCCCGATGGATTCCGGGCTCGCGACTTCGTCGCGCCCCGGAATGACGAGCAATGGGTATCACACCAGCTTCGCCAGTCCCTTCCAGTCGAAGCCGATGCCGTGGCCGGGGCGTGCCGGGGCCAGCGCCTTGCCGTCCTCCAGCACCAGCGGATGCTCGATATATTTGTCCAGCCCGAAACCGTGCGCCTCGAGATAGGAACGGTTCGGGCAGGCCGCGAGCAGATGCACGGTGATGTCATGCGCGCCGTGGCTGGTGACGGGCAGGTTGAACGCCTCCGCCAGCCGCGCGATCTTCATGAACGCGGAAACGCCGCCGCAATTGGTGACGTCGGGTTCGGGATAGGACACCGCGCCCGCGGTGATGTAGTTCTTGAACTCCCACAGCGAGCGCAGATTCTCGCCCGCCGCGATCGGCACGCCGCCGGCCTGCATGATGCGTGCGTGTCCGGCGACGTCGTCGGGGATGATGGGCTCTTCCAGCCAGGTCAAATCATGCGGCACAAACGCGCGCGCAGCGCGGATCGCTTCCTCCACCGTCCACTTCATGTTGGCGTCGGCCATCAGCGGAAAGCCGTCGCCGAGATGTTTGCGCATGGCCGCGACGCGCGCGACGTCGGATTTGAGATCGGGCCGGCCGACCTTCATCTTGATGGCGCGAAACCCCTTGGCGAGATTGCCGTCGGTCTGCTTGAGCAGCGCTTCCACGGAGAGATCGAGATCGATGCCGCCGGCATAGCAGGGCACGCGCGCATCGAAGCCGCCGAGCAGCCGATACAGCGGCAAGTTCGCGCGCCGCGCCTTCAGGTCCCACAGCGCGATGTCGAGCGCGGACAGCGCCAGCACCGTCGGCCCGCCCCGCCCGCCATAGTGCAATCCCCACCAGACGTGATGCCAGAGCGCCTCGGTGTCGTCGGCCTCGCGGCCCTCGACCAACGGCGGAATCTCGCGCTTCAAGATGTCTGCGATGGCGCCGCCATTGCGCCCGACCGTGTAGGTGTAGCCGACGCCCTCAGCGCCATCGGCATCGCGCACGCGGCAGGTGATCAGCTCGAACGCCGACATGTCGCCATGCGTGGAATCGGACAGCGTGACGGGCAGGGGGATCCGGTAGAGTCCGGTCTCGATATCAGCGATGCGCGGCATGTGGCCTCCCTGTATCTTCTTTTTCTTCTTCTTCGTAGGGTGGGTTAGCTAGCGGCTGCGCGAAGCGCAGTCCGCTGGCGTAACCCACCTCTGCTGTCTCCTGCGGCTACGAACAGTGGTGGGTTACGCGCCCCGGTTTGCGCTTCGCGCGATCCGCGGGGCTAACCCACCCTACGAACCTCCTTCACCGCGTCGTCGCCAGCTGCACCGCCAGCGCGCACGCGCGATCGTATTCGTCGAGATTGATCCACTCGTCGATCGTATGCGCCTCATTCTGCCCGGCGCCGAAGGTCACGGTCGGAATGCCGTGGCGGACCATCCAGTTGGCGTCCAGGCCGCCATTGGCGGCGCGCACGTTCGGGGTGCCGCCAACGGCGGACACGGCCTCGATGGCGCGCTTCACCACCGGCAGGTTCTCCTTCATGCGGAACGGATAATAGTCGGTCTCGGCCTTGAACTTGACCTTGCCGGACTTGCCCTGCGCGTTTGTCACCTTCTTGGCCGCCTTCTCGAACGCGGCCTTGTAGGCCTTGGTGATCTCCTTGAAGAATTTTCCGTCATGGCTGCGGCACTCGCCGCGCACATGCACGTAGTCGGTGACGACGTTGGTGGCATCGCCCGCGGGGCGGCCCTCGCCGCCGGTGACGGGGCCGACATTGCTGGTGCCCTGCCGCGCGCTCGCGCCCTTGCCCTTCACCACCTTGCCGAACCAGCCGCCGGCCTTCACGTCGGCAAGCGCCAGCGCCATGATCATGGTCGAGGAGATGCCGCGCTCCGGCGCGACGCCGGCATGCGAGGCGCGGCCAAAAATCTCGACGGTCCAGCGGTCGGCGCCAACAGCGCCGATCACGACGTTGGAGGCCGAGCCGCCGTCATAGTTGAAGGCCATCACCGGTGACCCCAGCTCATCCAGCTTGACGTGGCGCGCGCCGTAGAGCCCGCTCTCCTCGCGCACGCAGAACAACAGCGTGATCGGCGGATGGTCGAGCTGCTGCTTCTCGAGCTCGGCGGCCAAGGTCACCAGCACGCCGCAGCCGCAGCGGTTGTCGCCGCCGAGCGCGGTCTTGGCCTCGTTGACGATCTTGCGGCCGGATTTCTTTGGCTTCGCGCCGGCGCAGAGCGGCACCGTGTCCATGTGGGTCATGAACATGATGCGCGGCTGGTTGTGCAGCGCGCCGCGGCCGGGCAGGTCGACGATGAGATTGCCGGTTTCGGTCGGCACGGGAATGCGGGTGTTGGCATCGTCCAGCCGGATCGCCTTCGCCGGCACGCCGCTTTCCTTCAGCGCGGCGGTGAGCTCACGCCCGATCGCCGCCTCCTGTCCGGTGACGCCCTCGATGGAGAGGAAGCGCATGAGACGGTCGGTGGCGGCTTTGGCGTCGACAGGCATGAACTGAATTCCCTACAGATGCGAAGCGCCTACCTTACGAATGCTGTGAGGTGTAAGTCAAAAAGATCGTCACGCCGACGAGCAGCATCGCCGCCATGAACAGCAGCACCGCCGGCAATCCCGCGACCGATGCGACAGCGCCTGACATCGACTGCATCAGCGCGGTGCCAAGGAAGAAGGCGAGGTTCACGGCGGCTAGCGCCTTTCCGGCGGTCTGCGCGTCCACCAGTTGCCGGCACATGCCGAACAGCAGCGGCTGAGCCGAGGTCGCAAGGCCAATCAGCACGAACAGCACGAGGTCGTATTGCGGTGGCATGACCTCAACGCCGAACAGCCATGCAACCGCATAATGCGGCGCGCCGAGCGCCATCAGCACCACCAGCAGAGCTGCGATCGTGTGCGTGCCAGCCACCAGTTCGCGGCGGTGGCCGACCTTGCGGTCGACCATGCCCATCAGCAGGGGACCTGCGATCATCGCCAGCGTGTAGGCGCCGAGCTGGTTGCCGGCCTCGACCCGCGACAGGCCCTTGACCTGCATCAGCCACGGCCCGCCCCACAAGCCGCGCAGCACCAGCGAGGTCGCGAGCGACACCAGCGCCAACGCGATCAGCCCGCGCAAGGGCCGCGACAGGCCGAGCCTGAGCACCTCGATCATCTGCGACAGCGGCGAGGAATCGTCCTTGTGCTCGGCTGGCTGGTTCGGCACCAGCGCAAACACGGCGAGCGCCACCGCGATGCCGCCGGCCGCGGCGATCCAGAACCCGGCGCGCCAGCCGTAAGTGTCGACCACGAAGGCGAGCGGGCTCGACGACAGCAGCATGCCGATATTGCCGATCGACAGGATCGCGCCCGACCACAGCCCGAAGCGCGCCGCCGACAATTGCTTCGCCGCCAGCGTCATCGGGCACATCAGCATGCCTGACGTCGCGATGCCCAGCAGCAATTGCCCGAAGGCAAAACTCTCAGGCCCGGTCGCAAAGCCCGACGCGGTCGCGCCGACCACGGTGCCCGCAAGCAGGCTCAGCGACACCGGCCGCACGCCAAAGCGGTCCATTGCGGCGCCCACAGGGATTTGCGAAGCGGCGAACGCAAAATGATAGACCGAGGTGAGGCTCGCCAGCGCCTGCGGCTGTACGTGGAAATCCACCGCCATCAGGTCGAGGCTGAGCGCCGGGATGGTGCGCAGCAGCGTAGAGAGCATGTGCCCACAGGCCAGCGCCACCAGCGCAAAGATCAGCGCGCGTGTGCCATGTCCCGCCTCATCATTGGCAACCGCACTCATCAGCGTTCCGTCCCGGCAACGTTTTGGCCGGGTTACACGATTGGGGGAGGCGTGCCAATGCCGGGAGGGGGCGGCTTATCGCATGGCCCGCCAGACTTTCGCGTGTGAGTCGCGTTACGACCGCTCGGCTCTAGGCTATAGAGGTTGTAGCCCAGCCGTCCCGATTCCGTCCCACCAGAGCATCACATGGCGGACAAGCCCAAGACGCTTCGCGTCAGCCTTGTGCAATGTCGCGGCACTGCTTACGAGGTCGGCCGCGCCCAAGCGGATGCGTTTGCCGCGACCCGCAAGGGCAAGGCATTTCTCCGCAAGCGGTTGAAGCTGCCCTGGTGGTTGAACATCCGCACCGAGGAGCGTGCATTCAGGGCGTATGCGCCTGCTCTGTGGGAGGAGATCGGCGGGATCGCCGAGGGGCTCAACATCTCGATGGAGCATGCCGTCACCTATTTCGGCAACGAAGGCATGAGGATGCCGACAGGCGGCTGCTCGGCCGTGATGTCTGGTGGTGTTTATGGCCGCAACTATGATTTCTGGCCGCGAGGGTATGAGGGACGCTTCGCGCTCGTCCAGATCAGCGGCAGCTATGCCAGCATCGGCGGCAGCCATCAGCTGACCGGACGACTGGACGGCATGAATGAACACGGTCTCGCCATCGGCTTGCATCTGGTCAAGGCGCGACCGCGTGCGCCCGGTCTCAACAGCGTGTTACTGGTCAGGCGCGTCCTGGATAGCTGTGCGACGACGGCGGAGGCCATCGACCTTCTGCGCCGCACGCCTCATGCCATGCAGTACAATTATTCGCTGCTCGATTCCGGCGGCGTGGCTGCGGTGGTTGAAGCAGGGGCCGGCGCGGTCGCGGTGCGCGGTGGCGACTGGCTTGCCTGCACCAATCATTTCCAGTCGCCGCAATTGCGGCGCCTCAATCGCCGGGTCGCGCATTCGATCGACCGGCTCCCGCCGCTGGAAGGTTGGGCCGCGCGAAATCTGACGGCCGAGCAGACGTTCCAGGCGCTGAACTTTTCGGCCTCGCCGGCCTTCCATAATTACGGTCGCGCCCAAACGCTGCACACCATCGTTGCCGAGCCGGGAAAGCGACGGCTCCTGATCGGTATCGGGGGCGATGCAGCCGCGCTCGAAGAGGACATGCTGGACGTTGATTTCAAGTCATGGGTCGCCGGCGAAGATTTGCCGACGTCTGAGATCAAGGGGCAGCTCAATCTTGGTCTGCGCCGATTGTGGCGGACCAGAGCGAGGCGATAGCCGAGCCAGGTGCTTAAGGCCGCCCGTGGTTCGGCATGCCACGATGGACTAATCGGTGATAAGCATGGGGTGGGAATCTCATGCCGATCAGGGGACGCAAAAGTGATCGCAAAGCTTAGCCGGATCGTTCTTCTTGATGCATTCGCCATGTTCGCCGCGCTTGGCACCGCTCACGCCGCAACCGTCGTGGCCCTTGGCGCCAGCAACACCTTCGGCAAGGGTGTCTCGCGCAGCCAGGCCTATCCGGCACAGCTCGAAGCGCTTCTCCGTGCGAGGGGTCTTGGCGTCCATGTCATCAATGCCGGCGTCAACGGTGACACCACGGCAAGCATGCTGGCCCGGCTGGATCGCGTCGTTCCGAAGGGAACGAGCGTGGTGATCCTTCAACCAGGTGGAAACGACCGGAGAAAGCTCGCCGCCGACAACACCCCCGCCATCCAAAGCCGGTTAAGCGCGATGGGGATCAAAATTGTCATGCTGCCGAACGGGATGCTGCACGGGCTGCCGCATCAGCCCGATGGGCAGCATCTCACGCCGGAGGGCTATCACATGCTGGCAGAGCAGCTGGTCGGCGAGGTCGCCGCGGCACTCGGCAAATAGCGTCAAGCCGTCTGTTGAGGTCAAAAGGCCCAAGTCGGAACGAGCTTGCCGTTCGACATTTTCGCTCTGGCTAACTTCCGCCGATAGCGCTGAGCTGACGACGGCGCGGGCTCCCGCGATGTCGGCTATAGGACTAAGAGCGAACCGAGGTAAGACGGCGTTGCGATGCCCGTTGTTGCCCCGCTTGGACCTCCTCCCACCAATCATTCAAAGTTGAGCATTCCGCAAGTACAAAGGTTGATATAGTTCAGTTATGCGACCTGGGCACGTGTTCTTAGGTTTCAGTGTGTGCAATGAGTTTCCAGATAAACATTGGGGACCTTATTTCCGTCTGCGCGGTCGGCGTTGCAGTTCTATGGATAGTGATCTTCGCCCGAGTGCAGAGGACGAAGGTTCGGCTAACCCTTATTCGGCCCAGGCAGGAGGTGGCGATGTCAGGTTGGCTTGAACACGTCCTTTTCGCGTTTTTCAGCGGAACTGCGCCGCTTTGGATAGGTTTGGCCCTTCAATGGAAGGGGACGATCATTCTTCTTTTTATCTTGGGCATTGCTGCCACGCTCTGGTTCATTGGACGGATGCTCCGATACGTCCTCAGAAGCATCAGCGACCTGTTTTACGAGGATGTCCTGTCGAAACTTAAATAGAGACAGTTGAGTCGTCCCTCAGCCGTCGAACACCTTCATTCTCGAATGTCGCCTGCCGACCCATCCGGCCAACTTCCGCTCATAGCGCTGAGCTGACGACGGCGCGTGCTCACGCGATGTCGGCAAGTTTGGTGAACCCGTCGCGACGCGCGCCTACGAAACCGTGAGCCTCCGAACAACGCACTTGACCATGCTCATCCATTTATATAAGCGTTCTGTTATATAACGAGAACGGAATTCATGCGAAACCTGGATGCCGCCTTTTCCGCGCTCGCCGATCCCACACGGCGGGCCCTGCTCGCCCGGCTCGCCCGGGGCGAGGCGACCGTTTTGGAACTCGCCGAGCCCTTCGACATGACGCAGCCCGCCATCAGCCGGCACCTCAAAGTGCTCGAAGGCGCGGGCCTGATCGTTCGCCGCGTCGAAGGCACCAAGCGTCCCTGCCGTCTGGCGCCTGCGGCGATTACCGAGATCGACCAGTGGCTCGGGCTTTTGCGCGATGCGCTGGCCAAGAACTACGACCGACTGGACGACGTTCTCGCTACCATGAAGCCCAAGCCGCGAAAGGCACGCCGATGAGCAAACTGATCCTGAAAACCGAAGGCGAGACACATGTCGTTGCCGTCAGGCGCTTTGCCGCGCCACCCGAAGCCGTTTATCGCGCTCATACCGAGCCGGCGTTGATCCAGAAGTGGATGCTCGGCCCCGACGGCTGGACCATGCCGGTGTGCATCGCCGATGCCCGCCCAGGCGGCAAGATCCGCTACGAGTGGACCAACGGCGAAGGCCACGGCTTCTACCTGACTGGCGAGTTTGTGGAGCTGACGCCGTTCAGTCGCATCGTGCACGTCGAGCGCATGCATATGCCCGATCCGTGTCCGGACAATCACGTCGTCACGACGTTCGAGCCCGATGGGCGTGGCACTCTGATGACCATGCGCATGACGCTGCCCGATGCAAAGACGCGCGCGGCGATGCTCTCAAGCGGCATGGAGCATGGCATGGAAGCGAGCTACATCCGCCTCGAGACGATGTTGCAGTGACGTTGCCATGATCAGGATCCACGATTTTGCATCGGGCCGCGGTCATGACCGGCCCGCCAGTGCGCAAGGTCGCGCTGTGCCGGGGGCGTGACTCACGGAGCTGCTCCTCCACGAGTTGCCGACGGCCACGAGCGCAGACCTTCGCCGTATAGACACCGTTCGATTCCAAACGAAATTCGCGGCGGCCATATTGTCTCTTGTTGGCCATTAGCTGGCCAATCGCGGCAATGGTGCGGGACAGCAGCAAGTGACCCCGTTGCAGACCTCACACGCGCAGCTAAAGTTGGAGAACTCCTAAAGTCAGAGCGATCGATGGCAATAGCGATCAACGTACGGGCCGATGGAGACTCCTCAAGTGAGGTCGAACAGCTATGGGATCAGGTTGCGGCATTCGAGGACGAACCCTCGATGCGCACGCTCGGCTACCGGCCACATTTTACGCTCGCGATCTATGACTCGCTTGCAATTGAAGAGGATACCGCACGACAAGCGATGCTGAGTGCGGCGACGAGCGAAGTGCAACTTCGCATCGAGTTTAGGCGCATTCGGTGGTTTGTCGGGCCGCCCCTTGTTCTTTGGATGGAGCCTGCAGACGATGTGGCCCTCAGGAGGTGGCACGCTTCGGTTAGTGCAGCTATCGACCCGGCCTATTGTCGGCTCCACTATCGGCCGGGACAATGGATACCTCATTGTACGCTTGGCACTCGCATCATTGATGGAAGGCGCCATGACGCGATCGCCTTCGCGGGCTCGTTCAACCGAAGCATCTCGGTGTTGTTTGACGTTGCGGACTGCGTCGTTTTCCCGCCCGTGCGGGTCGTTGCAGAACATAAGCTGCCGGCGGGCCTGCCCTAGCTGCGAGGGCGGCTGCTGGCCCTTCGCTTCTGTTGACGCGGTGCCGCGTCATGCCGACTTATGGGCCCATACCGGAAGTTTGCAACCGAGCGTCAAACCGACCCAATTGACCCGAAGCGGGCGTCGGAGGATTTGACAAATTTATCCGGGCCGATTGGCATTTCGGATAGATTTGCCATTTAGGCTGTAGTGCCTGCGAACGGAATTACAGCGATGTCCCAAGCAGCAATCGACGTGGCCCTTGGCGCCAGCAACACGTTTGGCAAAGGCGTGTCGCGCAGCCAGGCCTATCCCGCACAGCTTGAAGCGCTTCTCCGTGCGAGGGGTCTTGGCGTCCGTGTCATCAATGCTGGCATCAACGGTGACACCACAGGAGGCATGCTGGCTCGCATCGATCGAGTCGTTCCGAAGGGAACAAGCGTCGTGATCCTCCAACCCGGCGGAAACGACCGGAGAAAGCTGGCGGCCGACAACACGCCCGAAATCCAAAGCCGGCTGGGCGCGATGGGCATCAAGGTGGTCATGCTCCCGAACGGGATGCTGCATGGACTGCCGCATCAACCCGACGGGCAGCTTCTCACGCCAGAGGGCTATCACATGCTGGCCGAGCAACTGGTCGGTCAGGTCGCAGCGGCGCTGGGTAAATGACGTTACGCCCGCTCGAAGGTGTCGATGCTGGTTGTGACCGCGCGCCGCCAGTTGAGCGGCCTCAGCTTTGCGGGGTCGCCTTCATTGGCGGCGCTCAGCGCCTGGTCGGCAGAGGTAGTCGAGAGAAGGCAATCGCTTGCGGTCTTACGCAACCCGTACCGTCCTCAAGAACTGGTCGACCTCCTGCTGAAGACGGCGACTCTCCTGCGAGAGCGATTGTGCCGCGGATAACACGCTTCCCGATGCGGCGCCCGTCTGGCTGGCGCCGCTCTCGACATCAACGATGTTCGTGCTCACGTCGGACGTTCCGCGCGAAGCTTCTTGGATATTGCGCGAGATTTCCTGCGTGGCAGCGCCTTGCTCTTCAACCGCGGCCGCAATGGTGGAGGAGATTTCAGACAGGCGCTCGATTGTCGTGCTGATGTCCTTGATCGCGACGACCGAATCCTCCGTCGCGGCCTGAATTCCGGAAATCTGTTGCCCGATTTCTCCTGTTGCCTTCGCGGTTTGCTCGGCAAGGGCTTTCACCTCGGAAGCTACCACGGCGAACCCCCGACCAGCATCGCCGGCGCGGGCCGCCTCAATCGTCGCATTGAGAGCGAGCAAATTGGTTTGCCCGGCAATGGTATTGATTAGCTCGACGACGTCGCCGATCCGGGCTGCCGCCTTGGAAAGTTCAGTGACCCGCTCGTTGGTCGATCTTGCCTGCTCCACGGCGCCATTGGCGATCCGGGCGGACTCCTGAACCTGTCGGCTGATCTCATTGACGGACGACGTAAGCTCTTCCGTAGCTGAGGCGACCGACTGAACGTTTGTCGAGGCCTCCTCCGATGCCGCAGCTACTCGCGTGGCCAGCTCCTGCGATCTCGTGGCCGATGATGACAAGGTGGTTGCAGAGGATTCGAGCTCGGCTGAAGCGGAAGATACGGTCTGGATGATGCTGCCGACTGTGCCCTCGAACTCGTTTGCCAGCTTGTCCATGTCGAGCTTGCGCTTTGCCTCAGCGGCGCGCTGGACCGCTTTCACTTCCTCGGCATTAAATCGGACGATCGCCTGCACACTGCGCATATTGCGAAGAGCTTCGCCAAGCTCGTCGTCTTTCTCGACGGGGATGGCGTTGTCCAGCTTGCCAAACGTGACGTTGAGCATTGCCTCGTTGAGCACTTTCAACGGACGCAGCACGGAGCGGATCGTCTGCACACCGATGAATCCACCGAAGGCAAGGCCGGCGAGGATCATCAAGCCGACGATCGCAATCGTCATGTAGAACTGATGCTGTGCCGCCTCGTATTCGGCTTTGGCCTCGTTCACCTGGATGGCAACAAGCACATCCAGCTCACGCTTCGCTTCGTCGAAAAGTTGACGCGCTTTGCCGGCGAGGAGAGAGGAGGCTTCGTCGAATTTGCGTTCTCCAAGCAGGGCAAGCGAAGGTTTGACCGCATTCTCCGCGTAGGCCTGGCGCTTCACGGTGAATCGCTCGGCCGCCATCTTCTCTTCGGGCGTGAGATAAGTGGCCAAGTACTCGCCCCAAACTCTCGAGATCTTGTCGATGTTTTCGTTGACTGCAGCAGCGACGTCTCCGACTGGCCTGCCGGCGCGTCCATCGGCAGCCGCGGCGAGCTGGATCGCCGTGTTTTGCAGCATTCGGTCGTTGATATCGAACAATTGAGCCAGCGGGATTGTCCGGTCTTCATAGATCGATTGCATTCGCCTGTTGCTGGCATTGGTGGACAGAAGTCCCGAAATTCCGGCAACAAGCATGAAGATGCTGAGGATCGCGACCAAGGTCGTTAGGCGCGCCCTCAACGTGCCCGTGAAAAAGGATAGCTTGTCCAGGACTGACCGACGGCGAATGATGCCCGCGCCTATCTGATAGTCTTGCCCCTTGTTGGCGCGCATGAGCGCGTAGACTTTTTCGGCCTCGGCGCGGTCCTCCGGAGCAAGCTTCGTCCGAACTGAGGTAAAGCCTGTGACTTCGCCGTTTTCGCGGATTGGGGAGGCGTTCGCCAACACCCAGTAGAAGTCACCATTCTTGCGCCTGTTCTTGACCGCACCCGACCACGGCTTACCATCCTTGAGCGTCTGCCAAAGATTTTCGAAAGCCGCCTCCGGCATATCCGGATGCCGAACAATGTTATGCGGCTGGCCCATCAACTCGTCGGGCGCAAACCCGGCGGCCGCCACGAACTGGTCATTGAAGTAGGTGAGCTTCCCTTTGAGGTCGGTCCTTGAGACGATCAGCGTCTCGTCCGTAATGGGAAATTCAGTTGCTGTGACCGGAAGGTTCTTGCGCATGATGGTACCTCTGCAACGTTGCGAGGGTGAAGTCTCATGAGCACGATTCTTTTCCAAATGACTGAATGTCGCGTAAATATTGAGCAAAACGATCATTAAATCAGCAGGGGAAGGCTGGTACTACCTTGCCGCTGTCGCAGGAGTGCTCGCGAATTATACTGCTTGCTCATTTACGATGCATCGACGCGCGGCTCCATCGTTGGTTGTTGGAGCAACGCCCGTGGAACAGCACGATGATCTGCTCTATTCCGATCTTTTGCAGACGCGATCAACGACGAGCTTCGCGGAGCAATACCCTATGGCCGAAGTAGAGCTTGCCTGGTCAGTTCCCGGAGTGAGTTGGGTTCGGTTCTTGCGCGGGTTGCAATTTGCGTTCGGCTGTGCGGGCAATTGGCCGAGCAAGTTCTCCGCTTCAGCCAATAGGGTGCGAACGAACTTCCGCTCTTCGATCGCCTCGCTGCTGAAATAGCCGTGCTTGACGGCATTGCCGTTCCCAATCGGCGCCCCGGATCCCCATGCACCGCCGTGCATGCGGCAGCGTATCCTGCCGCGCAGCGCCGGCGCGCGACACGTTGCACCGTTGCGGGTTTGCGCCCCGCAACGTCGACTCGTTCGCATCGCCCCTGTGTTGCGGACGTGGCTCATGCGGGAACGGCGTCCACCAGGCCAGGCTGTGCAGCGATCAAGTTCGCATGTTGCGTGAAGTTGCCGACGACGGCCTTGCCGCCGTCCTGCACGGACAAATTCTGCACCGTGATCGCGCACGCGCCGTTGCTGCGGTGCCGGTTCAAGGCCTCCACCTGGGCCGCGTAAGTGCGGGCTAGCCGGGTCAGGGCGCGTGTCAGGCTTTCCTGCTGCTGCACGTCATCGGTGCAGGCGAGGCGACAGGCGCAGCGCATCGTCGCGACCTGAATGCTCACCATCTGCGCCGCCAGCATGGATTCGAGCGAGTCCTTCGGCGCGATGCTCTTCAGCGTCGAGACCATGAAGGCGAGATTGCCCTGGTCGGGCTTGCACGCGACGACGCTCGCCTTCACCAGCTGGCTCAACAGGCCATGCAGCGCGTCGCGGTCGGCGGCGCCGAGCGCTTCGGCCAGCAGCGCTTCGCCGGCGTTCGTATCAGGGTGTTCGATCACGATGCTCCGGCGGCGGAGCTTGACTTTCGGGCTTGCAATGGTCGCGGCGCGATCGCTGGCCGTGATGGCCGTCGTTTCGGGAGATGTCAGGGACGTGGTCATGCGATGTGTCCTTTGCCGCAGCAGGGCGCGGCCTCGCGGCAAGCGAAGCCGATCGCGCGTCTGCTGACGCGGCGGTTGGGATTTTCAGGTGGTGACGAGGCGTTGTCGCGCTGCCGGGTCGAGCGCGCCCATCATCGGGCAGGGCTGGACACGGGCTGATCTCGCGATGATGCCATCATGCTCCTGTTTTGCCCGACGAGTCAAAGTGATTTTCTGAAATTCAGCAGTCGACCGCGCGCAAGCCCCCGTTCTGACGGGGGCGTCAAGCTACTGTGCATGGGGTTGTTTTCGTGTTTCGGTCGCGGCGGGGCGTTCAGCCCGAAGACCGCTCGCGCGCCGCCACACGGATGGTGTGGGCCTTTGCCCCCTTGGCGCGGGCCGCGATCATGCTGCGCGCCTTGCCATGGGCTGCGCCGCCCTTGCGGAGCAGCGCCACGAGGTGCTTGCGGGCGCGGTTTGCTGCGAGCCGCGCCGCCAGCTGCTCGGCCTTGCGAATGATGGTGGCGGTCGACGGCGTGAGATTCGCGGGCACCCAGGCGACGTCCTTGATCTTGGACAGGCTGCCGACGCCCTCGCAAGGCGCCTCGCGCGGCAGGTCGATCCGGATCGCCAGCGCATCCGAACGCTCGATCCAGTCTTCGGCTTTGGTGCCGGTGATGATGCGGACATAGTCGCGCGTCTCGCGCGGCAAGTCGCTCTCCTTGGCGAGCCATTTCTGGATGCGGCCGGGGCCGGCGTTGTAGGCGGCTGCGGCGAGGCCGAGATTGCCGAAATCGTCGCGGAGCTTGCGCAGGAATCTTGCCGATGCGGGCAGCGCCTTCATGGGATCGAAGGGATCGTCGAGCCCCATTTCAGCGGCGGTCTCCGGCATGAATTGCGCAACGCCTTGCGCGCCGGCCTGGCTGACCTCGTCGGATTTGAAACGGCTCTCCTGCCAGAGCAGGCGGGCGAAGAACGGCACAGGAATGCCGCTCTCCTCGGCCGCTTCCTTGAGCGCGCGGCAGAATTGTTCGGTCGGTGAAGGCGAAGTCTCTACGGCAGCTTCGACGGCGGGCTCCCGCTCGATCGTCTCCTCATAGGAGGCACGCGCATTGGCAAGTTCAATGGCCTGCACACTTGCGAGGAACAGCTCGACGATCGGCACCAACGAAGGCGCGCGGTCGGACTTCGGCGTGGCCTGGTCGACATGTGAGGTTTGCCATGTCGGCTCCGGGCCGACGTCGCACATCAGAAGCAGGAACGCAGCGCAAGCCGCGACGAGAAATCGCATCTCGGTAAGAGTCCTCGAACTGTGGGGGAACGACCAGCGGGTGCCGGCGACAAGGACTTCTTAACCGTAATTGCGGCGAAGCTGCGATTCCGAAAGACCACCGGTGTTAGTACGGTGTTCCCGTCGCAGGAACGCGGGGCGCCGCTCCCGCGGTTCTACGGAAACCGCGAGGGGCTCACAGCTGCAAACGATCTTGCGGCAGGTCGGCGCCGCCTAAGGCTTGGGAAAATCCTTGCGCATCGCGATCTCGGCGGCATCGCCGGGCGACAGCACCGTCTGGTCGAAGGCCGCTTGCGGCTTCGTCATGATGTCGTAGAGCGAGATGCCCTTGACGGGCTTGCCCATGAGCTCGCGGACGCAGTCGGCGAGCGTGCCGTTGTAGACGAGGTAGGGCGGACCACGGTCCTTCTGCCGCTCGCCCTTCAGCGACGGCCACTTCTTCAGCTCGGCCGGCGCGTCGTAAGCGATCGGCGATCCCTCTTTGAACATGCGTGTCCCCGGGCGGCTTGGACTTCAGGGGAACCCTAAAGCCGCCAGGTAAACGCGCGTTAAAGAATTGCTTCAAATCAGCCGGCGATGAAGGCAAGGAGGGTGCCGTTGGCCTTCGCCGGGGGCACGACGATCGCCGCACCGCTACGGACGCCTGCGGGGCCGAGGGCCTTCTCGGTCGCCGCGAGATCACCGCTGACGAGCACCAGCGCCGCACCGCCGCGCCCCGAGAGGCCAGCGAGCGGCACGCCGGGATAGCGTTGGCCGAGCTGCTCCAGTGTCAGATAGACGAAGTCGGCGCGGTCGCCGCCTGAGGTCACCGTCACCGCGCCGTCGGCCTCTGCCTTCGGCTCGCGATCGATCAGCCGCGCCAGATGCGCGGCTTCCGCTGCGGGCTCGGGCGCTGCGATCAGCACTTGGCTAATCCGCTTGGCCGCGTTCGCATGTTTCATCAGCTCGGGAATCCACACCGTCTCGCGGGTCTTGTGCTGACAGGCGAAGATGCGCACCCCGCCGGGCGCTTCCGCGGTCGGCCACATGAAGGTGCGGAATTTTGCGGCCGAGACCGTGCCATCAGGCAGCGTGACCGGTCGCTCGAAATCGGTCGGGCCGATCGGCGTGAAGCCGCGTGCGCGGATTTCCTCGGCACCGGCGGCGGAATCGATCGCGGTGAAGGCGATGCGTTCGATGCCTTCACCCTGTCGCTCGACAAAGGCGCGCGCCGGCGCGTTGTGCTCGGTTGCGACCAGCACGCCGAGCAGCTCCATATAATCAGGGTCGAACATGATGGTGTAGTTGCCGGTGCCCATATGCGCGCTGTGGGTGCCGCGCGGCGAAAGCGTGAAGCCGAGTTGGCGATAGTTCTCGGCAGCCTTGTCGAGGTCTTTCACCATGACCACGGCGTGGTCGATCCCGATGACGTTCTTGAGGGCCACTTGCGATTTCCCCGGCAATTGCGAACTGACGTTGGACGGCCTGCGCCGCCAGTCCTGTCTACGCCGGATAGGCGCTCGAGTCATTTTCAAATCGAGGGGAGATCAGGAATTTCATTCCGCGAAACGCGGCATCGCCGCGCTGTGATCAGCGATCCTGCTCGCTGATATAGGCGGCGAGGACGGCGCGTTCCTCGCTGGTCATTTCGGTGATATTGCCCGGCGGCATCGCGTTGGACCAGGCCGCGACGCGGCCGATCAGACGGATGTTGCGATGGATGTGCTCGGGCGCATCGAGCAAAATGCCCTTCGGCGCGGTCACGATGCCGGCCCAGACCGGCTCGGCCGCATGGCACATGCTGCAGCGGGACATCACGATCTCCTCGACATTGGCGAGGGTGGGCTGCGCCGAGAGCGCGCCCGTCTTGACCTCGCGTGGTCCGGCTGCAGAGAGGAAGAGGATCGCGATCGCGCCCGCTGCCGCCACGCCCCACACCCACCACGGCGATTTGCGTCCGGCATGGCCTTCGTTGAAGAAGTGGCGGATCACCGGTCCCAGCGCCAGCACGATCGCGACGATGATCCAGTTGAAGCGCGTGGCGTAGAGCAGGGGATAGTGATTGCTGATCATCAGCACGACGACGGGCAGGGTCAGATAGTTGTTGTGGACCGAACGTTCCTTGCTGGTCTTGCCGAGCTTCGGGTCGGGCGCCTGACCCGCGATAAGCGCCGCGACGATTTTCTTCTGGTTCGGAATGATCACCGCGAAGACGTTGGCGACCATGATGGTGCCGATCAATGCGCCGATCTGGTTGAAGGCGCCGCGGCCGCTCAGCACATGGGTAAAGGCGTAGGTCAGCGCGACCAGGAACAGATAGCCGCCGACGGCGAAGGGCAGCTCGCGCTGCGCAAGCCCGGTGCGGCAGGCGGCCTCGTAAAGCAACCACGCCAGTGCGAGGCTGCCGAAGCTGAACAGCCCGGCCTGGAACGGCGTGAGGTCGAGGATCGACTTGTCGACCAGGAACAAATCGGCGTCGAGATAATACACCACCACCATCAGCGCGAAGCCGGACAGCCAGGTGGTGTAGGCCTCCCATTTGAACCAGGTCAACTCGTCCGGCATTTGGCTCGGGGCCACCAGATATTTCGTGATCCGGTAGAAGCCGCCGCCATGGACCTGCCAGGCCTCGCCCTGCACGCCATCAGGCAGGTCGCTCCTGGGCTTGAGGCTGAGGTCGAGGGCGATGAAATAGAAGGAACTTCCGATCCAGGCGATCGCGGCCACCACGTGCAGCCAGCGCAGCAGCAGACTCGCCCATTCCGATATGATCGATCCCCACATGATCATCCCATCAATCGCGACACCGATGCCGCAGCCTTGATGACCGCAACCTGCGGCCGTGCCCTTACAATCTGTTGCACCGATCCGCGACGTTTTCCAGTACGATGGGTCACACCATCTGCACATCGTGCGGGCATGAGCTGACGTGGGATTTGGCAGATAAGTCCGGGAGGAAGCTGGCGTGAAGATTCATGTTTCGCACATGATGGTGGCCGCATGGCTGTTGGTCGTCTGTGCAGGCGCGCAAGGAGAGCCCGTGCTGCGGGGCAAGGATGCCTATGGCAGCTGGCAGGCCGACAAGCCCGGTACCATCAGGCTGATCCGCCCACAGGATCTGGCCAAGCCCGGCGCCACGCCCTCGGTCTCAAATCCGACGCGAGTGACGTCGCGTGGCAGCGCAACACCCGATGTGCCTGACGGATTCAAGATCGAGCTGTTCGCCGACGGCCTCTCCGACGCCCGCGTGCTTCGCGTCGCGCCGAATGGCGATATCTTCGTTGCCGAGACCGGGCCGGGGCGCATTCGCGTATTGCGTCTCGGGGAGGGCGGCAAGGTTGCGACCAACGAGGTCTTTGCCAGCGGGCTGAGCCGCCCGTTTGGGATCGCTTTCTTTCCGAACGGCGACAATCCGCAATGGGTTTACGTCGCCAATACCGGCAATGTCGTCCGCTTTCCCTATCACGCCGGCGACCTGAAGGCCTCGGGCAAGGCCGATGTTGTGGTGGCGGATCTCGCACACGGATCGGGCCATTCGACCCGCGACATCGTGTTCACGCCAGACGGCAAGCGCATGCTGGTGTCGGTCGGTTCAGTCAGCAACGTCGCCGAGGGCATGGGCAGCCCGCCCGGTGGGCTCGAGGCCTGGGCGCGCTCGCAGGCGCTCGGCGCGTCCTGGGGCTATGAGGCCGAGCGTGCCGCGGTGCTCTCATTCACGCCAGAGGGTAAGGACCGCAAGCTCTATGCCACCGGCATCCGCAATTGTGTCGGCCTCGCGATCCAGCCGCAGACCGGCATGCCGTGGTGCTCGACCAACGAGCGCGATGGCCTCGGCGACGATCTCGTGCCCGACTATGTCACCAGCGTAAAGGAGGGTGGCTTCTACGGCTGGCCGTGGTTCTACATCGGCAACAACGAAGACCCGCGTCATGCCGGCGCGCGGCCGGACCTCAAGGACAAGGTGACGGTACCCGATGTGCTGGTGCAGCCGCATTCGGCCTCGCTCGGCATGACCTTCTACCAGGGCGCGCTGTTTCCGTCCGAATATCAGGGCGACGCCTTCGCCGCCGAGCATGGCTCGTGGAACCGGTCGAAGCGCACCGGCTACAAGGTGATCCGCATCCGGATGAAGGACGGCAAGCCGACCGGCGAGTACGAGGATTTTGTCACGGGCTTCGTCGTGAATGACAGTCAGGTGTGGGGACGACCGGTTGGAATTGCGGTCGCGAAGGATGGGTCGCTGCTGATCTCGGAAGATACCGGCGGATCGATCTGGCGGGTGAGGCACTAGCAATCGCGCTGCGACCTATCCCCGCCGCACACTCGCTCCGCCATCCACCGGCAACGTCACGCCGGTGATGAAATTCGCCTCATCCGACGCGAGAAACAGGGCGGCATTGGCGACGTCCCAGCCCGTACCCATCTTCTTGCGCAGCGGCACCTTGTTGTCGCGCTCGGCTTCGACTTCGGCTCGGCTCTTGTGCCATTCGCGGGCGCGGGTATCGACAGCCATCGGCGTGTTCATCAGGCCGGGCAGGATGACGTTGGCGCGGATGCCGTATTCGGCGTTCTGGTAGGCGAGCTGTTCGGTGAAGGCGATCATCGCCGATTTCGTCGCCTTGTAGGCGACGTAAGGATAGGTGGTGATCGCCGCCATCGACGAGATGTTGATGATGACCCCGCCCTTCTGCGCGCGCATGATCGGGATCACTTCTTTGGCGGCGAGGATACAGCTCTTCAGATTGATCGCGACCACGCGGTCGAATGCTTCCTCGGTGATTTGCAGCAGCTCGGCATCGCCGCCGGCGAGGCTCACGCCGACATTGTTGTGCAGGACGTCGATCCGGCCCCAGCGCGATTTGGCGTCGGCGACCATCGCCTTGATGTCGGCAGACTTTGTCACGTCGGCCTTGAAGGCTGCTGCGGTGCCTTGCTTCGCAACGATCAGATCGACGGTCTCCTGCGCCGATTCCAGATGGTGATCGACGCACAACACCTTCGCGCCCTCGCGCGCGAAGGTCAGCGCGGTGGCGCGGCCGTTGCCCATGCCTTCGCCGGGGCTCTGGCCGGCACCGACCACGATCGCAACCTTGTCTTTCATGCGCATGTCAATTCACTCCCGGGATCGGGTACTGCTGGAGTACCTCTTTGTAATAAGGCTCGTTGTCGATCTTCATGGTAGCGAGCACGCGTACCACACCACAATAAAAGGCGATGGTGAGCACAAGGTCGACCATGTGCTCGTCGGAGAGATGCTGCTTGAGTTCGGCGAAAGTTGCGTCCGACATCGCAAGGTCCCGCACCATTTCGCGGGCGCCTTTCAGGATCGACTTGGCGAGCGGCTCGAGCTTCGACGGCTTGCCCTCGGTCTCCGCCATCAGGCCGGCGATGTCTTCGTCTGTAACGCCGAACTCCTTGCCGATCTTCACGTGGTGCGTGAACTCGTATTCCGACTTCTCCATCCAGCCGACCTGGAGGATCGCCAGCTCCCGCAGGCGCGGGTCGAGCTTGCTCTTGAAGCGGATGTAGCCGCCGATGCCGTTGAAAGCGCGCGCCATCTCCGGTGAGTTGACCAGCAGCTTGTGCAGGTTGGTGTTGCGCTTGAGCATATCGCGATATTCGGGCGCGACCTGGTCGGCCTCGAGATAGGGCAGGCGGGCCATTGTGTTTCCTCTAGTGTTCTTGTGACTCGCGTTCGGGCGCCTGCAGCGTGACGCCGCCGTCGACCACCAGCACCTGGCCGGTGATGTAGCGCGCGAAATTGCTGAGCAGAAATTTGACGGCATGGCCGACGTCCCAGCCGGTGCCTTCGGTCTTGAGCAGGGAGGCCCTGGCGCGGTTGGCGCGCGCCTGCTCGCTCATGCCGCGGGCATAGACCATCGGCGTGTACATCGGCCCGGGGCAGATGCAGTTGACACGGATGTTGTCGCGGCCGTGATCGACCGCCATCGCGCGCGTGAGGCCAATGATGGCCGCCTTGGAGGTCGTGTAGGTCGTGAGCCCGCGCGGCCGTAGCGCGGAGATCGAGGAGATATTGACGATCGCGCCGCCCTTGGCGGTTTTGATCATGGCGGGAATCGCATGCTTCGACAGTAGGAACATGGTCTCGACATTGACCTGCATGACGCGGCGATATTGCTCGGGTGCCTCGTCGACCACGCTGCCGCGGCTGCCGATGCCGACATTGTTGTCAAGGAAATCGAGCCGACCCCAGCGGTCGAGTGCGGCGTCGACGAGCTGTTTGCAATCACCTTCGCTGGTGACGTCACCGCCGTGGGGCGCGGCCGTGCCGCCCTCGGCTTTGATCATCTCGACGGTGCGCTCGGCGAGCTTGAGGTCGAGATCGGCGACCAGCACCTTTACGCCGGCGCGGGCCAGCAGAATTGCTGCGGCGCGACCGTTGCCGATGCCGTCACCAGCGGCGCCACCGCCGCTGATCAGCGCCACCTTGCCGGCGAGGCCGGCATCGTCCTCAGGGCCCTGCATGTCGTTTCATCCCGATATTTTCGTGCAAACTAGCAACGCGCCGCCTGGGTGAGAAGGCCCGCCGTCCCGCGTCGATGTCATTGACATCGCACGGAATTGCATGCCGCCGGACGAGATGAGCTGCGGTTGAGCAGCAACTGCTCGGAACCGTCTTCACGCAACTGCGTTTGTGGCTGGAGCGCTTTTCGCGTTACCGTCGTCGTCGGGGTCTCCCAATCGCCAGTGGCTTGCCGATGAATCTGCTCGATCCACAAGGGCCGGTGGCTGCCGCCAACAGCACCATCCTGGTCGATTCCGTCTTCATCATGCTCGCGATCGTGGTGCCAACCATTTTCGCGATCCTCGCTTTTGCGTTCTGGTTTCGCGCCTCCAACACGAAAGCACGCTTTCAGCCTGACTTCGTCTATTCCGGCCGCGTCGAGATGGTGGTGTGGGCGATCCCCGCGCTAACGGTCATCCTGCTCGGCGGCGTCGCCTGGATCGGCTCGCACCAGCTCGATCCGAGAGCGCCCGTGCCAGGCACCGGCAGCCCGGTGCGCATTCAGGCAGTGTCGCTCGACTGGAAGTGGCTTTTCATCTATCCGGACCAGCGGATCGCCACCGTCAACACGTTGACAGTACCCGCAGGCGCTGAGCTCAATTTCCAGCTGACATCGTCGAGCGTGATGAACGTGTTCTTCATCCCGCAGCTCGGCAGCATGATCTACACCATGAACGGCATGGTGACGAGGTTGAACCTGCGTGCTGACAATGAGGGCAAGCTGCAAGGCCTCTCGGCACATTTTTCCGGCGATGGCTTTCCGGACATGATGTTCGACGTCAACGTGATCTCGCCGCTCGCCTTCCCTGATTGGGTGGCGGGCACGGCGAAAAGCGATGCCGTGCTGAACGAGGACAGCTACAAGAAGCTGATGCAGCAGGGCATCGAGAAGGGTAGGCCGACCTATCGGCTGGACGATCCCCGCCTGTTCGACCTGATAGCAACCCAGCACATTCCGCCGGGACCGGGGCCGGAGCTCCTCTCCGATGCCGGCCGTCCCCACAGTGGAGGCGTTGATGCTCGGTAAGCTCGACTGGTCGGCCATTCCGTTCGATCAGCCGATTCCGCTGATAGCGGGTGGCGTGGTGCTGGTTGCGATCCTCGCCGTGCTGATCTGGGTCGTCGTGAAAGGGCATCTGTCCTATCTCTGGCACGAATGGATCACCAGCGTCGATCACAAGCGCATTGGCGTGATGTACATCCTGCTGGCCTCGGTGATGCTGCTGCGCGGCGGCAGCGATGCCATCATGATGCGGGTCCAGCAGGCGATCGCCTATCAATCGCAAGGCTATCTGCCGCCGGAGCACTACAACCAGATCTTTTCTGCGCATGGCACCATCATGATCTTCTTCGTGGCGATGCCGTTCGTGATCGGACTGATGAATTTGGTGGTGCCACTTCAGCTCGGCGTGCGCGACGTCGCGTTTCCGACGCTCAATTCGGTCGGCTTCTGGCTCACCGCGACAGGTGCCTTGCTGGTCAATCTCTCGCTCGTGATCGGTGAGTTCGCCCGCACCGGCTGGCTTGCCTTTCCACCGCTCTCGGAGCTGTCTTACTCGCCTGGAGTAGGTGTCGATTATTACGCCTGGTCGCTCCAGATATCAGGCGTCGGCACGCTGGTGGCAGGCATCAACCTTGTCACGACAGTGCTGAAGCTGCGGACCAAGGGCATGAACTATCTGCGCATGCCGATGTTCTGCTGGACCACGCTCGCTTCGAACCTCCTCATCGTCGCGGCGTTCCCGATCCTCACCGCGACGCTGGCGATGCTGCTGCTCGACCGTTACCTCGGCTTCCATTTCTTCACCAACGAGGCCGGCGGCAACGTCATGATGTTCATGAACCTGATCTGGGCCTGGGGGCATCCGGAGGTCTACATCCTCGTGCTGCCGGCCTTCGGCATCTTCTCCGAGGTGGTCTCGACCTTCTCCGGCAAGGCGCTATTCGGCTATCGCTCCATGGTGCTGGCCACCATGGCGATCTGCGTCATCTCCTTCATGGTCTGGCTGCATCACTTCTTTACGATGGGCGCAGGCCCCGACGTCAACGCCATCTTCGGCATCGCGAGCATGATCATCGCGGTGCCGACGGGCGTGAAGATCTACAACTGGCTGTTCACGATGTATGGCGGTCGCATCCGTTTTGCGACGCCGATGCTGTGGGCGGTCGGCTTCATGGTCACCTTCATCATCGGCGGATTGACCGGCGTTCTGGTCGCGGTGCCGCCGGCGGATTTCATGCTCCACAACAGCATGTTCCTGGTCGCCCACTTCCACAACGTGATCATCGGCGGCGTGCTGTTCGGCGCCTTTGCCGGCTTCGAATACTGGTTTCCGAAGGCCTTCGGCTTTCGGCTTGACGAGCGCTGGGGCAAGCGGGCGTTCTGGTTTACCTTCCTCGGCTTCTACATCACCTTCGTGCCGCTCTATGTTGCCGGCATGCTCGGCATGACGCGGCGCTTGCAGCATTATGACGTCGCGGCGTGGCGGCCGTGGATGATCGTGGCAGCAATCGGCATGGCCGTGCTGTCGATCGGCGTGATCTGCCAGATCATGCAGCTCGTCGTCAGCATCCGTAATCGCGAGGCCTTGCGCGACCGCACCGGCGACCCCTGGGACGGCCGGTCGCTGGAATGGGCGACCTCCTCGCCGCCGCCGGTGTTCAACTTCGCCTTCCATCCTGATGTCCGCGGCGAGGACGCCTATTGGGACATGAAGATCGCGGCCCAGCAGCAATCGCTCGAACACGAAGTGCCCGAATATCACGACATCGAGATGCCCAGGAACTCGCCGACCGGCTTCGTCTGCGCGTTTTTCGCCGCGATCATGGGCTTTGCGTTGATCTGGCACATCTGGTGGATGGTGATTTTGGGCGGCATTGGCGCCTTCGCGACCTTCGTCGTGTTCGCCTGGCGCGACCATGACGAATACGTCATCCCGGCCGCGGAGGTCGCCGCGATCGACCGCGCCAATCTCGAGGAACGGCGCAACCTTGTCAGCATGGCGGGGGCAATCTGATGTCGATGACCGCGACCGTCGGCCGCGCGCATGCCGATCCTCATCACATCGGTGTTGTCATCGAGCATCGCGGGCCCGCGCCGAAGCGGATCGTGACCGCCTATGGCTTCTGGGTGTTCCTGCTCTCCGACATCGTGATGTTCTCCTGCTTTTTTGCGGCCTACGCCGTGCTGGTCAGCCAGACCGCCGACGGTCCGAAGGGCTCGGAGATTTTCGAGCAGCGCAACGTCGCGATCGAAACCGTCTGCCTGCTGCTGTCGAGTTTCACGTGCGGTATGGCCAGCATCGCCGCCGACGTGCGCAACCGGTTCTGGTTCTATCTCGGCATGGCCGTAACTTGCGTGCTGGGGCTGATCTTCCTCGCCATCGAGTTGAGGGAGTTCGCCGATCTCGTCTCCCGCGGCTATGGCCCGTCGCGCAGCGCCTTCCTGAGCGCGTTCTTCTCACTGGTCGGCTGCCACGGCCTGCATGTCTCGGCAGGCGTGCTTTGGCTGCTCACCATGATGGCACAGGTCTTTGCCAAGGGCTTTCGCGCCGATGTGCTGCGCCGGATGATGTGCTTTGCGCTGTTCTGGCACGCGCTCGACATCATTTGGGTTGGAGTCTTTTCCGTGGTCTACTTGCTTGGGAGTGGCGTATGAGCGATCAGACGCACATCGAACATGACCTCGCGCCGGGCGAAGAAGAGCAGCACAGCGTCGGTGAGCGCATCGTCGGCTACGTCGTCGGCCTGGGTCTCGCGCTGCTGCTCACCGCGACCTCGTTCTTCATCGCCGGCACGGATCTGGTCTGGCAGCCTTCGATCCCCGTCGCGCTGATCGTGCTCGCGATCGCGCAGATGGGCGTGCACCTCGTCTTCTTCCTGCACATCACCACGGGACCCGACAACACCAACAACGTGCTGGCGCTGGCCTTCGGGCTGCTGGTCGTTTTCCTGGTGGTCGGTGGCACCGTCTGGATCATGGCGCATCTCAACCAGAACATGCCGCCGATGGATCAGTTCATCCGGATGCACAGCTAGCGCTGCACAAAAAAGAAGAGCCGCTTGTTATGACAAGCGGCCCAAGTCTAGGGAGGAAACGCCCGAGCAAGGACAATCCGATGAGGATCGTCTGCCAAGGAAACGCCCGCGCAAAGCGCTTGCGTACACATATAGGTGCGGCAACTCCCGATTCAGTTCAATTCCGGATCAATACGGTCTCGGACTACTACTCACGGGTGCGTGAACCAAAATGTTCACTTTGGCCGGCGGCAGTTGTACGCCTTGCGGAAGCCGGAGGCCTGGGCGTCGTCCTCCGAGCAGAACCAGCGGTCCGGCTTGGTCGTTGCGGCATAGCTCGGGCAGCCCCTCAAGTGATAAATGCCGATATTGCCGGTGACGCGGGCGCGCACCGCGAGCTTACCTTTGATGGTGCAGCTCGGCGGCGCCGTCAGCTCCTCCGGAAACAGCACCGCCCGAATCTCCTTGTCGCGGTCGGGGCGGCAGGCGGCGCCCAGCAGGGAGCCGTCCTTCTTGCCGGTACGGAATTCTTGCGGTGCAACAAAGCAGCCCTTCCAGATGCCTGATGACGCCGTCTTCGCCTCGGCGGCCGCCGGCTTGACATTGGCCTTGAGAGGCTCGCGCGCGATGGCGAAGCCCAGCCTGACGAGTTGCTCGTTCAATGATACCTTCTCGCCCTCGACCGTGCAGATCGCGCGGTGGCGCTTGCCGAAATTCTTCTCGGGACCGACGTCGTCACAGCGCACCGGCTTGCCGCCGATCAGCTTGGCGAGCTGGTCGCGGGCCTCGATGCCGCAGGTCCAGGGATCGGCGTGGTCGTCGATGCAGACCTGGTCCAACTCGGGCGCGTCGACGCCATCGAGCCGGTAGGTGATGTCGCCAAGCTGGATCGAATTGGCATCCCGGACCGTCGCGGCCGCAGTCAGCGCGGTGGCAGGACTGGAGGTCCCCAAAAATCCGGAAAGAGCGAGAAATAAAACAAGCGCGAAGGCGCGGGCAGCGGCCAATGAATATTCGAAGGACATAATTTCTCGCTATCGATTGCTCTTGCTCCTCGTTCCTAGCATCCGGCAGACGCGAGACCAATGGTCTGCGCTGTGCGAAGTGCGACATTCGCCAGCCAGCCTTTACTCGCCGGCCGGTCTGCCCCTATCGTTTGATGGCCTTGTGAGCCGTGATGGCCGAATCGCCCGGGAAGTGGCGAGGGCGGGAGGAAGACTTTTCGATGAAAGACCCCGTGGACGTCCTGATCATCGGCGCTGGCGCTTCAGGCGCGGCAGTGGCGTGGTCGTTGGCCGAGACCAAGATGCACATTCTCTGCCTGGAGCAGGGCGGCTGGATGAACCCGGCGGAATATCCGAGCACGGGCCGGGACTGGGAGGCCAGGTTCTTCGGCGAGTGGTCGTCGAGCCCCAATATCCGCGGCCGGCCCGAGGACTATCCTGTTAACGACGACAATTCCCCGATCAAGGTCGTGAATTATAACGCGGTCGGGGGCTCGACGGTGATGTACACCGCGCACTGGCCGCGGCTGCATCCTTCCGATTTCAAGGTGAAGACGCTCGACGGTGTCGCTGACGACTGGCCGATCGACTAGGATGCGCTGACACCGTTCTTCGAAGAGAACGACCGCATGATGGGCACGTCTGGCCTGTCAGGCGATCCGCTGTCGCCGCTGACGCATCCGCCGATGCCCCAGCAGCCGATGGGCCTGTCTGGCGCCATCGTCGCCAAGGCCATGAACAAGCTCGGCTGGCACTGGTGGCCGTCGGATACGACGGTCGCGACCATGGACTATGAGGGGCGGGCGCGCTGCATCAATCTCGGCCATTGCACGCCCGCCTGCGCACAAGGCGCAAAATCCTCGACCGACATCACCTATTGGCCGCATGCGGTTCGGGCCGGCGTCGAGCTGCGCACGCATTGCCGGGTGCGCGAGATCACGACCGACGAGAACGGCATGGCCACGGGCGTGGTGTATTACGACAAGGACGGCATCGAGCAGTTCCAGCCCGCGCATGTCGTGATCATCGCCTGCAACGGCGTGGGCACGCCGCGGCTGCTGCTCAACTCCAAATCCGACCGCTTCCCGAACGGCCTTGCCAATTCGTCGGGCCTTGTCGGCAAGAATTTGATGTTCCACCCCTATGCGCAGATCTACGGCTATGTGAAGGAGCCGACCGACTCTAATCGCGCGCCGCCGACCTGTCTGTGGAGCAAGGAGTGGTACGACACCGACCTGTCGCGCGGCTTCGTGCGCGGCTATGGCGTCCAGTTCGTGCGTGGCGCCGGGCCGGTGTTCGAGGCTGTGGTCAGCGAGCAGAAGGGCATTCTGCCCTGGGGTGAAGATCACCACCGCGTCTTCCGCAAGCTCAACGGCCATCGGCTTGGCTTCTCCGCGATCTGCGAGGACCTGCCGGAGCAGCACAACCAGGTCACGCTCGATCCCGTGCTGAAGGACAGCCACGGCATTCCCGCCCCGAGGATCGACTACACGATCTCCGAGAACAGCCGGAAGATGATGGACCATGCGCTCGCCCGCGGTCGCGAGGTTCTGGAGATGGCGGGCGCCACCGACATCTGCGTCAACTCCCCGATCCCATGGGGCGGCTGGCATCTGCTTGGCACCGCGCGGATGGGCACAGACCCCCAGCGCTCCGTCGTCAACGAATGGGGCCGCACGCACGACGTCAAGAACCTCTTCATCGTCGACGGCAGCATCTTCGTCACCTCGGGTGGCGTGAACCCGACCTCCACAATCCAGGCCCTCGCGCTCTACATCGCCGACCAGATGAAGCAGCGTCTCGCCAACCTGTTCGACTGAGGCCGACATGTCCGAAAGTCTTCAACTCACGCGCGCTCAACGCGACGACCTCCGCACCATCGCCGCGATGATCGTGCCCGCCAGCGACGAATACAAGGTGCCCGGCGCTGACGACGCTGCGATCCAGGCAGATATACTCGCGACGCTCGGCCGCGACACCAAGATGGTGACGGCGGCGCTGGACCATCTGGCGCGCCTGGCCGGTGGGTCGCTCGCCGAGCTCGACGCGACGAAGCGCGATGCCGTGGCGCAGGAGTTTCGCAAGAAAGGCGGCGCGGCCGCGGCAACGCTCGTGCGCGTTGTGCTGCAATGCTACTACCGCGACGACCGCGTGCTGCGCTCGCTCGGGCTGGAGTTGCGTGCACCGTTTCCCAAGGGCTACGTGCTCCCGGATGGCGACTGGTCGCTGCTCGATCCGGTCAAAGCCAGGGGCGGCACGTTGCGGCGCGCGCCCTAGCCATCTGGGCAGTCCAGCCTTGCACCCCGGGCGTGCACCTTGCGCCCGATGGAACAGGCCACCATCTGTGTGAGCCTCAAGGACTTTTGCCATGCTGGATTTCACTTCAGATATCGTCGATGACGCACCGTCATCGCGAACGACAGAATCTGCTCCGGTCGATGACCGGGCCCTGCTGGACGCCTATTCCAACGCTTTGATCGATGTGACCGACCGCGTCGGTCCCGCCGTCGTGCGCGTCGAGACCGGACCAAAGACGCCGAACGGCCGCGAGCGCGGCGGGCTCGGCTCCGGCATCGTGATCTCGCCTGACGGCCTCGTACTTACCAACAGCCACGTGGTCGGCTCGGCCAAGGAGATCCGGCTGCGGGACGTCGAAGGTCATGTTGGCGATGCGCGCGTGCTGGGCGTCGATCCCGATACGGATCTCGCGCTCCTGCGCGCCAACGGCGTGCGCGACTTGCCCTATGCCGCGCTTGGCAATTCCAAAACGCTGCGGCGCGGCCAGCTCGTGATCGCGATCGGCAACCCGCTCGGTTTCGAATCGACCGTCACCGCCGGCGTGGTTTCTGCGCTCGGGCGCTCGATCCGCTCGGTCAGCGGCCGGACCATTGAGGACGTGATCCAGACCGATGCCGCGCTCAATCCCGGCAATTCGGGCGGGCCGCTGGTGTCGTCGAATGCCGAGGTGATCGGCATCAACACGGCTATCATCAATGGTGCGCAGGGCATCTGCTTTGCGGTTGCGAGCAACACGGCGCAATTCGTACTGTCGGAGATCATCCGCCACGGCTATGTCCGCCGCGCCTTTATCGGTGTTGCCGGGCAGACCGCGCCGGTCCCGCGGCGGCATGCGGTGCTGGCCGGCGTCGAGAACAAGATGGGCGCGCTCTTGATGCAGATCGAGCAGGACGGCCCGGCGGCGAAGGCGGGGCTGTTGCCCGGCGACGTCGTCATCAAGCTGGACGGTGTCGAGATCAACGGCGTGGATGATCTGATCCGCGTGCTCGACCGCGACCGGATCGGCCGGCGGCTCGCCATGGACGTGTTGCGGCTCGGCCGGCTGCGGGCGATCGATATCGATCCCATCGAGCGGAAACCGGCCCGCTAGCTGCGGGACGGCAGGCGGGGTATGACGGTGTCATGCCTCCCCTCCGGACTCCTGCCGCATGATGCCGGCGCATGAGACCTACGACGTCATTGTCATCGGCGCTGGCGCCGGCGGTATGACAGCTGCGGCCGTCGCTGCCGCCGAAGGTCTGCGCGTGCTGGTGATCGAGAAGACCGCTTTCGTTGGCGGCACGACCGCGTGGTCCGGAGGCATGGTCTGGATCCCCGCCAATGCCAAGATGAAAGAGGCGGGGCTCTCCGACAGCATCACGGATGCGGTCCGGTATCTGTCGAGCACCGTGCCCGAACCTGCCAACGCGGGCTTGCGCGCGGCATTTCTTGCGCGTGGGCCGGAAGCGATCGCCTATCTCGAAAGCAACACGGAAGTTCGCCTTCAGCCAGTGAAGGCCTATCCGGACTATTATCCGGAGCGGCTGGGCGCGACATCAGGCGGGCGCGTGCTGGAGCCGGTCGCGTTCGACGGCACGCGGCTGGGCCAAGCTTTCGCGCGGCTGCGCGCGCCGCTGCCGGAATTCACGCTGTTCGGCGGGATGATGGTCAACCGGCTCGACATCCCGCATCTGCGCCGTGTCGGAAAATCGCTGCGCTCGACTTTGCGCGCGGCACGGTTGGTCTCCGGATATGCGCTGCAACGACTGCGCAGCCCGCGCGGAACGACGCTGCATCTCGGCAATGCGCTCGCTGCTCGGCTCTATGCCTCGCTGCTGGCGCGGCAGGTCGAGATTCTCTTCAGTGCCGATGTCGAGGATTTGTTGATGCAAGGCGATCGCGTCGGTGGCGTCGTGATTCGCCATGGCTCGCGCGACCGCTTGATCGCCGCGAGGCGCGGCGTCGTGCTTGCAACCGGCGGCTTTTCGCATGATGCGGTCTTGCGCAAACGCTTTTTCCCGCCCTCGGCTGGATTTGTCTCGGCCACCAACATAGCGGGCACGGGCGATGGGCTTCGGCTTGCGGCGACGGCCAATGCGGCGCTGAATACGGACGCGACAAGCCCGGCCTATTGGGTACCGGCCTCGCTGTTCCGCCGCACCGACGGCAGCCGCGGCGTGTTCCCGCACACTGTGACTGACCGCGCGAAGCCCGGCGTCATCGCCGTGAATGGCGCGGGCCGGCGCTTCGTCAACGAGGCGCTCTCTTACCATGAGTTCGTGCTCGCGATGCTGCGCGATGCCAATGGCGAACCGGACCGGCCGTTCTATCTGGTCTGCGACCGGCCGTTCCTGTGGAGCTACGGTCTCGGTCGCATCAAGCCGTTCACGCGCAGTGTGCGCTGCTATGTGGCGAGCGGTGAATTGATCGAGGCTCCCGATATCTCAGAGCTTGCGGCCAAGATCGGCATCAAGCCGGCCCTGCTTACCGCGACGATCGCGGCTTACAACGATGGTGCAAAGGAAGGCCGCGACCCTGAATTCGGTCGTGGCAGCACCATCTACCAGCGCCACCTCGGCGACGCCGCTCATAAGCCCAACCCCTGCGTTGCGCCTATTCATTGTGCGCCCTTCTTCGCCATGCGCATCTATCCGGCCGATCTCGGCACCGCAATCGGCATGAACGTCGATGCGCAGGCGCGCGTGCTGCGCGAGGACGGCATGCCGGTTGCGGGGCTTTATGCCTGTGGCAACGACATGGGCTCGATCATGAACGGGAATTATCCCGGTCCGGGCATCACGCTCGGGCCGGCGCTGACGTTCGGGTATATCGCGGGGCGGCATCTGGCGGAGGGGGCGGCGAATACGCCGAGCGCCGAGAAGGCGGCTGTCTGAAGGCGCATTCGTGACATCCGCGTCATTGCTTCGTCGCTCCTCGCAATGACGTGGAGAGAGTGTGCTCTAACCTCTACTCCGCCGCCGCAGCAAATCGGCTGTTCTCCAGCTCCGCCTCTAGCCGCGCCTTCTCCGCTGCCGCCAGCTTGATGTTGGCCTCCTTGACGTGGCCGAAGCCGCGGATGGTTTCCGGTACACGCGCTAGTCTCGTCAGAAGCGGGATCTGCTCCGCTTTCAGTCCGGGCATCTGCTGATCGATCATGCCGAGATAATCCGCGACCAGCTTCCGCTCGGTCCGGCGCTCTTCGGAGCGGCCGAACAGATCAAAAGCGCCGCCGCGCAGGAATTTCAGCTTCGCCAGCACGCGAAAGGCGTGGATCATCCAGCCGCCGAATTCCTGCTTCTGAAGCCGTCCCGTCGACTTGTCGCGCTTGGTGAAGATCGGCGGTGCGAGGTGGTACTTCAGTGTGAAGTTGCCGTCGAACTTTTCCGACACCTTCCTGGCAAAGCTGCCATCGGTATAGAGCCGCGCGACCTCGTACTCGTCCTTGTAGGACATCAGCTTGAACAGGTTCTTTGCCACGGCCTCGGTCAGCTCCGTGGAGGCGGGCGAGGCGGCAGCTTCCGCCTTGCGCACTTTGGCCACAGCTGCGAGGTAGCGGTCCGCGTACGCCTTATCCTGATAGCTGGTCAGGAATTCGGCACGGGTTGCGATGATATCGTCAAGCGATTTGGTCGGCGCGGACGCCCGGTTCTTGAATTGAAGCACGCTACGCACGCGCGACATGTCGTGAGCGGCGAGGCGGCCCCAGGTGAAGGCGAGCTTGTTCATCTCGATCGCGGCGCCGTTGATCTCGATGGCGCGCAGCAGGGCCTCCAACGACAGGGGGATCGACCCCTTCTGGAAGGCGAACCCCAGCATGAAGGGATTGGTTGCGATGCTGTCGCCCATTAGCGCGCCGGCAATGCCTGTCGCGTCGATGATGTCGAGATTCTTGTCGCCGACCGCATCGCGCAGCACGGTCTGCATCGTGCCCATCTCGAAATCGATATCGGGGTTCTGCACGAAGCTCGCGGTCGGCTGCAGGTCGGCGTTGATATAGGCCTTGGTCACGCCACGCTCGGCGCGGCTCAGCGCCGCCGGGCCGGCCGAGACGATCATGTCGCAACCGAGGATGACGTCGGCGCCGCCGGTGGTAATGCGGACCGCCGAGATGTCTTCCGGCTTCGGTGCGATGCGGACATGGCTCATCACCGCGCCGTTCTTCTGCGAAAGGCCGGTGAAATCGAGCGCCGAGCAGCCGCGGCCGTCGACATGGGCGGCCATGCCGAGCAGCGCGCCGATGGTGATGACGCCGGTGCCGCCAATGCCGGTGACGAGGATGTTGTAGGGTCCATCAAGCTCACGCGCGGACGGCAGCGGCAGGTCGGCGAACAATTGGCCGGAGTCCACCGCCGAGGTCTTCATCCGCTTCAGCGAACCACCGTGCACGGTGACAAAGCTCGGGCAGAAGCCCTCGACGCAGGAAAAGTCCTTGTTGCAGTTGGACTGGTCGATCTGGCGCTTGCGGCCGAACTCGGTCTCGAGCGGCTGCACCGAGACGCAGTTGGACGCCTGCGAGCAATCGCCGCAACCTTCGCAGACCAGCTCGTTGATGAAGGCGCGCTTGGCGGGATCGGGATAGAGCCCGCGCTTGCGGCGGCGGCGTTTTTCGGCGGCGCAGGTCTGGTCGTAGATCACGACCGTGAGCCCCTTGATATCGCGCAGCTCGCGCTGCACAGCATCGAGCTCGCGGCGGTGATGAATCGTCGCGCCCTGCGGGAAGTAGTTGCCCTCAGGGTATTTGCTCGGATCGTCCGAGACGATCGCAAGCCGCTTGACGCCCTCGGCCCAGACCTGGTGCGCGATCTGCGCGACATTGAAGGCACCTTCGGCCGGCTGGCCGCCGGTCATCGCGACGGCGTCGTTGTAGAGGATCTTGTAGGTGATGTTGATGCCGGCCGCCGATGCTGCGCGGAGCGCCAGCAAGCCGGAGTGCGTATAGGTGCCGTCGCCAAGATTCTGGAAGATGTGCTTTTCGGTGGTGAAGGGCGACTGGCCGATCCAGTTCACGCCCTCGGCGCCCATATGAGAGATCAGGTCGGTACGGCGAGTGGGCATGCTCAGGGCCATGCCGTGGCAGCCGATACCAGCCATGGCGCGGCTGCCTTCGGGCACGCGCGTCGAGGTATTGTGCGGGCAGCCCGAGCAGAAGAACGGCGTGCGCGCGAGTTTGATCTGCGTTGTGGTCGTCACAGGATTGTCGAAGGCCTCAAGCCGGGCAAGGCGCTGCTCCAGCACCGGGCTGTGATGGCCGAGCTTGCGCAAGCGTGCCACCAGCGCCCCCGCGACGATGGTCGGCGTCAACTCGCCCTCGCTCGGCAGCAACGGTGCACCGCTCTCGTCGCGCTTGCCGGTGACGGTCGGGCGCCTCGACCCATCAATGTTGTAGAGGATGCGCATCAACTGGTCTTCGATGAAGCCGCGCTTCTCTTCGACCACCAGCACGTCCTGCAGGCCCTCGGCAAAGCGCCTCGCGCCGCTTTCCTCCAGCGGCCAGGTCAGCGCGACCTTGTAGATGCGCAAGCCCAGATCCTGGGCGTCCTTGTCGGTGATGCCGAGGTCGGCCAGCGCCTGGCGCAGATCGAGATAGGCCTTGCCGGTCGCGACGATGCCGAGCCTTGCGGGCTTGGAATCGAGCACGATGCGATCGAGCCGGTTGGCGCGGGCGAAGGCCTGCACTGCGGCCATCTTCGGCCCGAACAGGCGCCGCTCGGCCTCCAGCGGCGGATCGGGCCAGCGGATGTTGAGGCCGCCGGGCGGCATCTCGAAATCATCGGGAAGGACGATCTTGATGCGTGCGGGATCGCTGTCGATCGAGGCGGAGCTCTCGACCGTCTCGCTGATCGCCTTGAAGCCGACCCAGCATCCGGAGAAACGCGACAGCGCAAAACCGTAGAGGCCGAGATCGAGATAGTCCTGGAGCGTGGCGGGATTGATCACGGGAATCATTGCCGCCGCGAACACCTGCTCGCTCTGATGCGCCAGCGTCGAGGACTGGCAGCCATGGTCGTCGCCGGCGAGCGCGAGCACGCCACCATTGAGCGAGGTGCCGGCGGCATTGGCATGCTTGAGCGCATCGACCGAGCGGTCGACGCCCGGACCCTTGCCGTACCAGATGCCGAACACGCCATCGACCTTGGCGCCGGGAAACAGGCCGACCTGCTGGCTGCCCCAGACCGCGGTCGCCGCCAGATCCTCGTTCAGGCCGGGGACGAAGGCGATGTCGTGCTGCTGAAGGTGCGACTTCGCGCGCCACAGCGCGTGGTCGTACATGCCGAGCGGGGAACCGCGATAGCCCGAGATGAAGCCGCCGGTGTTGAGTCCCTCGAGCCGGTCACGTTCGCGCTGCAACATGGGCAAGCGGACCAGGGCCTGAGTGCCGGACAGGAAGATCCGCTTCGATTCGAGCCGGTATTTATCGTCCAGCTCGACCTGCAACAGCGCCATTTTAGGAGTCCTCGTCGTCGCATAAGGTGGGAATTTTGCGCCGCGGAAAGATCGGCGACTTGCGAAGCGGATGCCGCAGTCAAAGGCATGGAGCACCGAAGTCAATATCGCTGGCCGCATCCGTGGCGGGCCTGCTAGTCATGGCTGCCTGTGGAGGAGCCCATGACCGCGAACGCGTTCAATACCGACATCACCGAAACCGCCGAGGTCCTGATCGGGCCGTGGCGTCAGCCGCGCCAGATGCTGCACGCGCAGGTTTACGATGCGCATGCCTCCATCCACGACGATGCCACCGCTCAGAAGCTTGGCTTCAGGGGCGGCACCATCGAGGGCCCCACGCATTTCAGCCAGTTCGCGCCGCTCGGCGCGCGGCTGTGGGGCCAGGCGTGGTTCGAGAGCGGCTGTCTCTCCGCACATTATCGCAACGCCTGCTTCGAAGGCGAGGACGTGCAGGCGATCCTGTCGAAGCCGTTGCCCGGAACGAGCCAGTGCCAGATCCAGATGGTGAAGCGCGACGGCACCGAGGTATTGCGCGGCACCGCCTCGGTCGGCGATGCGCAAGTCGCGACGGCGCTCGAGACGCGCCTGACCGAGCTCAAGCCACTCACCGATCCTGTCATCCTGCGCGACGTGAAGGTGGCGCAGACGAGCAGGCGGCAGCCGGTGCGGATGGCGTTCGACCAGAACATGGGCGACCTCTATCCGTTTTCCCTCAGGCAGAAGCTCGCAGTCATCACCGAAAACTCGCCTTACTATTCCAGCGCCGACAATCCGTGGCGGAAGGCGATCATCCCGATGGAGATGCTGAGCGTGCTGTTCCAGTACCGCTCCAAGGACGATCCGCTGCCGGCGAAGGGACCGGCCGTCGGCCTGTTCGCCGACCAGGAGATCCGGCTGATGAAGGGGCCGCTCTTCGTTGACGAGGAGTACGAAGTCGAGCGCGAGGTCGTCGCACTGTCCGGCAGCCGACGCACCGAGAGCGCCTGGGTCAAGACGCGAGCGTTCGACAAGGCTGGCGCGGTGGTTGCGACCATGCTCCTCAACATGGCGACGCTGAAGGACTCTTATGCGCCCTATGAGGAGGAGTATCGGTGGCTGTATGGAGCGGGGCGGTAGTCTCTCTGTCCGTCATTCCGGGGCGCGACAAAGTCGCGAGCCCGGAATGACGGGCGGAGAGTGCGCGACCAACGCTCATCCTCTAGGCAAATGCACCTCGCAAAGCCGTCGCACAGGGAATAAGCAGTCCTCGATCTCGGGCGTAACCTTCTGAGTACGCATCGATTTTCGTTGCGCCTCGTACGTCACTGCAATTGTACACAATGGCACGGCGCTTGCAGAACTCCCCGCAAAGAGAGTTCTCGCGGGGGCCTGCGTCATGTTGAACTCAACCAAGCCGACATTGGGCGTCATCAGCGCCGAGCCCGAGCCAATCAAGCTCGATTGGTCGTCGACCGCGCTTGTGATCATCGACATGCAGCGCGACTTCATGGAGCCCGGCGGTTTCGGCGAGACGCTTGGCAACGACGTCAGCCAACTCGCGCGTGCGGTGAAGCCGATCGGCGCGGTGCTGAAGGCCGCACGCGACACCGGCATGCTGGTGATCCATACCCGCGAAGGGCATCTGCCTGATCTGTCCGATGCGCCGCCGGCGAAAGTCGAGCGCGGCGCGCCGTCCTTGCGTATCGGCGATCCCGGCCCGATGGGCCGCATCCTCATTCGCGGTGAAGCTGGTCACGACATCATTCCCGAGCTTTATCCGCTCGACAGCGAGGTCGTGATCGACAAGCCCGGCAAGGGCGCGTTCTACGCCACCGAGCTCACCGATGTGCTGGAGAAATACGGCATCGAGAATTTGCTCGTGTGCGGCGTCACCACTGAGGTGTGTGTCAACACCACCGTGCGCGAGGCCAACGACCGCGGCTATCGCTGCGTCGTCATCTCGGACGGCTGCGCATCCTACTTCCCCGAGTTTCACGAGATGGGCCTGAAGATGATCAAGGCCCAGGGCGGCATCTTCGGCTGGGTCGCAACCTCAGCCGCGGTCTTGGAGGCAATGAAGGTTTAGACCACACAGGGGTATTCTCATGAGCACATTGACGGGGACGGCCGGCAAGTCTGCAAGCAATACGTCCGACTTCAAACCGGCGCTATGGACATCGGGCGACTGGAACGCGTTTTTCGGCTTCGGCACCAACATCCTCGTCAACATGCTGGTGCTCACGGGCCTGCTTCGCTTCGTGTTGAAGATGCCTGACAGTCTCGTGTTCGGCCGCATCCTGCCCGCGCTCGGGCTGATGATGTGCCTGTCGACCTTCTACTACGCCTTTCTCGCCTATCGTCTCGCGCAAAAGACCGGCCGCAGCGATGTCTGCGCGCTGCCGTCGGGCGTCAGCGTGCCGCACATGTTTATCGTCACTTTCGTGATCATGCTGCCGATCACGCTGAAGACGGGCGATCCGCTCAAGGGCTGGTCCGCGGGCCTCGTCTGGGTGTTCTTCCAGAGCTTCATCCTGATGATCGGCGGCTTCATCGCGCCGTTCATCCGCAAGATCACACCGCGCGCGGCGCTGCTTGGCACGCTCGCGGGTGTCTCCATCACCTTCATCTCGATGCGGCCTGCGCTCGAGATGTACATGACGCCTCAGATCGGCCTCGTCTGCTTTGCCATCATCCTGGTGAGCTGGTTCGGCGGCGTGAAGTATCCGAAGGGGATTCCCGCGGGTCTCGTCGCCATCGCGGCCGGCATGATCATCGCATGGGGCTCGAATCTGTTCGGGCTTGGCCTCGGCGGATTGAGCCTCAAAGGCGTCAGCGCCGCCTTCTCCAATTTCGGCTTCTCGGTGCCGCTTCCCGCCGTGGGCTACGTCTTCTCAGGCTTCGAATATCTCGGCGTCATCCTGGTTACCGCCATTCCGTTCGGCATCTATGACCTCGTCGAGGCCATGGACAATGTCGAGAGCGCGGAGGCTGCCGGCGACGAATATCCGACCACGCGCGTGCTGACCGCCGACGGCGTCGTCAGCCTGATCGGCTGCCTGATGGGCAATCCTTTCATCAACGCCGTCTACATCGGCCATCCCGGTTGGAAGGCGATGGGTGGTCGCATCGGCTACTCGGCGGCGACCGGCATCATGGTGGTTGTGCTGGCTTGGTTCGGCATCATCTCGGTGCTGCTGGCGCTCGTGCCCGTGGTCGCGATCTCGCCGATCCTGCTGTATATCGGCATGCTGATCGGCGCGCAGGCGTTCCAGACCACGCCGGTCAAGCATGCGCCCGCAATCGTGCTGGCGCTGACCCCGCATCTCGCCGCCTGGGCCAAGCTCCAGATCGACACGATGCTGGCCTCGACCATGACGGCGGCAGCGACTGTCGGCGGCATGGCGGCCGACAAAGCCGACGCAGTGAAGATTGCGGCGGTTGCCGCTCTGCCGCAGCAGGGCGTGTTTTATCACGGGCTGGAGGTGATGGGCGGCGGCTCCATCCTCGCCGGCCTCATCCTTGGTGCGATCGGCGTCTTCATCATCGAGCGTGACTTCGAAAAGGCGTCGGCCTTCGCGCTGGTCGGCGCGGTGCTGACGTACTTCGGCTTCATGCATGGCGAAGCCGTCGGCATCGGCGGCGGCTTTGGTGTCACGCCTGCCGTGGCCCTCTCCTACGCCGTGATGGCTGCCGGCCTGTTCGCGGCCAGCAAGCTCGGCGCCAGCGAGCACTATGCCGCGCATCCGGAGATGCACGCCGCACCGGCAGAGTAGGCTGGGCGAATAAAGTCTGCGGCCGGACGACGTCGCGTCGCCAGGCCGCATCTTTGTCTTAATCCAGCCAGTTGCTCGACTGCCGCCACCCATCATGGTGGCAGGTCTAGCCCCGCACTGCGCCGCGCGATCAAACGCCTATCTGGTTCCTGGTCGCGCGAAGAATATCGTCCGACAGCTTGGGATCATTCACGGCCCGGGCCAGCACGAGTGCCCCGACCAGGGAGGCGGCCGTCGCGAGGGCCTTCTCCTCGCGCTGCCGCGGCTTCAGCGTCGAGGTCATTCGACCGCTCAGCAGCCCGATCATGCCACGTACTCCGGCTGTGAAACGGTCTCTCACGCCACCGCTTTGTCGAGCCATCTCACAAGACAGGGCCGCGAAGGGGCAACCGCTTCCCGGTTCGTCGCGATGCCCCGCTGAGAGGTATTCGGAAACGTAGTCGCCGAGCGCAAATTCGTCGGGCACTTCTCGCCCTTTGGCGACGATGGCGTGGGCCACCGCTTCTTCGACGAGTCGTTCCTTGGAGCCGAATTGACTGTACATGCTGCCGTGGGTCATCCCCGCAGCATCGGCCAGCGCGTCCACACCCATGCCGGAGATGCCGCGCTCCCGCATGAGGCGGGAAGCGGCCTCGAGAATACGCTCGCGATTCTTCGCCGCCTGTTCCTTTGAAACGCGCATGTCGCAGATCCTTGGTCCCGGGTCTTGACAATTATAATGGCGATCGTCATGTATATCAATAATTACGATCGTAATCAAAGTGGTTCGAAGCTGGCACCCTCACAGGAGAAGCTCGTGAATACGACCAACACTGGAATAGCGCTTGTTACCGGCGCCTCATCAGGCATCGGCGAAGCCACGGCGGAGCGGCTCGCGAAAGCCGGCTACAAGGTCTACGGCACCAGCAGACGAGGCGCGCAGGCCGGCAGGCGATCGTTCGAGATGCTGGTCCTCGACGTGACCAGCGATGAATCCGCCAAAGCCGCCGTCAGTAATGTCATACGGTGCGATGGCCGCATCGATCTGCTCGTGAACAACGCCGGCTTCGGTGTTGCCCCTGCCGGCGCGGAAGAGAGCTCGATCGATCAGGCCCGATCGATTTTCGAGACGAACTTCTTTGGACTGATCCGGATGACACAGGCCGTCCTGCCCCACATGCGGCGGCAGGGGAATGGTCGCATCATCAATATCGGCTCCGTTCTCGGCTTTCTGCCGATGCCCTACGGCGCGCTCTATGCCGCCACCAAACACGCCGTGGAAGGCTATTCGGAATCGCTCGACCATGAGCTGCGCACGAGAGGCATCCGGGTCTCGGTCATCGAGCCCGCGTACACCAAGACGCCGTTCGACGCGAACTTCATGGAGCCGGATGCCAAGCTCGACGAGTATCGCGAGGCGCGTGCGCACGTCACCAAACGGGTGAACGAGGTTATGACGACGGCTGAGGACCCAAGCGTGGTGGCCGACACCGTTCTGAAAGCGGCCAGCGCGGCGCATCCGAAAGTCCGGTACGCGGCCGGCAAGCTCGCCAACCGCCTGCGGTTGCTTCGCAGATTTGCGCCGGCTGGACTGGTCGACGCCGGGATTCGAAAGGACCTGCGGCTCGATGCGGCAACTGCATTGCAGCCTGCCCGCACCGCCCGAGCCTTCTGACGGCATGCGGCCGGCGCAAGCACCCGAAAACCGGACATCAGCAACCATGAGAGCACTCGTCTTCAAGCGTTATGGTAGACCGGACCAGGTTACGTTCGTTGATACGCCTCGGCCGTCGCCGAAGCCGAACGAGATTCTCGTCCAGGTCCATGCGGCTGGTTTGAACCCTATCGACAACATGATTCCGAAAGGAACCTTCAAGCCGATCCTTCGCTTTCAGCTTCCGGCCACGCTGGGCAGCGATTTGGCCGGTGTCGTGGTGGAGGTCGGAAGTCGCGTCACCCGCTTCAAGCCGGGTGATGCCGTCTTCGCCAGCATCTTCGACCTGAGCGGCTCGGGTGCTCTCGCTGAGTTTGCGACGGTGCCCGAGGACGCGGCCGCGCTCAAACCGGCAAATCTGGACTTCGTGCAGGCGGCCTCGATACCGATGGTTGGACTGACGTCGTGGCAGGCGCTCAAGGTCCGCGCACGGCTCCAACCCGGCCAAAAGGTATTCATTCCGGCAGGCGCGGGCGGCATTGGTACGTTTGCGATCCAGCTGGCGAAATATCTCGGCGCGAAGGTCGGGACGACGACGAGTACCGGAAATGTGGATCTGGTCCGGAGCCTCGGAGCCCACGAGGTGGTCGACTACAAGAAGCAGCAATTCGAGGATGTGCTGCGCGGCTACGATGCTGTGCTGGGCACAGTCAGGGGCGACGCACTCGAGAAGTCGCTTCGGATATTGAAACCCGGGAGCGCAATCGTCTCACTCATTGGGCCACCCGACGCTGCGTTCGCTCGCGCCCGCGGCATGAATTTCTTCATGGTGCTGCTGTTCGGGTTGCTGAGCCGCAAGATCCTGCGGCGTGCCAAGGCAAGCCGCGCTGCGTATTCCTTCCTGTTCGTACACCCGGACGGCAGTCTACTCGCAGAGCTCGGTAAGCTTATCGAGGCCGGGCACATCCGGCCGGTGATCGACAAGGTCTTTCCGTTCGCGCAGGCAAAGGAGGCGCTGGCGTATCTCGAGACGGGCCGAGCCAAGGGAAAGGTCGTCGTCCGGATCAGCTAAAGGCGTCGACAGGGATGAGCAGCGATCATCCGCCCTTCACGGCCCCCGCCGTCAGCCCTGCCACGATCTGCCGCTGCGCGAATACCGTAAGCAGCAGCACCGGCAGCGTCACGACCAACGCAGCTGCGGCGAGCGGGCCCCAACTCAACTGGTCGAACGAGATCATGTTGTAGACGGCGACGGGCAGGGTGCGGGTCTCGCGCCCCGCCAGCACGATGCCGAACACAAAATTATTCCAGGAGAAGATCACCGCGAGAATGAAGGCGACCGCGATGCCGGGCTTGGCGATCGGCAGCGCGACGTGGCGGAATACCTGCCAGCGGCCTGCACCGTCGATGAGGGCGGCTTCTTCCAGCTCCAGCGGCGTGGTCTCGAAATAGCCGATCATGATCCAGATCACGATCGGCACCGTCACCACGAGATGGATGATGATCTGCGGCACCAGCGTGCCGAGCAGGCCGAGCCACTGGAACAGCAGGAACAACGGGATCAGATAGGACAGGCCGGGCGTGATGCGGGCGATCAGGATCACGATCGCCGATTTGTGCGCGGCCATCCGCGCGATGCCGTAGCCGGCGGGGACGCCGACCATCAGCGCCAGTACCGCGCTGCCTGTCACGATCAGGCTGTTGAAGAAATAGGTGACGAAGCGGTTGGAGGCGAGCACGTCGGCGTAGTTCTTCCAGGCGAAATGCTCTGGGATGAACACCGGCGGGTAGGCGGCGTTGTCGACCTCGAATTTGAGCGAGAGCGACAGCATCCAGAGGAAGAACAGGATCGCCGGCGACACGATGACGAGCACCGCGAACCACAGGCCGATCTTGCCGATGATTTGCTTCGGGGTCATGCGTCGCTCGCGATTTCGGTCCACAGCATGCGCTGGCGGGCGTAGAGCATCACCGCCGCAAGCAGGACAATCAGCAGGAAGAACACGACTGCGATCGCCGAGCCGTAGCCGAGGTCGTAATAAACGAAGGCGACGCTGTAGAGGTAGAGGTTGATGGTCTCCGACGCTGATCCCGGTCCGCCCTGCGTGATCGCGAAGATGACGTCAAAGCTCTTCACCGCGTCGATCATGCGGATCATGCCGGCGATGAACAGGAACGGCATGATCAGCGGCAGGGTGATGAACCGGAACACCTGCCACAGGCTGGCGCCGTCGATCTGCGCGCTCTCGTAGGGTTCGGTCGGGATCGCAGCGAGCCCGCCGAGCACGATCAACATCACCAGCGGTGTCCATTGCCAGGTCTCGACCAGCACCAGCGAGGGAATCACCGTTGCCGGATGAAACACCCAGAGCTGCGCAGGGATGCCGACCAGTGACAGCAAATAGTTGAGCACGCCGAGTTGCGGGTGGAACATCATGGTCCAGACCAGCGCGATTGCCACCGGCGTTGCCATCATCGGCATGATGAAGATGCCGCGCAGGAAGCCGCGGCCGGCGAATTTCTGGTGAAAAACCACGGCCGCAAATGTGCCGAACACGAGCGGCAGCACCACGGACAGCACGGTGTAGACCAGCGTGTGTCCGATCGCCTCGATGAAGCGCGGATCGCCGGTCAGGCGCAAATAGTTGGAGAATCCGACGAAGGTGGTCGGCGAGCCGACCTTCCACTCGTTCAGGCTCATCCAGATGGTGAACACCCACGGGAAGATGATGATCGCGAGGACGACGACCAGCGCCGGCACCACGAACGGCCAATAGGACGGCGGCCGCAGCTCCTTCTCCGGCGCGGCATCAGACTGTGCCGCGCGCGGAGTCGATTGTGTCAACGCACTCACGCCTTTTCGCTACGCTCCAGGATCGGCCGGAACTGATCGTGGGCTTTCTTCAGCTCTGCCGCGGGATCGGAGCCGGCCAGGGTCGAGGTGATAGCGGCGCCGACGAGATCGCGGAATTCGGCGACCGGGATGATCACCGGCAGGCCGAGCTTGCTGATCTTGGCGGAATCAATCACCGACTGCAGCCACTCCTTGGGCATCTTCACGCCCTTCTGGACCTCAGCATCGTTCAGGATCGAGTTGCGGAACGGCACGCCGCCACCGGCCTGCAAGAGCCGCGCACCCTGCTGCTTCGAGACGATCCACTGGCAGAGCAGATAGGCGGCTTCCTTGTTCTTGCTCGCGGCGGCGACACCGATACCGTCGCCATAGGTCGCCGAATATTGCCCCTTCGGACCGGCCGGCACGACGGTGTAGCCGACCTTGCCGACGACGCGCGAGGCAGCCGGATCCTCCAGCGGCGGCGCCCAGCCGACGCCGTCGATCCACATCGCCGATTTGCCTTGCGTGAACGAGGCCATCGACTCCATCCAGTTGAAGCCGGCGACGCCGGGCGGAGCCACTTTCGTCAGCAGAGTCTGGTAGAGCTTGGTCGCTGCGACGGCTTCGGGACCGTCAGTCAGAATGTTGCCCTTGGCGTCGAGGAATTCGCCGCCATAATCGAGGAAGAAGTTCGTCCACAACGTCATATTGGCGTTGCGCAGGCCCCGCCCGACGAAGCCATAGGTGCCGTCCTTCGCATCAGTGAGCTTTTCGGCGGCGGCAACCATCTCGTCCAGCGTTTTGGGCACTGCGACGCCCTTCTTCTGGAACAGCTCCTTGTTGTAGTAGAGGATGAAATAGTCGACCGACCACGGCAGGGACAGCATCTGACCCTTGTCGTTCTTGCAGTACTGCAGACCTGCGGCCGAGAAATCGCTCTCGACGAGGTCGGGCGCGGTCAGCGTCGGGTCCTTCATGTAGGGCGTGAGGTCGGCGAGCCAGCCGGCTTTCTCGAACTGCCGCTTCTGCACATGATAGCTGAGATGGACAACGTCGAAACTCGGCCGGCCCGAGGTGAGCTCGATGACGCATTTCTGCCGCTGCTGCTGCTCGGGGATTTGCTCGGATTCGACCTGGATGCCGGTGAGGTCGGTGAATTCCTTGACGTATTTTTGCAGGTTGTCGCCGCGCGGCCCCTTGGCGAGGATCACCTCCAGCTTGGTACCTGCATATTTCTTCCAATTCACCTCGGCGCGCGCCGGAAGCCCGGTGAGGCTGAGTGCGCCCGCCGCAGCGGTGCCCGTCAGCAGCGTACGGCGCGAGATTTTATGGTCAGCCACTTTAGTCCCTCCCTCTGATTCAATTCTTTGGGGGGATACTAGCGACCGTTCCACGCCTGCCTAGCCCTAATTTATGCGTTACGGTCGCACCGCCGGCGTTTCCATCGGCATTCCGCGGGCCCGCGACATCAGGTAGAGTTCGAGCGCGACCAATTCGGGCGCGCCATACTCATAGGCTTGGGCGCGGACGCCGGTCATGCAGCTGCGCAAGCGCCGCTCCAGGGATCCCAGCGTCTGCCATTCCAGCCGATAGAGCGGATAGCCGGTCGGCTGCCCTTGCGTGATCGGCGAGCCTGCAAGGTGCTTGTCAAAGTTGTCGTCATGGCAATTGGTGCAGGCCAGGTTGAGTTGTCCCTCGCGCTGCATGAAGAGGCTGCGCCCCTGTTCGACGAAAGCAATAAGTTGTGGATCATCGCCTGTGGTGATCGCAACGCCGCGCGACTGATGAGCAACGAAGGCGGACAGCGCCAGGATGTCGTGGCCCTCGTAAGGCAGTGAGCTCGCCTGCTGATGATTGGCACGGCAAAGGTTGATGCGCTGGTCGAGGGTGACGGGGCGCCCCAGCGTCCGGTCGAACGCCGGATAGCGCGCCGCGACGCCCTTCATACTGCTTCGCGCATCGCCGTGACAGTCGGCGCACGCCTTGTCGGCGCTGCCGACCTTCCTACCCCATAAGGCCTCGCCATCCAGCACGAACAGCATGCCCGGATTGGAGGTGTCGTCATCCTGCATGGCGCGCGTATCAGGACTCATGAAGGAATAGCCGGAGCGGCGCGCATCGGGCGGGATCTCACCGGCCAGAAGGGCAGAGGTCGTGGCGGCAAGCGCCGCCACCGCTATCGCGCGCCAGAAAATCATTCGACCGTGATCGATGCCGATGCCCTGGACGAGTAGCCGTTGTCGCCGATCCATTCGAACTCGAGCTTGCCGCTCTCCTTGGCGATCGTGAAGAAGGACAAGTACGGGTTGGCGGCGATCGCCGGAAACAGATCCGCGCGAAAAATCTCGGTGCCGTTGTAGCGGCAGGTGAAGCTCGTGATGATGTCGCGCGGCACCAGCGCGCCATCCATGGTGCGGCGAAAACCGGTTTCCATGATGTGTGAGGTCAGCGTGCGGATCTCGATGATGTCGCCGCGTTTGGCTTTTGAGGGGACGTTGATGAGCGCGGCCATCAATTCACCTCCTCGGTGCAGGCGGCGAGCGTCACGACAATATCCGCGGCGACCTGCCAGAAACTATCGTCGGAGAGGCGGGCGATTGCGACCACTTTCTGGGTGTCGGCAAGCCGGATCCGCGTCGAGACCTGCGCGCGTCCGGAGGACGGGTTCAGGTAGAAATTTCCGATGTTGGGCTGAGGGTTCTTCTCGTTGAAGACGTGGATGCTCTTCACGTAGTCGTCCGCGGTCATCGCGCTCGCGACGCTGACCGTCATCGGCACCGTGTTGCCGTTCTCGACCAGCGGCGGAATGTCGAGCTTGACCTTGCCGGTGTGAATGGGGACCTCGCCGACGAGGTTCCGGATCGCAGTGTTGAGCATCGCGGGCGTCGCTTTGAGCGGCCGCAGCGTGACGACCGGGATCGTCCCGGCGACTGTGACGCCTCCGGCCAAGCTCAAGAATTGTCGTCGCGTCGTCCGCATCAGCTTAGTCCCGAAGTGTTGCGAGAAAGGCCACGATGTCCTCGATCTCTGTGGCCGACAATATCGGTTTCTCCGCGAAATTGCGTCCGACCCGAACCAGCCCCTCGTTGCGATAATAGGACGGCATGATGGTGTCCGGATTGAAGCGTGAGGCGTCAACCAGCCGAAGCCGCAACTGGCTTGCCGTCCAGCGGTTCCCCGCGCCGGTGAGATCGGGCGCCAAGTCGCCCTGGAACCGCGCTTCCGGGAAGGGGCCGGAATGGCAGAGGATGCAGGTCGTCGTTCGCGCCAGCGCCAGCGTGCGCCCGCGCACGGCATCGCCGGGCGCGCCCGTGAGCGATGTCGTGATGCCGTCGCCGGTGATCTCGTAGCGGGCTAATCCGTCCGCACGTGCGTTGGCGACGTGCACCAGACTGGCAAACAGCACTGCGATGGTAATCGTCGACCTAGCCAAAGGTGTCCGCCGTGATGGTTTGAAACCAGCGCTCCGCCTCGGCCGCTTCGCGGGTGCGCAGCTCACGCGGCGCATCGACCGGGCTCGTAGCGCCGCCCTCGACCTCGACAAAGATGTCGCCCCTGGGTTGGTAGTTGCCCGCGAGCGAGAAGCCATAACCGGGTGCGACAATGTTGTAGCAGACGCCGGTGAGCCGCGGTGTCTCCGGCGTGCGGCCGGCGAGCAGATTGACGATGGCGGCAGCGCACGCCTTGCCTTGCGCATTTGCGGCCGATGCCGATTTGGGAATGCCGCCGCCAAGGCAAGCGTCGCCGATGACGTGAATATTCTTGACAAGCTTTGACTCGAAGGTGACGGGGTCGATCGGGCACCAACCGGTGGCATCAGTTGCACCCGCGATCTCGGCAATGCGCCCAGCGCGCTGCGGCGGGATGACATTGGCGACGTCAGGGCTGTAATTGCCGAATTCGGTGACGATGGTCTTGGTGGCGGGATCGATCGAGGTGACGCGACCGCCTTGTGACAGGCCGATTCGTTCGATCATGTCGCCGTACAGTTCTTTCCACGCCTGCTCGAACAGCCGCTGCTGCGAGAAAGTGTCCTTGGCATCGAGGATCAGCACTTTCGAGCGCGGCTTCTTCGTCTTCAAATAATGCGCGATCAGGCTGGCGCGCTCGTAAGGCGCGGGCGGACAGCGCGAGGGATTGGCGGGGACGGCGATGGCGACAGTGCCACCATCGTCCATCGCTTCCAACTGCCTGCGCAGCAGCAACGTCTGCGCGCCGGCCTTCCACGCATGCGGCATTGTTTCCGACGCGGCCTCGTCGTAGCCGGGCAGCGCCTCGAAATGGAAGTCGATGCCGGGCGAGAGCACGAGGCGGTCATAGGGCAGCGCGACGCCGTCGGCGGTCATGACGCTGCGCTGCTCCGGCGCGATGGTGGTTACGGTCTGGCCGATCACGGTGACGCCTTCGGCGGCGACCTTTTCATGGCCAAACTGCTGCGCCTCGATATCGTGCAAGCCCGCGATCACCTCGTTGCTGAGAGGACAGGCGGTGAAGACCGCATTGGGATCGATCAGGATCACCTGCAGGTCTACCTGCGCCCGCTTGAGCGCGCGGGCGCAGGCGGCTCCCCCGAAGCCGCCGCCGACCACGACGATGCGACCTGTCGATTGCGCAAGCAGGACCGATGGCCGTGCCAATGTAGCCGCCGCGGCGGTGATGCCGAGCACGGCGCTCCGACGTGTCACCGGTCGCGTGGTCATTGAGGTCATCCAGGCAAGTACCGCGGCGGCCATGATGGCCGCCGCGGTGTTTCTCATGCGAAGGTGATGTTCTGATCGCGCAGCGGCACGGAACGGATTCGTTTGCCGGTGGCTGCGAAGTAGGCGTTGAGCACGGCTGGTCCAGCAACGCCGATCGTCGGCTCGCCGACACCGCCCCAGAAACCGCCACTCGGCATCACGATCGATTCCACCTTCGGCATCGCCGCGATCCGCATCGAATCGTAGGTATCGAAGTTTGTCTGTTCGACGGCGCCATCCTTGACCGTGATGCCGCCATAGAACAGTCCGCTCAGGCCGTAGACGAACGACCCGGCAATCTGCCGTTCGATCTGGGCCGGGTTGACGGCATAGCCGGGGTCGGTCGCCGCGACGATGCGATGCACCTTGATCTTGGTGCCGTCGATGACGGAGATCTCCGCGGCCGCCGCGACATAGCTGCCGTAGGAGGCGAAGTGCGCAAGTCCGCGATAAACGCCCTGCGGCGGCGCAGTGCTCCAGCCAATCTTCTCGGCCACGGCCTCCAGCACAGCGAGATGCTTCGGATGATCCTTCATCAGCTTGCGCCGGAACTCGAGGGGGTCTTGCCCTGCTGCGTGCGCCAGCTCATCCATGAAGCATTCGACATAGATGGCGTTCTGATTCACGTTCACTCCGCGCCAGAAGCCTGGGATGATGTGCGGGTTGCGCATCGAATGCTCGATCAGGAGATTGGGCACCGAGTATCCAAACGGTGCATCGCCCTTGGCGTTGAGGCCGGCGAATGTCGCTGGGTCCATGCCCTTGACGAGTGCGTCCGGCCTCAAGCTCGCGAGGATCGACTGGCCGGAGATCCGCATATGGAATGCCGTCAGATTGTTGTCGGCATCGAAGCCCGCGGTCAGTTTGCATTGCGTGACCGGATGGTACCGGCCGTGCGTCATGTCCTCTTCGCGCGTCCATATCAGCTTGATCGGCGTGCCCGGCATCTGCTTGGCGATCAGCACGGCCTGCCGGACATAGTCGGTCTGGCCGCGCCGGCCGAAGCCGCCGCCGAGCAGCAGCTTGTTGACGTCGCATTTCTCGGCCGGAAGTTCTGATGCTTCCAGTGCGGCGGCGAACGCCGCCTCGCCATTCTGCGTGCCACACCAGACCTCGCATTTGTCGGCCGTGTAGAGCGCGGTGGCGTTCATCGGCTCCATCGTAGCGTGGTTCTGGTAGGGATAGTTGTAGACGGCTTCGATCGTCTTGGCGGCACCGGCAAGGGCGGCCTTCGCATCGCCGTCGGAATTGCCGACATAGGCCGGACCGCCGTCGAGGCCTTCGGCCAGCCATTTTGCGATCGAGGCGCTGGAGACTTTGGCGTTCTCGCCTTCGTCCCAGACGATCGGCAGCGCATCGAGCGCGGTCTTGGCGTGCCAGAACGTGTCGGCCACGACCGCAACTGCGGTGTCGCCGACCTTCATCACCTTCTTCACGCCTTTCATGCCGGCGATCTTGGCTTCGTCATAGCTTTTCAGCTTGCCGCCGGTAACAGGGCAATCCTTGATCGCAGCGTTGAGCATGCCGGGCAGCTTGACGTCGATGCCATAGACGGTGGTGCCGGTGACCTTGTCCGGGGTGTCGAGCCGCTTCACGCCCTTGCCGATCACCCGCCAATCCTTGGGATCCTTCAGCTTGACGTCAGTCGGGGGCGTCAGCTTGGCCGCGGCTTCGGCGACCTTGCCGTAGGTCGTGGTCTTGCCCGATGGCGTGTGGGTGATGACGCTATTGACGGCCGTGCATTCAGAGGCCGGCACCTTCCAGTCATTGGCCGCGGCCTGGATCAGCATCATGCGTGCGGCGGCGCCGCCCTTGCGGACATAGTCGTGGGAGCCGCGGATGCCGCGGCTGCCGCCGGTCGAGTAATCTCCCCAGACTCGCTTGCGCGCGACGTTCTGGCCAGGCGAGGGGAATTCGGTGGTGACCTTGGTCCAGTCGCATTCGAGTTCCTCGGCGACGAGCTGGGCGAGACCCGTCAGTGAGCCCTGGCCCATCTCCGAGCGGGCGACGCGGATCACCACTGTATCGTCAGGCCGGATCACGACCCAGGCATTGACCTCGGGCGAGCCGTCAGCCGCGCGAACCACGGTGGGACCCCCAAACGGCAGGTCGAAGCCGATGGCAAGACCAGCGCCGACAGCGGCGGTGCCGATTACGAAGGCGCGGCGGTTCAATTTGGGAGAAACATGCTTGTTCATGTGCCAGCTCCCTTACGCGCTTGCGATCGTGTGGATCGCCTCGCGCACCTGCTGGAAGGTGCCGCAGCGGCAGATATTGGTGATGGCCTCGTCGATGTCGGCGTCGGTCGGCTTCGGCTTCTCGTTCAGGAGCGCCGTCACCGCCATGATCATGCCGCTCTGGCAATAGCCGCATTGCGGAACGTCCTGGGCGATCCAGGCCTCCTGCACCTTATGCAGCGTCGCACCGGAGCCGAGCCCTTCGATGGTGGTGATCTTCTTGCCCTCGGCCTCGGCGACTGAAATCCCGCAGGAACGGGTGGCGACACTGTCCAAGTGCACGGTGCAGGCCCCGCATTGTGCGATCCCGCAGCCATATTTGGTCCCGGTCAGGCCGGCATTCTCGCGGATCGCCCAGAGCAGCGGCGTATCCGCCTCGACATCGAGCGTGAAGGTTTTTCCGTTGATTGTTAGGTTTGCCATCGCAAGTCCCCTGATTGGCCCATCCACCGATGGACTCGGGGGCGCAATGTGTCCGGCAAACTCGAACCTTTCAAATCAAGACTCTGAGGGGCAGGTATCGAAGATTCTCGCGACTGCGGGAAGATAGTGGATCGGGCGGTGTTGCGCGCTTTGAGATGGCCACGCGAAGGCCCGCGCTGGGTGAGCAACTGCCGGTTCCAGTCGTTGCTGCCGGCGCGGCCGCAGCGCAAAATCAGCCCTGACGTCCCCAAAATTCAGGGCTGACCCTGCGGGCTCGCTTGACAGTGCGACAACCTGGGGGTGATCGTTTCCGGGACAACACGGGGGCGCCATCGATTGCGGCGATTCCAGCGGACTTCCAGGCCTGTCGGCGATCAAGATCGGCATTGCTACGAGAATAGCTTTTGCGGAGGGGGGGGTGCGGCATGTCAAGGAAGGTGATCGGCTGGATGGTCGCGGCGATCGTCGCGATTGTTCTTGTCTTCAATTATCTGCCCTCGTTAGTCGCCGACTCCATCTACAAGAATGTCGACGACACTACCGATGGTGAGATGCCCGCCACCGTCACCTCCTTTGAAGCGGGACCGGATGTCGTCAGCACGATTGGTGGCAGCGGGGAGGGGTTGAATTGCAGCCTGCCTGCTCTGACCAACGTCTTCTTCGATGGAAGCAGGGATTCCAAGGGCAAGCGTCATCTCGTCCTGCAGCGCTTCCGGCAGGCCTGCGTGTTCCATGACCTCTGCTACCGCCACGGCCTCGCTACCTATGGCTATAACCAGAACGATTGCGACCGCATCCTGCAAAATGCGGCGTTCCGTCTGTGCACCTATATTCGCAACGGCAGCGGGACCGGCAGCGCTACGCGCTGCCAGACCGATTCGAAGATGGTCCTCGCAGGCGTCAGTATGGGTGGATACAACGCCTTTCGCGGCTGGGATCGATCGACCTATTTCGAGTTCGAATCCGATCCGTTCCGCTCGGATGGTTTCCAGGCGAGCCGCGTCGTGGATCATCCGTTCAAGGCCGTGGATCCCGTCAAATATCGCAACGATCCGGACCAAGTCATCCTGTCGTTCGAGAACGTTCGATCCGACATCGCCGTAACCTGCATGACTTGCGGACAAATTCCGGTGTTCGAATACACGCAGGACCCGAACGAGGTCGACGCCGAACTGCGCTCGGTCGGCGTGACGAAGCTGCCTGAGGCATTGCTCAAGCGCGAGCCGATGCTCTCGGAGACCGTGCCGATCTGGCTGCCGCCGCGTCGTCATCATGCCGCGCCGCATTTGCTGGTCGACAGTGCGGGCAAGAACCATCTGATCTGGATGAGCCGCAACAATCCGCAGGACACGATGTCCTGCATCGTTGGCGCGGATGCCGCGCGGCTTCTCACCAATACGCTGCCTCGGCGGGATCTCTGCTCGAAAGATGCCGGTTCGTCGTTGACCATGGTGGAGGTCGACATGTTCGCGACGTCTCCGCTCCCGATGGAAATTCCGGGCGCGAGCGAACCGATCTACGCGACCGCCATCAGCCCGCAGAAGACGGTCGACAATGATCTTAGCTTCTGCTCGCGTTCGGCATCGAGGCCAATCGATCCATCCGGTCATGACGACCAGTCCAAATGCATCAACTTCTCCGGGGATGACGTCAGCAAAGGCGCAGCGCTCGGCGCGTTCCAGGACTTTCCGGTCATTCGTCCCGGACAGCAGATCGTCTTCGCGCGAGATGTTGACCAGCGGACGAACTCGCCGTTGACGGCGATCTGGCAGCGTGTGCTTGGCGATACCTATTCACCGGGTGGTGCGCTGCTCGTGATCGACGTCGCGCCCCCGGCTACGCCCAAGGGACCTGCGTTGGCCAAGCTGAAGAAGATCGTCCGGTTCAATATCGACGATCGGTTCGATCCGATGATGCCGATCACGCGCAAGATCGATGATCTGCGTTTCCTGAGCCTGGAGGCATCGAAGGAGACCGTGCGCGTCCGGACGATCGATTTCGCCAAGGATAATCCCGCCGTCGGTACCGTCCGGCTGACGATGGAGGGCAAGGACCTTGATCTGGATCGCTCCTGGGCTGCACGGCCTATGATGGTGCTGGAGACCCGGGATGTTCAGCCCAAGACGAAGCTGGTGTTCTCGCGCGGTGAAATCGCAATCGACCCGGACAAGCCCGTCTCGCCGGATGCGACGACGGAAGCACTGACATTACAGACGCTGGTCTTCGAACGCGACGTCGCGGCGCCTTCGGATGCGCCATTCGTGAAATCGGCCGGGGCGGCTTGCAGGATCACCTATGAGTTCGCGCCTGGTCACACCGACTGGCCGTGCTACCGCGCCTTCGATTCTGATCGTTCGATGCGGGCCTCGCCGGCTGCGCGAATGCAGGGGGCACAGATGCTGATTGGGCATCTCTCGAAGAGCGCGGGCCACGCCATCGCATTTCCTGACGCCTGCCTGAAGTCGGAGCCGATCATTCTCGCCCCACAAGGGGACACGTTCGTGTCTGTGAGCGACTCTGCGGGTTGGGCAGGTCCACCCAAGCTGCGGCGCACGATCACATGCGAGCCGCTCGATACGGCAACCATCGTCAGCCAGCCGATCGCGCAGAAGGCGCCCTGAAGCACAGCCTATTTCACTGCCAGCCGCAAAAAACTCATCACGCTGCCGAGCCCGGCAAAGCCTGCGCCGAGTGCTAGCGCAACGGTGGCGCCGTTGTGACCGGCCATGGCAAAGCACGCCGCGGCAAGCGCGGCGCCGGTCGTCTGACCGGTCAGGCGCGCCGTGGCCACGATGCCCGAGGCGCTGCCGCCGCGGTGTGGCGGGGCGCTTCCCATGATCGCCTTCATGTTCGGCGCCTGGAAGAAGCCGAAGCCCATGCCGCAGATCATGATCCGCCAGATGATGTCAGGGATGCTCGGGCTCGCCGGAAGCAGCGCCAGCAGCGCCATGCCGAGGCCGAGCAGAATGAGGCCGATCCCGCCCAAAAGGCCAACCGGATGCCGGTCGGAGAGGCGCCCGGCGATCGGCGCCATGATGCCGACCACCAGCGGCCACGGCGTCATGAAGAAGCCGGTCTCGACCTGGGAGCGGCCGAGCACATCCTCGAAGTAAAAAGGCAATGAGACGAAGGCGAGGCCTTGCACGGCGAAGGAGCAGACCGCAGTTGCCGCCGACAGCGCGAACATCGGCCGCGCGAACAAATCGATCGGCAACATCGGCGCGGGATGATCGGCGTGACGTCGCGTCAGGATGAAGCCGAGCACCAGGGCAGCGATCAACTCGATGCCGACGACGACAGGCGACAGATTGTGCGCGGCGCTGCCGATGCCGATGATGAACAGGCCGAGGCAGGCTGAGGCGAGGGCAGCGCCAACAAAATCAAAATCGTGATCAGCGCGCGGCGTCTTCGGCAGCATCGCAAAGCCGATGCCTGTTGCGATGAGGCCGAAGGGGATGTTGACGGCGAACAGCCACGGCCACGGTCCGACCGCGAGGATCGCTGACGCGATCGACGGGCCGAAAGTGAAAGCGGTGGCTACCACCAGCGCGTTATGGCCGAAGCCGCGGCCCTGCATCCGTCCGGGATAGACGAAGCGCACCAGCGCGGTGTTGACGCTCATGATGCCGCTCGCGCCGAGGCCCTGAAGCGTGCGCGCGACCAGCAGGCTCTCCAGCGACCACGCCACCGCGCAAAGCAGCGAGGCGATGGTGAACAGGATCAGCCCCCCGAGATAGATGCGCTGGTGCCCGACGATCTCGCCGAGCGCCCCGAGCGGCAGCAGCGTTGCCACCAGCGCGATCTGGTAGACATTGACCACCCAGACCGATTGCTCCGGGCTAACATGCAGATCGGCGGCGATGGCCGGCAGCGCGATGTTGGCGATCGCGGTGTCGAGCGAGGCCATCGCCAGCGCGGTGAAGATCGCGGCAATCGCCCAGCGCCGCTGCTCGGCCGGCAGGCCATCGGCTTTGGGATGATCGGGCTCGCGCGCAGCGGCAGGTAACGTTGATGTCATTGCCTTGCGCGTTCTCCGACAGCGTGGCTCAAATGGTTTAGGGCATGTACTACGCCTGAGGCTGCTTCCACAGGCTTATGCTTGCATGCATTGTATGCGCGAAGATCAGGCGCCGCTCTCGGAAGGGGATCACCATGCACATCGTCGTTCTGCCGGGAGACGGCATCGGACCGGAGATCACGGCCGCGACATCAGGCGTGCTGCGCGCGGCGTCCGAGCGCTTCCAGCTCAACCTGCGGCTGGAAGAGCATGCGGTGGGGCATGCGAGCCTGAAGCTATCAGGCACCACGGTGCGCCCCGAGCTGCTCGACAGCGTCCGCGCCGCCGACGGCCTGATCCTGGGGCCCACCGCGACCTTCGACTTCAAGGACGAGGCGCATGGCGAGATCAATCCGTCCAGGTACTTTCGCAAGAACCTGGACCTCTACGCCAACATCAGGCCCGCGCGCACCTATGCCGGGCGGCCCGGCAGGCTCGGCGATTTCGATCTCGTCGTCGTGCGCGAGAACACGGAAGGCTTTTACGCCGACCGCAACATGGAGCAAGGCAATGGCGAGATGCTGGTCACATCAGACGTCGTGATCTCGCTGCGCCGGATCACGCGCCTGTGCTGCGAGCGCATCGCCCACGCTGCCTGTCGCCTGGCGATGAAACGACGCAAGCATCTCACCATCGTGCACAAGGCCAATGTGCTCAAGATCGGCGACGGCATGTTCCTCGACATCTGCCGCGCGGCGGCGAACGCGTACCCGGGCCTTGCTGTCGACGACGTCCTCGTCGACGCCATGATGGCGCATATGGTGCGGAGCCCCGACCGCTTCGACGTCATCGTCGCCACCAACATGTTCGGGGACATCCTCTCCGATCTCACCGCCGAGCTCTCCGGCAGCCTCGGCCTCGGCGGCTCGCTCAATGTCGGCGACCGCTATGCCATGGCGCAGGCCGCGCACGGCTCGGCGCCCGACATCGCAGGCCAGGACGTCGCCAATCCGGTCTCGCTGATCCTGTCGACTGCGCTGCTGCTGGCCTGGCACGGCGAGAGGAACAATGCGGTGCGCTACGAGGAAGCGGCGCGCGCGATCGAGGCGGCGGTGGCGAAGGCGCTCGGGGCGGGCAGGGCGACGCGCGACGTCGGCGGCAGGCTCGGCACGATCGCAGCGGCCGCTGCGATTGCCGAAATCCTGCAGGCGGAGTGAGCCGCAGCTGCTTTTTGTCAGACGGCCAAGATCAGAAACCGAAAACAACCCCATGCACAGTAGAACGGCCTTTGAACGACAAGGGCTTTTTCAGACGCGGACGCGACGACCCCCTGAATCGCGTCGACGTTGACACGTCGGGCAAAACACCGGCACGATGTCATCATGGCGGTCGATCCGGCTGGGCGAGAGGAAAGCGCAGGGAGGTCACAGCGCCGACGACCTTTATATCAGGTTCAAAGGCCGCGTTCGGCGAGAAGCTGATCCTGTCGCCGGCGAACACCGCGAGCGAGGACTTCTCCGAGTTCGGCGCATCTGGCGTACCGTTGATGATGTTCAATATCGGCGTCTATGACCCGGATGCGTGGCTGGCCGCCAACAAGAGCGGAACGCCGCTTCCCGGCAACCATTCCCCGCTGTTCGCGCCGGTGCCGAAGCCGACCATCCAGACCGGCATCACCGCGATGACGCTCGCCGTGCTGAGCGCGTTCGAGCAAAGGGCGAGGGGGCAGTAACGGCTGGTCCTGCGAGTAGCAGCCACTTAGCCGCCGCTGCCGTTCCGCCTCGATTCCAGATAGAATGCGCATACGGACGGGAGGGAGGATGATGCTTTCCCGCCGGAAACGTCCATCACTCTTCCGGCACGCCAGCGAGGCGGAAGCCTTCACACACGTGCTCGACCCCAGCAAGGAAAGTTGGATTGTCGCTTTGTTGAGCAGTGACGAAGCGACGGATGGTGAAACGAGAGTTGAGCGCAAGTCCTGTTCTTGCAGCAGTTTGCGCCTCATCGAGGGCGCCGGTCAGGCCTAACGCAGCGGCGAGCGCCAAATGAGCGATCGGAAAGTTGCGATTCGCCTCAGTGCTTCGTCGTAGCCAGCTGACCGCTTCGACGTCCAAACCCAGTTGTAACTTGGCCACGCCTACAAAACACGCCCATTGGTAGGCCTCAACGTCGCGAGGGGAGAGACGTAAAGCGTCGAATATGTGGCCTTCGGTCTCGGCAGCACGCCCCATATAGAATTTGGCAAAACCGATGGCAGCATGAGCGCTGGCGATGTTCGAATTCAGCGCCAACGCATGCTCGAATTCACGGACGCCTTGGGCGGCCCGGTAGGTAAAGATCTGGACCCACCCCCGAGCCAAGTGGGCTGAAGTGCGGTTCGGCCTGATCGACAATGCCTTATTCACCATCGCCTCGGCCGCTGCAAACCGCGCAGGCGCATCATCCGTCGTAAAGCTGGTTCCAACTGCCGTATCAACATTTGCCAGGCCAATCATTGCTTCGACGTTGCCGGAGTCGTACGACAGAGAGCGTTCGAAGAAGCTCCGCGCTTGCGTTAAGCATTCAGGGCTAAACCCCTTCATCAGCCAGGCCCGGCCCTGGAAGTATAGGTCCATCGCATCGGGATGCAGCGTACGCTCGGCTCGTTGCGCCTCAGCCTCGATGAGCTGGCGACCTAACGTATTGGCGAGCCAGGATACGATTTCGTCCTGCAGGTCGAACAGGTCGACGACAGACTTCTCGAAGCGCTCCGCCCAAAGATGCTGGCCGCTGATAGCATCAATCAGCTGCACGTTCATGCGAAGCCGCTTGCCGCTGCGTTGCACTGAACCTTCGAGCACGTAGCGAACGTTCAATTCGCGGCCGACTTGCCTTACATCGACTGCTCTACCCTCGTAGGAGAAGGCGCTGTTCCGTGCGATTACAAATGAACCAGCGATGCGCGACAAGTCTGTAGTCAAATTCTCGGTTACACCATCCACGAAATAGTCCTGCTCACGATCAGCGCCAAGGTTCGTGAAGGGTAGCACGACGATGGATAGGCGCGGCGGTGCGCCGCCGGTTCGCTCGACCGAGCCAATCGTCTCTATTGCCGAGCTCTCGGCTTCCCGCACTGCGCCCACGAAGCGGAAACCCTTGCGCGGGAGCGTCTTGATCAGGTCCTGTTTCTCACCAGTATCGCCGATTGCACAACGGGCACCATTGATGCGCGTCGTCAGCGCGGCATCCGAGACGATGCGACCATTCCAAACGCCCGCGATGAGCTCGTCCTTACTGACGACGCGGTCCCTGTTCCGGATCAGATAGTTCAGAAGGTCGAATACCTGCGGCGCGACAGAGAGGGTCTCGGCTCCTCGCCGCAGCTCCCTCCGTTCCGTATCCAGCGTGAAAATCGAAAAGGAGTAAAGCAAATGCATCCTCCTGCGGTCCGATCGCTCCCCGTGGAGCCGATATGTAAGCAGACGGTAAGAAGAATGGAAGGCGCCTGTAAAGCGCTTCCCATGACCTTGGCGCATCCTCGTGCACGGCTGAAAAATATGAACTGCTTGCGGATATCACGTCACGAGGGAGGATGTCATGAGGCGGATGGCTGCACTGACGTGGGCTGCTACTGCAGCCAGGCTTTTGATCTGGGTCGTATGCGTTCTCGCCTCCGCGAGCCGCGCTCACGCCCAATGCTCGGCGCGCGATGTGTTGCAGAGGCAGCTAGTGCTCAAGGCGGCGCCCGTTGTCCCGACACGCATGGGTCCGGTAACGTCCGTTTCGGATGTTGCCGAATGGAAAACGATCAGCATCGGGACGTTCCCGGATACGTTTGCTCTCCTCACCGCGCTGAGTGCGATTGGTTGCGGCGTCGGTAACTCGGCTGCGGAGGCTCTTGCCCGACCTGCGTTTACGCTCAGCGGTGTCAGAACGGCGGTAACACTTCTGACAGTGACCGCGGCCGATCTGGGTTTCAGGGGTGAGACGGTGCCGTTGCGGCAAATCTACGAACTCGCGCAGCAATTCGGCTTCGGGCTTGCACCGCCCGAAATCGCTCCGCAGCTCAGACTTCAATATCTGGACCAGCCCGTAGGTGAGTTTCTCGTCATCGGGATGAATCCGATCCGGACATGGACTGGTGAAGAGGTCATCCTGACCGTGGCAAATGGGGGAGCAGGTCTCATTCTCATCGGCCAGGATGGTCGCGCCGAGGCGGAAATACCCGTGACCTCCCGCTTCGTGTTCCTGCGCTCCTTGCCCATTGCGCCAGCTGCGCTGAATCGAAACTGATTTTACGAGATGGCCGAGGTGACGAAATGCTGGCGATCAGAGCGGTGAAGCGCTTGGCAGCTCAAATCTGCCTGGTGCTGGTGTCCACCGCGACGTTTGCGCGCGACGACGGGCGCTATGCGAATTCCCCGCTGAAGCCCTGGTTCGAGAGTCTGCAAAGCGAATTCGGGAAGTGCTGTGAGGACTCCGACGCCTACGTGGTCTCCGAACCGAATTGGAAGTCCGATCACGGACAATATCGCGTTCGCATCGACGACGAATGGGTCCTGGTGCCAGACGGCGCTGTCATCAAGCAGCCCAATCTTGCCGGACGGACCATGGTCTGGAAGCACTACATCGACGGACATCCGCGTGTCCGTTGTTTCATTCCGGGTAGCATGACGTGATACGTCGACGATCGTCTATGAACCACGCGTATGATCCAAGATCGATGGTCTGGTCCACCCTTGGGATCGGTTGCTCAGTTTGGTTAGAGCAAGAGGCTTCGTCTCCTTGTTGTTGCGGTGCCTACATCCGGAAGTGGCCCGTCTGGACCTTACCGCGACAAGTCCCAATGCCTGGTGTCTTAGGAGGATCAGTGGGAATTCAGGCGCGGCCATCCAGCGCTCGTGACCTCTACCGAAAGTCAGTCGGTCCTAACTGACCGTCCACAGTTGGCAGATATCGCAGCCATTCACCGGACCGGATGCCTCGAGGGTCAAGACCTCGGTGCGAGGCGACGTAGTCGATCTCGCCGCGCGTGGTGCCGATATCCATCAGTTCTCCGTCGCTCAAGTCGGACAAGGTAGCGCTCAATTTCTGGCGTCGGCGGCGCTCCTGAAGGGCATCCCAACATTTCCAGATGAAGCTGGTGACATGCCGGGTCGATACAAATGTCCATTCCAGCCATGCCGGGCCATGCATCGTGGTCATTTCGGTGTCTCCTGGACGGTGTTTTGCACCGACCGGAGAGTGGCGCGGGATTAGCGGGGACGCTTAACCGGCAGCTTACATTTTCCGTACTGACGGCTTATTCTCGCGATTTACGGTGGGCCAGGACGCCCCCCCGTCCTGGCAAGGCTCATCCAACGGGATTCGCATCGTGCGCTATCTCTTTGCAGAGTACGTATTCGATACCGACCGACGCGAACTGCATCGCGGGGCGGACGTCGTCTCCGTCGCACCACAGGTGTTTGACCTCATTGATTACTTGATCCGCAATAGGGAGCGAGTTGTCAGCAAGGATGACCTCATCAAAACCATTTGGAATGGCCGTAGCGTATCCGATGCGGCGCTGACAACCCGCTTAAACGCCGCCCGGGTTGCAATTGGTGATTCTGGCGACGAACAGCGCTTCATCAAGACACTACAGCGCAAGGGCTTTCGTTTCGTTGGAGCTGTTCGGGAAGCGAAGGAACCGGCAGAGGCAATAGTTGCCGACGATCAGGTGGAAGTTCAGAAAGTCGATCTTGCACTCCCCGACAGACCTTCCATCGCCGTGCTGCCGTTTGAGAACATGAGCGGCGAGCCGGAGCAGGAATATTTTGCGGAGGGCATGGTAGAGGAGATCATCACAGCGCTGTCGCGGTTTAAGTCTCTGTTTGTCATCGCACGTCACTCGACCTTTACGTTCAAGGGAAAAGCCGTCGATATCAAGGAAATCGGACGCAGGCTCGGCGTGCGCTATGTCCTCGAGGGGTCTGTGCGGAAGGCGTCGGGGAAGGTTCGCATCGCAGGGCAGTTGATCGATGCGGTTACAGGTGCGCATCTATGGGCGGAAAGGTTTGAGCGTGACCTTGCCGATGTGTTTGCCCTCCAGGACGAAGTAGCGGTCGCGGTTGTCTCGGCTATTCAACCGAAGATGATTCAAACAGAAATTGAAGTGGCGACGCGGAGGCGACCGGAGAACCTCACCGCGTATGACTTGTTCCTGCGATCCATGCAGCAGTATTACCTGACGACCCGGGAAAGTTTGGCCGAGGCGATCAGGCTGGCTCATTGCGCTTTGGATCTGGATCCGAGATTCGGGTCTGCAGCGGCGCTGGCAGGCGACTGCCATGCGAGCAACGTCGCCTTGGGCTATACCAACGATCCTCAGTTTGACCGCAAGGAAGCAGTCCGGCTCGCTCGTTTGGCATTAAGGATCGGTGATGATGATCCAGATATCTTGTCGCGGGTTGCGGTGATCCTGGCGGGCATGGTCGGCGATAGTGAAGCCGAGATTGAAATGGCTGACAGGGCGGTCGCACTCAACCCAAATTCATGGCGTACTTGGAACAACAGAGGCTGGGTCTATACGATGGCGGGTCTGCCGGAGGAGGCGATACTTAGCTTTGAACGCGCAATTCGCATGAGCCCGGTAGATCCGCTGCTACACATGACGTTTCTTGGCATTGCGCATGCCCTTATAGCACTTCGGCGCTTTGACGAGGCAATCGTCGCACTGAAGAGAGCCCTTCGTCATAATCCCTCATTTTTGCCAGCTTGCCGCGGCCTTGCGTCCGCCTTCGCCCATCTAGGACGCGACGTTGAGGCGCGTGCTGCGGCGGCGCGTGTGCTTGAGATCGATCCTTCCTTTACAATATCGGCGCATATCGCCCGGTCTCCCAAGAGCCCAAAGCTGTTTATTGAGGGGCTTCGAAAAGCGGGATTGCCCGAATAGATCGTCCGTGATGTCGAAGCCAGACCGCTGTTGAGCAATGTCGACATGCGTTCCGCATGGTGGCGGCGATCAGCAGGCGGTCACCGCTCCGCAGCAGCAATCTTCTACGCCATCGTCGCAGCAACCTGTAGCGCAGCCGTCGCCCCGAACCTAACTTTGGCGATGTCAGCTTGTGTGCGCATAGCCGATGAAGATCGATGTCGGCCGTTCGGCCACTGTTGGATGCAGAGCGGACGTGTCAGATTTATGGGGACACGCCCTGGTCTCCCCCACGAAGCGGGAATTGATCCTCGTCGATGCGGATGTCTCGCGCAATTTCGAAAGCGTGCGGTCGCCGGAAGTTCCGTCATGCTGTTGATAAAAATTCATCCAGCAAGATGAACCCGCATAAGCGTCGCGATTTTCGTGAGCTGCATCGCGCGAGCATTCGTTCAAGACTCGAGACAATGGTTGCTTGACAGCCATTCTCATCTCCAGCAGTCTCAGGTTGAATAACCTTCCAATGATTTTTGCTTTGCTCGTTTGATGTCTTGGGAACCAAACGCGGAGCATTCATATGACGGTTGTTCCTCCCGCCAGTGGAGTCACGCTCCACGATGGCGATACGATGGATGTCAGTGGCGGCATTTCCGTCGATCGCACATGGATCCTGACTGGTGGTTCGCAGACAGTCGGCGGATCCTCCACGACATCCACGGCAACCAACACGAACATCTTTGGCGGAGAGCAGGACGTCGTCTCCAATGGCCTCGCCAGCTATACGACCATCTACCAGGGCGTCCAGCGCGTCACTGGCGAATATGTCCATGAGGGCCCAACCCCCGGCAAGGCCGATCACACCGCCATCGATGGCGGCGAGCAGGACGTCGACACCGGTATCGCAACGGCGACGAGGGTCAATTCAGGCGGCATCCAGAACGTGACCAATGGTGGTAGCGCCAGCGGCACCATTGTCGAATCCGGCGGCGTTCTCAAAGTCTCGGGAGAGACTGTCGAAACGGCACCCGTGTATCCGGAACCGGTGATCCGAAGCGTAGCGACCGGTGCAACCATCAACTACCAGGGCGAATTCGACGTCACGGGGGGCGGAACCGCAGTGGATGCCATCGTCCATGGCGGCGTCATGACGGTCTCGGGATCGATACCGGATCCGTTTGCTGGCGTCCCCGGCCAGCCGGCCGTCGACGCCAGCATGGCGATCGGCACCACTATCGAAAATGGTGGAACCTTGGCGGTATCGAACGGCGCGTTGGCATCCGGCACGACCCTGCAAAACTTCGCTACGCTGAATGTGGATGCAGGTGGCACAGCGACCGACACGACAATCGATCTGGGAACGATGCAACTATCCGCCGGCGCGACGGCGACCAACACGGTCGTCAATCTAGGTGGCGCTTTCATCGTACTCGGAAATGCCAGTTTTTCGGGGACGGTCTTCAATGCCGGCAGCACCTTCGAGATCGGCGGCGGCACGATTGAGAACGGATTTGCGGTTGCGAATGGCGTGACGTTGACCGTTTTGGACGGCGGCATTCTCAAGAACAGCATTGTCACCACAGGCGGAACGCTCATCCTTGAAGCCGGTGCGACGTTTTCCAATGCCACCTTCCAGAGTGGCGCAACGTTTGTCGTTGACTATGACTATGCGGTAGACGGCTTCACCGTAGCGAGCGGCGTCACGTATAAGGTGATCGGCGCAGCCACGAACACGACGATATCGGCGGGCGGCAAGCAAATCGTCGGCAACTTCGGCGAGGGAGGCTCAGCGACCAACACCGTCATCAATGGCGGCGAACAGGATGTCGAGCTTCTCGCCACCGCCAGCTATACGACGATCAGCATGGGCGGCATTCAGCATGTCGCCGGCCTTTATATCCATGATGAGCCGGGACCAGGACGGGCCGATCACACCACCATCAACACTGGCGGCGAACAGGATGTCGACACCGGCATCGTCTCGTCGACCACAGTCAATGCCGGCGGCGTCCAGAATCTCACCAATGGGGGGATTGCCAGCGATACCATCGTGGCGTCAGGCGGTATCGTCAATGCGTCGGGAGAGACCGTTTATTATTCGCCCGGTGGTTATTATGCCACCGTCATCAGAAGCGAATTCGATTCGGCTGATGTTGGCAGCGGCGGACAATTGCACCTGACCGGGGCGGGGATCGCCAAGAACGCCACCATCGATGGCGGTGCGATGACGGTCTCGGGATCGATACCGGATCCCGTGACCAACGACCCAAGTTTACCGCCCGATCCAAGCGCACCAGCGGTCGACGCCAGCGAGGCGACTGGAACAATCCTCAATTCCGGTAGCGTTTCCGTCTCGGACGGCGGCATCGTCACCTCCACCACCCTGAACAGCGGCACGCTTGACGTGCTCGATCAGGGCACCGCGAACGCTTCGACAATCCATCATGGCGCCACAGAGCTCGTGGAAGCAGGCGGCATTGTCGGCGCAACCACGATCGCTGGAGGGACGCTTGACCTCAAGGCGGGTGCAATCGCTGACGACGTGATCACTTTCTCCGGCCAGGGCACGCTCAGGATCGAGCAGAAGCTGGTCTCGGGCCCATCGACCTTCGCAAGCGCGATCAAAGGCATTGCGCTCGGTGACCAGATCGACCTTTCCGGGCTGTCCTATACAAACGGTGCAACGGCGACTGTGTCCGGCTCGACACTTACGGTCAGTAACGGCACGGCGAGCGAGACTTTCATCCTGGCGGATACGTCAGTCACGCATTTCGGCATCACGAAAGACGGCGCCGACGGCATTTTGCTAACGGCGGACACGCATCCGACCGGTCCTACGACGATCAACGGTCCGGCATCCGGTTATGCGATCATCGAGGGCACGACGGGCAACGACATCATCCATGCCTATGGAATGTTCAATATCATCCACGGCAACGGCGGGGACGACGCGATCTACGCCGGACTGTACGCCGCTGTCGATGTGCCAAGTGGCGACAGCTCCGTCTATCTCGCGGGCTTCGACAACCGTGTCACCGGCGGCGACGGCAATGTCACGGTGAAGGGGGCGACAGGCGCGACCACGATTGCGCTCGGCAATGGCAACGACAGCATCGACGCCAGCGGATACGGAAACATCATCACGCTGGGCAACGGCAAGGATATCGTTCATCCGGGTGACGGCGCGAGCACGACGACATCAGGCAATGGCGACGACCAGGTGACGCTCTCCGGATTTGGCAACAAAGTCGTGCTTGGAAACGGCAACGACGTCGTCACGAGCGGAGGCGGCGCCAATAACATCACTCTCGGCGATGGCGACAACACCGTTGACCTCGACGGGATGGCCAACCAGATCAGCGTCGGTTCCGGGACGAACACGATCATAGCCGGCAACGGAGTGGACAGCATCGTCGCCGGCGCGGGCCACGATACGATCACCCTCGGCGGGGTCGCCAATCACGTCGTGCTCAACGGCTCCACGGCAAATGTGACGAACCAGATTGGCCAGGACGTCATCACAGCCAATGGCGGATCAGATCAGTTCAACTTTGTCGGATTCGGAAACCAGGCGATCATCAATGGCCCGGCCCATGTCGACATCACCGATCACAGCTCGGGTCTGACCGTCTCTGTCAACTCCGGCAACCAGATCGATACGATTGCCGGATTTGGTCATGATGCGCTCGGCGTCATCGATCTTGCAAACGGCGCCGGCAATTATCGCTCCGTCGCCGACATCATGAGCGCGCTCAGGAGCGATGGCCATGGCGGGACGGTGCTTGCGCTGGGCAGTGTGCCCAACGCCGGGTCGATCGATTTCGCCGACACCGCGATCAGCCAATTGCACGCGTCGAACTTTGTGATCGTGTAAAGCTGAGCCTCCTTGCGCCTCTTGCGAAGGCAAGTGACGGCCTTGTTCGCGCCAAGAGGCTGTGACCCGATCGGAGGCACGTCAGTACCTCTGTCTCACATTTGTGCCTGGTGTTGACCCTGATCAAAGGTTCGGCCGTGGGGGCACATCACGTTGGGCGGGTCAGCGTTCGAACGGGAGGAAACAACATGATCTTCAACGTCAGGCGTCTTGGGCTGGTCGTGGCGGTGGCTCTGTCAACCGCCGCACCTTTGTCGGTACACACCTCGTCCTCAACACTGCCATCGGTCTCGATCGACCGTGCAGAAGCGAGAGTAGGGCGACCGCTGACGCCGATGAGCGTCGCGGGCGTGAACCGCAGGGTGCATCGGCGCGCCTATTACGGCGCAGCGGCGGTCGGAGCTGCCGGGGCTTACGGTGCGTACGGCTACCGGAGGGCCTGCGGATATTATCCTTATCCGCCTTGCTATTGAGACAGCGCGAGGTTCGTCGCACACAGCGGCGAACCTCGGGTGATCTCAAGCATCGACTCGCGCGATTTCAGCCCCATTGGCGCTCAGGCGCCTCGCTGCGGCGTGGCGGGTTGTCCGCGTGGCAAGCTTTCGCGGGCTGACCCGCTTCAGCAGTCGCGGCCCTAGAACCGAAGCCTCCGCAAGGGTGCTGGCGCTTCCGCGGTCGCGCGGCTATGACCATCATATTCTACCGCAGATTGCCGATTTCGTTTCGGAGAGAGTATTGTATGATCGGCCGATAGAGTCCGGACATTAGTCTGTAGCCAAAGAGGCTCCCTATGAGCGCCGACTTCGCTCCCGCGGTGGTGATAAAGTATTTTTCCAGTTACACCATCCATACGCCGGGAGTAGCGGAGCGGGTCGATTCCTGGGATTTTCTCGAACGCGAGAAACGGGATGCTGAAAGGCATCGGGAGTCGCAGAGGCTCTTTGCTGAATTTGCCGACTCGACGAAGAAATACGGGCGCGTCGCCGTAGAGACGGATCGCCGACAAAGCAACGTGAAGGGAAAATTCTTTTCCGATCTTGGCTTCGACACAGTGATCGTTACCGACAACAAGCTGCTCATTGCCGAGCCTGCTGTCGCTCTGACCATCATCAAGAGCGAATTCGCCGGAATGCTGGAGCGAATGAGGCAGGGCGGACAAATCAGCATCAAGATTGGAGAGCGTGAGGTCATTGTTTCGGACCAGCGCGAGCTTCAGACAGCCGTTGAGGCGGTGGAGCCACTCCTGGCGCCGAAGGTCAGAGCAAATCCTCCCGCTTCGCTCGTGCCCGCGAGCGAGCGCCAGATCAACATTTGGATAGGAGGGGGGAAGGTGGGCCTGAAGCAGGCCCTGAAGATTGGTGAGACCTATCTTCTCAATTTCAGGGTCGGGCAACCGGTCAGCGGCAGCCTGACATCTGGAGAAGCGGCCGCGGTCAATCCGAACGATGTTCCGCCAGCGGGATTGCCAACCGATTGGTTGATCGTTGCTCGCGGCGCCGAACTCGCCGCCGGCACGCCCGATACTGAAGCGAAGGTTGAAACCGTCGGCGGTGTATCGACCTGGAGCGGACGCTTCAAGGTCCTCATTCCCAAAGAAGGTGACAGTGCAACGCCGCAGCTTCGGATCAAGCCGTTGCAAGCCTCTCCAGCGATCGATGTCTGCATCACAGCGCGGAGAGAGGGAGGGTTTCCGAGGTTCAACGAAACCTATCGGCAATTCAGGATCGAACTGGCCGCCGCCGACAGTCCTGACGTTGCGCCTGTCGAGCCGGTCCACATCGCCGACGAGATCATGCCGACGGCAACAGTCCACGTTGGCCTGGGCACCACGCATGAATGGACGACGCCTAACGGGATCCTGGGCGTCGCGGTGTTGGGGCCGCAGGCCTATGTGCAAGGCTTGGCCGGCACCGAGCAGGTGGATTCGCTGGAGCCATGGCTCGGCGTGCCGGCTCAAGTCAGTGGGAAAATTCAGAACGTTCGGGACGCAGCGGAGGAGATGCGGGCTGCGTGGGAACACCACTTCAACAATATCGATCCGGCGGATCTTGCTGGTCGCCTGACGCGCTGGAGCCAGCACCAGGGGGGACCCGAATATAGTTGGAGCTCACTCGGCAATTACGCCGATCCGTCGCACCAACAGGAGTGGGACAAAATGGCCGCCAGCCCGGAGCTGCGCAAGGTCGCGCAGCACGGCCGGCTGTTGTTTCACGCATTCTTCCCGCGCAATTCCAATCTCAACCAATGGATCGCCGCGCTCGTCCCAGGAGCGCGCTTGAATGTTTCATGGACCCCAAAGGCCGGTGCAGGGTTTATTCCGCACGTGCCGTTCGGTCTGATGTACACGGCTGACGTGCCACCTGAGGGGCAGCCGATCGATCCGATGGGCTTTCTCGGCCTGAGGTGCCGGATAGCTTACACGTCCCACGTTGCGGCCCCGGCATCGCGATCTCTCGGCGCACTTGATGCAACGCATCGAGCTCACTTCCTCTATTGGGGCGACGCTCCCACCGACGTGACCGGACAGGAGGCACAATGGCAGCGTGCGCAGTGGAGCGCCTGGCAGAACCAGGTTTTCGTTCCTCACAAGGTGCAGAACGCCAAGGCGGAATTGCTCACGCTGCTGAACGACCCGCAGCCGTCGCCGACCTCTGTCCTTTATCTCTTCTGCCAATGCAGTACCGGCGCCGGCAATAATCCGACGCTGCGCTTCGGCAGCACCAACGATCCTGCCAACGTCGTCGCGCAAACGGATTTCGGAACGTCTGTGCTGGTTGACAGACCGCTGGTGTTCGCGAACGCCTGCACAACGGCGGCCGCCGACCCCTATATGGCCAACGATCTGGAAGAAGCGTTCTTCGAGCGGGGCTGTCGCGCCTATATCGGCACCGAAACCAAGGTTCCGATCGTGTTCGGCAGCCGCTTCGCGGAGATCTTTTTTCGATTTTTCTATCGTCTGGCCGATCCCGATCCGATGGCGGCCGGGGAAGCTGTGACGCAGGCGCGCCTTTTCCTATGGACTCACTACCGCAACATCGGTGGGCTCTTCTACAGCTATGTGAACCAATACGATCTGTTTCTGGCGCGTGAGGACGAGGTTCTCGCACTTCGCGGATGAGGACACCATGGAAACGATCAAGGCGTTCCTGCAGGCGAATACCGACGATCGCCTGACCATGGCATTGGACGATAGCAACGGACCTGCGCTCGGTCGCCTTCTTGGCGAGCCTGCCTATCTGGAGCTGCGCGCACTCGCGAAGGAGTGGTTTGACGGCTTCCATCTAGCTCCCGCAGACCCCAAGAACGTCATCTTCGTTCCTGGCATCATGGGCTCGTTGCTCATGAACAGCGCCAAGGGAGGGATTTGGTGGCTCGACGTTCGCACGCGGAATTTCATCGACAGCCTCGGCTTGTCCTCAGACGGGACAGGGGAAGCTGATCCTGACAACACGATCGCGCCTGTGACGGCCGACCCGAGCTACACGCCGTTTCTCTCGACGGCGCTCAAGCAGAGCGGCCTCAACCACGAGATCTTTCCTTACGACTGGCGCAAGTCCCTGCTCCACAGCAGCGCCGCACTGCGAGATCTTGTGCTGAAGCTGCATGGGCAGAATGGCGGCAAGAAAGTTCATCTCGTCGCTCACAGCTTGGGCGGGCTGATGGTGCGCACCGCCTTGATGCAGCATGCGGCCGAGCTTTGGCCGAGGCTCGGCAAGATCGTATTCATTGGAACGCCTCACTACGGTGCAACCGCGATCGCCGGCTACTTGAAGAACCATCTGTGGGGCTTCGAGCTGATGGCTGTGCTCGGCGAATATCTCAGCCGCCCCACGTTGCGGTCCTTGTGGGGCGTGATCGGCTTGCTACCGGCGCCTCGCGGCATTTATCCCGGCACACGCGAGAACGACCCCAGCCCGTGGCCGTCGGAAGATCCAGGCGATCTCTATGTTCACCCGTGTACCAATTTCGATTTTTACGACGCCCACGCGTGGAAACTGGACCTCGACGTGGCAGCCACTGCGAACCTGCAACGAATCCTTGACGCTACGGCCGACCTCCATCGGCGCCTTTACGAGACGCATCGCAATCTGGATCAGGAAAAGCGCGATCAGATGATCGTGATTGCCGGCGTGGGTTTTCAAACGCTGTTTCGTCTCTCCTACGAACCCGGATTCTTCGGCCTGTGGGAAAAGACGAGCAAGATTTTCGCCCGGGTCGTCAACGATCCTCACCGCGAAGGCGATGGCCGCGTTCCGCTTGCATCGGCGCGACTGGAGAATGTTGGCGACACTCGCTACGTTTACGGCGTGCACGGCGGGTTGACCAACATCGAAGCCGTGTACACGGACGTCTTCCGGTGTCTGCAGAACCAGCCGATGCAGTTGCCCAGGAGCGTCGCCGGAGCGCTCAGCGGACATCTCGCGGAGCCGACGGTCAGCAGGGCTCCGCACCTGGACGGTACCGCAACCGCGGCACCAGGTGGTGATGACCCCGGCTTGTGGCATCTCCAAAATCCGACTCCGGAACGGATGCGGGAACTGGAAGCCATGCTTGCGGCCGACGGCCTGCCGGGCTTTGGCCGCTTGCATCTGCTATGAAACGCACGGCGCGCAAAAGCGCACCTGTGCCCACCCCATGGCGGCGCGCAATGTGAGAGCGGATCAGAATTGACCAGCTTGCGCCCTAGAACTGATACCGCCTCAATCCTCCGTCCACCGGGATCACCGTGCCGGTGATGTAGCGCGCCACGGGCGAGGCCAGGAACACCGCGAGTGCGGCGAGGTCTTCCGGCTCGCCCCAATAGCCGACCGGAATCTCCTCCTCGGCAAAACGCTCGCGATAGTCGGGCGGATAGTTGCGGCGGATCTGTTCGCTCATGATGCGGCCGGGCGGGATGCAGTTGATGGTGATGCCGTGCTCGCCGATCTCGCGCGACAGGCCCTTGGCCCAGGCGTGTACGGCGGCCTTGGCGGCGAAGGCGGCGTTGAGGCCTTCCGGCTCGGACTTGCCGGTGATGTTGACGATGCGGCCCCATTTGCGCTCGATCATCTGCGGCAGCAGCGCATGGGCGATGCGGCGATAGCTGGTGAAGTTGAGCGCGAACGCCTCGTCCCATTTGCTGTCGGGCGCGTCGACGGGCAGGGGGCGGCTGCCGCCGGCGTTGTTGATGAGGATGTCGACATGGCCGAGCTCGCTCACGGCGAAGGCTGAAATCTTTTCCGCTGCGTCCTTGGCCATGACGTCCTGCTCGAACGGCGTGATCAGCCCGCCGCCGACCTCCTGCACCAACTCGGCGAGCAGGTCGGTGCGGCGCGCCACGCCGACGACGCGTACGCCTTCGGCAGCGAGGCCCTTGGCGATGGCGCGGCCGATGCCGATGCTGGCTCCGGTGACGATAGCGGTTTTCGATTTCAGCCCGAGGTCCATGGTCACACGCTCTCTTGATTGGTTCTTGCTTTTTGCTTTCCTGCCCGTCCCGCTGGCCCCTACCGAATTGCCTGAGCGGGACGAGCAGTGGTAACCAAGAGGCCTCGCGAAGGAAACACCAAAAAGAAAAGGCGCAGGCCATGGTCTGGGATCCGCAGCAATATCTGAAATTCTCCGGCCACCGGCTCCGGCCGGCGGTCGACCTGTTGATGCGCATTCCCGATGTCGGCCCGCGCACGGTCGCTGACCTCGGCGCCGGTGCCGGCAATGTCACCAAGCTCATCAAGGAACGCTGGCCGTCCGCCGCCGTCACAGGTGTCGAGGGCTCGGCCGAGATGGTGGCTGCAGGGCGCAAGGCCGCGCCGGACGTGGAATGGTCCCATGAAGACCTCGGCCATTGGCGTCCCGCGAAGCAATATGACGTGGTCTATTCCAATGCCGCACTGCACTGGCTGCCCAATCATGCGGCACTCTTCCCCTCTGTCATGGAGAAGGTCGCGCCCGGCGGCATGCTTGCAGTGCAGATGCCACGCAACTTCCTGGCGCCGTCGCATGTCCTGATCGGCGAGACCGCCCTGAACGGGCCCTGGCGGTCCAAGGTCGAGCACCTCGTGACGCCGCCGCCGGTCGAGGGGCCGGCCTTCTATCACGATCTTCTCGCTCCGCTCGCGCAGAACATCGACATCTGGGAGACCGAATATCTTCAGGTCCTCGAAGGCGAAAATCCCGTGAAGGAATGGACCAAGGGGACCTGGCTGACACGGTATCTCGACGTATTGCAGGGCGACGAGAAGGCCGCGTTCGAGGACGCCTATGGGATGCGGGTCGCGAAAGCCTATCCGAAGAATGCGGCGGGGCAGACGCTCTTCCCGTTCCGGCGCCTGTTCATCGTCGCCCAGCGCAAGGGTTAACGCCATTTCGGCGATGCGACATAAGCGCTCGCTCCCATCGGTGGAGCGGGCGCCGGGTTGCGCGTGCGACCGCCGCCAATATAGCCTCGCTGCGGCAAAGCTTCGCTGCGGCAAATTGGGCTTAGGTCTAGTTGTTCGGCTTGCGGATTGCTGCCACTACTGACCTGCAAAACAAAAAAGAACACGGTTTTCTAGGGTTGTTGGGAGGTCCTTCATGCGCAAACTGCTCTTTGCGGCCGCCGCGGCCGCGCTCGCTTTGGCCCCTGTGGTCGCCGAGGCTCAGAGTCCGATCATCATCAAGTTCAGCCACGTCGTCGCCAACGATACCCCGAAGGGTAAGGGCGCGCTAAAGTTCAAGGAACTGGCCGAGAAGTACACCGACGGCAAGGTCAAGATCGAAGTCTATCCGAACTCCTCGCTCTACAAGGACAAGGAGGAGATCGAGGCGCTCCAGCTCGGCTCGGTGCAGATGCTCGCGCCCTCGACCGCGAAATTTGCGCCGCTCGGCATCAAGGAATTCGAGGCGCTGGACCTGCCCTGGCTGTTCAAGGACGACGCGACCTATTCCGCCGCGATGAAGGGCACCGTCGGCAAGTGGCTGTTCCAGAAGCTCGAGGCCAAAGGCATCACCGGTCTCGCTTATTGGGACAACGGCTTCCACATGGTGTCGTCGAATCGTCCGCTGGCGAAGCCGGAGGATTTCAAGGGCCTGAAGTTCCGCATCTCCGGATCGAAGATCGCCGACCAGTATTTCCGCCTGATGGGTTCGATCCCGCAGATCATGGCGTTCTCCGAAGTGTACCAGGCGCTCCAGACCGGCGTGGTCGACGGCTGCGAGAACACCGCCTCGAACTACCTGACGCAGAAGTTCTATGAGGTGCAGAAGGACATCACCGTGTCCTATCACGCGCATCTGCAATATGCCGTCATCGTCAATTCGAAATTCTGGTCCGGCCTGCCGCCTGACATCCGCAGCCAGCTCGAGAAGGCGATGGCGGACGCGACCGACTACACCAACCAGATCGCGCACCAGGAGAACGAGGACGCGCTGGCCGAGATCAAGAAGTCGGGCAAGACCACGCTGCATTACCTCACCGATGCCGACCGCAAGGCATGGCAGGAAGCGATGCGGCCGACTTATACTTGGGCCAAGGGCCGGGTCGGGCAGGAAGTGCTCGATGTCATCGCCAAGGAACTCGACGTCAAGATGAACTGACGCGGTTTCCGGCAAGAATATACCAACGGTCGGGAGTGCAGGCACTCCCGACCGTTTCGTATCGATAGGGGGGCTTTGATTTGCTGCGCGTGCTCAACCAGCTGCTCAATCATCTCGAAGAATGGTTGATCGCGACGCTCATTGCGGCCGCAACCGGACTGATCTTCATCGCCGTCGTGCACCGTTACGGTGCGGGCGAATCGATCGTGTTCTCGCGATGGGCCACCGCGCACGGGCTGACCTGGCTGGCGTCGCTGTCGATGGTCGTGTTCACGTTCCTGTCCGAACTGGATCTGTCCTGGGCGCAGGAACTCTGCATCTACATGTTCATCTGGATGGCGAAGTTCGGCGCCGCCTATGGCGTGCGCACCGGCATCCATGTCGGCGTCGACCTGCTCGTCAACCGGCTGCCTGAGCATTCGCGCAAGCACGTCATCCTGTTCTCGCTGCTGTGCGGCGCGCTATTCACCGGCATGATCGCCGCCTTCGGCGCCTCCTTTGTCTCCGAGATGTTCAAGACCGGCCAGCAATCCAACGACCTGGAAGCGCCGATGTGGTTCGTCTATCTGGCGATCCCGCTCGGCTCCGGCCTGATGTGCTTCCGCTTCCTGCAGGTCTCGTGGTTCTATTTCTGGACCGGGCAGCTGCCGCATCATGACGAGACCCATGTCGAGGGCGTGGAGGCCGACGTCTCGCCGGCGCTGCATCCGCAGCCTGCCGGCGCCGCCACCAGGGCCGCCGCGCGAAAAGTCTCGCCGCTTGGCGTCATCCTGATCATGGCCCCGATCCTGATCTTCGCGCTGTGCCTTGGCGAAAAGACCGGCTTCATCGTGCTGCCGCACTGGATGCGCGCCGCAACCGTATTCGCGCTGCTGATCGCGCTGATGCTCACAGGCATTCCGGTCTCGATCGCGCTCGGCCTCACCGTGATGACGTTCCTGTTCACGTTGACCGCAGTGCCGATCGAAGCCGTCTCGATGAAGCTCTTCACCGGCATCGAGGGCTTCGAGATCATGGCGATCCCGTTCTTCATCCTCGCCGGCAATTTCCTTACCCACGGCGGCGTGGCGCGCCGGATGATCAACTTCGCGACGTCGCTGATCGGACATTGGCACGGCGGCCTGGGCCTTGCCGGCATCGTCGCCTGCGCGATGTTCGCGCTGGTCTGCGGCTCGAGCGTGGCCACGGTGGCGGCGATCGGCGCCATCGTGCTGCCGGAGATGGTCCGCCACGGTTATCCCATGCGCTTCGGCGCCGGCATCATCACGGTTGCGGGGTCGCTCGGCATCCTGATGCTGCCGTCGATCCCGAAGATCGTCTACGCAGTCTCGACCAATACCTCGATCGGCGCGCTGTTCGTCGCGGGCCTGCTGCCCGGCATCCTGCTGACGACGATGCTCTGCATCGTCACCTGGTGGCTGGCGCGCAACCGCGACTATCCGCGAATGAAGAAGGCGACCTGGGGTGAGACGGTCCACGCCTTCCGCGAGAGCGTCTGGGGATTGATGCTGGTCGTCATCATCATCGGCGGCATCTATAGCGGCCTGTTCACCGCCACCGAAGCCGCCGCGATGGCCGCGGTCTATTCCTTCATCATTGCGGTGTTCGTCTACAAGGCGATCGGCCTGAAGGACGTGCCGCGCGTGCTGCTGCGCGCCGCCAATACCAGCGCGATGCTGCTCTACATCGTCACCAACGCGGTGCTGTTCTCCTTCGTGCTCTCCAACGAAAATTTGCCGGCGACGCTGGCCGACTGGATCGCGGCGCAGAATCTCGGCTGGGTCGGCTTCCTGCTCGTCGTCAACGTGCTGCTGCTGCTCGCCGGCAACTTCATGGAGCCGAACTCGATCATCCTGATCATGGCGCCGATCCTGGCGCCCGCGGCCAAGAAGCTCGGCATCGACCTCGTCCATTTCGGCATCGTCATGGACGTCAACATGGAGGTCGGCCTCTGCCATCCGCCTGTCGGCCTGAACCTCTATGTCGCCTCGATGATAGCGCGCATGCGCATCACGGACCTCGCGGGCGCGGTGATGCCGTGGCTGCTCACCATGCTCGGCTTCCTCGTCATCGTGACCTATTGGCCCGACCTGACGCTGTGGCTGCCGCGGGTGCTGGGAATGCATTAGCCTGCGTGTAGGTGGGATATGGCTAACGCGGGGTAAACCCGCGCGTTCAAATGCCATTGTTGCGCATGGAATCCATTTTTACGGGTCTGCGGTAAGAACGTGCCAGCGGATGGGTGCTGGCATGTTGTTCAAAAGAATGGAATCCGGACGGGCGTCGATTTCCGACGCCGTCTATATGGAAGTCATCACGGGCCTTCACGGCACGACGGTGCCCAACATTCTTGCGGCCGCCTGCCTGGCGATGGTTGGCGCGATCACGACCTACGAGACCGGCGACATGGTGACGGCCGGACTGACGGTCGCGGGCGTGCTGGTGGCCATTGTTCGTCTGGTCGAGATCTTTGCATTCCGCCGCCGGCTTGCGCGTTCGCCGCAGCTCGGCCGGGCCGAGGGCGGGCGCTGGGAGCGGCGCTATGTGGCCGGCACCGTCGTGACAGCCCTCATCCTCGGCCTGTTTGCAGCGCGCAGCATCGTGCTGGGTGATGCGCTCTGCTGCGTGATGGCGGTCGGCATCGGCTTCGGCTTTGGCGCCGGCGTGGTGGCGCGGCTGGCGCTGCGCCCCGTCGCGGCGCTGCTCGATCTCGTCGCGATCGCCGCGCCCGCTGCGATCGTGATTTTCATGCAGCCCGATCTGCGCCATGTCGGGCTCGGGCTCCTGATCCTGATGTATGTCGCCGCGAGCTTCGAGATGGTGCGGCTGAGCTTCAACGCCTCGATCAACCAGATCACGCTGAAGCGGCAGTTCGAGCAGCTGTCGCGCATCGATCCGATGACTGGCCTGGCCAATCGTTCGGTGCTCGCGACGGACTTGCCTGCCATGCTCGCGGCGGGGACGATCGCCGTTCATACGCTCGATCTCGACCGCTTCAAGGAAGCGAACGACCGCTTCGGCCATCCCGTCGGCGACGCGTTGCTGAAGCAGGTGGCCGGGCGGCTCAGAGCGATCGCCGCGACCGACGACCTCGTGGTGCGGATGGGCGGCGACGAATTCGTCCTGGTCCAGCGCGCGGCGACCGATGCGGAAGCGACGGCCCAGCGTATCGTGCGGTCGATCAGCTTGCCTTATGATATCGACGGACAGACGGTCGAGCTCGGCGCGAGCGTGGGCGTTGCCGTCGCGCCGGGCGACGGACGAACCGCGGAGGCGCTGCTGTCGCGCTCCGACAAGGCGCTCTACCGTGCCAAGCAACATCGCGGCGGCTATGTGCTGGCCCGCGAATTGAGGATGGCGGATGCGACCGCAGCGGGCCAAAGCGTTTCCGAAGGGCTGGCGGCATAAGCAGCGGTTGGAACCGCAATCGAGATACGGTTAGATGCCTCCCAGACAAGACGGGGGAGGAATGCCATGAACAGCACCGAAGTAGCCGACACGCCGAAGGACGCGACGCCTTCAGTCATTGCGCAGCAACAGGCGATGCTGAACGCGTTGCCGTTTTCCGACACGCGGGATTTCGACGATGCGGCGCGCGGCTTCGTCGGCACCATCGAGCACGCGAAGATTACAAATCCTCAAGGGCGGACGGTCTGGAGCCTCGAGCCCTATGGCTTTCTGTCCAGCGAGAAGGCCCCGCCGACGGTCAATCCCAGCCTGTGGCGGCAGTCGCGGCTGAATATGCAGCACGGGTTGTTCGAGGTGGTGCCAGGCGTCTACCAGGTGCGCGGCCTCGACATCGCCAACATGACGCTGATCGAGGGCGACAGCGGCGTCATCGTGGTCGACACCCTGACCTCCATCGAAGGCGCGCGGGCTGCGCTCGATCTCTATTTCAAACACCGCGGCTTGAAGCCGGTTGCGGCCGTCATCTTCACCCACACCCACACCGATCACTGGGGCGGCGCGCGCGGCGTGCTGGAGGAGGACGCGCTCGCCACCGGTCGTGTACCGATCATCGCGCCGAACCTGTTCATGGAGCACGCGGTCTCCGAGAACATCATCGCTGGGCCAGCGATGCTGCGCCGGGCGCAATATCAGTTCGGGCCGTTCCTCGCCAAGGGGGCGCGAGGGCAGGTCGATTGCGGCCTCGGCAAGAGCATGGCAGCGGGTGCGGTCGCGCTGCTGCGTCCGACCGATCTGATCATGGCGACCGGCGACAAGCGTGTCATCGACGGCGTCGAGTTCGAATTCCAGATGGCGCCGAACAGCGAAGCACCGGCGGAGATACACTTCTTCCTGCCGCGCTACAAGCTGCTGAATTTGGCTGAGAACTGCACGCATAATTTCCACAATCTGCTGCCGTTCCGCGGCGCCGACGTGCGCGACGCGCTGGCCTGGTCAAAGTATCTGGGCGAGGCGCTGCAGCTGTGGGGTGGCAGGGCCGAGGCGATGTGCGGCCAGCATCACTGGCCTGTGTGGGGAGCTGAGCGCATCGACAGCATGATCCGCGAGCAGCGCGACCTCTACAAATTTGCGCATGACCAGACCATCCGCCTGATGAATCACGGCCTCACTGCGGCCGAGATCGCCGAGACGATCCAGCTGCCGAAGAGCCTGGAGGGCGCCTGGCACGGTCGCGGTTACTACGGCCACATCAGGCACAATGTGAAGGCGATCTACCAGAAATACCTCGGCTGGTACGACGCCAATCCGGTCAATCTCGATCCGCTGCCGCCGGTGGAGTCAGGCAAGAAATATGTCGAGTATATGGGCGGCGCCGATGCGATCCTGACGCGGGCGCGCGCGGATTTCGACAAGGGGGAATTCCGCTTCGTCGCGCAGGCGCTCGGTCATCTCGTCTTCGCCGAGCCCGACAATGCGGCGGCGCGCGCGTTGCTGGCCGACACGCTCGAGCAGCTCGGCTACGCCGCGGAGAGCTCGACCTGGCGCAACGCCTATCTGTTTGGCGCACAGGAGCTTCGGCAAGGCATGCCGAAGACCCCGCCGCGTCCGCCGATGCCGCGCGAGACGCTGGCGGCGCTGCGCACGGAGCAGCTCTGGGACGTGCTCGGCATCCGCCTCAACGGTCCCAAGGCGGAAGGCAAGCGCATCGTGCTGAACTGGAGCTTTTCGGACACCGGCGAAAGGTTCGTGCTCAATCTCGAGAACTGCGCGCTCACCTATGCCGAAGGCGTTCAGGCCGACAATGCCGACGCCAGCTTCACGCTGGCGCGTGCCACGCTGGACGAGGTGATCGCGAAGCTGACGAGCTTTCCGGAAGCGGTGGCGGGCGGGAAGGTCAAGCTTTCGGGCAACCCGATGAAGCTCGCCGAGCTGATGGGATTGATGGACGAATTCCCGCGGATGTTTGAGATTGTGGAGCCGAAGCGGGCGGTGGTGGGGTAGGCATTGCGGTTGTAGCAGACTTGGTGTCGTCCCGGCGAAGGCCGGGACGCATAACCCCAGGCGCGCGCTTTGGTCGCGCTTGTCCGGGACGACACTGTTTGTGTAGCTGCTACTCCGCGCTGCTCACCAGCTTGATCCGCGGCGCTTGGGCCTCGATCAGCCCGCGATAGGCGGCAAGATAGTCGAGCGCCATTCGTCGCGCGGTGAAGCGCTTTTCGAACTGCTTGCGGATCGCGGCGCGGTCGAGTTGCGCGAGGCGCTTCACCACGCCGGCGGCGCTGATGATGTCCTCGACGACGAAGCCGGTGAGGCCCTCATCGATAATCTCCGGCACCGAGCCGCGATTGAAGGCAACCACCGGCGTACCGCAGGCCATGGCTTCGATCATCACGAGGCCGAACGGCTCCGGCCAGTCGATCGGCAGCAACAGGCCCAGTGCGCCGCTGAGGAAGTCCGACTTCTCGTGATCGCCGATCTCGCCGATGAAATCGACCAGCGGATTGCCTGCGATCATCGGCTTGATCAGCTCGTCATAATAGTCCTGGTCGGCGCGGTCGACCTTGGCCGCGATCTTCAGCGGAATGCCGCAATGCATCGCGATCTTGATGGCGCGATCGACGCCCTTCTCCGGCGCGATGCGGCCGAGCACCGCGAGATATTCCTGCTTGGCCGGCTTCGGCGTCAGCAGGTTTTCCGGCAGGCCGTGATGAATCGTCGAGACCCAGTTCGCCTGCGGCACCGGCCGTCGCTGCGCGTTGGAGATCGAGATCACAGGCATCTTGGAGAAGGTGTTGAACACAGGCTGATGCTCCGGCAGGTCGAGCCGGCCATGCAGCGTGGTCAGGAACGGCGTCGGCTGCCGGTAGAACAGCGACCAGGGGTAATAGTCGAGATGGAAGTGGAGGAAGTCGAACTCCTCGTCGTCACATTTCTGCCGCACGCGCTCCAAGAGCACCATGTGCAGCGCGTTGGGATCGCGCACGGAACCATCAAGGCGAAGCGCCCGCGGCCATAATGCGTCGAGCTTCGCCGACGTCTGCGAGTCGCCGCTGGCGAACAGCGTGACGTCGTGTCCAAGGGCCACCAACTCTTCCGTCAACCAATGCACCACCCGCTCGGTGCCGCCATACAGCTTGGGTGGAACAGCCTCCGTCAACGGAGCTACCTGCGCGATGCGCATCTCACCTTCTCCTCTACGATCATGTGAACGTTGGAACCCCCGCCGTGTATCGGCACCGGCATGCCGAGAAGGGAACGTTCCCGCAGTTGCGAAGTTCCTCTCAACAAACGTTACTTATTCGACACATCGCGCGCTTGTCTCGATGCTGCCATCTCCTCTTCGCAGATCGTCCGCATCCGCATGTCGTGATGACGTTGCCCGGGAACCGAGGCGAACTGGTCGTTGTTCACTCGACCAGTCAGAACAACTGAAATCATCACGACGGGGTCACATGGATCATCTTTCTGGATACGCGCGCAGGCCATTTGCCTTTGTCTTGCGCTATCTACGGCGGCGATTGGCGTCGCATCTGGTGATCCTGTTCGCGGTCGTGGCGGCGGTTGCCTGCTCCGTGGGCACGCAGTACGGCGTCAAATCTCTCGTCGACGCCTTGTCGGCGGGAACCTCGCATGGTGGCAGCGTATGGCTGGCATTCATCCTGCTCATGTCGCTGATTGCTGCCGACAATTTTCTGTGGCGGATCGCGAGCTGGACGGCGAGCTTCACCTTCGTTCGTGTCACGGGCGATTTACGTCGTGACATATTTCGTCATCTGACCGGACATGCGCCGAGTTATTTCCTGGACCGGATGCCGGGCATGCTGACGAGCCGCATCACGGCGACATCCAACGCGGTGTTCACCGTCGAGAACATGTTCGTCTGGAATGTGCTGCCGCCGTGCATTGCCACAATTGCCGCAATCGGGTTGATTGGAACCGTAAGCCCCTATATGGCGGCAGGCCTGGTCGTGATCGCCGGCGGCATGGTGGCGGCGATGTTCCGTCTGGCCGCGGCAGGCAAGCCGTTGCATGACGACTTTGCCGACAAGGCGGCCGCCGTCGACGGCGAGATGATCGACGTGATCAGCAATATGCCGCTAGTCCGCGCCTTCTGCGGCATCGGCCACGAGCACGAGCGGTTTGACGCCACGGTGAACCGGGAAGTCAATGCGCGCGGACGCAGCCTGCGCTATCTGGAGAAGCTGCGGCTGTTGCATGCCGCCGTGACCGTGATCCTGACGATTGCTCTGATGGCCTGGGCCGTCACGCTCTGGCAGCAGGGCGAGGCGACCACCGGCGACGTCGTTCTGGTCTGCACCCTCGGTATCTCGATCCTGAGCGCGACGCGCGACCTCGCGGTTGCCCTGGTCGATGTTACCCAGCATGTCGCCCGCCTGACCGAGGCGATCGCGACTTTGCTGGTGCCGCACGAGCTGCGCGATCATCCCGAGGCCGAGCCGCTGGTCAAGAGCGGCGCCGCGATCGCGTTCAACAACGTCACCTTCGGCTATCCGGGCGGCGAGAAGATCTTCGAGCGCTTCAGCCTGCGGCTCCAGCCCGGTCAGCGCGTCGGCCTGGTCGGGCAGTCCGGCGGCGGCAAATCCACCCTGTTCACGCTGCTCCAACGCTTCTACGATGTCGACGAGGGCAGTGTGATGATCGATGGCCAGGACATCTCCATGGTCACGCAGCAGAGTCTGCGCGAGGCGATCTCGGTGGTGCCGCAGGACATCTCGCTGTTTCATCGCTCGATCCGCGAGAACATCCGCTACGGCCGGCCGAACGCGACCGACGATGAGGTGTTGCGCGCTGCGATCGCTGCGCGCTGCGATTTCATCGACAGCCTGCCTGACGGTCTCGACACCATGGTCGGCGACCGCGGCGTCAAAATGTCCGGCGGCCAGCGCCAGCGCATCGCGATCGCGCGCGCCTTCGTGAAGGACGCGCCGATCCTGCTGCTGGATGAGGCCACTGCCGCGCTCGACAGCGAATCCGAGGAGGCGATCCGCGAGGCGCTGTCGCGCCTGATGCGCGGTCGCACCGTGATCGCGATCGCGCATCGTCTCGCAACGCTGCGCAATTTCGACCGTGTGGTCGTGCTCAGAAACGGTAAGATCATCGAGGACGGTGCGCCCGACCGGCTGATGCAGGGGCATGGTCCGTACCGTGAGCTGGTGACGCAGGAAATGAGCCGGCTCGCGAAGTTCGCCGCGTAAATCCAACAGTTGCGTTTGCCTCGGTCGCGTTCGAAACACTGGCAGCAGGGGAGCAGCTCATGGCAGCCGAAGCCGCAACCAAGATCATCTCGGTATCGCAGACGATGGAGACCGTCGCCGAGCAGGCGTTCTACATTCCCATGACGGGGCCCGCCGCGCGGCCCCGCCGTTCGCTCAAGCACGACGACACCTTCATCGTGCTGGACAGCCATGGCGACATCGGTGCCTCCGCCGGCGGGCCCGACGGCCTGTTCAACCACGACACGCGTTATCTGGCGCGGCTGGAGCTGGTGCTCGACGATCTCCAGCCGCTGCTGCTCGGCTCGAACCTGCGCGACGACAATTCGGGTCTGACGGTCGACCTTACCAACCCCGATATCTATCGCCAGGGTCGCATCGTCCTGCAAAAGGACCTGCTGCACATCGTCCGCACGATCTTCCTGTGGCGCGGCACCGCGTATCAGCGCATCGGACTTCAGAACCACGGCGAACAGCGGGCCAGCTTCGAGCTGACGCTGCTGTTCGACAATGATTTTGCCGATCTGTTCGAGGTGCGGGGCGAGCGGCGGCCGCGCCGCGGCACAGGCACCAGCAGGCTGCTCGGGCCGACCGACGTGCTGTTCGAATATCGCGGCCTCGACGAGGCCGAGCGCACCACCGGCCTGCATTTCGATCCGCGCCCGACGCGGCTCTCGGTGAATGCCGCGACCTGGCAGCTGGAGCTCGATCCACACGAAGCCAAATCATTGTTCGTGGCCGTGTCCTGCAACCGGCCGCTCGCGGAGAAGCCGGCGCGCTTCTTCCGGGGTCTGCTGGCGCATCGCCGCGAGATGCGGCAGTCGACGATCGGCGCGGCCAGCATCGAAACCTCCAACAACATCTTCAACGAGGTGCTGTGCCAGGCCATGGCCGACCTCAACATGCTGATGACGGAGACGCCGCAGGGGCGCTATCCCTATGCCGGCATCCCCTGGTATTCGACGACGTTCGGCCGTGACGGTCTGATTACGGCGCTGCAGATGCTGTGGGTCGATCCTCGGGTGGCAAAAGGCGTGCTGCGGCGGCTTGCGCATTTCCAGGCCAAGGCGGTTGATCCGCTCGCCGATGCCGCACCGGGAAAGATCCTGCACGAGATGCGCGGCGGCGAGATGGCGGCGCTGCGCGAGGTGCCATTCTCGCAATATTACGGCAGCGTGGACTCAACTGCACTGTTCGTGCTGCTCGCGGGGCGCTATTTCGAGCGGACCGGCGATGAGAAGACACTGGTCGAGCTGTGGCCTGCGATCGAGGCGGGCCTCGCCTGGATCGACGGTCCCGGAGATCCTGATCAGGACGGCTTCGTCGAGTACCAGCGCGCCACCGAAAAAGGGCTGGCCAACCAGGGCTGGAAGGATTCTTACGATGCGATCTTCCACGCCGACGGCAAGCTCGCGGAAGGCAATATCGCGCTCGCCGAGGTCCAAGGCTACGTCTTTATGGCCAAGCAGCTCGCCGCGCGATGCGCGCTAAGGCTCGGCAAACCCGATCTCGCGAGGAAGCTCGAGGCGGAAGCCAAGGCGCTCGCCGAGCGCTTCGAACAGGCATTCTGGTGCGAGGAGCTTGGGACCTATGCCGTCGCGCTCGACGGTCAAAAGCGGCGCTGCGAGGTCCGCACCTCGAATGCCGGGCAGGTGCTGTTCAGTGGCATGATCCGTGAGGATCGCGCCCGGCTCGTGGCCGCCGATCTGATGCGCCCGCACTTCTTCTCGGGCTGGGGCATCCGCACCGTTGCCCGCGGCGAAGTCCGCTACAATCCGATGTCCTATCACGACGGATCGATCTGGCCGCACGACAACGCACTGATCGCGCTTGGGCTTGCCCATTACGGGCTCAAGCATTCGGTCGCGCACGTCTTCAAGGGCCTGTTCGAGGCCGCGACCTATATGGATCTGAGGCGATTGCCGGAGTTGTTCTGCGGCTTTCGTCGCGAGAAGCGGCGCGGCCCGACGCTCTATCCGGTCGCCTGCGCGCCGCAGGCCTGGGCCAGCGCAACGCCGTTCACGCTGCTGGAGGCGGCGCTCGGCATCGAGTTCGACGTCGCGCGCTGCGAGATCCGGCTGCGCAATCCGCATCTGCCGGCCTTTCTGAACGAGGTCATCCTGCGCGATCTGCGCTTGGGCGAATCCAGCGTGGATCTGCGCGTCAGCCGTCACGGCCACGACGTGGCGCTGGAGGTGCTGCGCACGCGGGGCCAGATCCAGGTGTCGATCGTGCTGACGCACTAGCGGCGCCAGCGAGGAGGGTGTCATGCGTACCGCCGGATGGTTGTCCCTAAGCTTCGCCGTCGCCGCGGGATTGACGGTTGCCGTATCGCGTGCCGCGGAGGAGCTGCCCGCGTCGGCCAATGCAGCCCCGACTGAGGCAAACGCACCGCCGGCGGCTGCGCCGCCGGCCTCAGTGGTGCCCGTCACCCCGAAGGATGCCGCGCCGCCGCCGTCGGTGACCATCATCGGCGCCAGCGACGCTCATGGCGTGCTCGGCCGCGACGTGCGCAGCGCGGCGGACGAGGACATGGGCCATATCGTCGACGTCATCGTCGATCTCAGCGGCCATGTGCCCGCCGCCGTCATCGATTTCGGCGGCTTCCTCGGCGTCGGCAGCCGCAAGATCGTGGTGGACTGGAATGCGCTGCGCTTCGGCAAGATCACCAACAAGAAGGACAGCATCACGCTGGAACTGACCAAGGCGCAGGTCGCAGCCGCGCCGGAATACAAGGAAGACATGCCGATGGTCGTGTTAGGTGCGTCCGGCAGTCTTCAACCGCTGCAAGCCATCCAGTGAGGAGGGGGGAGGGCTGACCGCCTGTGCTCTTGTCGAGGAAGCCTGATCATGCAAATCGCGAGGGACGCGTTGAACAGGACAACGTCGCCGTACCCGTCCTTGCGGCCATTCCGGCGCCGTCGCAGCGGAGCCTGCGCGGTCTCGATTGGTTCATCTTCTTCCTCGCCGACGTGCAGACCGGCTTCGGCCCCTTCATCGCGGTCTATCTGACGACGCAGAAATGGACGCAAGTCGAGATCGGCTTCGTGCTGTCGATCGGCGGCATCGTCGCGCTGATCGGCCAGATGCCGGGCGGCGCCATCATCGATGCTGCGAAATCGGAACGACTGGTCGCGGGGCTCGCGATCGCGACCATCGGCTGCTGTGCGCTCGCCTATGCGGCGATGCCGATCTTCCCCGTGGTGGTGGCGGCGGCAACGCTGCATGCGGCGGCGAGTTGCGTGCTGGGGCCGGCGATCGCGGCGATCAGCCTTGGCCTGGTCGGCCCGCTCAAGATCGGCGAGAGGCTCGGCCGCAACGCGCGATTTGCCTCGCTCGGCAACGGCGTCGCCGCCGCAGTGATGGGCACGGCCGGCTATCTTCTCTCGAGCCGTTCGGTGTTCCTAGTCACTTTCCTGCTCGCGATCCCGACCTTGATCGCGCTGTCGCGCATCCGCGAGGAGGAAGTGGATATCGCACGCTGTCACGGCGAGATGCCGCGCGAAGCGCCTGTTCCCGGCGATACCAATATCTGGCATCTGATCCGGCAACGGCCGCTGATCGTCTTTGCGCTGAGCGTGCTGCTGTTGCAACTCGCCAACGCCTCGATGATGCCGCTGATGGCAAGCGCAGTGACGGCGCGGTCGAGCCAGTGGGCGACGGTGCTGGTGGCTTTCTGCATTGTTGTCCCCCAGGCGATCGTGGCGCTGTTGTCGCCGACGGTCGGACGCAAGGCGCAGGCGTGGGGACGGCGTCCGCTGCTGCTGATCGGGTTCGGTGCGCTGGCGATCCGCGGCGTGTTGTTTGCAACCGTGCGCGATCCGTATCTGCTGGTAGCGGTGCAGGTGTTCGACGGCTTTACGGCCGCGGTGTTCGCGGTGATGATTCCGCTTGTCGTGGCCGACGTTGCCTTCGGCAGCGGGCACTTCAATCTGGCGCAGGGCATCGTCGGCACAGCGACCGGCATCGGCGCATCGCTGAGCACGGCGCTCGGCGGCTATGTCAGCGACAAGTTCGGCAACGCCACCGCCTTCTTCGGGCTCGCGGGCATCGCAGCGACCGGGCTCTTGCTGATCCTCTTCGTGATGCCGGAGACCCGGCGCGCTGGCATTGCGACAAAAGAAATGGCCGGCTGAACGAGATCAGCCGGCCAAGGGGGTGGGGAGGACGAAACGATCAGGCGTCGAGATTGCGCAGGCGCTGGCGGTTGCGCAGCACGATCTGGCGGGCGCCGGAGAAACCGAGAATGCCTTGGGCATGGAGCTGCGACAGCGCGCGCGACACGGTCTCCAGCGTGAGGCCGAGATAGTCGCCGATGTCGCGGCGGCACATCGGCAGTGCCATCATGCCGGCAACGGCGAGGCGGCGGTCCATTTCGAGCAGGAAGGTCGCAACGCGCTCCATCGCGGTCTTGCGGCCCAGGAGCAGCATGTGGTCTTCGGCGTGGCGCAGCTCGCCGGCTGTCATGGCCCAGAGCTTGCGGGCAACCTGCACGTCGGTACCGGCAGCCTTTTCGAGGCTGACGCGCTTCACGAGGCGGACGGTGGTGTCGATGATGGCCTCGGCAGCGAGGCGGTGGCTGGCGCCGGATTCGAGGCCGAACACGTCGCCGGGAAGATGGAAGGTGCCGATCTGACGGCGACCGTCGGACAGGAGCTTGTAGGTGCGGACCGCGCCGGAGACGACCTGATAGACATATTCCGCCGGCTCGTCCTCGCCGTAGATCTCTTCGTCCTTGCGGTAGGAGAACTCCGTGGCGACCAGGCCAACATGGCCGGTGACCGCGCCGAACTGGTCGGAGACGGGATGGGGTGGAGCAATCCGTCCACCGATTTGGGTGTTGATCGCCGGGGTGTTGAGGGTCTGCGTCAGCATTTGCGCCATCTCCGTTGTGATGGCGATTTGATACGCGGTATCGGGTGCTTCGAAAATTTCGCGAGATATCTTAAGGGGGGTTACCTACGTAGAACCCCGTAGGTCACCTGCCGGGGCGGGATACCGCTGTCCTCACTATTCGGTGTCCTGGAAATAACGGGGCTTCAGCTCAAATCGGGTCATCGGAAGCGTTCACGCCTATGGAGACGCCCGATGTTAGCCAAATCTGCTGTACCCGTTCTGGCCGCCTTGTTGCTTCTGCCCTCGCTGGCTACGGCAACGACAGCCCGGCCTCGATCCAACGCCATCGTCGGTCGTTCGCATTCAAGTCCGATCGAGAGTCGCCAGATCGCGGCTCCGCCCTGGAGTGCGGCCTGCATGACGGATCACGGCCCGAGCGAGTGCGGTGAGCCGATGTGGATTTACGGTCCGCGCAACGAGATTTCGCAGTACAGGAGTGCGTTCTGAGGCCTGCCTAATTTCCGCGTCTGTTCTGGATGGCGCGACGGATGCGCTTGACCAGATTCTCGTCGAGAAGCGGCTTCAAAATCACGTCTTTCACGCCTGCCGCCTTCGCCCGAGCCGAGATGTTCTTGTCGGGATAGCCGGTGATCAGGATCACCGGCGTGTCGCGGTCGGACTGGAGCAAGCGACCGGCAAGCTCGATGCCATTGATGTCGGGCATCTTGTAGTCGATCACGTAGCAGTCCGCGCCGGACGGACTTGTCGTGTTGAGCAGCGCCGTGGCGTTCCTGAACGTCCGCACGGCAAAACCGTCGGTTTCCAGCAGAAAACGCAGAGACCCGAGCACCGCGTCATCGTCGTCGACCACGTAGACGGTGGGCCGTGCGGGTGGTGGTGCCATTGGCAGTCGCTGATGATGTGAGCCGATCTCGACCATTCGGATCGACTACCACAGGGGGAGGTGGCGAATTTTGACTTACCTCAACCTGACCTGACCTCTCGACCGGACTTGCCTCAATCCTTCAGCATGCCGGCGCGCATCGCCAGCCGGACCAGCTCCGAGAGGCTGTTTGCCTGCATCTTGGTCATGACATTGGCTCGGTACACCTCGATGGTGCGCGGGCTGATGTCGTATTCGCGGGCGATCAGCTTGTTGGATAGGCCTGCGACCAGTCCTTCCATGACCTGGCGCTCGCGCGGGCTGAGGGATGCGACGCGGGCGGCGATGTCCTGGGATATGGCTTCGGTCCTTGCGGCCGGCTCGCCCTGCCGGATAGCCGACTCGATCATCGTGACGAGGCGGTCGTCCTCGAACGGCTTTTCCAGGAAGTCGACGGCGCCGAGCTTCATCGCCTCGACCGCGAGCGGCACGTCGCCGTGGCCGGTCATGATCAAGATCGGAAACGGAGAGTGCTGCGCCTTCATCAGCTTCAGAAGCTCGATCCCGTCGATGCCGGGCATGCGCACGTCGGAGAGGACGCAACCGAACGCGAGGCCGGGGAGGGCATCGAGGAAGCGTTGCGCGTCGTCGAACAAGGTTACGCTGTAACCCGATGAATCGAGCAGAAAATTCAGCGAATCGCGCATCGCCTCGTCGTCGTCGATTACGTAGACAAGTCCATTGGTCGTCATGGTTCAGCTCTCATCGGCTGCAGGCAGAGTGAAGCGGAATGTCGCCCCGCCCGATGCGTTGCTCTCGGCCCACATGCGCCCGCCATGAGCCTCGATGATCGAGCGGCTGATCGACAGTCCCACCCCCATGCCGGTTTCCTTGGTGGTGAAGAAGGTCTGAAACAGATTCGGAATGACGTCATCCTGGAAGCCGGAGCCGGTGTCGGAAACCTCGATCTCGATCATGTCGTCGCCGACGCGGGCGTTGGTGACGACGAGCTCCCGCCGCGGCGATTGCGCCATTGCCTCCAGCGCGTTGCGGAACAGATTGACCAGGACCTGCTGGATCTGGACCCTGTCGGCGAGGACGAGATCGGCGCTCTGATCCAGACTGAACCGGAGCTGGACGTTCTGTTCGCGCGCACCGGCGAGCCCGAGCGCGCCGGCCTCCTCGATCAGCTTGGAGAGGCTTTCAACCCGCTTTTCGGACTCACCGCGCGCGACGAAATCGCGAAGGCGCCGAATGATCTGGCCTGCACGTACGGCCTGCTCCGCGGCGCGATCCAGCGCGCTTTCGATCTTGGCCAGATTCGGATCGGCGCTGCCGGCGAGCAGTCGCCGCGATCCTTTCATGTAGTTGCTGATCGCGGCAAGCGGCTGGTTCAACTCGTGAGCCAGCGCGGACGCCATCTCGCCCATCGCGCTCAGTCGCGACACATGGACGAGCTCGGACTGCAACTCCTGCAGCCGCGCCTGGGTCAGCTGATGCTCGGTGAGGTCGCGCACGAAGCCGGTGAAATAGGGCTCGCCCCCCGACTGCATCTCGCCGATCGACAGGTGCATCGGAAAAGTGGTGCCGTCGCGACGCTTGCCGGTGACGATGCGGCCGATGCCGATGATGTGCGGATCGTGGGTCGAGCGATAGCGGGCGATATAGCCGTCATGGCGGGAGCGATCGGGTTCCGGCATCAAGATGCTGACGTTCTGGCCGATCGCCTCCTGCTCGGACCAGCCGAACAGGCGCTCGGCCGCCGTCGAGAACAACTGCATGATGCCGCGACCGTCGATGACGATCATGGCGTCGGGAATGGTATGAAGGATGGAGCGGAGGTGGGTCTCACGCGTGCGGAGCGCCTCCTCGACGTGCTTCTCCTCGTCGATATCGAGGAAGATGCCGCTGAGATGAAGGGCGACGCCAGCCTCATCGCGAATCAGGCCGGCGCGGGCCCTGATCCATTTTTCCCCGCCTATCGCTCCAGAGACCCTGAAGGACACATCGAAGCCGCCGCCGTGCTCGGAGACCCGCCGGATCGCACTCTCGACCCGGTCACGATCCCTCGGCTCCAGACGCGACAGGAACAGCTCGTAGCTCTCCGGCTGGTCCGGTGAGACCCCAAGCAGGGCCCTCGAGGTGTCGGACCATTCCCATTCCATCGTCTTGAGGTCGAGATCCCAGGTGCCGACGCCGAATCCCTCGATCCGGACGCGGAAATGTTCGCCCCGGCCGTCATCTTGGGGATGCGTTACACGGGTCGGCGACACCTGATGCTCCTGATTCCTGATGCGGGGGCCCTGACGCCGATACCGCTACCGCAATGTCGCCCAAGCCCGGCCCGGAGGCAAGTTCCGTCGCTGGTCGGTCGAGGGCGCGAGCCGCCCCCGGGGGCTCTTGATCTATCTCATCTCGCGGAATGCAGGCAGGCGTACATTTCATCAAACAGATTGCACTGGAGGCTTCCGATGACTTACGCGACGGTGATGGTCAGCCTGGCGCTCGGCCAGCCCAACGATGCCCGCCTTCAGGTCGCCGGCGAGCTTGCCGAGCGATTCGAGGCGGCTATCGTCGGGGTCGCGGCGGCGCGCTTCGCTCCGCCACTTTATTTCACGGATGGCACCGCTGCCCAGCGGCTGATCGATCAGGAGGAAGCCTCCATCAAAAGGCGCTTGGCCGATCTGGAGACGCAATTCCGCGCCGCAACCAAGGCCCGCGGCGGACGGGTGGAATGGCGCAGCGCCATGGACTTCCCCGCACGATTCGTCTCAGCGCAGGCGCGCTGTGCCGACATCGTCGTCAGCGGGGGACAGAGCCCGGCCTTCTCCGATTCCTTTGCACTCGCAAGCCCCAAGGATCTGGTGATGCAAGCCGGCCGGCCGCTGCTGGTGGTGCCCGACAGGATCGACTGGCTCGATCTGCGCAGCGTGCTTGTGGCCTGGAAGGACACGCCCGAGGCGCGGCGGGCGGTGGCTGACGCGCTGCCCATGCTGCGCAAGGCGAAGGAGATCACCATCGTCGAGATTCCGGAGGCAGACGACGACCGTTCGGTCGTCGCGACACGCGTCAGCGACGTCGCCGCCTGGCTCGCGCGCCATGGCGTCACGGCGACGGCGCGTGTCGTGGAGGCGGGGAAGGAAACGGCCGACGTGCAATTGGAGAGCATCGCCGGCGATGTCGGAGCCGGCCTGATCGTCGCAGGTGCCTACGGCCATTCCCGCTTCAGCGAGCTGATTCTCGGCGGCGTTACGGAATATCTGGTCACGCAATCCGCGCGCTGTGTGCTGCTGTCGCATTGAAGGCGAGGCGAACAGACAAATCGATGAGGACGTGCCGTGTACAAATTCCTTGAGCAGACTGCCGGCGGCTACATGACGCGCAACGTCAGAACGGTGCAGCGTGACCAAAATTTGCTCGCGCTCGGCGAGATGTTCGAGCAGGACGATTTCAATTCCTACCCTGTGGAGGACGACGGACAGGTCGTCGGCATCGTCACCAAGTTCGATATCCTGAAGTGCTTTGCCTTCACGCCGAGCCAGATGCTGCCGCGCTATAATGACCTGATGAGCCGGAAGGTCGGCGACGTCATGACGCCGGAGTTCATCTATGTCAGCCCCGACACGCGGCTGACGCGTGTTCTCCAGATCATGGTCGAACACCGCATCCGCAGCATCATCGTGCTCGACGGCGCCCAGAAGCTGGTCGGAATCGTCGCGCGCGAGGACGTCATCGCGGCGCTAAAGGCGACCGCGAGCGACTGAGGATCAATCCTGAAATCCGGCGATTTCTGGCTCCGTGATTTTCCGGAGCCAGCGTCGCGCCATGGGCTTGGCGCGATGTCGAAGCGGTTGATATCGCTCGCCGATCGACACCAGCCCGACATGAACAGAAATCCATCTATCTTGATTTCAATCAATTCCTCGCGAGGGTGAATGTGGTTTCTGGCGGCGTGTTCTTTCAGAGAGAATCCGCGATGCCCCAGCCCTCCATCTCCAAATCAATGACCATCGGTGAAAGCGGCTTGGCTGTCGTGTTCGCAGTCACCGCGTTCCTCTGCGTGATCGCCTCGGCCAAGGCGCTCGACGCGCCCTTCGCCTTCCACGCCGGGCTCAGCGCGGCGGCGAGCCTGGCCGCGGTGTTCTTCATCTTCAACCGCTACTACGATCGCCCCGCGGCGCTGCCGCCTGCGGAGATCAATGGCCGCCCCAACTACAACATGGGCCCCATCAAGTTCTCCTCTTTCATGGCAGTGTTCTGGGGCATCGCGGGCTTTCTGGTCGGACTGATCATCGCCTCGCAATTGGCCTGGCCCGCTCTGAACTTCGACTTGCCCTGGATTCAATTCGGCCGGCTACGGCCGCTGCATACCTCGGCCGTGATCTTCGCCTTCGGCGGCAACGTCCTGATCGCGACGTCGTTCTACGTGGTCCAGAAGTCGTGCCGTGCCAGGCTTGCCGGCGATATCGCGCCCTGGTTCGTCGTGCTCGGCTACAACTACTTCATCCTGATCGCCGGCACGGGCTATCTGCTCGGTGTCACGCAGTCGAAGGAATATGCCGAGCCGGAATGGTATGCCGACCTCTGGCTGACCATCGTCTGGGTCACCTATCTGCTCGTCTTCCTCGGCACGATCCTCAAGCGCAAGGAACCTCACATCTTCGTCGCGAACTGGTTCTATCTCGCCTTCATCGTGACGATCGCGGTTCTGCATCTCGGCAACAATCCCGCGCTGCCGGTGTCGTTCCTGGGCTCGAAATCCTACATCGCCTGGGGCGGCATCCAGGATGCGATGTTCCAATGGTGGTACGGCCACAACGCGGTCGGCTTCTTCCTCACCGCCGGCTTTCTCGCCATCATGTATTATTTCATTCCGAAGCGCGCGGAGCGGCCGATCTATTCCTACCGGCTCTCGATCATCCATTTCTGGGCGCTGATCTTCCTCTACATCTGGGCTGGCCCGCACCATCTGCACTACACCGCGCTGCCGGACTGGACGCAGACGCTCGGCATGACCTTCTCGATCATGCTGTGGATGCCCTCCTGGGGCGGCATGATCAACGGCCTGATGACGCTGTCGGGTGCGTGGGACAAGCTGCGGACTGACCCCGTGCTGCGCATGCTCGTCGTCTCCGTCGCCTTCTACGGCATGTCGACCTTCGAGGGACCGATGATGTCGATCAAGGTGGTCAACTCGCTCAGCCACTACACCGACTGGACCATCGGCCACGTGCATTCCGGCGCGCTCGGCTGGGTCGGCTTCGTCTCCTTCGGCGCACTGTACTGCCTGGTGCCGTGGGCGTGGAATCGCAAGGGCCTCTACAGCCTGAAGCTCGTCAACTGGCACTTCTGGATCGCAACGCTCGGAATCGTGCTCTACATCTCGGCGATGTGGGTGTCCGGCATCCTCCAGGGCCTGATGTGGCGCGCCTATACCTCGCTCGGCTTCCTCGAATATTCCTTCATCGAGACCGTCGAGGCGATGCATCCCTTCTACATCATCCGTGCCGCCGGCGGTGCGCTGTTCCTGATCGGCGCGCTGATCATGGCCTACAATCTGTGGATGACGGTTCGCGTCGGCGAGCAGGAAGTCCAGATGCCCGTCGCTCTTCAGCCGGCGGAATGAGGAGCAACACCATGTCGTTCTGGACACGCCACCAAGTCTTCGAAAAGAACTCGATCATCCTGGTCGTCGGCATTCTGCTGGTGATCGCGATCGGTGGTCTCGTCGAGATCACCCCGCTGTTCTACCTCAAGAGCACGATCGAGGTGGTCGACGGCGTCAGGCCCTACACGCCGCTCGAACTGGCGGGGCGCAACATCTACGTCCGCGAAGGCTGCTATCTCTGCCACTCGCAGATGATCCGGCCGCTGCGCGACGAGGTCGAGCGCTACGGCCACTTCTCGCTCGCCGCCGAAAGCATGTTCGACCACCCGTTCCAGTGGGGCTCGAAGCGCACCGGTCCTGACCTTGCCCGCGTCGGCGCCAAATATTCCGACGACTGGCACGTCACCCATCTGACCAATCCGCGTGCGATCGTGCCGCAGTCGGTAATGCCGGGTTATCCGTTCCTCAGCTCAACGGAAGTCGATCCGGAGACCATCGCCGATCACATGCGTACGCTGCGGACCGTCGGCGTTCCCTATACCGACGACCAGATCGCCAACGCGGCCGCCGACATGAAGGCCCAAGCCGATCCCGACAATGCCGGCGCGGATGCCTTCACCAAGCGCTACGCCAAGGCCGTCGTGCGTAATTTCGACGGCAAGACCGGAACGCCGACCGAGATGGACGCGCTGATCGCCTACTTGCAGATGCTCGGCACTCTGGTCGACTTCAAGCTCTACAACGAGAAAGCCAATCTTCGCTGAGAAGGCATCACCGATGAAAGCCATCCTGACACTCGACAATCTCGCATCCAGTCTCGTGACCACGATCTGGACGCCGGTCTTCGTCGCGATCTTTCTCGCGATCATCGCCTACGCATTCTGGCCCCGCAACAAGGCCGGCTTCGACGAAGCAGCCAGTCTGCCGTTGCGGGAGGAGTAAGAGATCATGACCGATCATCAAAGTGAATTCGATTCCGTCACCGGCAGGTCCACGACCGGGCATGAGTGGGATGGCATCAAGGAGCTCAACACGCCGCTGCCGCGCTGGTGGGTGATTACATTCTATCTCACCATCATCTGGGCGATCGGATACTGGATCGTCTATCCGGCTTGGCCGCTGATCTCCAGCAACACGCGCGGTGTGATCGGCTACTCGTCGCGCGCCGACGTCGCGGTCGAGCTCGCCAACCTTGAGAAGATCAGGGGCGACAAGATGGTGGCGCTGGGCGCGGCCTCGCTGGCCGACATCGAGAAGGATCCGGCTTTGCTGGCGCTCGCCCGTGCCAAGGGCAAGACCGTGTTCGGCGACAATTGCGCGCCGTGCCACGGCTCTGGCGCGGCCGGCGCCAAGGGCTTTCCGAACCTGAACGACGACGACTGGCTGTGGGGCGGCACGCTCGACCAGATCATGCAGACCATCCAGTTCGGCGCACGCTCGGGTCATGCCAAGACCCACGAGGGCCAGATGCTCGCCTTCGGCAAGGACGGCGTGCTGAAGCCGGACGAGATCGTCACGGTGGCCAATTATGTCCGCTCGCTGTCGGGTCTTCCGACCCGAAAGGGCTACGACGCTGCCAAAGGCGAGAAGATTTTTGCCGACAATTGCGTCGCCTGCCACGGCGACGGCGGCAAGGGCAACCAGGAACTCGGCGCGCCGAACCTGACCGACAAGATCTGGCTCTACGGCTCGGACGAGGCAATTCTGATCGAGACAATCACGAATGGCCGTGCCGGCGTCATGCCGGCCTGGGAAGGGCGGCTCGATCCCGCCACCATCAAGGCGATGGCGGTTTACGTCCACTCGCTGGGTGGTGGAAAATAGCCTGAAAACTGACGATCGGCGGCAGGCGGGGGCGAATAAAATCGCCCCCGTTTGCGCTGGATCAACGGACCCAGCGACGTCGGGTCTAGGTTTAATCGCACCTCCCGAGGCGACTTGAGCGATGAACAAGACCGTGAACCCGAAAGACCTCACATCGGATGATGACTACGGGCCGCTCTACGCAGCCCGCAAGAAGGTCTATCCCCAGAGCGTCTCCGGCACCTTCCGCCGGATCAAATGGGGCCTGATGGCGTTTTGCCTCGGCGTCTACTACTTCCTGCCTTTCGTGCGCTGGAACCGCGGCCTTGGTGCCCCCAGCCAGGCGGTGCTGATCGATCTTCCCAACAGCCGCTTCTACTTCTTCTTCATCGAGCTGTGGCCGCAGGAGGTCTATTACTTCACCGGCCTCCTGATCGTTGCCGCCGTGGCGCTGTTCCTGATGAACTCGGTCGGCGGCCGCATCTGGTGCGGCTATCTCTGCCCGCAGACGGTCTGGACTGATCTGTTCTACGCCGTCGAGCGCCTGATCGAGGGCGACCGGCGCGAGCGGATGAAGAAGGATGCGTCGAAAGATCCGATGAAGCTCGAGCGCATCTCCGAGATCGTGCTCAAGCATTCGATCTGGCTGCTGATCGCCTGGTGGACCGGCGGCGCCTGGGTGCTCTATTTCAACGACGCGCCGACGCTGGTAAAGGAGCTCGTCACCTTCCAGGGACCGATGATCGCCTATATCTGGATCGGCATCCTGACCGCAACGACCTACGTGCTCGCCGGTTACATGCGCGAGCAGGTCTGCACCTATATGTGCCCGTGGCCGCGCATCCAGGCCGCACTCACCGACGAATGGGCGCTCAACGTCACCTATCGCTACGACCGCGGCGAGAAGCGTACATCCGTGAAGAAGGCCGCCGAGCTGCGCGCGCTCGGTGAGCAAGTCGGGGATTGCGTCGACTGCTACCAATGCGTCGCGGTTTGCCCGACCGGCATCGACATCCGCAACGGGCCGCAGCTCGAATGCATCCAGTGCGGGCTCTGCATCGACGCCTGCGACAACGTCATGACCAAGATCGGCCGGCCAACCCGCCTGATTGCCTACGACAACGACATCAACATCCACCGCCGCCAGGAAGGCAAAGCGCCGATCTATCGGATCGTCCGTCCGCGCACCATGGTCTACAGCGCGATCATCGCGGCGGTCGGCGGCTTCATGATCTATGTGCTGGCGACCCGCACCCTTCTCGACATCAACGTGCTGCACGACCGCAACCCGGTTGCGGTCAGGCTCAGCGACGGGTCGATTCGCAATGCCTACACTGCGCGGCTTTTGAACAAGAGCGGACATGATCGCGTGATTGCGATCGATATCGATGGCCCGGTCAATTCGACGATCCATGTCGTCGGTGTTGATTCCGTGACGCCGGACCGCCCGATGATCGTGATCCCCCGCGACTCTACCAGCGAGCTGCGCCTGCTCGTCACCGCGCCGGCCGAGGGCAATCAGGAGAAGTCGATCCCGGTTCGCTTCCGCGTCACGGATATCGGACTCGGCGAGGCTGCATCCACCACAGACAATTTCGTCGCGCCGTAGGACCAGGAGACTGAAATGGCAACCAAGCCGCTGACCGGAACAAAGGTCTTCCTGATGCTCGTCGCCTTCTTTGGCGTCGTGATCGGTGTCAACGTCACCATGATGAAGCTCGCGATTGCGACGCTGCCCGGCACTGATGTCGACAGCCCCTATGCCGCCGGCCTCGCCTATGATCGCGAGATCGCGGCGGCACAGGACCAGGCCGCGCGCAAATGGCAGGTCAACGCCCACATCGAGCGTCGCGCCGACGGCAATGCCGTGCTTCAGGTCGAGGCGCGTGACGCAGCGGGCCAGCCGGTCACGGGATTGAAATTCGGCGGGCGCCTGGAACGGCCGACCGACAAGCGCGCCGATCTCGCGGTCGAACTCGCGGAGGCCGGCATCGGCATCTATCGCGGCAATGCCGCTTCCGTCGCGCCGGGCCAATGGGATCTCGTCATCGAGGGCGATGCCGCGGGTGAGCGCGTATTCCTGTCGCGCAACCGCGTGATCCTGAACTGAAGGTCGCGCCATGCAGGTGACACGCGATTTCTCCCACTACGTCCGCGCCGCGGGCGCAGGCGTTCAGCACATCGACCTCGCGGTCGAAGGCGTTCACTGCGCCGGCTGCATGGCCAAGATCGAGCGTGGCCTGTCCGCGATTCCCGATGTCACGCTGGCGCGGGTGAACCTTACCGACCGGCGCGTCGCGCTGGAATGGAAAGAGGGTACGCTCGATCCCGCCCGCTTCATCGACCGGCTCGAGGAACTCGGCTACAAGGCCTATCCCTACGAGACCGAGAGCGCGGAAGCGACTGAAGTCGCGGAATCGCGTTTCCTGCTGCGCTGTCTCGGCGTTGCCGCTTTTGCCACCATGAACGTGATGATGTTGTCGATCCCCGTGTGGTCGGGCAACGTTTCGGACATGCTGCCCGAGCAGCGCGACTTCTTCCACTGGCTGTCGGCGCTGATCGCGCTGCCGGCCACGGCCTATGCCGGACAGCCTTTCTTCCGCTCCGCTTGGCGGGCGCTGTCGAACAAGACCACCAACATGGACGTGCCGATCTCGATCGGCGTGTGCCTTGCGCTCGGCATGTCCGTGGTCGAGACGATCAACCACGCCGAGCACGCCTATTTCGACGCGGCGATCATGCTCCTGACCTTCCTGCTGGTCGGCCGCTTCCTCGACCAGAACATGCGGCGGCGGACGCGCGCGGTCGCCGGCAACCTGGCGGCGCTGAAGGCGGAGACAGCGGCGAAGTTCGTCGGGCCCGATGAGATCACCCAGGTGCCGGTTGCAGCGATCAACCCCGGCGACATCGTGCTGCTGCGGCCGGGCGAGCGCTGCGCCGTCGATGGCACCGTGATCGAGGGACGCTCCGAAATCGACCAGAGCCTGATCACCGGCGAGACGCTCTATGTCACGGCCGACCATGGCACCCCGGTCTATGCCGGCTCCATGAACATCTCAGGCACGCTTCGGGTGCGGGTTTCGGCCGCGTCGGAGGCTACGCTGCTCGCCGAGATCACGCGGCTGCTCGACAACGCCCTTGCCGCGCGCTCGCGCTACATGCGGCTCGCCGATCGCGCCTCGCGCCTCTATGCGCCGGTGGTGCATGCGACGGCGCTCATCACGGTTCTAGGCTGGGTCATCGCAGGTGCGAGCTGGCACGATGCGATCATCACTGGCGTTGCGGTGCTGATCATCACCTGTCCCTGTGCACTCGGGCTTGCGATTCCGACCGTGCAGACGGTGGCCTCGGGCGCGATGTTCAAGGCCGGTGTGCTGCTCAATTCCGGCGATGCCGTCGAGCGTCTTGCCGAGGCGGATCACGTCATCTTCGACAAGACCGGCACGCTGACGCTGCCCGATCTCGAGGTCACAAACGCAGCCGATATTCCCGCCGATATTTTCGAACTTGCCGGCCGGCTTGCGCTGTCGAGCCATCATCCGGTCGCTGCCGCGGTCGCGCAGGCTGCGGGTGCAAAGTCTCCGATCGTGGGCGCGGTCGAGGAGGCCGGGCAGGGCGTCCGAGCCGTGGTGGAGGGTGTCGAGGTGCGGCTTGGCCGGCCGTCATTCTGCGGCGCCGAGGCTCTGGTCGCTCACGCCACGCTGGATCCCGAAGCCTCCGTCGTGGCCTTCAGCAAGGGCGACGAAAAATTCATCCTCTCGGTGCGGCAGGGCCTACGGCCGGATGCGCAGGCCGTGATCGCTGCGCTGAAGGATCGCAACATCGGCGTCGAGATCCTCTCCGGCGACCGGGAGCCCGCGGTGATTGCGGCAGCCCACGCGCTCGGCATCGCCGAATGGCGCGCCGGCGTCACGCCCGCGGACAAGATCGCACGGATCGAGGAGCTGAAGCGACGCGGCACCAAGGTCCTGATGGTCGGCGACGGCATGAACGATGCACCCTCGCTGGCGGCAGCCCATGTTTCGATGTCACCGATCTCGGCGGCACATCTGAGCCAGGCCACCGCCGATCTCGTCTTCCTCGGCCGGCCGCTGGCCCCGGTCGTCGCGGCCATCGATTCCGCGCGCAAGGCCCTGCACCTGATGCGGCAAAACCTCTGGCTTGCAATCGCCTATAATGTGCTGGCCGTGCCGGTCGCGATCAGCGGCGTGGTGACGCCCTTGATTGCCGCAGCCGCCATGAGCGGATCCTCGATCCTGGTCATGCTGAACTCGCTGCGGGCCCGCAGCGCCTCACGGGAGATCGTGTGATGGAGATCCTGGTGATCCTGGTGCCGCTGGCGCTGATGCTTGGAGGGGCGGGCCTTGCCGCCTTCCTCTGGTCGCTCCGCAGCGGGCAGTACGACGATCTTGACGGCGCCGCCTGGCGGGCGATTGCGGACGACGACCCGCCGCCACAAGAGGCGCCAGCAAAGCGTTAACGCATCCTTGGTTCCGTAAGCTTTCTGCACTCCCCTCCGAACGATGGTTGCTGGACGGCCGATGGTCGTCGGGCGTAACAATGTGGAGGATTTTGCGTAAGGCTCTCTGGAGCAGGAGTGCGTCGGGCATGCAAGGAAATGCCATTGTGTGCAGGCCGAGCGACCTGCCGGGACAGGTCGTGCTGGTGCTGCAAGGCGGCGGCGCGCTCGGGGCCTATCAGGCGGGCGTCTACCAGGCCCTGCACGAGGCGGGCATCGAGCCGGACTGGGTGATCGGCACCTCGATCGGCGCCATGAATGCCAGCCTGATCGCCGGCAATGCGCCGCAAGACCGGCTCGCGCGCCTGACGGAATTCTGGAAGCGGATGGAGCAGAAGCCGGTCTGGCCTCTACCAACAGGCATTCCCGGCTTCGATGACACGCTTGCATATTGGTCGACACTTGCCCACGGCATTGCCGGATTCTTCCAGCCCAATCCGCTGGCGCATGCCGGCGAGTCCTTCCCGCTGGGGGCCGATCGCGCCGGCTATTATTCGACCGCGCCGCTGGAGAGCACGCTGGCCGAGCTGGTCGATTTCGGCCGCGCCAATCGCGGCGCGCCGCGCCTCACGGTTGGTGCTGCGCATGTCGGCACCAGCCAGATGCGCTATTTCGACACGCGCGACTGCGAGCTGACCGTGAAGCACGTGATGGCCTCTGGCGCGCTGCCGCCGGCCTTCCCGGCGGTACGCATCGACGGCGAACTTTATTGGGACGGCGGCATTCTTTCGAACTCGCCGACGGAAGCCGTGTTCGACGACAATCCGCGCCGGAATTCGCTGATCTTCTCCGTGCATCTGTGGAATCCCGTCGGCGCCGAGCCGACGACGATGAGAGAGGTCCTGACCCGGCACAAGGACGTGCAATATTCCAGCCGGATCACGAGCCAGATCGAGCGCCAGCAACAGGCCCATCGCCTGCGCCACGTCATCAACCAGCTTGCGGAGCGATTGCCCGAGGGCGAGCGCGATGATCCCGCGGTGAGGGAGTTGATCGGCTATGGCTGCTCGACGCGCATGCATGTCGTGCGGCTGCTGGCGCCGCAGCTCGAGCGCGAGACCCATACCAAGGACATCGACTTCAGCCTATCCGGCATCAAGCAGCGCTGGGACGCCGGCTATGCGCATACAAGGTCGGTGCTGGCGCGTGCGCCGTGGATCGGCGAGTTTGATCCGTTATCGGGCGTCGTGCTGCACGAGCATATCGACGAGATGCCGCTGGCGGCGGAGTAGCGGTTCGCTTCATCGAATTGCCACAGGCCTTGTGGATCGTCGGCTCCGATCCATCGCCAGAAAGGCTCTGCAAGTGGTGTCCGCGAACGATCTCGAACTGGCTCTCGATCAGGTCCGCGCGCGTGCGGCGGGCCCGGTGCCCGGCGTGTTCGGTCCTGACACGGTCACCTGGCGGATCGACCGCGAGGCCGTGATCTTTCTCGGCGCCGGCCGCGCGCTTCTGCTTCAGCTCGCCCATCCCTGGGTCGCCGCCGCCATCGCCGAGCACTCCAAGACCTTTGCCGATCCGATCGGGCGCTTCCATCGCACCTTCGATATCGTCTTTGCCATGGTGTTCGGCTCGCTCGACCGGGCCATGCAATCGTCGCGTCAGCTGCACCGGCGCCATAGCATGATCGTTGGCGAGATGCCGGAGACCGTCGGTCCGTTCGCGGCAGGCTCACGATACTGCGCCAACGACATCCCCTCTCTGCGCTGGGTTCATGCGACGCTGGTCGAGACTGCGCTGATGGCGCACGATCTGGTTCTGCCGCCGCTCTCGACGGAGGAGCGCGAGCGCTACTGGACCGAGAGCCGGACTTTCGGTGCGTTGTTCGGGTTGACGGGCGACGATCTGCCGGCGGATTGGTCCGGCTTCGCAGGCTACACGGCAGCGATGGCGCAGTCGGACACGCTGACCGTCAGTCCAGCCGCACGCGAGATCGCCGGGCAGATCTTTGGCGGCGCGCGTCCGTGGCTGCGGCCGCCGCGATGGTATCGCGCACTCACGGCGAGCCTGTTGCCGGAGCGCCTGCGCACGGGCTTTGGGTTTGAGTTCGACACGCGCGACAAGAGTGCGGCCGACAACGCCCTGGGTTGGATCAAGGGCATCTATCCGAAGCTACCTGACCGGCTTCGCTACGTCGGCCCTTATCAGGAAGCACAGGCGCGCTTGCGGGGAGAGATCCAGCCGGATTGGATGACGCGCTGTCTCAATCGCGCCTGGATCGGCCGGCCGCAGATGGATGTGCGCGGGAAGGGGTGACGGGGCGTTGAGTGGCGTACGCCTCACGCCGTCGCCAGCTTCCGATACAGCTTGCTGTAGCTTCCCGCCGAGATGCTCCACGAGAACGACCGGCCCATGGCGCTGCGGCGCATGGTGTCGAGCTGGTCCTGGGCCATGAACGCCTCGAAGGCGCGGCGGACGCCGCCGAGGAAGGACTCATGCGAGGGCCGCGAGAACAGGAAACCGGTCTCGCCGTCGGTGATGGTCTCGGCAAGGCCACCGGTCTGGTGGCCGATCGGCAACGAGCCGAAGCGCTGGGCGTACATCTGGCTGAGGCCGCACGGCTCGAACCGCGACGGCATCAGGGTGAAATCGCTGCCGGCGAAGATGCGGCGGGCCTGGGCGTCGTTGAAGCCGATGGCAACGCCGATGGCGTCGGGGCGGCGGCGATGCGCGTTGATCAGCGCCTGCTCGAGCGCCGGCTCACCGGAGCCGGTGACCACGATCTGTCCGCCGGCGTCGATGATCTCGTCGGCGGCTGACAGCACGAGGTCGATACCCTTCTGGTGCACGAGGCGCGCGACGATGCCGAACATCGGTCCGCGCGAGACCGCGAGGCCAAACTGCTTGCGCACATAATCCGCATTGGCCTTCTTGCCGACCCAGTCGCCGGCACCGAATTGTTGGGCGAGCTGGGCGCAGGAGCGCGGGTCCCAGCTCTCGTCGATGCCGTTGAGGATGCCGGTGAGCTCGGACGCATCCGAGCGGACGCGCAGCAGGCCTTCGAGGCCGCAGCCGAATTCCTCCGTGGTGATCTCGCGCGCATAGGTGCCGCTGACGGTGGTGAGGTGCGAGGCGTAGACGAGGCCTGCCTTGAGGAAGGAGAGCTGGTCGTAGAACTCGACGCCGTCGATGTGGAAGGAGCTTTCGGGGACGCCGATCCGCCGCAGCGACTCCTTTGGGAAGAGACCCTGATAGGCGAGGTTGTGAATGGTCAGGATCGACGGCAGCTTGGCGCCGCGCCAGGCGAGGTAGGCCGGTACGAGTGCGGCCTGCCAGTCATTGGCATGGATCAGGTCTGCTGCCCAATTCTTGTCCAGCTTGCCCATGGCAAGCTCAGCGGCAGCTGAAGCAAAGCGCGCGAAACGGATGTCGTTATCGGGCCAGTCGTGCCCGGACTCGTCGCCATAGGGGTTGCCGGGGCGATCGTAGAGTTGCGAGCACAACAGCACATAGACCGGCATTCCGTCCTTGGTCGCGGCCCGTCCAAGCGAACAGGCCGGCATCTCCGCAAGTGCCGGGCAGCGTCCAACGATCTGAATATGCGTGAGTTGCTCGATAATGTCGCGATAGCCGGGCAGCATGATCCGGATATCGGCGAAGGGGCGGAGCGCTCTTGGAAGGGCAGCGGAAACGGCACCAAGTCCGCCGACGCGGACAAAGTCGTCCATCTCTGTCGTAACGAATAAGACCCTCAAGAACCGATGCCCTCATCCGATCCCGATTGCTGCTATGCAAGATCGGGTCCAGTTGCCCCTGGAAATCTCAGCCTGCCCATGAGACGCGTTCGTTCGGTAAGACTTTCCTACTCAGCTGCCGCCATCTAGGGTCGGCGCATCAACAAGAGAGAAGAACGATAGTTCCTAAGGGACGGGCCAAGGACTAAGCAGGAATGCAGCTACCAGATAAGCACGAAGCGACGACGACAAAGGCCTTTGCAGGCCTCAGGGTCCTGGATTTTTCGACCACGATCGCCGGTCCCCATTGCGCGCGGATGCTGGCCGACATGGGCGCCGAGGTCATCAAGATCGAGACCGACGAGGGCGAGACGATGCGGACGCGTCCGCCGCTGCGCAAAGGCTACAGCACCGTGTTCGGCCAGCTCAATGTCGGCAAGAAGAGCGTGGTGCTCGATCTCAAGTCCGAGGACGGACGGGAGGCGGTGCGGCGTCTGGTCGCGACCGCAGACATCCTGGTCGAGAATTTTCGCCCGGGCGTGATGCGCCGGCTGCGGCTCGACTACGACAGCCTCCGCCCCGTCAATCCCAGGCTGATCTACTGCTCGATCTCGGGCTACGGCCAGACCGGTCCCTCGGCCGAGCTGCCGGCCTACGCGCCGGTGATCCATGCGGCCTCCGGCTACGACATGGCGCATCTCGCCTACCAGCCCGGCCGCAACAGGCCGGACTATTGCGGCATCTACCATGCCGACGTCGTCACCGGGACCTATGGTTTTGGTGCGGTCGCGTCTGCGCTCTATCAGCGCAGCGTGAGCGGGCTCGGCCAGCATATCGACGTCTCCATGCTGGAGTCGATGCTCACGCTGACGGTGGTCGAATTGCAAAGCTCGCAATTCGCGGTGAAGCCGCCGCCGCGTCCGATGTTCGGCCCGACCGAGACCGCCAATGGCTACGTCATGATCACGGTGGCGAGCGAAAAGACCTTTCAGGCCTTGATGGGTGTGATCGGCCACCCCGAATGGATATCCGATCTGCGCTTTGCGTCCTACGCCCCGCGGCGCGAGCATTGGGCCGACATGATGGACGGCGTCGAAGCGTGGTCGAAGCAGCTCACGACCGCCGCATGTCTTGTCGTCCTCAGTGCCGCCGGCGTGCCGGCTGCGGCCTACCGCACGATCAAGGAAGCGCTTGACGATCCGCAGCTCGCGCATCGGCAGGCGCTTTCATCGGTGGAGGACGGCGGCGGCTCGTTCAAGGTCCTCAATCTGCCATTCCGGATGACGGGGGCGGATACGAGGCCGTGCAAGACAATCTCGGCGCTCGGAGAGCACACGCGCGAACTGCGCGAGGAGATCGGTCTCGCCAATGATGGGGCAATTCCGTCAGGCAAAACAGAAGCGATCAGCTGAGCGCATCAGGCCGCATATAAGCGGCATCGAACCCGTGTGTTCCTCTTGCCGTCGCGAGCATTTGTCGCCAATCTCGCCCTTGTCATTCAACGATCCGAAACATCGGACGAGGATCCCGGGAGGAACCATGACGAACATCGCTGCCGCGGCGTGCAAACGCGCGCCGATTTTCCTTGCTGCGGCATTTGCGTTCCTTCCGTTGGCCGGGCCCGCGCAGGCGCAGAAGGCGGGCGGCAGCATCACCGTGGGGCTGGAGCTCGACGTTCCTGGCTTTGATCCGCTGAAGGTCGGCGTCTATGACGCGGCCGCGCTCACCCCGGCAGCCGCCATCTTCGACACGCTGACCTATCTCGACGACAAGGGAGAGGCGCAGCCCAAGCTTGCGCTGTCCTGGACGCATTCGGACGACTTCAAGACCTGGACGTTCAAACTGCGCCCCGGCGTCAAATTCCACGATGGTACGCCGTTCAACGCCGAGGCTTACAAGGCCAATTTCGACCGGCAGAAGGATCCTGCCAACAAGTGCCGATGCGCATTCTACATCGCTGCAGTCAACAACGTTCAGGCGCCCGACGAACTGACGGTCGTCTACAATCTGAACGATCCTTCGGTGAATTATCCGACGCTGGTGTCCTATCCCCACCAGAACGCCGCAGTGCATTCGCCGACCGCCTGGAAGACCAAAGGTGACGACTACAACCGGAACCCGGTTGGCACCGGGCCCTACATTCTGAAGTCATGGACTGCCGGCGATCGCATGGTGCTGGAGAGGAATCCCGATTATTGGGACAAGGACAAGGTCTATCTCGATCGCATCATCCTGAAGCCGCTGCCCGACGCGCAATCGCGCTTTGCAAGCCTGCAGTCGGGCGAAGCCGACGTCATCTGGGATGACGAATACGATCCCGACAACATTCAGAAGGCTCAGAAGGATCCGAAGCTGACCGTCCACAGCTATACGGGCTCGGGCGCTCAGGTCTACGCCATCAATACAAAGGCGCCGCCGTTCGACGATATCAGGGTGCGGCAGGCGCTGGTGATGGCGATCGACCGCAAGAAGATGTCGCAGGCGATCACCAACGGGCTCGCCAAGCCGGCGACAAACCCTTACGGCGACGGCTCATGGGTCAAGTGCAAGGATGACGGCGCATTGCCGTTCGACGTTGCGAAGGCCAAGGCCCTGATCCAGGAGTATGGCAAGCCGGTCGAGTTCAAGACGGTGGTCACGGCCACGCCGCGCGGTCGCATCGTTGGACAGGTGTTGCAGCAATTCTGGAAGAATATCGGCGCCAGCATGGAGCTTGACCAGGTCGATCAGGCGACGATTCCACCACGCGCCTTCATGCGGCAATTCCAGGTTATCCCATGGCGCATCGTCGACCTCGCCGATCCCGATCCGCAGATGTTCGCCAATTTCCACACCGGCAGCCCGGTCGCGCTGGCAAACTATTCGAATCCGGAGCTGGACAAGCTCCTCGAGCACGCGCGTGTGACCGCCGAGGTCGACAAGCGTATTGAGGATTACTGTGCAGCCACACGCATGATCAACAAGGAAGCCATCTGGTTCTGGACCTTCCAGAACACGTATTACGCGGTATCCAGCGCCAACATCAAAGGACTGCCCAAGATGTACAGCGGGATGATCGACGTGTCCCGCGTCTGGAAAGAATAGCTCGCGCATGGTCGCCTTCATTGCGCGCCGCTTCCTGTATGTCGTGCCGGTCCTGCTCGCTGTCTCGCTGCTGACCTTCCTGATCGCTTCGTTGCTGCCGGGCGATCTCGCCTATGTCATCCTCGGCGATCAGGCGACGCCTGAGAAGGTCGCGGCGCTGCGCCACGACATGGGGCTCGACCAGCCGCTGTGGTGGCGTTACCTGAGCTGGCTCGGCCACGTTCTTCAGGGCGATCTTGGCCGCTCGTTCCGCACCGGGCAGACCGTGCTGCAGGCGGTCTCCGAGCGAATCCCGGTTTCGCTCGAGCTGATGTTGATGGCCGAATTCATCGGGCTCCTGATCGGCGTACCCGTCGCCATTGCCTGCGCCGCGCGCGCCGGCAGCGCGTTCGACCGGTTCATGACCGGCAGCGCCTTCGCGATGCTGTCGATGCCGTCCTTTCTGGTCGCGATCCTTCTGATCTATCTGTTCGCAGTGGAGCTGCACTGGCTGCCGGCGACCGGCTATGTGCCGTTCACTGAAGAACCGCTCGCCAATTTGCGCTTCTTCGTGCTGCCGGCGCTGACACTGGCGCTGGCGGAATGGCCGGGCATCATGCGCGTGCTGCGCTCCGACATGATCGCAACCTTGCAGGAAGACTACATCGCGCTGGCCAAGGCCAAGGGCCTGAAACCTTCGCGCATCCTGTTCGTGCACGCGCTGAAACCGTCGTCGCTGACGCTGGTAACGGTCACAGGCATCAATATCGGTCGCCTGCTTGGCGGCACCCTGATCGTGGAATCGATCTTCGCGCTGCCGGGCATCGGCCGGCTGCTGGTCGGCGCAATCTACACCCGCGACCTCGTCATCCTCCAGGGCGTGGTGCTGCTTGTGGCCTGCGGCTTCGTCATCGTCAATTTCATCGTCGACATGCTTTACGCCGTGCTCGATCCAAGGATCCGCCATGGCCACGCTTGAGCTTTCGATGCGAGATGAGGTTGCGGCGCCAACGACGCGCAGGCGCAAGCCTGGCTTGCTGTTCTGGATCGCGAGCCTCTGGCTTGCCGTCATCATCGCGCTTGCGATTCTCGCGCCGGTGCTGCCGCTGCAAAACCCCGTCGACATGGACATGCTGGAGCGCCGCGCCGCGTTCTCCAGTGAGCATTGGCTCGGCACAGACGGCCTTGGCCGAGACGAGCTTGCCCGGCTGATCTTTGGCGCGCGCGTGTCGCTGACAGTTGGACTGATCGCCCCAATGATCGGTCTTGGCATCGGCGGCGCGCTGGGCCTCTTCGCCGGCTATTTCCGCGGCCGGTTCGAGACGCTGGTGGTCGGCAGCATGGATGTGCTGTTGGCCTTTCCACCGCTGATCTTCGCGCTCGCGGTAACAGCGTATCTCGGCCAGTCCATTCCCAATCTCACCGTCGTTCTCGGTGTGCTCGGTATTCCCGCCTTCATGCGTGTGGCGCGCGCGGCGACTCTGTCGCTGGCGCGGCGCGAGTTCGTGATCGCGGCCGAGGCGCTCGGCGCCAGCCACGCGCGCATCCTGCTGCGTGAGCTCTTGCCAAACGTGGTCCTGCCGCTGCTTGCCTTCTTCCTGCTCGGCGTCGCCGTCACCATCGTGGCCGAGGGCGCGCTGTCATTCCTCGGCCTCGGCGTGCCGCCGCCGATGGCGAGCTGGGGCAGCATGATCGGCGAGGGGCGCGACAGTCTCGATGTTGCGCCGCGGCTCGCCTTCCTGCCGGCGGTCGGACTGTTCTTGACGGTGCTGGCCTTCAACCTCGTCGGCGACACCATGCGGGCGCTCACCGACCCGCGTCAGGGGGCGCTGTGAGCCCGCCGCTTCTGACCATCGAGGACGTCGCCGTCGAGCTGCCGACGCCGCGCGGAAACTTACGTGCCGTCGATCATGTCGATCTGTCGCTGGAGCCGGGCCGCACGCTCGGGATCGTCGGCGAATCCGGCTGCGGCAAGACCATGCTCTCGCGCGCAATCCTTCAACTGCTGCCGAAGAAGGCCAAGCTCTCCGGACGCGTGATGTTCGATGGCCGGGATCTGGTTCGTCTTGCGCCCGAAAGCCTGCGGCGCCTGCGCGCCCGCGACCTGGCGGTCGTGTTCCAGGATCCCATGACCTCGCTCAATCCGGTGCTCACCATCGGCACCCAGTTGATGGAGACGATCCAGGAGCACCTTGAGCTTGATGCGCCGGCCGCGCGGAAGCGTAGCATCGAACTGCTTGCGGCTGTCGGCATTCCCGCGCCGGAGCAGCGGCTGGCGCAATATCCGCACCAATGCTCCGGCGGCATGCGTCAGCGTATCGCCATTGCGATCGCGCTGTCCTGCGAGCCGAAACTGCTGATCGCGGACGAGCCGACCACCGCGCTCGATGTCACCATCCAGTCGCAGATCCTCGATCTGCTTGCGCGCGAGCAGCGCCGACGCCATATGGCGATGATCATCATCACCCACGATCTCGGCGTCGTCGCCGGCCGCGCCGATGAGGTCGCGGTGATGTATGCGGGCAGGGTGGTGGAGCGTGCGCCGACACAGGCCTTGTTCAAGCGCATGCACATGCCTTACACCGAGGCACTTCTGGCGGCGATCCCGAAGCTGGAGACCGCGCCGCACACGCCGCTGCCGGCCATTTCCGGCCGCCCGCCCGATCCGACGCGACCGCTCAAGGGGTGCTCTTTCGCGCCGCGCTGCCGCTATGCTGCGGGGCGTTGTCATGCGGCCAAGCCCGAATTGAAAAGCGCCGAGATATCAGGGCATCTCTATGCCTGCTTCCACCCGATCCAGATGGCGGAAGGGATGAGCGCATGACGCAGCTTGCCGTGCGCGACGCGCCGCTGTTGAACGTCGACAATCTCGTCGTCGAATATGGTCTCGGCAACAAGGTTGTGCACGCGGTGTCAGGGGTCAGCCTTCACGTTGCCCGCCGCGAGACGCTGGGGCTGGTCGGCGAATCCGGCTGCGGCAAGTCGACGTTGGGGCGCGCGGTGCTGCAGTTGCGCCGCGCCAAATCCGGCCGCGTGCTGTTCGACGGTGAGGACCTCACCGCGATGGAAGGAGAGGCGCTGCGCAAGATGCGCCGCCGCGTGCAGCTGATCTTCCAGGATCCGATCGCCTCGCTCAATCCGCGCCGGCGCATCGGCGACATCGTCGCCGAGCCGCTGATCATCGCCGGTGTCAAGGATGCGGCCGAGCGCAAACGGCGCGTTATCGAGGTGCTCGCTGCGGTCGGGCTCGATCCTGATCTCGTGGCGGGACGCCTGCCGCACGAATTCTCCGGCGGCCAATGCCAGCGCATCTGCATCGCGCGGGCGCTGGTGCTCAATCCGGAATTCGTCGTCTGCGACGAACCGGTCTCGGCGCTCGATGTCTCCATCCGCGCGCAGATCCTCAACCTGCTTGAGGAGATGAAGGCGCGGTTCGGGCTGACCTTGCTGTTCATTGCGCATGACCTTGCCGTGGTGAAAGCCGTCAGCGATCGCGTCGCGGTGATGTATCTGGGCCGGCTCTGCGAGGTCGCCCCGTCGGAACAATTGTTTGCGAGACCCGCGCATCCCTACACCGCGCTGCTGCTGCAAGCGATCCCGGTGCCTGATCCAGATGTTCGTCCCCCCGAGAGCGTGGCGATCGGCGAGCCGCCGTCGCCGATTGCGCCGCCATCCGGCTGCCGCTTTCGCACCCGCTGTCCGCGCGCGGATCAGCAATGCAGCGCGGAGATACCGGAGCTACGCGAGGTCGCGCCCGGCCAGCTCGCGGCTTGCCACCATCCACTGGCCTGAACTAAGACGCCTCTTAGGTTTGTCTCGCCCGGCCGCCCATGGCATGGTGGCGCGACAACAAGCATGCCGGGAGGACGCCATGAAGAGTTTCAAGGTCGCCGATTTCAAGGCGCCGCTGCAGGAGTTCGACGAGGCGACGCCGCAGCCCTCGGGCACGCAGGTGCTGATCAAGGTCAAGGCCGCCGGCGTCTGCCACAGCGACCTCCACATCTGGGAAGGCGGCTATGACCTCGGCCACGGCCGCAAGCCGCTGTCGCTGAAAGACCGCGGCATCAACCTGCCGCTGACCATGGGCCACGAGACCGTTGGCGAAATCCTGGCGTTCGGCCCCGATGTGAAGCCGACCGACCAGGGCGATCTCAAGCTCGGCGATGTCGGCCTGGTCTATCCCTGGATCGGTTGCGGCAAATGCGCGACGTGCCTTGCCGGCGATGAGAACATGTGCCTGACGCCGCGCTCGCTCGGCGTCTATTGCGACGGCGGCTATTCCGATCACATGCTGGTGCCGCATCCGCGCTATCTTCTCAATCTTAGAGGGCTCGATCCCGCGTCGGCGGCACCGTATGCCTGCTCGGGCGTCACGACCTACAGCGCACTGAAGAAGGTCGAGCAGCATTTTGATACGCCGATCGTGATGTTCGGCGCCGGCGGCCTTGGCTTGATGGCGCTGTCGCTCTTGAAGGCGATGGGCGGCAAGGGCGCGATCATGGTCGACATCGACGCGAGGAAACGCGAAGCGGCGGAAAAGGCCGGCGCGCTCGCCACCGTTGACCCCAAGGCGCCGGACGCGCTGGAGCAACTGGCGAAGAAAGCAGGTGGTCCGATCCGCGCCGTGATCGATCTCGTCGGCAATGCCGCGACGACGCAGCTTGGCTTCGACTGCCTCACCAAGGGCGGCAAGCTCGTCATCGTCGGCCTGTTCGGCGGCGGCGCGACCTGGGCCCTGCCGCTGATTCCGATCAAGGCGGTGACGATCCAGGGCAGCTACGTCGGAAACTTGCGCGAAACGCAGGAGCTGCTTGACCTCGTGCGAGCCAAGAAGATCCCGCCGATCCCGGTGACCACGGCTCCGCTCAACAAGGCCAACGACGCGCTGTTGCAGTTGCAGCAGGGCGCGGTGGTGGGACGCACGGTGCTGACGCCGTAGTCTTCATTCGCTCTCTCCTCTGTCATTGCGAGCGTAGCGAAGCAATCCAGAAATCCCTCCGCGGACGCAGTCTGGATTGCTTCGTCGCAAGAGCTCCTCGCAATGACGAGGTAACACCTCCTTCCACTCGGGAAATCACCATGTCCGCAAACAACGCCTTCCACATTGCCGTGCTCGCCGGTGACGGCATTGGCCCTGAAGTCATGGCGCCGGCGCTCGAAGTGCTGCGCAAGATCGAGACGAAATCGGACTTGCGCTTCCGCTTCACGGAGGCACCGGCCGGCGCCAACAATTATCTCGCAACCGGCAAGTCGATGCCTGACAGCACGATCAAGCTGTGCGAACAAGCGGACGCAATTCTGCTCGGCGCCTGCGGCCTGCCGTCGGTACGCTACCCCGATAACACCGAGATCGCGCCGCAGATCGAGTTGCGCTTCATCTTCGATCTCTATGCCGGCGTGCGCCCGGCTCGTCTCATTCCGGGCGTGCCGAGCCCGATCGTCGGCGCCGACAAGCGCGGCATCGATCTCGTCGTGATCCGCGAATCCACCGAAGGGCTGTTCGCCTCGATGGGCAAGGGCGTGGTCACGCATGAAGACGCGCGCGAGACGCTGGTCATCACGCGCAAGACCTCGGAACGGCTGTTCGAGTTCTCTTTCCGCCTCGCCGAGCGCCGCAAGGCGCGCGGCAAGCCGGGGTCGCTGGCCTGCGTCGACAAGGCGAATGTGTTCAAGGCGTTCGCCTTTTTCCGCCGGATCTTTGACGAGACCGCCGAGCGGCATCCCGACGTGAAGACGGATCATCTCTATGTCGATGCCTGCTCGGCGATGCTGGTCAAGCGTCCCTGGGATTTCGACGTGATGGTAATGGAGAACATGTTCGGCGACATCGTCTCCGACATCACCGCGAGCCTGATCGGCGGTCTCGGCATGGCCCCTTCGGCCGACATCGGCGATAAATACGCCGTGTTCCAGCCATGCCACGGCACCGCGCCTGACATCATGGGGCAGGGCAAGGCCAATCCCACCGGCATGATCCTGTCGGCGGCGATGATGCTGGATTGGCTCGCGGACAAGCACGGCGTCGAGAGCGCGGCGGAGGCCGGCGAAACAATCGAGCGCGCGGTGGACCAAGTCTATGCCGGCGGCCTCAAGCCGATGGAGTTTGGCGGCAGCAGCGGCACGGCTGACATCACGAAGGCGGTGCTGGGGGCGCTGTAGTCGAAACGCACCTATGAGAAAGGGGCCTTGCGGCCCCTTCATTGCTTACCAGCGACGCCAATGGCGGTGGCCCCAGCCGGGGCCATAACCGTAGAAACGTCGCGGTCCGCCATAGTAGCCGTAGGCGCCGTAATAGTTCGGACGCCACCAGCAGCGGCCCCAGGCATTGCAGACCATCCGTACCTGATCGACATGCGCGGCCGGGCCGCCGGCGACCTGATCGGCCTGCGGAATGCCGTTCGGCATCGCCGCTAGCGCTTGTCCCGACGCCAGCGCAGCGCTGCCGAGCGCAGCCAGACCAAGAACAGCAAGTTTGAGTGTCATCGCGATCTCCCTCGTTGGTGGCGGGAGAACCTGCGGCGGATCAATTGGTTGCTATCGCGATGCGGAGAGGCGAGGAATTTAATCTTCGTGAATGAAGGTTCAGCTTCAGGCCGTCACTTTCCCTGGAACTGCGGCTTGCGCTTCTCCATGAAGGCCTGCCGGCCCTCACGGAAATCGGCGCTGTCCATGCAAGCGGTGCCGATCGCCTTGATGGCGCCCAGGTCGCGCGCGCTTTCGTCTTTCAGCACTTCTGCGATGGTGATCTTGGCGGCCTTGATCGCGAGCGGTGCGTTCTGCGAGATCGTCAGCGCAATGGCCATGGTCTCGCCCCAGAGCTGGTCGTCCGGGATCACGCGTTCGACGAGGCCAATGCGCAGCGCCTCGGTGGAATCGATGCGCATGCCCGTATACATCAAGAGCCGCGCCCAGGACGGGCCGACCAGCGACACCAGATGCTTCAAGCCGTCATAGCCATAGGCGATGCCGAGCTTCGCCGCGGGAATGCCAAACTGGCTGTCATGCGCTGATATCCTGATGTCGGCGAGCATCGCGACCTGCATGCCGCCGCCGAGACAGAAGCCCTGGATGCAGGCAATCGTCGGCTTGGGGTATTCGGCGAGCAGCGCGCGCTGGGCGGCACTGCGCTTGCCGTATTCTTCAGAGGCGGCTGCGTTGTGCCTGACCTTTTCGAACTGGCTGATGTCGGCGCCCGATACGAACGCCTTGCCGCCGGCGCCGCGCAGGATCACGACGCGCACGGCATCGTCATCGCGCAACGCCGTCAGCGCCTCGCCAAATCCCTCCCACATCTCCAGCGACATCGCGTTGCGCTTGTCTGGATTGTTGAAGGTGATGACGCCGACGCCGTCGGTGATCTGCATGAGGATCTTGCCGTCGGCGTACGGAGTATTTTGGGACAGATCAGGCATCGCGCGCTCGCTTGTCGTTTGGCGAGGCGCAATGTTCGACTTTGGCGAGGGACGGGTCAACCGCGGCAGGGCAGGGGGCTCCGCATCCGCCCGTGCCGCGATTGCATGCCTACTGCGCCATATGCGCGGTCAGCGGATGGTTGCCGGCATTGCTGAAGAACGCCGCTTCTTCCGCGGTCGCCTCGAGCAACTGCTCGTCCTGGTTATAGACGTCGTTGCGGAACTGGATGGTCTGGTCCTTGGTCATCCAGGCCGTGAGATAGATCCAGGCCACCGGCACCTTCTTGGCCATGGCGACCTCCTGGTGCTGGCCGGTGGCGATCTCCGCGTCGATCGCCGCGCGCGTCCATTTCGGCTGGTCCTTGAGCAGCCAGGCGGCGAGATCGCGCACATTGTCGACGCGGGAGCAGCCGTGGGAATCGAAACGGTAGTCGTCGCTGAACAGGCTGCGCTGGTTGGTGTCGTGCATGTAGACCGAATAGGAGTTCGGCATGTCGATCTTCACCGCGCCGAGCGCATTGAAGCTGCCGTTCTGCTGGCGCACGGTGAAGTTCGGCGTGTGCGTGCCCGACCAGTCGACCGAATGCGGATCGATCGGATTGTCGTGGCCATCGAGCACCTCCATGTGCATGCGCGACAGATAGGTCGGGTCCTTGCGCATATGGGCTGATATCTCGGTCTTGGCGATCGAGGACGGCACCGTCCAGGTCGGATTGAGCACAACGCCCGTGATCTGGGCCGTCAGCGTCGGCGAGGGTTTTTCGGTCTTGCCGACGATGACGCGGTAGCGCCGCACCACGACGTCGTTCTCGACCGCCTCGGCGAAGGCGGCGGGGATGTTGACCACGACATAGCGCTGGCCGAAGGAGAAATTCGTGTTCTCCAGCCGCTCGAGCGAGGCCTCGAGCTGGCGGATGCGCTTCTGCACGGACACGTTCATCGCCGCGAGCGTGCGCGGCGTCATGGTGCCGGTCGGCGCAAGACCGTGGCGGGCCTGGAAGCGTTTCACGCCGTCGGCGAGATCCTGGTCGAAGGCTCCGCTCGCCTTGTCGGCGGCGAGGTCGCCGGAGAGGATCAGTCGTTTGCGCAGGAGGTCGTCATTGGCGCCCTGGATGCCGAGCGCGAACTTGGCGTCCGCCGGGATCGTCGGCCAGCCGCCGCGCACCGCGAGATCGGAATAGCTCAGCGCGGCGTCCTTGATCCGCTGGGCGGTGCCCTCGTCATAGGTCGGCTCATGCGTCAGCGCGAGCGCCGCGGCGGAGCGGCTCTCGGCAGTGGACGCCGGGGCCGCGACGGCGGTTTTGGGCGCGGCGGCGTGAGCCGGGTTGGCGGTTGCCGGCACTGCACCGGACGGGGCGGCAGGTTTGGGGCCGGCCTGGCCCGTGGTCTCGGTCTGCGCGAACGCGGACGCGCTGGCGAGCAGGCCCGTCGCGAACAGATTCATGGCAATGATCACGGCATGGCGTTTCGACATCTGTCTGGTTTTCCCCATGAGGACGAGGCCCGCAACGGGCGCTCGCATCGGCGCGTCCCGGCCGCCCACGCGGCGTGTCACCGATTCGCTGAAATCGGCGGCACGCTAGGGCATCAGGGTTGCGGTCCCATTAAGCGCGGCACATCGAGCCCCAGCGCGTTCGGCGCGGAGGCTCTCGATTTGGTCGCAGCAGGCTCGGGACGGGTTCGCGATATCAGCGATCAATGGCCGCCAATTGCCAACAAAAAAGGGGCGGCGAGGCCGCCCCGAAAAGCCGTGACCGCACAGATCACGCGCAGGCCAAATCTGATCCCGTCAGATCGGGTCCGTCAGTCCAGTCCAATCCGGCCACGCCCCCGTGACGTGGCGGATTGAACATCGGCCGTGAAGGCCGGACCGCAGGTCGGCTCAGCTCTCGTTCGCTGCGATCGATTCCATCAGCGAGACGAGCTGACGCTGCACCGTCTGATCCTTGATCTTGCTGTAGGCGCGCAGCAGGCGGAGGCTGAAAGCCGAGTCCAGGAACAGGAGGCTTTCGACTTCGCGGGCCTTGTTGTCGCCGTCATAGAAGAAGGTCACGGGCACGTCGAGGGCGGAGGCGATCTGCTGAAGCCGAGCCGCGCCGACGCGATTGACGCCCTTCTCGTATTTCTGGACCTGCTGGAAGCTCACGCCGAGCTTTTCACCGAGCTCCGCCTGCGAGATCTTCATCTCGACGCGCCGCAAGCGGATCCGCTTGCCAAGCTCGATGTCCGGCTTGCCGGCACTGCGCTGCTTCATTCTCTTCGCCGCTGCTTTCATCTTAGTTTTCACCTTTGTTCTTCGGTTGAAAATCCCCCGAAGAGCTGGGTCAGGGGTTCGCCCATATACGAGTCCTTGAACTCATGCGGATGCACGAATTCTTCCTTAAACCACGGGAAGCGAGCCGGATTGAAAGCCTCGATCAGCCAGTCAATCATGTGCCGCACGCGGGGAATCCGGCCGCTACCGGGATGGTAGGACAACCAGATATCCAGCGGTCGGTTCAATTCGACCTCCAGTGGAATCAACTTCCCGCCAAGCGCAATGGCATAACTCGGGAAGACGCCGATGCCGGCGCCATTCGCGACCGCCCAGTAGTTGGCGCTTGAGACGTTGGTCTTCATGACCAGGAGGTCACGTTCCTGAACGCCCGGGAAGAAGCTCTCAAAGGTTTCCTTGGCGGCGAGCTGGTCGGCGAATTGCAGCACCAGGCGGTGCTTGATCAATTCGTGGGCCGAGCGCGGCGTGCCGTGTTTCTCAAGGTACTTTTCCGAAGCCCAGAACATCAGATGCATGCGGCCGAGCCGCACCATCTTGACGTCGAGGGCCGAGGGCCGCGACAGGTGGATGGCGACGTCGGCCTCGTGGCGGGAGACGTCGGCCGACCGCATCGCGCAATGCAAATCGACCAGGACTTTCGGATAGGCCTGCTGGAATTCGACCAGCCGCGGAGCGAGCCAGAACGTCCCCAGTCCCTCGGTCACGGCGACGCGGACCTCGCCGGTGAGAGCGTTGGCAGTGGAATCGCTGGTGCGCAGCACGTCGAAGGCTGCCGCCTCCATGCGCTCGACGGCGGACACCACCATCGCGCCTTCATCGGTCAGATGCGTGCCGTGGACGTCGCGGGTGAACAGGGTCGTGCCGGTCTGGCGCTCGAAATCATCGATACGGCGGCGGACAGCGTTGATCGACAAGGACAAGCGTTCGGCCGCCGAGCGGAAACTTCCGCATCGAACGACTTCCAGAAAAATGCGGGCCGCGTCCCAATCGGAGAGGCCGCTGATATTTGCTTTTAGGCGTTCCTCCAGAGGAACGCCCCTTTCCGCCAAGGAGTGCATACAAGTCCCTTCGGACCGCTAAACTGGCAGAATCTAGCGCAAACCACAACCACGACGGGTTGGGGAACGGTGAGTTTTGAACGCCATACTTACCGCGCCCGATATGGTATTGGAGTGTTGCTAGCGTTGGGAATCGGGCAAATTAATGCTCGGAAGAGGGGTAGTTGTGCGTTCCGTTGCGAGCCTTGAAGTGGCTGCGGGATTGCCGGGTCCACATGGATCTCAGGACGGCGTGAGAGAAAACGCGCGTCCCCGGGGAGTGGATCGATCGTGTCTCACCAAACGTTTGATCTTTGACCGTTCCCGCTTGCATCGCGGAGCGATGCCGTCGGGAACCGCAGTTTCGACGCAGAAACACACTGAAATCGTATTCGAGGGCTCGGATTCCTCGTGCTATCCTCCGGTCTCCTTGGGGGCCGAGGGCATGGTTTCAAGCACGTCTCGCAGCCCGAAATAACGGAAAGCACGCCGGTGTCGCATATAGACGAACAATTGCAGTCGGTGCTCGAGACGCTCGAGGAGTGCCGCAAGGTCCTCAACGAGAGCAACAGCCGTGAGTCGGCCGAGTTGCTCTCGATCGTCATCCTCGACGTCAGGATGAAGCTTAAAGGAATTGACAGCGCCGACCTCAAGGCCCTGTGCGACGAAATGCTGCGGAGCGCTGCCAGCGAGCCGCTGCCCCCCTCCAAGCAGACGCAGGACCAGCCCCGGCGTCCGCTGCTCCGCGTGGTGAAGTAGCCGCGCCGCCGAATCTCGCTTTTTGGCAAGATTTGTGCGCGTCCCGATGCCGCATCTGTGATCACAGACGGCATCGGGAGGAGCCCTGGTTTGATCGCGCCTCTGTTGCGCATTCCCCGGCATCGGCTACACCAGAGCCGGTGCGGTCACAGCCCCGCGCGCATTCCCCGCGCGCTGCTCGGCGGCCGCAAATGGCTCCGACTGCATCATGCAAAATGTTTCGATTCCCGCGGCGATGATTGCCGGTCTCGTCAGCTTCCTCTCGCCCTGCGTCCTGCCTCTGGTCCCGCCCTATCTGATCTATCTCACCGGCGCCACGATCGAGCACGTCGAGAGCGGCGAGCCCGACACGGCCTCCAAGCGCGCGATCATGATGGCGGCGGTGCTGTTCGTGCTCGGCTTCTCCACGGTGTTCGTGGCGCTCGGCGCCAGCGCCTCGCTGATCGGCGGGTTGATCCGCGCCTGGTCGGCGGAATTGTCGATCCTTGCCGGCATCGTCATCATCGTGATGGGCCTGCACTTCCTCGGATTGACGCGCATCGGCATCTTGATGCGTGAAGGCCGGCTCCCGATCCCGAAGCCCGTCGGACTCTGGGGCGCCTATATCATGGGGCTCGCCTTCGCATTCGGCTGGACGCCGTGCATCGGTCCGATCCTCGCCGCGATCCTCTCGATCGCGGCGGCCGAGACGACGGTGACGAAGGGCGCGGGGCTGCTCGCGGTCTATTCAGCGGGCCTCGGCATTCCCTTCCTGATCGCGGCGCTGATGATCGAGCAGTTCTCAAGACTGTTCGCACGGATGAAGGGGCACCTCGTCAATGTCGAGCGCGCCATGGGCGTGCTGATGGTCATCACCGGCATCGGCTTCCTCACCGGCGCCGTCTCCAATGTCAGCATCTGGCTGCTGGAGACGTTTCCGGTGCTGCAGACGATCGGGTAGGGCTGTGCAAACCAGAAGGTTCAAGCGCGGCGTGTTCTGCTGTGCGACCGCGGCAGGCATTGTTGTCGGCGCGACCTGTTCGCCTGCGTCCGCAGACGGGACCGTCTACTACACTGACAGTTGCGTGGAAAAGGAAAGCGGGGACGTTGGCGGCTATGTCGTCATCGTCTCGGATGGCAAGCCTTTCCCGGCGATCAAGCTGAGTTGGTCTGAAGGCGCACTGAAGCAACCGGTCGCGGCGAAGGTCACGAACTATGATCGAGCGTCCGGACAATTGTCTTTTTCGGCTTCGATTGAATGGGACGAAGGTAAGAGGCGCGATATTCAGCTCGACGGCAAAATGACAAATGATCGGATGACGGGCAGGTTTGCGGCGCCCTGGAACACTGCCCCGACAGCCGTCGAACTCGAGGTTCGGTCGCACAAGGCAGCGTTCGAACCTGCAATGACTTGCCGGCCAGGCTGAGACAAGGCCCAGTTCTAATTCACCGCAAACCGCGCCCGCGCCTCGCGGTCGATCTCGATACCGCGGCCGGGACCTTCGGGCACGCCAACGCTCACCGCGTCTCGTCCAGCGCGCAGGTCACCGTGCAGACCACGCCGCGCGGCAGGAAGTCGACTGTAGCCTCGCCGCCGAGTTGGTCGCGTGCGCTGCGCTCGATCAGGCGCGAGCCGAAGCCGCGCCGCACCGGCTCTGTCACCGGGGGGCCGCCGATCTCGGTCCAGATCAGCCGCAGCCGCGGCTTCGGTGCATCGGCCATGACCTCCCAGTCCAGCGTCACCCGGCCGGTCTCGTTGGAGAGCGCGCCGTATTTCGCGGCGTTGGTCGCGATCTCGTGCACGATCATCGACAGCACCACGGCGAGCCGGGGCGACAGCGGCACCGCGGGGCCGGCCATGCGGATGCGGTCGGGATTCGCCAGCAGGAACGGCTGGAGCACGCGGGCGATCACGTCCCGCAGCTCCGAGCCCGCCCATTTCTCCTGGCTGAGAAGATTGTGAGCCTCGGCGAGGGCGCCGAGACGTCCCTCGAACTTGGTCCGCTCGTCGCGGCTGGCGCTGCGAAAAGTCTGCACCGCGATCGCCTGCATCAAGGCCAAGGTGTTCTTGACGCGGTGGTTGAGCTCCTCGATCAAGAGATTGTGCAGCATCTCGCCGCGCGCGATCGTGGTCGCCATCCTGACGGCGAAGGTGAGGCCGATCAGCAGCAACACGCCGCCGATCAGGCTCGTAATTGCGATGTTGCGCCACAGCGGCGCGATCAGCGAGCTCTCGGGGACGCCGGCGGCAACCGTCCAGCCGGTCAGATGCGATCGCGTATAGGCGGACGCGAGTGATATGCCGTCGAGAGACACCGACGAGAGCACGGCCTCGTTGCTGCGGAACATCTCGGTGAAGAGCGAGGGCGACGCGCGCTTGCCGAAGGTTTCGCCTGGATTGGGCACGCGGGCGAACACTGTGCCCGCGGTGTCGAGCAGGGAGACCGTCCATTCCGGGTCGGGTCGCTGTTTCTCGACGAGGTTCTGGAAAATACCGAGCGGCGGGCTGAAGCAGAGGTCGTAGATGACTTCGCCGTTGCGGAACACCGGAACCTCGACGGTGAGAACCTGGCGATGATTGTAGGCGCCGTTGAACAAGTCGGAATATTGCGGCGCCTTGGTCGCGAACAACTTCTCCACGATCGCCATATTGCTACGCGGCGGCAAGCTCGCTGTATCTTCCGTCTGGGACGAAAACAGGATGCGTCCCTTGCTGTCGGAGATCAGCACGAGGCCGCCCTTGCCATATTGCTCGAGGAAGCCGAGCGCGATGCGGCGAAAACTGACAAAGTCGTCGTTGCGCAGCGAGTTCGTGAGCGCCAGCACCTGCAACCCGCCGGTCATCCGCTGCACCTCGGAATCCAGCACAAGGCGCATGCTGCGTACGTTCTCCAGCACGCGGCGGGTCGCGTCGCTGCGGTCCTGCTTGTAATTGTAGACTGCGATGCCGACCGCGAAGATGATCAGCGGCAACATCGTTCCCGTGACCAGGAGAGCGAGCCGGACCGGCAGAGTGAGCTTTGACAAACGCGGGCGTCCCGATTCCAGCGCCTTTGCGCCGGATTATGATTTTGAAGAGAACCATACGGGCAGGACGTGTGCGGCGCCACGATTTTCGGAATGGGCGAGCAGGACGCACGGGATTTTTGCAGCGCGGTCGCGGACGCCCGCGCGGACGTCGTTGCTTCAGCTCATGCTGATGGCGGTGAGCAGCAGGCACATGGCGTACACGGCCGCCAGGCTGAGCCCGGCAATCCGGGCTTCTCGATGCGGTGTCATGTGATCAACTCCGAGAGGGCGGCCGCCTTCGAGGCGACCGCCCGTCCGTTACGTCTCAGTCGATTTCCTGTACGACGGTCCGCGTGCCGGGATCGACCAGCATGACGCGTTCGCCGGAGTAGACGTAGCGATATTGCGTCAGCGACGGACCCCAATCTGTTGGAACCGCCTCGAGCTCGACATCGCTCGGAACCGTCGCACCCACGACAATTTTTTCCTTCGTCGTCACCGGCCGCAGGTGATGCTCGGTGACGTAGGATTTGATCCGCGTCCGGTATTGCGGCTCGATCTGAATCGCTGTGGCATGGCCGGTTCCGGTCGTCGTCACCACGGTCGATTGCGCAAACGCGCCGGTCGAGATCATCAGCGCTGCTGCGGAAAGCAGGAATAGCTTCTTCATGTTGTCCTCCTCATCGGGCCAATCGCCGCGACAACATCTCACCAAAGGCGACGTTCCCGGCGGATAGGAACAAATTGCTACTTTTTCCCGTTTGCAAATCGACCGGACGCGGAACGTCCGGCAATTGGAGGAGGAGAGAATGAAGCTGAGGATCGCAACCGCGGCAGTGATGATTGCTGCGTTTTCGTTGCCGGCGTTCGCGGCCGACGAGTTCTACGTCGTGCAGGACGTCAAGACCAAGAAGTGCACGGTCGTCGACAAGAAGCCGATGGACACGAGCACGACCGTCGTCAGCCCGTCGGGCACGATCTACAAATCGCGCACCGAGGCTGAGAGCGGCATGAAGACCGTCAAGGTCTGCACGTCGAACTGAGGAGGATGCAAAATGCCAGTCTTGATTTTGTGGGCCGTGCCGGCCGTGCTGGTGATTGGCGGCGGCATCTATCTGATCGGCCATTTCCACTGAGCACAAAAGCAACGGGCTTCGCGATGCTCGCGAAGCCCGTTGCAACAAATGTTAGGGACGTCAGAGATTGCTCTCGGTGATTGCGGCATAGACCATGCTGCGCAGCTCGCGCCGGATCGGATAGGCGCTCGACGGCAGCACCTGGGTCATGAAGATCGTGATCAGTTCCTCGGCCGGATCGATCCAGAACGAGGTCGTGGCCGCGCCGCCCCAATTGTATTCGCCGGGGCTGCCCGCGATCAGCGTCTCCGCGGGACGCATCGTCACCGCAAATCCGAGGCCGAAGCCGATGCCGTTATAGGTCGCCTCCGAGAACAGCGAGCGCGACACTTCCGGCAGCGCCTGTCCGCCCGGAATGTGGTTGGTCGTCATCAGCGCCAGCGTCTTCGGCCCGATCAGTCTGACACCACCAAGCTCGCCGCCATTGAGCAGCGCGCGACAGAAGGTGAGATAGTCGGCCATCGTCGAGCAGAGCCCGCCGCCACCGGAAATGAGGGAGGGCGGTTCCAGGAACGAGCTCTTGGTCGGATCGTCCTGGAGCGTCAGGCCCTCGCGGCGCTGGCCGGCATGCATGGTGAATCCACCGCCGGGATCGGCATTGTAGCAGGCGGCGAAACGATGCGCCTTCGAGGCCGGGACGTGGAAATCGGTGTCGGTCATGCCGAGCGGATGGAGGATGCGTTGCTTCAGGAACTGCTCGAACGGCATCCCCGAGATCTTGCCGACGAGGTAGCCGAGCACGTCGGTCGCGACAGAGTAGTTCCAGGAGTCACCCGGCGAGAATTCCAAGGGGATCTTTGCAAGGCTCTCGATCATGCCTTCGAGCGTGCCCGACTTCTCGACCTCGCCGATCTTCTCGGCGCGATAGGCGGCATCGACGTTGGAGCGCTGCTGGAAGCCGTAAGTCAGCCCGGACGTGTGGCGCAAGAGATCGACGATCAGCATCGGCCGAGACGGCGGCCGCGCCAGGAAGTTGGGCCAGGTGCCGGCGACGAACACGCCGAGGTTCTTCCATTCCGGAATGTACTTTGCGACCGGCTCATCGATCGCGACCAGGCCTTCCTCGACCAGCATCATGAAGGCGACGCTGGTGAGCGGCTTGGTCATGGAATAGATGCGGTAAATGGTGTCGTCCTTGACCGGCGTCTTGCGCTCGACATCGGCAAAGCCCTGCACCGAGCTGTGGGCGATCTTGCCGCGGCGGTAGACCAAGAGATGCGTGCCCGGGAAACGGCCGGCATCGATGTACCTGACCTTCAGATGGGCATCGACGCGGGCGAGGGCGGCCTTGGACATGCCCACGGATTCGGGCGAGGCGGGGGTAGGGGCGAGCATCAGTTCCTCCGGGCAGTTTTGTCAGGCGTTGATAGCCGAAATGACGACCTTATTCCAAGCTTGTCGCGCTTAACGCGGGGCCGGGCGGTGGTGTAGGCTCCGCTCTGGAACGCCGCCAAAGAGCCCAGCCGGGCCAACGAGAAAATCCAGGGTAAACGCGCCATGACCCAGTTCAACGAGACCGAACTCACCGAAGCCGTCGTCAAAAGCTTCGACAACACGCCAGATCCGCGTGCGAAATTCCTGCTCCAGGAATTAGTGAAGTCGCTGCACGATTACGTGAGCAAGACCGGTCTCACCTTCGAGGAGTGGGATTACGCCATCGATTTTCTCACGCGCACCGGCCAGAAATGCACCGACACCCGCCAGGAGTTCATCCTGCTCTCGGACGTCCTTGGCGTCTCCATGCTGGTCGACGCGGTCAACCATCGCGACCGCGACGGCGCGACCCAGACGACGGTGCTTGGCCCATTCTATGTCGGCGAGCACAAGGTCACCGCCCATGGCACCGACATCTCGCCGAACAACCTCACGGGCGAGCGGATGTTCGTGCAGAGCCGGGTCACCGATCTCCAGGGCAAGCCGCTCGCGAACGTCCCGGTCGACGTCTGGCACGCCGACGATGACGGCTTCTACGATTCCCAGAAGGCGAATTACGACGAGGTCGGCGCCTCCGCACGGGCGCGCTTCATCACCGACAGCGACGGCCGCTTCTTCTTCCGCACCATCCTGCCGTGCAGCTATCCGATTCCGACCGACGGGCCGGTGGGTGAGATGATCGTGCAGACCAAGCGCCATCCGATGCGGCCCGCGCATGTGCACTTCCTGGTCAATGCCAAGGGCTACGAGCCGCTGATCACCCACGTCTTCATGGACGGCGACAAATATCTCGATTCCGACGTGGTGTTCGGCGTCAAGGACGACCTCGTCGCCAAGGTCGAGCCGCGCAACGAGCCTGAGATGCCCGACGGCGGCAAGGCGAACGGGAAGTGGCACCTGATGAGCTACGAATTCCACCTCAAGCCGGGCGGTGGCATCGCACCGAAGCCGCTGGGGACGAAGGCGGCCGAGCCGGCCTGAGCGGCATCGGCCCTGCTAGCGCGCGTGCAGCAGAGCGAGGAGCGCGACGACGACGCAGGCCAGCGTCACCGTCGTCACCTTCCAGAACAGCAGCGGATTGCGCTCGATCAGGGGCGTGGTCCGCGTGCCGAGATAAGCTGGGTTAGGGTTCCGGAGTTCGTAGGTGAATTCGAACAGGTCCTCGTGGCGCTTGTTGGGATCGGGATGCAGCGCCTTGCGCAGCGCACCGTCGATCCAGACGGGGACGGCACGGTCGTCGTGGCTGGCCGGGCGATACCTGAGCTTCCAGGCATCCGATCGTCCCTTGATCCGCGCGACCTGAGCGCCGTAAGGCAGCTCTCCGGTCAGCATCTGGTAGCAGATGCTGGCCAGCGAAAACATGTCCGACCGCGGCGAGCCGCCTTCGCCAAGAAAATATTCCGGCGCCGTGTACTGGACCGTGCCGAGGATCTCGGCGTCAGCCGGACTGGGGGCCGCCTCGACGACGCCGGCGACCTTGACCGCTCCGAAGTCGATGATCTTCGCCGTGCCGGTTTTGTCGATCAGGATGTTGTCGGGTCTCAAATCCTGATGCAGCATCTCCATGCGGTGGAAGGCGCGCAAGCCCGCCGCGACCTGGTCGACGATGCCGCGCACGGTCTCGAGGTCGGGACGCGGATTGTCCAGCATCCACTGCCTCAGTGTCTGTCCCTCGATGAACTCGGTGGCGACGTAGAGGTAGTTGCGCCGTCTGGACCGCGAGCGCGGCTTGAGGACGTGGGGGCTGTCGATCCGGCGCGCGATCCACTCCTCCATCAGGAAACGCTTGAGATAGGCGGGATCGTCGCGCAGATCGATCGACGGTATCTTCAGCGCGACCATCTCTTCGGTCTCGGTGTCGACGGCGAGGTAGATGTGGCTGCGGCTGGAGGCATGCACTTCGCGGACGATGCGATAGCCGTCGAACAAGGCTCGCGGCTCCAGCAGGGGCGGCAGCGGCAGTTCGGCCGTGCCGCCGAACATATCGACCGAGCCCGCCTGCGGCACCTGATCAATGCGCAGGATCTGCACGGTGATGTTGTCGTCGCTGCCGCGCCGATAGGCCTCCTCGACGATGGTTTGCGCGGCCGCATCGAGATCGGCGGCAGAGGCCGCAAGGGTACTCGTGACGAAGCGATGATCGACGAATTCGTAGGCGCCGTCTGTCGCCAGCAGGAAGATGTCGCCGGGCTCGACCTGTAGCGCCTGGTAGTCGATTTCGATCTGTGGATTGATCCCGAGCGCGCGGCCAAGATAAGTCTGCTCGGACGAGACGATGATCCGGTGATCGTCCGTGAGCTGCTCGAGGGCCTTGCCGGCGACGCGATAGATCCGGCAGTCGCCGACGTGAAAGATGTGGGCCGTGGTCGATTTGATGACCATGGCCGTGAAGGTGCAGACGTAGCCCTTGTCGCGGTCGTAAGCATATTGGCTGCGTCGGGTTTCCGCGTGCAGCCAGGAGTTGGTCGCCTCCAGGACCCGCCGCGCTGAATTTTTCACTGTCCAGGACTCGGAGGTGCAGTAATAGTCGGTCAGGAAGCTCTTGACCGCCGACTCGCTCGCGACCTGGCTCACCGCGCTGCTCGAGATGCCGTCGGCCAGCACGACGGCGATGCCCTTGAGACTCAGCATCGGCTCGGTCGGGATCAGCGCGCCGTGAAAGTCCTGGTTGACCGGCTTGCGCCCCTTGTCGGAGTGCTGCCCAATCGAAATTTGCAAGCCCCGGCCCATCCTCGCCACCAATGCAAAGGGAGCCTCACCCTAGCAGGCAAAGCTCCCTTGTCGGACATCACTCCCTCGTTTGAATAGCGATCGCTCAGGCCGCTGCGCGCGGCTGGCTCTTCGCCGCCACCTCACGCTTCGGCTTCGTCAGCACATGCGTGGTGTAGAGGGTCAGGCCGGTGAAGGCGAGGCCGCCGACGAGGTTGCCCAGCACGGTCGGAATCTCGTTCCAGATGAAATAGTCCAGGATCGAGAACTTGGCATGCAGCATCAGCCCCGACGGGAATAGGAACATGTTCACCACGGAGTGCTCGAACACCATGTAGAAGAACACCAGGATCGGCATCCACATCGCGATGACCTTGCCCGGGACAGTGGTGGAAATCATGGCGCCGACGACGCCGGTCGAGACCATCCAGTTGCAGAGCATGCCGCGGATGAACAGCGTTGCCATGCCCGCCGCGCCGTGCGCGGCATAGCCAAGCGTTCTGCCTTCGCCAATATTGCCGATCGCCGTGCCGACCTTATCGGGGTCCTGGGTGAAGCCGAAGGTCGTGACGAACGCCATCATGAAGGCCACGGTCAGCGCGCCGCCGAAATTGCCGATGAAGACGAGACCCCAGTTGCGCAGGACGCCGCCGAGCGTGACCCCGGGCCGCTTGTCGAGCAGCGCGAGCGGGGAGAGGACGAAGACGCCGGTCAGAAGGTCGAAGCCCAAGAGATAGAGCATGCAGAAGCCGACCGGAAACAGCAGCGCGCCGACGATCGGCTGGCCGGTGTTGACGTTGATGGTGACGGCGAACCACGCCGCGAGTGCCAGGATGGCGCCGGCCATATAGGCGCGGATGACCGTATCCCGGGTGGACATGAAGATCTTGGATTCCCCAGCGTCCACCATCTTGGTGACGAATTCCGAAGGCGCGAGATACGACATCATCAGTTCCTTTGTGCGTGTGACCCCTTGAGACGCGACCGTTGCCCGACCGCGCCACGGCCAACACGATGAACTGCACCTCGCGGGGCGGGAGCGACCTGGGCGATATCGGCATGCACCGGGATAGCGTCACGATGACCGCGCTTCGCGGTTCAGCGAACAGGTTTCGCTACCCTAGTGGCCGTCGGAAGCTCGCTACCCCGGGCGCACTGCAGTCATCGTTGACCTGCACGTCACGAAGCAATCGATGTGCCAAACGCGCGGCCGCCTGGTCCGGCTCTTCACGGGGTTCTGCGCCCCGTTTGCCGGGGACTGCTCGGCGCGAATTTGCTCTTTCCGGGCACCCAATGGGGCCTCTGGCGAAAAATCGGGCGACTGCACAACTCTTGTGCGACGCACAATCAACGGGCGAATCAGCATTCAAGAATTGAGCGCGAAGCCGAAGTTTGATGCAATTATAGGCCAGCCTAAAGATTCATCAAATAGTCTAGGCCGTTGTTTGTAATTGTATTTTCTTGGTGCGCGCCGTTGGCACAAGGCTTGAATTACGAGTTTTGACGCCATCGACGCCGTCACAAGCAATCAACCAATCTGTGACACCGCCCAATCGGGGGCTTTCCCCGAGCGTGCCTCTTTGCGTCCGCGATTTGTCGGTGTCGCGCCTTCCTAGCGAAAGGGATTTTCCAATGAGGGAAGACAGTCCGACCTGGATCTCAGAGTGGAGACCGGAGGATGAGGCATTCTGGAATGCGACGGGCAAGACTATCGCCCGGCGTAACTTGATCTGGTCGATCGTGGCCGAGCATATCGGCTTCTCCGTGTGGCTGATCTGGAGCATCGTCGCGACCAAGCTGCCGCAGGCAGGCTTCCACTACTCGACCGATGAGCTGTTCCAGCTCGTGGCCGTCCCCGGCCTGATCGGCGCCTTGATGCGCTTCCCCTATACGTTTGCGGTGACTACTTTCGGTGGCCGCAACTGGACCATCTTCAGCGCAGCGATCCTGTTCATTCCGACGCTGTCGCTCGCCTACTTCGTGAGCCAGCCCGAGACGCCGTTCTGGCTGATGCTGCTGATCGCTTCCACGGCGGGTCTGGGCGGCGGCAATTTCGCCTCCAGCATGACCAACATCTCGTTCTTCTTTCCGGATAGGATGAAGGGCTGGGCGCTCGGCCTTAATGCGGCCGGCGGCAACATCGGCGTCTCCAGCGTGCAGTTGCTGACGCCGATCCTGATGACGCTCGCCGTCATCAACCTGTTCCAGGCGACGCCGGTCGGCGGTGTCTATCTGCAGAACGCGGGCCTGATGTGGGTGCTGCCGATCGCGGTCGCGGTGTTCGGCGCGGTGTTCTTCATGAACAACCTGACCTCGGCCAAGTCGTCGGTGAAGAACCAGCTCGCGATCGTCAAGCGCAAGCACACCTGGATCATGGCCTTCATCTACATCGGAACGTTCGGCTCCTTCATCGGCTACTCCGCCGCGTTTCCGTTGCTGATCAAGACCCAGTTTCCGACGGTCACGATCTCGATTGCGTTCCTCGGTCCGTTGGTCGGCTCGCTGTCGCGTCCGTTCGGCGGCTGGCTCGCGGACAAGGTCGGCGGCTCGATCATCACCTTCTGGAATTTCATCGCGATGGCGGCGGCCACGATCGGCGTGCTGTATTTCGTCGGGCAGAAGGACTTCACCGGCTTCCTGTCGATGTTCCTGATCCTGTTCCTGACGACGGGCATCGGCAACGGCTCGACTTACCGCATGATCCCGTCGATCTTCCGCGAAGAAAACCTGTTCAAGGTGCGCGGCAAGGGCGACGCGGCGCGCGCGATGGCACTGAAGACGGCGAGCATCGAGAGCGGTGCGGCGGTCGGATTCATCGGCGCGGTTGGCGCCGTCGGCGGCTATCTGATCCCGAGCAGCTTCGGCAAGTCGATCGCCGCGACCGGGGGTCCGCAGCTCGCGCTCGCGATCTTCCTCGCGTTCTATGCCATCTGCCTCGGACTGACCTGGTGGTTCTACCTGCGTCGCAGCTCGCAGGCTGAAGGCGCGCCAAGCCTTGCCGAAGCGCGTGTGTGAGATTTGACATGAAACACGCTTCTCCCCGTACGCGGGGAGAAGCCGCTCTGATGACGTTTGACCCATGAACTTTTTCCGCAACGGCGCGGACAAAGGCAGACCGAAACAGACAGGAGACCATCATGACGCCACAGCAGATCGCCCTCGTGCAGCAGAGCTTTTCCAAGGTCGCACCGATTTCAGAAACAGCCTCGCAGCTGTTCTACGACCGCTTGTTCGAGGTCGCTCCCCCCGTGCGCGCGATGTTTCCCGAGGACATGACCGAGCAGCGCAAGAAGCTGATGGGCATGCTCGCCGCTGTCGTCGGAGGCCTGTCCAATCTCGAGACGATTCTTCCCGCGGCCTCCGCGCTCGCCAGGCGTCACGTCGCTTACGGCGCCAAGGCCGAGCACTATCCCGTGGTCGGTGCGACGTTGCTGTGGACGCTGGAGAAGGGCCTCGGCGAGGCCTGGACGCCCGAGCTCGCAACCGCCTGGACCGACGCTTACGGCGTGCTGTCCGGCTACATGATTTCAGAGGCCTATGGCCCACAGGCGCAGGCCGCCGAATAGGAGATGCCTTGTGAGTGAACCGCTCGTCATCGTCGGTAACGGTATGGCAGCCGCGCGTCTGGTCGACGAGCTCGCCATGACCGCGCTCGGCCGCTATGCGGTCGCTGTGATCGGCGAAGAGCCGCGGCTCGCTTACAACAGAGTGCTGCTCTCATCCGTGCTGGCCGGCGAGACCGGCTCGCACGAGATCGAGCTCCGACCGGCGGACTGGTGGCGCCATCGCGGCGTCACCGTGCGCTATGGCTATCGCGTCACCGAAATCGATACCGGCCGTCGCGAGCTCAAGATCGCGGGTGAAGAGAGCATGGAATATTCCAAGCTCGTGCTCGCGACGGGATCGACGCCCCTGCGGCTCAACGTAGCAGGCGCCGATCTTGCCGGCGTGCACACCTTTCGCGACACCCGCGACGTCGATCTGCTGCTGACGCTGGCGGCAGCGAAGAAGCGCGTCGTCGTGGTCGGCGGCGGCCTGCTCGGCCTCGAGGCGGCCTATGGCCTTGCCAAGGCCGGTGCGCCCGTGACCCTGCTGCATCTGATGGACCGGCTGATGGAACGCCAGCTCGATGGGCCAGCCGCCGATCTGCTCAAGACGCTGGTCGAGCGCAAGGGCATCCGGGTCATGCTCAACGCCTCCACCGCGCGCATTCACGGCGAGCACCATGTCGAAGCCGTGGAGCTGGCCGACGGCAGCCGCATCGAGGCGGACGCCGTGATCTTCGCCGCCGGCATCAGGCCCAACGTTGCGCTCGCCAAGGACGCCGGCATCGCGGTCAACCGCGGCATCGTCGTCAACGATGTGATGCAGACGGCGTCTCCCGACATCTACGCGCTCGGCGAATGCGCCGAGCATCGCGGCACCTGCTACGGTCTGGTTGAGCCGGCCTATGAGCAGGCGCGCGTGCTGGCCCGGCATCTCGGCGGACGCCCCGCCGCCTACCAGGGCAGCGTGGTCTCGACCAATCTGAAAGTGTCCGGCGTCAGCGTGTTCTCGGCAGGCGACTTCATGGGCGGTGAAGGCAGCGAGAGTCTCGTGCTGACCGACCGCCGCCGCGGCACCTACAAGAAGCTCGTTATCTCGGACGGATGCCTCACCGGCGCCGTGCTGATCGGCGAGACCGCCGACGCGCTTTGGTATCTCGAGCTGATCCGCACCCGCGAGAAGATCGCAGGGATTCGCGCTGACATGATGTTCGGCCGTGCGCTTGCGCGTCCTTCCAAAGCTGCTTGATGGAGGCGGCTTGATATGACGGCGATCGATCCCTCGCTTCGTACCACCAAGACGACCTGTCCCTATTGCGGCGTCGGCTGCGGCGTGCTTGCAACGCCGGATGGCGCGGGTGGCGCTGCGATCGCGGGCGATCCTGACCATCCCGCCAATTTCGGCCGGCTGTGCTCGAAGGGCTCCGCGCTCGGCGAGACCATCGGGCTGGAGGGCCGGCTTCTCTATCCGATGATCCGCTGCAAAGGCGTGCTCGAACGCGTGGCCTGGAGCGATGCGCTCGACCATGTCGCGCATCGCATGAAGCATATCGTCGCGCGCGACGGCGCCGACGCGGTCGCGTTCTATCTGTCGGGCCAGCTCCTCACCGAGGATTATTACGTCGCCAACAAGCTGATGAAAGGCTTTGTCGGCACCGCCAATGTCGATACCAATTCGCGGCTGTGCATGTCGTCCTCGGTCGCCGGCCATCGCCGCGCCTTCGGCGCCGACACCGTGCCGGGCTGCTATGAGGATCTCGACCAGGCCGATCTCCTCGTGTTTGTCGGCTCGAACGCCGCCTGGTGTCATCCGGTGCTGTTCCAGCGCATGCTGAAGAACCGCGCCGAGCGCGGCGCGCGGATGATCGTGATCGATCCGCGCCGCACCGACACCGCAAGCGACGTCGACCTGTTCCTCGGCCTCAAGCCCGGTACCGACACCGCGTTGTTCTCCGGCCTGTTCGTCCATCTCGCCGACAATGGCGCGCTCGATCGGAATTATATCGCGAACAACACCTCGGGCTTCGACGACGTGCTGGCGCGTGCGCGCAACATCGCCGGCAGCATCACCGCGACCGCGCTGGCGACGGGGCTTTCCGAGCAGGACGTCGCCACCTTCTTCAGGATGTTCCGCGACACGACCCGCGTCGTGACGCTGTACTCGCAGGGCGTCAACCAGTCGGCGCAGGGCACCGACAAGGTCAACGCGATCCTGAACTGCCATCTCGCCACGGGCCGCATCGGCAAGCCGGGCGCGTCGCCGTTCTCGCTCACCGGCCAGCCCAATGCGATGGGCGGCCGCGAGGTCGGCGGCCTCGCCAATATGCTCGCCGCGCACATGGGCTTCACGCCGCCCGACATCGACCGCGTCAGGCGGTTCTGGAAGGCGCCGCGTATCGCCACCCATGAAGGGCTGAAGGCAGTGCAGCTGTTCGAGGCGATCAACCGCGGCGAGGTCAAGGCGCTGTGGGTGATGGGCACCAATCCCGCGGTGTCGCTGCCCGACGCGGACATCGTGCGCGAGGCGCTGAAGAAGCTCGAGCTGTTCGTCGTGTCCGAGAACGTGCTCAGCAACGATACGGTCGAAGCCGGCCCGCATGTGCTGTTGCCGGCGCTGGCGTGGGGCGAGAAGTCGGGCACGGTGACCAATTCCGAGCGCCGCATCTCGCGCCAGCGCTCGTTCCTGCCGGCGCCCGGGGAGGCGCGGCCCGATTGGTGGATTCTCAGCGAGACCGCCAAGCGTCTCGGCTTCGGCGACAGCTTCGATTACAAATCCGCCGCCGAGATTTTCCGCGAGCATGCCGCGCTCTCGGCCTTCGAGAACAATGGCAGCCGCGATTTCGATATCGGCGCGATGACGTCGATGTCCGACGAGGATTTCGACGCCTTGAAGCCGGTGCAGTGGCCGGCGCGAGAAGGCGGAGAACCGGGAGAGCGCTTCTTCGCGCAAGGTGGCTTCTTCACCAATGACGGCAAGGGCCGCTTCGTTGCGCCCGAGGTGCCGGCGCTGCGCGGCGAGACCGGCCCGTCGCGTCCCCTGAGGCTCAACACCGGGCGCATCCGCGACCAGTGGCACACCATGACGCGCACGGGACTCAGCCAGCGGCTGGGCGCGCATCTACCCGAGCCCTTCGTCGAGATCCATCCTGACGACGCCGGCAAATACGGTATCGCTCATGACGGCTATGCCCGCATCACCACCGATTACGGCCAGTGCATCCTGAAGGTCGTCGTCAGCGAATGCCAACAGCGCGGTACGTTGTTCGTACCGATCCATTGGAGCGCGATGAACGCCTCACAGGGGCGTGTCGGTGCGCTGGTGCAATCCTTCACCGATCCGTTCTCGGGCCAGCCGGAATCGAAGGCGACGCCAGCTGCGATCGCGCCGTATGAATTCGTCTTCCGCGGTTTTGCGCTGTCGCGAAAGCAGCTCGATCTGCCGCCAAACCTGCTGTGGACGCGCGTCACGGTCAGCGGCGGCTTCGGCTATCTCTTTGCCGACAACGCGGACCTGTCGCGCTGGCCGGCCTGGCTCGAGAGTGCCGCCGGCGAGGACGTGGCCGAGTATCGCGATTTCGGCGGCGGCGTTTTCCGCGCGGCTTCGTTCTCGGGCGATCGTATCGAGACCTGCCTGTTCGTCGGCCCCGCGCATGATGCCGGCGACTGGGACGTGGTGAAAAACGTGTTCGCGGCCGATCGTGTCACCGACGACCAGCGCCGCATGCTGCTGTCCGGCAAGTCCAGCGAAGGCGCCGCCTCGACCGGCCCTGTTGTCTGCGCCTGCTTCGGCGTCGGCCGCGGCACCATCTGCGACACGATCGCGAGCGGAGCGCGGACAGCCGCCGAGATTGGCGCAAAACTCAAGGCCGGCACCAATTGCGGCTCCTGCATCCCCGAACTGAAGCGCCTGATTGCGACGACGGAATTGGCGCCGGCGAAGCAGGCGAAGGTCGCGGGTGCGGCGAGCTAAAGTACCGGACGGTGGTCTTCTAGACGGTCTCGTGCCCCGGCTCTGCGCAGCAACGCTGACGCGTTGCAGCGCGTCCGGGACACGAGAGCAGCGCGCAGGTGCCGTCTCCCCAGCCCAAACTTGCCACCCCCAATCGACGCGCCCGCGATTGTGCCTTATGGTTCGGCGTGCTGCCCTCAGCATCCACATAAACCATGATGTACCTGGAAACGCCGCCGCGTCTGATCGAAACATCAGAGGATTGAACTCTTGAGCGTGACGGCAGTTTGTCTCAGCCAAAGACCGGCGTCGGAGCGAATATGAACACAAAACCCTTCGGCAAGTCAGGCGCCAGCGTCTCCGTGATCGGGCAGGGCACCTGGTATCTCGACCATGGCGACCGCAAGCGCGCGATCGCGGCGCTTCAGCGCGGGCTCGATCTCGGCATGACCCATATCGACACCGCCGAGATGTATGGCGATGCCGAGCTCGTCATTGCCGACGCGATCGCGGGTCGTCGCGATGAGGTGTTCCTGGTCTCCAAGGTGCTGCCGAGCAACGCCTCGCGTCGCGGCACCATCACGGCCTGTGAGCGCTCGCTGAAGCGGCTGAAGACGGACAGCCTCGATTGCTATCTCCTGCACTGGCGCGGCTCGTATGATCTTGAAGACACCGTCGCCGCATTCGAGGAGTTGGTGACATCAGGCAAGATCAAATCCTGGGGCGTCTCCAATTTCGACGCTGACGATCTCGACGAGATTCTCGACGTTGCCGGCGAAGGCAAGATCGCCTGCAATCAGGTGCTCTATCATCTGAAGGAACGCGCGATCGAGCACGCGGTGATTCCGTGGTGCGAGCGGCACGGCGTTGCCGTCGTCGCTTATTCGCCGTTCGGACACGATGACTTTCCGGATGCGCGCAGCGTAGGCGGCGCGATGTTGGCGCGCATTGCGGAGGCGCGTCGTGCGACACCGCGTCAGGTCGCGCTGAGCTTCCTCACCCGTGCGACTACGGTGTTCGCGATCCCGAAGGCGTCGTCCGCGGAACATGCCGGCGAAAATGCGGCGGCGGGCGATCTCGTGCTGACGAAAGAGGAGATTTCGGCACTGGATGCGGCGTTTCCGCGCGGCCCGAAGCCGCGCGGCCTACCCATGCTGTAGCGCACAAACGCGCAATATTAACGGGACGTTGACACGCGTGGACGTCAGCGCATATCGGCATCCTGTTTTCGGAAGTTGTGAACGCGGCGCATTTGGCGTTTTTTATGGGCGGTCTCGATTCGCATTTTTCCCAGGTCTACCAGTGACACCGCCGCCCGCCGCAGCCGCAAGGCTCGACAGTATTCCCATGCCCTTGCCGGAGAAGAAGCAGGAGGCTCGCCGTGCGCCTGCGCGCGTCGACCATCCCTTCAAAGGTATCGCGCTGGTGCTGCTGTCGACGATCTTCCTCGGCTGCTCTGACGTCACCTCGAAATATTTGTCATCGAGCCTGCCGTCGATCGAGATCACCTGGATTCGCTTCGTCACCTTCGCGCTTATGTTCCTGCCGGTGATGCTGCCGGGCTCGCCGCTGCATGCGATGCGGACCGAGCGGCTGGGCCTGCAGATCATGCGCGGCACGGCGCTGCTCGGCTCTTCGCTCTTCTTCATCACCGGCTTGCGCTTCCTTCCCATCGCGGAAGCCTCGGCCACCGGCTTCGTCTCGCCGCTGTTCGTCACCGCGCTCTCGATCATCTTCCTCAGCGAGAAGGTCGGCATGCGCCGCTGGATCGCGACCGGGGTCGGCCTGATTGGCGTGATGATCATCATTCGTCCGGGCTCGGCCGCGTTCCACGCCGCGGCGTTCTTCCCGATCATCTCGGCATTCTGCTGGGCCGCGGCGCTGATCATGACGCGCATGATGAGCGGGCGCGAGGCCGTTCTCACCACGATGGCCTATTCCGCGCTCACGGGCGTTGCGATCCTCACCGTGATGGTGCCGTTCGTCTGGGTCACACCGACCTGGACAGGCATCGGGCTCGGGATCGTGATCGGCCTGGCCTCCACCGTCGGGCAGTGGATCATCGTGCTCGCCTATCGCTACGGCGACGCCTCGGTGCTGGCGCCGTTCTCCTACACGCAATTGCTGTGGGTCAGCATTCTGGGCTTCTTCGTCTTCGGCGAGCTGCCTGATGTCTGGACCGTCACGGGAGCGGCCTTCATCGTCGCCAGCGGGCTCTACATCGCTCACCGCGAGCGTGTCCGCCGCGCCCAGGTTTTGGTGCAGGCAGCACGGTCTCCGAACCCCTGACGCAAGTTCGCGTGCGCTGATACGTGCTATCAACGGCTCCGATGAAGCAGGAGGAGCCGGATGCGCGCAGCGATTTTCAGGAACGGTGAGATTGTCGTCGGTCAGATGGCGGAGCCGAAACCCGGCCCCGGCCAGGTGCTGGTCAAGACACTCGCCTGCGGCATCTGCGGTTCCGACCTGCACGCGCGCCAGCACGCGCCGCGAATGGTCGAGATGGCAAAGAAGACCGGGCGCACGCCGATGGACCTGTCGCGCGATGTCGTGTTCGGCCACGAGTTCTGCTGCGAGATCGTCGACTACGGCCCCGGCACAACGCGCAAGCTCAAGCCGGGCACGCATGTGTGCTCGCTACCTGCGCTGCTGACGCCTGAGGGCATCAAGGGCATCGGCTATTCCAACGAGCTTGTCGGCGGCTATGCGGAGCACATGCTGCTCAGCGAGCCGCTGCTGCTGGAAGTGCCGAACGGACTTGCGCCGGAACACGCCGCATTGACCGAGCCGCTCGCGGTCGGCGTTCACGCGGTCGAAAAAGCCAGCATAAGCGGCGGCGAGGTGCCGCTGGTGATCGGTTGCGGCCCGGTCGGGCTTGCCGTGATCGCAGCGCTGAGGATCAAGGGCCTGCACCCGATCGTCGCCGCCGACTATTCGCCGGCGCGACGGGCGCTTGCCGCAAAGCTCGGTGCCGACATCGTCGTCGACCCCAAGGTGTCGCAGCCTTATGCGACCTGGGCCGAGCACGCGCAGATGTCGGAGGCCGAGAAGGCGGCGCGACCGCCGTTCCAGGCCATGCTGCCGGCGCTGAAGCCCGCGATCATCTTCGAATGTGTCGGCGTGCCCGGCCTGCTGCAGCAGGTGTTCGAGGGCGCCCCGCGCGATGCCAAGATCGTCGTGGTCGGCGTCTGCATGGAGAGCGACAGAAACGAGCCTATGCTCGGCATCATGAAGGAGCTCAACGTCCAGTACGTGCTCGGCTACACGCCGGAGGAGTTTGCGGCATCGCTGCGCCTGATCGCGGAAGGGCAGGTGGACGCCGCGGCAATGGTGACCGCTGAAGTCGGCATCGACGGCGTTGCAAAAGCGTTCGCTGATCTCGCCAATCCCGAGGCGCACACCAAGATCATCGTGCAGCCGTGGCGGTGAGGGCCTACACCGGCAGCGCGATCGAATATTTGACCTGGCTGAGCGCAAAGCTCGACTCGATCGAGGCGATGCCGTCGAGCCGGGTCAGTTTGGTCTTGAGGAACGTCTCGTAGGAGGCGAGGTCGGCGGCGACGACGCGCAACAGATAGTCGCGGTTGCCGGTCATGAGATAGCACTCCAGCACCTCGTCCCATTTCGAGATGGCGCGGGCAAAGCGATTGAGGTCCTCCTCCTTCTGCCGCGCCAGCTTGATCGAGATGAACACGCTGACATGCAGCCCCAGCGCCTTCTGGTCCACGGTCGCGATATAGCGCGAGATCACGCCGCGCTCCTCCAGCAGCTTGACCCGGCGATGGCAGGGCGAGACCGAGAGACCGACCTTGTCGGCGAGCTCCTGCATGGTCAGGCGGCTGTCATTCTGGAGATAGAAGAGGATCTTGCGGTCGATGACGTCGAGCTCGGGCATTGGAATAAAACCTGGATTTTTGGGTCGGTTATTGGTATGATATCCCAATATCTGCGGATATGCCGCGAAAAATTGAGAAATCTGGCGTCGCCGGCAGGCGTATGATCCGCCTTATTTTTCGGAGCATCGCCATGCCCGTCGATTCCGCGCGTCTTGAAACCCTGACTGCACTGGCCCGCAAGGCGCTGTGGCTGTCGTCTTGGACCATCCACCACGCCAATCACATCCGCTCGAACGCGGACGGCCTCAAGGTCGGCGGTCATCAGGCTTCTTCCGCCTCGCTCGCAACCATCATGTCGGCGCTGTACTTTCACGTGCTGCGCCCGGAGGACCGCGTCGCGGTGAAGCCGCATGCGAGCCCGGTGTTCCACGCCATCCAATATCTGTTCGGCCGGCAGAGCCGCGAGAAGCTGGAGAATTTCCGCGGCTTCAAGGGCGCACAGTCCTATCCGTCGCGGACCAAGGACGTCGACGACGTCGACTTCTCCACCGGCTCGGTCGGCCTCGGCGTTGCGCAGACGCTGTTCGCCTCGCTGGTGCAGGATTACGTCAAGGCGCATGGCTGGATGAAGGATCGCCGCGAAGGGCGGATGATCGCGCTGGTCGGCGATGCCGAGATGGACGAGGGCAACATCTTCGAAGCGCTTGCCGAGGGCTGGAAGCACGGCCTGCGCAACACCTGGTGGGTGGTCGACTACAACAGGCAGTCGCTCGATGCCGTCGTGCGCGAAGGTCTGTGGGAAAAGTTCGAGACCATGTTCCGCAATTTCGGCTGGGACGTCGTCATCGTCAAATACGGCCGCCTGATGCGCGAGGCGTTTGCGGAAGCGGGCGGCGAGGCGCTGAAGAAGTGGATCGACAATTGCCCGAACGCGCTCTACGCCGCGCTGTGCTTCCAGGGCGGTGCGGCCTTCCGCAAGCATCTGCACGATGAGATCGGCGACCAGGGCCCGATCACTGAACTGATCGACAAACGCAGCGACGAGGAGCTGCTGGCGCTGATGTCGAATCTCGGCGGCCACGACATGGCAAGCATGCTGGAGGCGTTCGAGTCCATCGACCATGATCGCCCGGTCTGCTTCATCGCCTACACCATCAAGGGCGTCGGCCTGCCGTTCCAGGGCCACAAGGACAACCATGCCGGTCTGATGACGGTCGCGCAGATGGAGAAATATCGCGAGAGCCTGAACATCCGCCCCGGCCATGAATGGGACAAGTACGAGGGCCTCACGCAGAGCGCCGCCGAGCTCGACGCCTTCCTCGCACGCGTGCCGTTCAACCAGGACGGCCGCCGGCTGACCGCGCCCGTCGTCGAGGTGCCCACCCAGCTCGCCTTCAGGCCGTCGCCGCAAATGTCGACCCAGCAGGGTTTTGGTCTCGTGCTGAATGAGATCGCGCGCGGCGACAGCGAGCTGGCAAAACGCATCGTCACGACCTCGCCCGACGTCACCGTCTCGACCAATCTTGGCCCGTGGGTGAACCGGCGCGGCCTGTTCGCCAATGCCGCGAAGGCCGACTTATTCCGCAGCGAGAAAATTCCGTCCACCTACAATTGGGATGCCTCGCCCAAGGGCCAGCACCTCGAGCTCGGCATCGCCGAGATGAACCTGTTCATCATGCTTTCCGCGCTCGGCCTGTCGCACCAGATCAACGGCGCGCGGCTGTTGCCGGTCGGCACGCTCTACGATCCCTTCATCGAGCGCGGCCTCGATGCGCTGAACTATGCCTGCTACCAGGACGCGCGCTTCATGGTGGCGGCGACGCCGTCAGGCATCACGCTGGCACCGGAGGGCGGCGCGCACCAGTCGATCGCAACGCCCCTGATCGGCATGGCGCAGGATGGGCTCGCCTCGTTCGAGCCAGCCTTCGTCGACGAGCTCGCGGTCATCATGGGCTGGGGCTTCCAGCACATGCAGCGCGATCCGGGCGAGGGTGGCGCGGTGTATCTGCGCCTGTCGACACGCAGCATCGAGCAGGCGCAGCGCATCATGACGGGCGAACTGCAGCAAGGCATCACCGATGGCGCCTATTGGCTGCGCAAGCCGGGCCCCAATGCCGAACTCGTGATCGCCTATACCGGCGCAGTCGCGCCGGAGGCGATCGAGGCCACCGGCTTCATCGGTGAAGACAGGCGCGACATCGGCCTGCTCGCGATCACCTCGGCCGATCGCCTGCATGCCGGTTGGACCGCCGCGCGGAAATTGCGGCGCGACCGGCGCGGCGTGCAGCATCTCAGCCATATCGAACAATTACTGGCGCCGCTGCCACGCGACTGCGGCATCGTGACCGTGATCGACGGCCACCCATCCGCGCTCGGCTGGCTCGGCAGCGTCCGCGGCCATCGCGTCGAGGCGCTCGGCGTCGAGCAGTTCGGCCAGACCGGCACCATTGCCGATCTGTATCGCCACTATGGCATCGATGCCAACGCCATCATCGATGCGGCCGAAAGCCTCACCACCGGCGCACCGGTGCTGCATCGGAAGATGGCGGTGTAGGCCTTTGCCGTCGTCCTGGCGAAAGCCAGGACCCATACAGCCGCGGCAGCCGTTGTAGGCGACAGGCGGTAGACGCCTGAGCAAACCAACACGGTTCGGTGGTAATGGGTCCTGGCTTTCGCCAGGACGACATTGACTGCCACCTTGCCTCGTTCCCGCCATCGGCTCATATAACCTCCGTCCGCCGCAACGCTGGCCCCGCATATGGCGGGTTCAATTGCCGGCGCTTTCGTGCAAGGATGCCTGCCGAAACGCCCCCTAAGCCCCCAAGAAGAGGTTAACGATGGTCAATCGCATGCAATTCTACATCGACGGCGCCTGGGTCGATCCCGCCGTCAAGAAGTCCACTCCGGTCGTCAATCCCGCGACGGAAGAGGCGATGTACGAGGTTGCGCTGGGCTCCAAGGCTGACGTCGACAAGGCCGTTGCCGCCGCCAAGCGCGCCTTTGCAACGTTCTCCCAGACCAGCCGTGAGGAGCGCGTCGCGCTGCTTACCAAGGTGATCGAGGTCTACAAGACCCGCATCAAGGAGATCGGCGCCGCCGTCTCCGATGAGATGGGCGCCCCGCTGCCGATGGCGGAGAAGCTGCAGGCCGGCGCCGGTCTCGGCCATCTCATGACCACGCTCGACGTGCTCAAGAACTATCATTTCGAGGAGCCCGTCGGCACCGCCATGGTGCTGCGCGAGCCGATCGGTGTGGTCGGCATGATTACGCCCTGGAACTGGCCGCTCAACCAGATCGCCTGCAAGGTCGCGCCTGCGCTTGCCGCCGGCTGCACCATGATCCTGAAGCCGTCGGAGTTCACGCCGACCTCGGCTTTGATCTTTGCGGAAATCCTCCATGAAGCCGGCGTGCCGAAGGGCGTGTTCAATCTCGTCAACGGCCTCGGCCCCGAGGTCGGCGCCGCCATGAGCGAGCACCCCGACATCGACATGATCTCCTTCACCGGCTCGACCCGCGCCGGCATCGACGTGGCCAAGCGCGCTGCTCCCACCGTGAAGCGCGTCAGCCAGGAGCTCGGCGGCAAGTCGCCGAACGTCATCCTCGAAGGCGCCGACCTCACCAAGGCGGTGACCGGCGGCGTGATGCACATGTTCAACAACTCCGGCCAATCCTGCAACGCGCCCTCGCGCATGATCGTGCCGGCCTCGAAGATGAAGGAAGTCGCCGCGATCGCGAAGGCCGTCGCCGACAAGACCAAGGCGGGCGATCCGCGCGCCGATGGCACCACGATCGGCCCCGTGGTCAACCGCGGCCAGTGGGACAAGATCCAGGGCCTGATCAAGAAGGGCATCGACGAGGGCGCAACGCTCGTCGCCGGCGGCCCGGGCCTGCCCGAAGGCGTCAACAAGGGCTTCTATGTCCGCCCGACCATCTTCGCGGACGTCACGCCCGACATGACGATTGCGCGCGAAGAGATCTTCGGGCCGGTGCTGACTATCATCGGCGCCAAGGACGAGTCTGAGGCGGTGCAGATCGCCAACGATACGCCCTATGGCCTCGCCGGCTATGTCTCCGGCGCTTCGGTCGAGGACGCCAAGCGCGTCGGCCGCCAGATCCGCGCCGGCAACGTCAATCTGCAGGGCGTGCCCAACGACCGCACCGCGCCGTTCGGCGGCTACAAGCAGTCCGGCAACGGCCGCGAATGGGGCAAGTATGGCCTCGAGGATTTCCTCGAAGTGAAGGCGGTTGCTGGCTTCAACGCCGCGTAAGCGGCAGCGCCTGAACGAACAAAGCGCCGGAGCGGGCAACCGCTCCGGCGTTTTTTTTTGTGAAGCGCCTCGACAAAGCGAGGTGTCGTAGGGTGGGCAAAGGAGCGCAGCGACGTGCCCACGATTTCTCTCGATCGCGGAAGGCGCGTGGGCACGCTTTGCTTTGCCCACCCTACGGCACCGTCGCTTGCGGAGAATTTATCCCCCCACCGCGCCCTGCGTGTTCACATACAGCGCGTAGATCGACTGGCTGGCCGCCATGAACAGGCGGTTGCGCTTGACGCCGCCGAAGCAGAGATTGGCGCAGCGCTCGGGCAGGGCGATGCGGCCGATCATGACGCCGTCGGGTGCGAACACCACGACGCCGTCGAGCTCGGGATCGCCCATGCCCCAGCCGCACCAGAGATTACCGTCGATGTCGACGCGGAAACCGTCCGGCGTGCCGGGGCCGGCATCGACGAAGACGCGCTTGTTCGAAAGCTTGTCACCGGAAGGCGAGACGTCATAGGCGAGAATTTTGCGGGTCGGCACGCCGCGGGATTCGATGAGGTAGAGAATTTTCTCGTCCGGCGAGAAGGCGAGCCCGTTCGGCCCGAGCACACCCTCGGCGACGACGGTGGCTTTGCGGGTCTCCGGGTCGAGCCTGTAGACGTTCATGTCGATCTCGGGCTCGGACTTGTAGCCCTCGTAATTGCCGAGGATGCCGAAGATCGGATCAGTGAACCAGATCGAGCCGTCCGATTTAACAACGACATCGTTCGGCGAGTTCAACCGCTTGCCGTTGAATTGATCCATCAGCACGGTGATCTCGCCGTCATGCTCAGTGCGGGTGACGCGACGGCCGCCGTGCTCACAAGTAACCAGCCGGCCCTGGCGATCCCTGGTGTTGCCGTTGGCGAAATTCGAGGGTTTTCGGAAGTTTGAGACCGCACCGGTCTCCTCCTCCCATTTGATGATGCGCTGGTTCGGAATGTCGCTGCAGAGCAGATAGCGCCCGTCGCCGAACCAGACCGGTCCCTCGGCCCAGCGCAGGCCAGTCGCCAGCCGTTCCACGGCCGAAAGTTTCAACCAGTATTTTTCGAAGCGGGGATCGAGCGCATGAATGGCTGGATCGGGATAGTAGCTCGCCGGCCGCCAGCCTGACCGCTCCTGATTGTGGGACGATGCCTCATTCATGTCGGTTCTCTCGTTTCGTTCCCTCTGGACAATCCTGCTATCATTAGAGACACGTGACGGCAAATCGGTCACCAACGGCGAGGGACAACATGCCGCGTATTTTGATGACGGGAGCTTCGGGCGGGATCGGTACGCGCCTGCGCAAATTGCTGCCGCCGATCTATCCGGACCTTCTGCTCAGCGACATTCGCCCGCCCAAGGATTTGGAACCCAACGAGCAGTTCAAGGCGGCGGACCTTTCGGACCTCGCGCAATGCGAGGCGATCTGCGAAGGCGTCGACGGCATCATCCATTTCGGCGGCTATTCGGTCGAAGGTCCCTGGAACGACATTCTCCAGGCCAACATCATCGGAGGCTACAATCTGTTCGAGGCCGCCTATCGCAAGGGCGTCAAGCGCGTGGTGTTCGCCTCGTCCAACCACACCGTCGGCTTCTATCCGCGCCACCGCAGAATCGACACCGACGTCACCGTGCGCCCCGACGGACGCTACGGCGTCAGCAAGGTGTTCGGCGAAGCGGTCGGCGCGCTCTATGCGGACAAACACGGGCTGAAGGTCACCTGCATCCGCATCGGCAATTGCGACGAGAAGCCGCTCGACCACCGTCGCATTGCGATGTGGCTGATGCCGGAAGATCTCGTGCAGCTCTGCCGGATCGGCCTCGAACATCCCGACATCCATTTCGAAATCTTCTATGGCGTGTCGCTGAACGAGCGGGCCTGGTGGGACAATCATCGCGCCTACGAATTCGGCTATCGTCCCATCGGCCGCTCCGAGGATCACGTGGCTCATGCCATGGCCGAGCAGGCCAAGCTGAAGCCCGACCCGATCGGCGACCACTTCCAGGGCGGCGCGTTCTGCAGCAACGAATTCGATGGTGATGCAAGCCGGATCATCGATTGGAATAAGCGCTGACGCTTGACGCGAACATAGATGCGCTCCCTGCTTCGCTGCGCTCGCAATGACGCGTTGAGAGAGTGAATTCTGTCAGCGAGCATCTGACTCGCGAAGACCACCATTGATCTAGGTCAACGGTACTGCAGCCATTGTCTGGCTCTCGATTGGTGCGATCCCATTTCGAGAGCAACGACAAATGAAATTAAAGTTGTCGGTTGTCGCAATCCTCGCAACGACCGCGTCAGGACCGGCGCGAGGCGCACCGCTCAGCGACGCCGAAGCGACATTCCTTGATCAGCTCGTCACCGCATCGGTGGTGCTCGAACAACGTTGCGTCGGCTATGAGGTCGATGGCGTCGGCGCCGTTCAGCTAGGCGCACGGATGCTCGGCAACCCCAAGGCAGCGATGGCGATGATCGATGCCTACTCGGCGGCCATCAAGGCCCGCGACGGCGAGAGCTACGATCCCGTCAAATTCCGTCCTGAGGTGTCGGAGGCGGCTGGCAAAACGTTCAAGCGTGTCCGGGCGGATTTGATCAAGGACCCGAAGGCGGCCTGCGCCGGCTATGGCGATGCCGGCGTGGATCGCGGGCTGCTGCGACGGTACTGAAGGGGTGACACGCTCGACTGACGAAGTCTGCTTCTAGGCTTCACCCGCAAAACCCACGAAGGTCGTCGCTTCATCGACCGACTTGCGCTCGGAGATGACGGCATTGGCGGGAAAGCTGTGATCCGGCCAGCCCAACGCGATGCTTTTCATGATCACCTGATCATCCGCGATCCCCGCATGCTCGCGCACGACGGGCGATTGCATGATGCCCTGGCTGTTGATCACGGCGCCAAGCCCCCGCGACCAGGCCGCGTTGACGAGCGCTGTCGCCACGGCGCCACAGTCGAAGGCCGTATCGTCGCTGGAGGCCAGCTCGCGATCGTATGTGATGATTACACACACGGGCGCGTCGAACTGGCGAAAGCCGCGCAGGACCCAGTCTTGCCGCTGCTGCTTGTCATCTCGTGCAATTCCCATTGCGCTGAACAACTGCTTGGCAACGCCGATCTGGCGTTCGCGATGCACGCCCTCGAATGCCTGGCCGGTTCGAAACTCGCGCGAGTGCGGCACACCCGCCAGATTGCGCTCGGTGTTGCCCTGACGGATACGATCCAGCGGTGCTCCGGTGATGACGTAGAAATTCCACGGCTGGGTATTCATCGACGAAGGCGCGCGCATGGCCAGCGCCAGGATTTCCTTGATCAATTCCGGCGAGACTGGGTCGGGCTTGTAACCGCGAATGCTTCGCCGGCCGAGAATGACATCATCAAATTCCATCTTGCGGCATCCTGAAATTGGCTTGATGCCGCGTTCTCCCTCACGATTTTGATCATGTCCATAGCCTTTTGAAGAGCGGGCAGTACTCCGGCCCTTGGCGTGCGCCTCAGCCTTGCGCCTCCCCCGCAATCCGCGCCAGATAATCCGCCTTGCTGAACTGCATGTGATCCACGCAAAGCTGCGCCAGGGCCCAGCTGTCGCGGCCTTTCAACAGCTCGATCATCAACTCGTGCTGGCGTCGCGATAGCGCGAGGCCCTCGCGGTCGGCGAGGTTCTTGGCGCGCATCGGCAGCGTCAGGTTCATGTAGTCCTGGAGCGAGCGCACCAGATAAGGATTGCCGCAGGCGGCAAAAAGCGCGACGTGGAAGGCGTCGTTGGCTTCGTGGATGCCGCGCAGGTCGCTTATATCGGCCTTCGCGCAGTAGTCGCGTTGCAGGGCGGTGAGTTCGTCGATCAGGTCTTTTTGCGCGGGCAGGGGGATCATCAGTGCGGCCTGCCGCGTCAGCATCTCCCTGACTTCGTAGATCTGCCGGACCTCGTCGGCCGAATAGAACCGCACGGTGGCGCCGACATTCTTCTCGCGGCGGACGATGCCGCGGCGCTCCGCATCCACCAGCGCCTGCCGCACAAAATGGCGCGAGGTGCCGTAAGCCGACATCAGCGCGTCCTCGGTCAGTCGCGCGCCCGGCGCGAGGCGGCCGAAGATGATGTCCTCTTCCAGCCGCGCGACGACGTCGTCAGGATCGTCGCGCCTGACAGGCATGGCATCTGCGGTGCGAATGTCGGACATGCCCTCGGCCTCCGGCGTCTGCCGGTCCGCCCTAGGGAGCAGGGAAGGGGCAGATTGTCAATAATCTGACTGTTTGGCGGTGCGCCAGTCCAGAAATAGCGAAGTATACGCCTGTCTTATTGACAATCAGGGGGCAGGCTGTAGCACAATGACCGGCGAGAAGGAGCGGCAGGATGACGAGTGGGTTGCGCAAGGGTCTGACGAGCTATGGCGATGCCGGCTTCTCGCTGTTCCTGCGCAAGGCGTTCATCAAGGCCATGGGCTATTCCGACGACGCGCTGGAGCGTCCGATCGTCGGCATCACCAATACCTATAGCGACTACAATCCCTGTCACGGCAACGTTCCGCAGATCATCGAGGCCGCAAAGCGCGGCGTGATGCTGTCGGGCGCGATGCCGTTCGTGTTCCCGACCATCTCGATCGCCGAGAGCTTCGCGCATCCGACCTCGATGTACCTGCGCAATCTGATGGCGATGGATACCGAGGAGATGATCCGGGCCCAGCCGATGGATTCGGTGATCGTGATCGGCGGCTGCGACAAGACGCTGCCGGCGCAGGTGATGGCCGCGATCAGCGCCGATTTACCGACCGTCGTCATTCCCGTCGGACCCATGGTGGTCGGCCATCACAAGGGCGAGGTGCTGGGCGCCTGCACCGATTGCCGCCGTCTGTGGGCCAAGTATCGCGCCGGCGAAATGGATGACGCCGAGATCGAGGCGGTAAACGGCCGTCTCGCGCCGTCCGTCGGCACCTGCATGGTGATGGGCACGGCTTCGACCATGGCCTGCATGATCGAAGCCATGGGCCTGTCGCTGCCGATGAGCGCGACGATTCCGGCGCCGCATGCCGAGCGTTTCCGTCTTGCAGAGGCGAGCGGTCGGGTCGCGGCGGAGATGGCCAAGACCAAGGGGCCGAAGCCGAGCGAGCTCTTGACGCCGGCGTCATTCAAGAACGCGCAGGTCGTGCTGCAGGCGATCGGCGGCTCGACCAACGGCCTGATCCATCTGACCGCGATGGCGCATCGCTCGCCGCATCGGCTCGATCTCGAAGTGTTCGACCAGATCGGCCGCGAGGTGCCTGTGCTGGTCGATCTCAAGCCGTCGGGCGAGCACTATATGGAGCACTTCCACCACGCCGGCGGTGTGCCGAAACTGCTGGCCCAGCTCGGCGATCTCGTCGACCTCGATGCGAAGACGATATCGGGCCAGACGCTGCGCGATGTCGTCGCCAATGCAGAGGATGTCCCGGGCCAGGACGCGATCCGCTCGCGCGACAATCCGATCAAGAAGGAAGGCGGCCTCGCCATCCTGCACGGCAACCTCGCGCCGCGCGGCGCCGTCATCAAGCAATCGGCTGCGAGCCCGAAGCTGCTGCAGCATACGGGGCGCGCGGTGGTGTTCGAATCCGTCGAGGACATGACGCTGCGGGTGGATGATCCCGAGCTCGACGTCACGGCCGATGACGTGTTGGTGCTGCGCAATGCCGGCCCCAAGGGCGCGCCTGGCATGCCCGAGGCCGGCTATCTGCCGATCCCGAAGAAGCTCGCGCGCGGCGGCACCAAGGACATGGTGCGCATTTCCGATGCGCGCATGAGCGGCACGGCGTTCGGCACCATCGTTCTCCACATCACGCCGGAATCCGCCGTCGGCGGGCCGCTGGCGCTGGTGAAGAACGGCGACATGATCAGCCTCGATGTGGCCAAGCGCAGCATCGAGCTCTTGGTTGATGCTGCCGAGCTGGAGCGCCGCCGTGCCCAATTGAAGCCGGCCGCGGCGCCTGATGAGGCACGCCGAGGCTATGCCTGGCTGTTCAACGAGACCATCATGCAGGCCGACGAGGGCTGCGACTTCGACTTCATGCAGAGGACTGGGAAGAAGACTGAGTAAGGGCTGATCAACACTTGAACGAGCGCCGAGACCGCTAAAGGCGGCGGGCGATAAACACAGGGGGAGACGATGATTGCACGATCCTTGCGTGGGTTGGCGGCTGCGGCCGCCATGCTGTTCGTCACGGGCGCCGGGGCACAGGAGGTGAAGCATTATCGCTTCGCCTATGACCAGCCCCGCAACACCGGCTATTCGATCGCCGGCGACCTCTTTGCCGACAAGCTCAAGGAATTGAGCAAAGGCACCATGATCATCGACCAGTATCCCGGCGCGCAGCTCGGGCAGGAGCCGCAGGTGCTCCAGCTCGTGAAAGCCGGCGACGTCGAATTCTCCATCGTCTCCTCGGCCAACACCGCGACCATCTCGCCGCAGGCAGGCGTGATGTCGCTGCACTATCTGTTCCGCGACGAACAGCATGTCGTCAAGGGGCTCGCCGACCCCCGCGTGTTCGAAGCGCTCAAGACGATGATCGAGGAGACCACGCAGGGCCTGCATCTCATCGGCACGGGATCGCAGGGCGTCCGCCACATGTACTCCAAGAAGGAGATCCACAATGTGGCTGATATCAAGGGCCTGAAGGTCCGTGTGCAGGCGACCGCCACCGAGGACACCATGTTCCCGGCCTACGGCGCCCAGACCGTGCACATGCCGTTCGGCAGCGTCTACACCTCGTTGCAGACCGGCGTGGTCGACGTCGCCGAGAACAGCATCAATGTCTATCTCGTCAACAAGCATTACGAGGTCGCCCCGGTGCTGAACATCACCGAGCACGAGGCCAACAACGCGCTGGTGTTCGTCTCCGACAAGCTCTGGCAGAGCCTCTCGGCCGAACAGAAGGGATGGGTGCAGACCGCGGCCAACGAGATCAGCACCAAGGAGCCGGCGAAGGCATTCGACCTCGAGCGCAGCGCGGCCGAGAAGCTGAAGAAGATGGGTGTCAAGATCGTGGATAACGTCGACAAGAAGAGCTTTACAGCGATCGCCGATCCCTATCTGGACAAGCTCGCCAAGGAGCTCGGCCCGCATGCCGAGAAGATCAAGGATCTGATCCGGTCCATTAATTAGGGCAACCGCGCGGGCGCTTATCTGCGTCGTCCCGGCGAAAGCCGGGACCCATAACCACAGAATTGAGTTTGGCGAAGACTTGGAGTCGCCAGCTCGCGCAACAACTCCCTTTCGGGGTTATGGGTCCCGGCTTTCGCCGGGACGACGGAGAGGTGGATGCCCATCGCCGACAAGCTCGTACTCCAACGTCAGCGTCATCTGAAATGGCGCTGGCTCGACTGGCTCGAGCTCGCGCTCATGATCCTCTGTGGCGCGCTGTGCTTCGGCTTCTCGCTGTCGGTGACCGCCGACATCGTCACCCGCACCATCGGCCATCCCTGGCTATGGCTTCAGGAAGTCACCTCGACGCTTTTCATTTATGCGATCTTCATCGGGACGGCCGTGGCGACGCGTCGCAACGATCACCTCTATCTCACCGCGATCTCCGAGGCGATGCATGGCACGCCCCGGATCATCGTCGAAATCATCATCCGTCTCATCGTCCTCGCCGTCGCCTTCTGCCTGATCTGGTACGGCTACCAGAACTATCTTCGCGGCTTCGGCAGCTTCCGCCTGCCGTCGGGCACGCCGATCGCCTCGCTCTACGCCATCATTCCGCTGTCCGGCATCCTGATCGGCCTGTTCACCATCGAGCAGCTCGTCAACGGCCTGCGCAATGGGTTTGATCATCCAGAGCCGCCCGATGAGGACGCTGCGCCTGTTGTGACCGAAGCGCAGGTGAGGGCGCAGCCGTGAGCGCACCCATCGTCCTCGCGTTGATGTCGATCTGCTTCCTGTCGTTCGGCTATCTCGGCGTGCCCGTGCCGTTCTCGCTGATGGCAGGCGTCTTCGTCGGCGCGTTTCTGTCTGATGTCTCGCTCGCCGCAATCATTCAGAAGATTTTTGACGGCGTCGATTCCGAGGCGTTGCTCGCCATTCCGTTCTTCCTGCTGGTGGGCGAGCTCATGAGCTCGGCCAACGTGGTGGTACGAATAGCCAATCTTTCGGTGTCCTTGGTCGGGCACATCAGGGGCGGCCTGTCGCAGGTGGTGGTTGTCTTCAGCATGTTCTTCTCGGAGATGTCCGGCTCGACCACGGCCGACGTCGCCGTGATGAGCCGCGCGCTCGGCGGCCCGATGAGGCGCGAGGGCTACGATCCCGCCTTCATCGCCGCGATCATCGCCTCCGCCTCGACCATCGCTGCGCTGGTGCCGCCGAGCATCACCGCGGTGGTCTATGGCGCGGTCGGCAACGTCTCGATTGCCGGCCTGTTCATGGCCGGCGTGGTGCCCGGCCTGATGATCGGGTTCGGCCTTATGATCTATTGCTATTTCTTCGGTCCTTCGGGCCTGCGCAAGCCGCGCGCGCCTTTGCGACAGGTGGTGTTCGCGGCGGGCGATGCGGCCCTGCCGCTGATGATCCCGGTGATCCTGTTAGGCGGCATTTTGACCGGCTGGTTCACGCCGACGGAAGCCGGCGTCGTCGCCGTGGTCTGGATCATCCTGGTCGTGATCCCCGCGCTCAACCGCGGGCACTTCAGGAAAATCCCGTACGATTTCTGCCTCGCCGGCCTGATCTTCTCGCTGCCCCTGATCACCATCGGCGCCGCCAATGCCTTCGGCTGGATGCTCGCCTATTTGCGCGGCGCGAGCTACATCGCCGACATGATCACCTCGATCGCCGGCAACGATCCGCACCTGATCATGCTGCTGATGGTGCTGCTGTTCACCGTGGTCGGCGACTTCATCGAGCCGGTGCCCACCATCATCATCTTCATGCCGCTGGTGAACGCACTGACGGAGGCCGGCGACATCAATGGTGTCCACATGGGCGTTGTGCTTATCGCTACGCTCGCCTTCGGCCTGATCACGCCGCCTTATGGTCTGGTGCTGTTGATGGCCTCGAAATTCGTCGGCGTCAGCTTTGCCAAGGCGCTGCGCGCGGCGCTGCCGATCTATGTCGTGTTCTTCGCCACCATCGCGTTTGCGATCTATTTCCCCAGCGTGGTGCTGTGGCTGCCGCAGCACGTGCTCCCCGAGTCGGTCGGCTGCTTCAAGTCGCCGGCGGGGACGGGCTATATTTGTCCTAAGTGATCAGCTGCTCGATGCTCCATTGCGCATCGTCGCAGACATAGCGAAACGGCATGCCGTGACTGTTCTTGAAGTAGCTGCCGGAGAGCGCGTTCGCCATGCCCTGCATCACCGCGTCATGGCAGACGAACAGCAGATTATCGCTCGGATAACGATCGAGCCAGTTAGCCACACAGCGTAGTGAGCGTTCGGCCATGGCGTCCCAGGCCTCGCCGTCGGCGGGCAGGATCGAGACCAGCCCCGTCGCCGAATTGACGCCGTGCTTGATCATCAGGTCGCGCACGGGACGGCCCTCGAAGCTGCCGAAATCGAGCTCGATGATGCTGGCATCGATCGAGAGCGGTACCGCGATCTCATCCGCGATGATTTCGGCCGTTTTGGCCGCACGCACCAGCGGGCTTGCGACGATGCGGCTGATGCCGACACCGCGCAACAAGCTTGCAGCCTCGTGCGCCTGCTTGAGACCGTCCTCATTCAGCGGATTGTCCGTCCGGCCCTGAAAGAGTCCCTGCCGATTCCAGTCGGTCGCGCCGTGACGCAGGCCGCAGAACGAGCGCGACGGCCTGAGTGGGCTCACTTGCTCTTGCTCGTGAACTTCTTCACGGCGATACGGAACTCCTCCGTGTTCATCGCCATGATGATCTTGTGCTCCTCGGCATCGAGCTGCTGTTTTACGGGCGTAGTCGCGGCCGCATAGACCAGCGACCTGGTGCCTGATATCGCCGCCGCCGGGTTTTGCGCGAGGCGCTCGGCGAGCTGTCGCGTCGCTGCTTTCAACTCGGTCGCCGGAACGGTCTTGACGACGAGGCCCCATTCATAGGCCTGCTGCGCGGTAAAATTGTCCTCGGCGAGAAAAATCTGCAGCGCGCGGCGCGAGCCGACCGTGCCGACGATCCCGACGGTCGAGCCGCCATCCGGTGACACGCCGATCTTGGCATAGGCCGGCGTGAACTTGGCGTCGTCAGCGGCGATGCAGAGATCGGTGACGAAGGCGAGGCCCATGCCGGCGCCGGCGGCCGAGCCGTGCACGCTGGACAGCGAGATCTTTGGCATGCGCCTGAGGATCTCGATGAAGGCATGATAGTGCTTGAGGAGTTCGCCGACGACCGGCGTCACATTGTTGGCTTCGGCCGCAGCACCAATCGTCTGGAGATCGCCGCCGGCGGAGAAGGCGCGGCCTTCGCCCTCGATCACCACTACCTTGATGGCGTCGTCGCCTTCAATATAGGCCGCGAGCTGCTCGAGCCTCTCGGCGATCGCGAGGTTGACCGAGTTGAACGCGGCGGGACGGTTGAGCGTGATCGTTGCGATCGCACCCTCGATCCGCAGCAGCGCGGGATCGTCGGGTTTTGAGACAGGAGCTGTCATTGGAATAATCCCCGGCTAGAGGTCCGTTGCTGCAACTAAATCGCAGAAGGCGAGGGGAGACAATCCCCGGCCGCCAGCGCCCCGGCCCTTGCGCCGCGCCGAATGATCGGCTCAAATGGGCGGCCTTCGTTTAGGGACGGACACGAGCGCCGGCTCCTCCTAGGCTAGCCAAGCCATCTTTAGCGAGAGGAGACGACATGGGTGATGCTCGTGTCTTGAAGAAATGGGCTGTCCAATGACTGATGGTCCTGTGATCATTGTCGGCGCCGGCCATGGTGGCTACCAGGTCGCTGCGTCGCTGCGGCAGGCGGGTTTTGCGCAGCGCATCTGCCTGATCAATGACGAGGCGCATCTACCCTATCAGCGACCGCCGCTGTCCAAGGCCTACATCAAGGGCTCGGCCGGGCCCGACAGCCTGATGTTCCGCCCCGAGAAATTCTACCAGGACCAGAAGATCGAGCTGATCTCGGGGCGCGCCGTCTCGATCGACCGCGCTGCACGAAAAGTGCTGCTCGCCTCGGGCGAGACGCTTCCTTATGGCCATCTCGTGCTGGCCACAGGCGCGCGCAACCGTCTGCTCGATCTGCCCAACGCCAATCTGCCCGACGTGAAATACCTTCGCATCCTCGACGAGAGCGAGGCGCTGCGCCAGATCATGCCGACGAAGACGCGGGTCGTGGTGATCGGTGCCGGCTTCATCGGCCTCGAGTTCGCCGCCACGGCGCGGATCAAGGGCCTGGAAGTGGACGTGCTCGAGCTTGCCCCGCGCGTGATGGCGCGCGCAGTGACCGCGGAGGTCTCCGAGTATTTCCAGGCGCGGCATCGCGAAGCCGGTATCCGCATTCACCTCGGTGTGCAGGCAACCTCGATCGGGGCCGAGAATGGCAAGGTCACCGGCGTCAGTCTCAGTGACGGCCGGCATCTGCCTGCCGATCTCGTCGTCGTCGGCGTCGGCGTGCTGCCGAACATCGAGCTTGCAGCCGAGGCGGGGCTCCCTGTTGCCGCCGGCATCATCGTCGACGAATATCTGTCGACGGCCGATCCCAATATCTCGGCGATCGGCGATTGCGCGCTGTTCGCGAGTCAGCGCTTCGGCGGTTCGTTGCGGCTGGAATCGGTGCAGAACGCCACCGACCACGCCCGTTGTGTGGCGGCGCGGCTGACCGGCGACAAGAAGCCTTACGACGGCCATCCCTGGTTCTGGAGCGACCAGGGCGACGACAAGCTCCAGATCGCTGGCCTCACCACCGGCTATGACCGCGTGGTGCTGCGCGGCGATCCCGCAAGGAAGGCGTTCTCAGCGTTCTGCTATCACGGCGACAGACTGCTCGGCATCGAATCCATCAACCGCGCCGGCGATCACATGTTCGGCCGCCGCTTGCAGGCGATGAACCGCTCGATCACGCCCGAGCAGGCTGCCGATGAAAGTTTTGATCTGAAGAGCGCGCTGGCGTGATCTCTTCGTCATTGCGAGCGCAGCGATGCAATCCAGAGTCTTTCCGCGGAGGCAGTCTGGATTGCTTCGCTGCGCTCGCAATGACAGGAGTATTGCCTAAAGCAACGCCGCCACCTCCGCGGCAGTCGGCATCGACGGCCCCGCGCCCATCCGCTGCACGCTGATCGAGGCAGCGGCGTTGGCGAAGGCGAGGGCGGCGCGCAGAGGTACGCCATCGGCGAGCTGGGAGGCGAGTGCGCCGACAAAACAGTCGCCGGCGCCTGTGGTGTCGACCGCTTTCACCACACGGCCGGGCACCGCGAGCTCCTCACTGGCAGCGAGCGCGAGGACGCCGCGTTTGCCGAGTGTGATGCAGATCGTCTGGTCCGCGCGCGCCTGAAGTTGTCGCGCGACGGCGATGATCTTTGTGGCGTCATCGCTATCGGTGAGCTCAGTGCCGGCGAGAAAGCCGAGTTCGGTCTCGTTCAGCACGAGGATATCGACCAGCGCGAGCAGCTCGGGCGACATCTTTTGCGCGGGCGCCGGATTAAGCAGCGTCGTCGCTCCGGCGCTGCGAGCCCGCTGGAAGAACGCGGCAATCGTCGGCAGCGGAATTTCGAACTGGCTGACAGCGACGTCACCCATGGCCAGCGGCGTATCCGCGACATCCTCCGCGCTGACCAGAGCATTGCTGCCGGGAATGACGACGATCGTGTTGTCGGAAGCCGCAACCGTGATGATCGCGGTGCCGCTATGCGTGTCGGCATCGCGCAACGAGCCGAGATCGACGCCCTGCGCGGCGAGGAACGTCCGAAGCTCGGTCCCGAACGCATCTTTGCCAAGCCGCCCGATCAGCGTCGTCTTCGCGCCAAGTCTGGCAGCCGCGACCGCCTGGTTCGCGCCCTTGCCGCCTGGAAAATACAGCACCTCGCGGCCCGCGACGGTCTCGCCGACTTTTGGGTGGCGATCGGCGGTCGCCACCACATCCATGTTGATGCTGCCGGCGACGAAGACGCGCCCCATGATATGCCCTTGCGAAATTTAGACTCGAACTTCGAACTCGTGCCTGACCTTGGCGATGTCGACAAGGGTCGGCAGGCCGGCCTCGTTGCCGAGGCGCTGGATCTTGAAGGTCGAGGCGGCCCGGGCGAAGTCAAAATGCTCGCGCCAGCTCTTGCCGGGATGGGCGAGGTAGGAATAGACATAGGCGCCGTGGAAGACATCGCCGGCGCCGTTGGTGTCGATCACGCGCTCGCGCGGGATCGGCATCGCCGGCATCACTTGCACCGTCCCGGTTTCGTCGTACCAGAGCAGGCCCTTTTCGCCCATGGTGACGCCACCGATCTTGCAGCCGCGTGCCTTGAGGTAATCGAGCATCTTCTCCGGCGTCAGGTCCATCTGCTCGCACAGGCGCTCGGCGACGATCGCGACGTCGATGAATTCCAAGAGCTCATGCGTGTTGGTGCGCAGGCCGCCGCCGTCGAGCGAGGTCAGAATGCCGGCCTCGCGGCAGACTTTTGCGTAGTGGAGTGCCGCATCGGGCTGGTGGCCGTCGACATGCAGCGCGCGGCAGCCGCCGAGATTGAGCATGGGGAAGGGATGGATGTGCTCGTCGTCGCGGCAGCGCACGATGGCGCGCTTGCCGTCCTTCGGCATGATGAAGGACAGCGAGGACTGGTTCACCTTGCGGCCGTGCAGCGAGATCGCGTATTTCGCGCACATGTCCTGGAACATGCGCCCCAGCCAGTCATTGGCCGCGGTGGCGATCAGATCGGGCACGATGCCGAGTTTGGCGCAGCAGAACGCCGCCGTCACCGCGTTGCCGCCGAAGGAAACCGCGTAGTCCGAAGCCACGTGCTTTTCGTCGCCGGTCGGCATGTGGTCGGTGATGAAGACGACGTCGATATAGGTCTGTCCGATAAAGAGAGCCTGCATTGCTTGTCCGTGATGCGCTGGGTGGTCCCGGCCGGCGCACTTACTCTAGCACCGGTTCCGCGCGAAGGACGCGGAAATTATTCACAAAACCGGCCCGAAGCGCTTGAGGTCGGCATAGGGCCGGAATACGACCATGTTACGCTTATGCCAAGCCCGGACATTTGCCGTTGTCCGGGCCACGGTTCCAGGTCGATCAAAAGGGACAAACATGATCACCGGCCTCGATCACATCGTTGTTCTGGTCAAGGATATCGGTGCGGCCAAGGCGGCCTATCAGACGCTGCTCGCCCGAGCGCCGGCCTGGCAGAATTCCGGCGAGGGCGCCGACCGCGTGCTGTTCACCCTCGAGAACATGACCATCGAATTGATGGCGCCGAGCGGCTTCACCGCGACCGCGGACCGGATGCGCGCGCTGCTCGACGACCAGGAGGGCTTGCTCGCCAGCCTGTGCTTTCGTGTAGCCGACATGGGCAAGATGCACCGGCGGCTGGACCGGGTGGCGCTGAAGCCGGATCCGGTCGCCGAGGTCGAGAGCAGCGACGATGTATCAGGCGCGGCCCTGCACTGGAAGCGCACACGGGCCGCGACCGAGCTGACGCGCGGCGTGCGGATGTTCTTCCTTGAGCTCGCCGAGGAACGCCCGAAATCGGTTGCCTCAGACGTTGCGCCGATCGACGGGCTCGATCACGTCGTCATCACGACAGAGGATTCCGATCGCGCCGCCGCGCTCTATGGCGCCCGGCTCGGGCTCGATCTCGCGCTCGACCGCTCCCATCACGACTGGGGCCAGCTGATGTTCTTCCGCTGCGGCGATCTCATCGTCGAGGTGGTGCGCCGCCCCGTCGCGGGCGGCGATTCCCAGCATGACCGGCTCTGGGGCCTGAGCTGGCGCGTCGCCGACATCGACGCCACCCGCGCCCGCCTGCTTGCGAGCGGCCTCGACGTCTCCGAAGTGCGCAATGGCCGCAAGCCGGGCACGCGCATCGTGACGGTGCGCAGCGGCACCTGCGGGATCCAGACTGTGCTGTTGGAGCGCTCCCCGAAGCCGGTGGAGTAGGGCGGCACCATCCACTCAAAGACTCCCGTAGGGTGGGCAAAGGCGCGTTTGCGCCGTGCCCACGTCTTCTCAGTAAGGACCGAAGACGTGGGCACGCTTCGCTTTGCCCACCCTACGAAACTGGTTTCGTTAGCCGCTGCTCTCATCCGTCTTTGCGAGCGCAGCGAAGCAATCCAGACTGCGCTTCGCGGTGATTGCTTTGTCGCTTCGCTCCTCGCAATGACGGCGGCGGCGTGGTACATGGCATACCGTAAGCACCCAGCGAGCACCCGGTTTGGCGAAGGCAGCGGCAAAGCGAACTCTGAAATGGCAGCGCGATCCTGAGGGGATGCGGCTGCGCATTCTCGAGGCTGCCAAGCAGGAGTTTTCGGCTCACGGGCTCGCCGGCGCGCGGGTCGACCGCATCGCCACCAAGGCCGGCGCCAACAAGCGCATGCTGTACTACCACGTCGGCAACAAAGACGACCTCTATCTCGCGGTGCTCGAAGGCGCCTATGACAAGATCCGCAGCGAGGAGCGGGGGCTCGATCTCGAACATCTCGATCCGCCCGAGGCCATCAGGCGGCTGATCGAGTTCACCTGGGGCTACTTCCTGCGCAACCCTGAATTCCTCTCGCTGCTCCAAACCGAGAACCTCGCGCGCGCAAAGCATTTGAAGCGCTCGACCAAGGTCAAGTCGATGCACTCGCCTTTTGTCGAGATGATCGGCACCGTGGTGCACCGCGGCGTCGACAGCGGCGATTTCCAGGTCGCGGTCGATCCGGTGCAGCTCTACATCTCGATCGCTGCGCTCAGCTTCTTCTATCTCTCCAACTCGGCAACGCTCAGCGTGATCTTCGGCCGTGATCTGATGGCCAAGGACGCCAAGGACGAACGTCTCGCGCATATGGTCGGCCTCGTGCTGGCCGCGCTGACGGGAAAATCGGTCGCGCTGTTCGAGATCGGGAAAGCGCCGAAGTCGCGGAGCGCGGTGGCGCAGACGGTTTAGCCGAACGCGCCGCTGTCATCGCCCGCCTTGTGCGCGCTTGCGCACTGGGGTGGGCGATCCAGTATTCCAGAGACGCCGATGGGACACGGAGAAGCCGCGGCGTACTGGATTCCCCGCTTTCGCGGGGAATGACACCGAGAGTGGGGCGCGACCATCCTGCCACGCGGCCTTCACGCGCCATCTCTCACGCTCACCTTCCGGAACCCCTGCGCAAAACGTCACAGGGAAACCTCTGGACAGTATTTATCCAACGGGTTAATTTCTCCACACAACGAAGAAGACTGCCGGGAGTGAAAATTGGCCGAGCCGAAGCCACAGGGTGCGCTGTCCAAGTTGCTGAATGCGGCCTGGGTTCGGCCGTTCTTGTTCCTGATCTTCATCGTCGTGGCCTGGGATCTTTCGATCCGTCTTTTCAAGATTCCCGCCTATCAGATCCCAGCGCCGGCCGATGTCGTCGCTGTGCTGCGCTCGGACTGGCCGGAACTGCTGCGCCAATGCTGGCCGACGACCTATGCGACCGTCTGCGGCTTCCTGCTGTCGGCGCTGTTCGGCATTCCCGTTGCGATGCTGATCGCGGGATCGAAGACGGTGGAGAGCTATGTCTATCCGCTGCTGGTGTTCTCCCAGTCCGTGCCGAAGATCGCCATCGCGCCTTTGTTCGTGGTGTGGTTCGGCTTCGGCATCATTCCGAAAGTGATCTCGGCGTTCCTGCTCGGCTTCTTTCCCGTCGTGGTCTCGGCGGTGCAGGGCTTCAAGTCTGTCGACCCCGACATGGTCGATCTTGCGCGGGCCATGCAGGGCAGCCGCTTCCAGGTGTTCTGCGCAGTGAACCTGCCGCATGCGCTGCCGGCGATCTTCTCCGGCCTCAAAGTCTCGGTGACGCTCGCCGTAGTCGGCGCCGTTGTCGGCGAGTTCGTCGGCTCAAATTCCGGCATCGGCTACGTGATGCAGCGCTCGATCGGCACGTTCGACCTGCCGACGATGTTTGCAGCGCTCGTGATCCTCGCTCTGCTCGGCGTCATCCTGTTCTGGATCGTCGACCGCATCGAGAAGCTGATCATTCCCTGGCACGTCAGCCAGCGCGAAGAGGTGATATTCGCATCTTAAATCTGAGCAACGGCCACCAACGGCCGAAACACAACGACAAGGGAGAGTGACGATGAAGCGGTGGATTGGAGCTGCATCTGTGGCGCTGATGGCGTTTGCAGTTTCGCCGGCGCAGGCGGCCGACAAGGTCGTGCTGATGCTGAACTGGTACGTCTATGGCGAACACGCGCCGTTCTACTACGGCAAGGCCAAGGGCATCTATGCCGCCGAAGGCATCGACCTCGAGATCCAGGAAGGCCGCGGCTCGGCCGCGACCACGCAGGCCGTTGCCGCCAAGACCGCCGATTTCGGCTATGTCGACGTGCCCACCATGATGCGCGCGGCGATCAAGGGTGCGCCCGTGATCGCGACCGGCGTGCTGCTTCAGACCTCGCCGATGTCCGCGATGGGTTTTGCCGACAAGAACATCAGGAAGCCCGAAGACATCAAGGGCAAGACGGTCGCGATCACGCCGGCCGATTCCATGACCCAGATCTGGCCGCTGTTCCTGAAGAAGACCGGCCTCAAGGAAAGCGACTTCCAGACGGTGGCCGGCGACGGCCAGACCAAGCTCAACGCTGTCATCAACGGCCAGGCTGATCTCTTGCTCGGCTACGTCATGGACCAGTCGATGAAGATCAAGGACGCGACCGGCAAGGACGTCTATCCGATCAAGTTCGCCGATTACGGCATCAACATGGTCTCCTCGGGCATCATCGCCAACACCGATTATGTGAAGGCCAACGCCGATCTCGTCCGCCGTTTCATGTCGGCGACGACCAAGGCGGTCGAAGCCGCCGAGAAGGAGCCGAAGGCGGCGGCGCAGTCGATCCTCGATGCCAATCCCAAGGGCGGCAAGATCGACACGCTGACGCAGGGCTTTGAGTTGACCATTCCGCTGTACCGGACCGCCGAGACCAAGAGCAAACGGCCGTTCCAGGTCACCGACCAGAACATGACTGACAGCGTCAACCTGATGGTCGAATTTGGCGGGCTCGATGCCAAGGCCAAGGAGAACCCGAAGGCGTTCTACACCAACGACTATCTGCCGAAGAGTGGCACGTGAAACCTGCGACAGCCGTGAACGAAGCCGTGCAACCGGCCGCGCATCTGAGACTGGTGAGCGACCGGGCTGCCGGCGATGCGTCCGGCATCAAGCTGTCAGGCGTATCGAAAACCTATCGGACGCGCGACGGCGACGTGCCGTCGCTGCGGCCGCTCGACTTCCACATCAATGACGGTGAGTTCTTCGTCGTGGTCGGCCCATCAGGCTGCGGCAAGTCCACGCTGCTCAAGTTGATCTCCGGCCTGCTGCCGCCAACCACAGGCGAGGTTCTGGTCGAAGGCGACAAGGTGACCAAGCCGCATGGCAATGTCGGCATCGTCTTCCAGAACGCGTTGCTCTTGCCCTGGCGAAACATCCTCTCCAACGTGATGCTGCCGATCGACATGAAGCGGCTGCCGCGGGACGAATATCTCGTCCGGGCCAAGGCACTGCTAAAACTGGTCGGGCTGGAGGGGTTCGAGAAGAAGCTGCCTTGGCAGCTCTCTGGCGGGATGCAGCAGCGTGCCTCGATCTGCCGCGCGCTGGTGCATGATCCCAGGATCATGCTGATGGACGAGCCGTTCGGCGCCCTCGACGCGTTGACGCGCGAGCGTATGAATGTCGAGCTGATGCGGATCCAGCGCGAGACGAGGAAAACGGTGCTGCTGATCACGCATTCGATTCCGGAGGCCGTATTCCTCGCCGACCGCGTGCTGGTCATGACCGAGCGGCCGGGCGCGATTGCCGCGATCTATGACGTGCCGCTGCCGCGCCCGCGCTCGCTCGACGTGATGGCCGACCCCGTCTTCACCGAGCTTGTGCAACGCATCCGCAAGCATTTCTTCTCGCAAGGTTCGCTGGACTAAACCATGGCGCCGCGCCTGAAGCTGCGAGATATTGCCTTCTTCGAACGGCCCGTGCATTTCGCACGGCCGTTCCGCTTTGGCGCGGTGACCGTCAACGCGACGCCGCAACTGTTCGTGCGGGTCGAGATCGAGGTCGAGGGCAGAGGAACCGCGGTCGGCGCCAGCGCCGAGATGATGGTTCCAAAGTGGTTCGACAAGCGGCCGGAATTATCGCCGGCGCAAACGGTGGACGGCTTGCGACGGTCGCTCCAGATTGCGCGCGGGCTTTATCTGGCGCGGACCGGTTTCCAGACGGCGTTCGATCTGCACGCCTCGTGCATCGGCGCGCAGGTCGCGACCTGTGCCAAAGAGAGCATACCGGCGCTTGCAGCGGCCTTTGGTCCAGCGGAAATCGACAAGGCGATCCTCGATGCGCTCCTGCGTGGCGTGGAGACGAATTTCTTCGACGGGATGGCCAGCAACATCGCGGGAATCGATGCACGGCTGTCGCCCGATCTGAAGGACGCGGACATCGCGGCGTTTCAGTCGGGGCGGAAACCGCTGCCGCGCGTCGCCATCAGGCACACCGTGGGACTTGAGGATGCCGTGGAAGGCGAAGGTGGTGTCGCCGGTGCGGATGCGAATTACTTCAAGCTGAAGCTGTCGGGTAATCCCGCTGCCGATGCGGCGCGGCTGGTGCGCTTCGGCAAGGAGCTGGACGCGCTGGGGCGCGAGTACAAGGTTACACTCGATGCCAACGAGCAATATACCGACCTTGCCGCGCTGCAGGCCCTGATCGACCGGCTGGATCGCGATTCCGCTCTGCGGTCGATCTCATCGAGGCTGCTCTATATCGAGCAGCCGATGCCGCGCGATATCACGAGGCAGTCGCCGCTCGGCTCGCTCGCCGCGCGCAGCTTCATCATCGACGAGGCCGATGAGTCCTACAATACCTTCCCCGCGGCGCGGGCGCTCGGCTATCACGGCATCTCCTCGAAATCCTGCAAGGGACTCTACAAGTCCATCGTCAACGCGACGCGCGCGGCGAAATGGAGCGTGAGCGGAGAAAAGTTCTTCGTGACCGGCGAGGATTTGACCTGCCAGGCGGGCCTTGGCGTCCAGCAGGACCTTGCGCTCGGTGCCTTCCTTGGCGTCACCCACGCCGAACGCAATGGCCATCACTATGTCGATGGCTTTGGCGACACGCCCGCCGCTGAAGCGCGGGCCTTCGCGGCCGCGCATCCCGATCTCTATGCCGATGCCGGGCAGGGCATCCGGCTCAAGATTCACAACGGCGATCTGCTGACGGGATCGCTCAACACAGTGGGCTTTGCGACGTCGGTCCATCCGGACTGGTCGGCGCTTCGCACCCTCGAACAGCCAAAATCACCTCAGGAGTATCTGGCATGACCACCCAACGCCTCGGCCTCATCATGAACGGCGTCACCGGCCGCATGGGGCTCAACCAGCATCTGATCCGCTCGATCGTCGCAATCCGCGACCAGGGTGGCGTCCGCCTCAAGAACGGCGATCGCGTGATGCCTGATCCGATCCTGGTCGGCCGCAGCGCCGAGAAGGTGGAGGCGCTCGCCAGGCGCTTCAACATCACGCGCTGGACCACTGATCTCGATGCGGCGCTCGCCGACAACAACGACATCATGTTCTTCGATGCGGCCACCACCCAGGCGCGGCCGGGCCTGTTGACCCAGGCCATCAATGCCGGCAAGCACGTCTATTGCGAGAAGCCGATCGCGACGAATTTCGAGGAAGCGCTCGAAGTTGTGAAGCTCGCCAATGCCAGGGGCGTCAAGCACGGCACGGTGCAGGACAAGCTGTTCCTGCCCGGCCTGAAGAAGATCGCGTTCCTGCGCGACAGCGGCTTCTTCGGCCGCATCCTCTCGGTGCGCGGCGAGTTCGGCTATTGGGTATTCGAAGGCGGCTGGCAGGAGGCGCAGCGGCCGTCCTGGAACTACCGCAGCGAGGACGGCGGCGGCATCATCCTCGACATGGTCTGCCACTGGCGCTACGTGCTCGACAACCTCTTTGGCAATGTCCAGAGCGTGGTCTGCATCGGCAACACCGACATTCCCGAGCGCTTTGATGAGCAGGGCAAGCAATACAAGGCGACCGCGGACGATTCCGCCTACGCGACGTTCCAGCTCGAAGGCGGCGTCATCGCCCACATCAACATGTCCTGGGTCACGCGCGTCTATCGCGACGATCTCGTCACCTTCCAGGTCGACGGCACCCACGGCTCGGCGGTTGCAGGTCTGACCGACTGCATGATCCAGGCGCGGCAGGCAACGCCGCGTCCGGTCTGGAATCCCGACGAAAAGCGGCTGCACGATTTCTACGGCGACTGGCAGAAGCTCCCTGATAACGTCAGCTACGACAACGGCTTTAAGGAGCAGTGGGAGATGTTCATCCGCCACGTCTACGAGGACGCCCCCTACAAGTTCACGCTGCTCGAAGGCGCCAAGGGCGTGCAACTCGCCGAATGCGCGCTGAGGAGCTGGAAGGAGCGGCGCTGGATCGACGTCGCCCCGATCAAGGCCTGAGGAGGGACGCATGAACAAGCCCGTCCTGCCAATGTCATCCGTGTCGCTCAAGCTGCCGAAGGCCGATCGCACGATCGAGACCTACCGGCTCGCGGCCTCGCGCACGTTCCCTGCGAAGCTCGAGGGGCCGCTCAACCGCATCGCCTTCTCGGCCGTGCACACAGTCACCGATCCCTTCGCGAACAACGATCCCTGGTTGTCGGTGGCCGTCGACTGGGACAAGACCATCGCTTTCCGCGAGCACGTCTGGGACCTCGGTCTCGGCGTGGCGGAGGCCATGGACACCGCGCAGCGCGGCATGGGGCTGGACTGGCCGACTTCGCTGGAGCTGATCACGCGTACTGTGTCCGCCGCCAAGCGGCGCAATGCGCTGGTGTTTTCCGGCGCCGGCACCGATCATCTTGCCGTGGAGGATGCCAGGAGTCTCGCCGACGTTATCAGCGCCTATGAGGAGCAGGTCTCGGCGGTTGAGAAGGTCGGCGGTCGCATCATCCTGATGGCCTCGCGCGCGCTGGCAAAAATTGGTCGCGGCGCCGACGACTACGCGAAGGTCTACAACCGCGTGCTGTCGCAGGTCCGCGAGCCCGTGATCATCCACTGGCTCGGCGACATGTTCGATCCCGCCCTTACGGGATATTGGGGCACCAGCAATCTCGACAAGGCGATGGACGTTGCGGTGGCCATCATCAACAACAACGCGGCCAAGGTCGACGGCGTAAAGGTCTCGCTGCTCGACAAGCAGCGCGAGATCGACATGCGCAGGCGTCTCGACAAGCGCATCAAGATGTATACCGGCGACGACTTCAATTATGCGGAGTTGATCGCCGGCGACGAGCAGGGCTTTTCGCACGCGCTGCTCGGCATTTTTGACGCGATCGCGCCGGCGGCGTCCTACGCGCTGTCGCGGCTCGCGGCTGGCGACGAGGCCGGTTTCCACGATGTGCTCGGGCCGACGGTGCCGCTGTCGCGCCACATCTTCAAGGCGCCGACGCGCTTCTACAAGACCGGCGTGGTCTTGATGGCGTATCTCAACGGCCATCAGGATCATTTCACCATGGTCGGCGGACAGGAGAGCGCGCGCTCGATGCTGCATCTGGCCGAACTGTTCCGGCTCGCGGACCAGGCCGGCCTGCTCGCCAATCCTGAACTGGCGACGCGGCGGATGAAGACCGTGCTGGCCTCGCACGGACTGGAAGACTGATGCGCGACTTTTCGTCCGACCACCGCTGGCTTTCGCTGAACACGGCGACCGTCCGCAAGCAAGGTGATCTCGTCGAGATCATCGAGGCCTGTGCGAGGCATGGCATCCGCGCCATCGACCCCTGGCGCGACCAGGTCGCCTCGGTCGGCCTTGATCGTGCGGCGCGCGCCGTGCGTGATGCCGGCCTCGAACTGTCTGGCTATTGCCGCGGCGGCATGTTCACCTCGGACGCGTCGCACCGGGGCGAGGTGCGCGACGACAATCGCCGCTGTGTCGATGAAGCCAGGGCGCTGGGGGCACCCTGCATCGTGCTCGTCGTCGGCGGCCTGCCGCAATATTCGCGGCCGGGCAGCGAGGCCTCGAAAGACATCGCGGCGGCGCGCGGGCAGGTCGAGGAAGCCCTTGCCGAGATGCTCGACTACGCCAGACAGGCCAACCTGCCGCTGGCGATCGAGCCGCTGCATCCGGCCTATGCGGCCGATCGCGCCTGCGTGAACACGACGAAGCAAGCGCTCGACATCTGCGACCGGCTCGACCCTGATCGCAGCGGCATGCTCGGCGTCGCGCTCGACGTCTATCACATCTGGTGGGACCCGGAGCTGATGAGCCAGATCGCGCGCGCCGGCAAGGATCGTCTGCTCGCGTTCCACGTCTGCGATTGGCTGGTGCCGACGAAAGATATTCTCAACGACCGCGGCATGATGGGCGACGGCGTCATCGACATCAAATCGGCCCGCGCCGCCGTCGAGGCGCAGGGCTTTGCCGGCTACTCGGAGATCGAAATCTTCTCCAACGACTGGTGGAGCAAGCCGATGGACGAGGTGTTGCGCACCTGCATCGCGCGACACCGGACGGTGGTTTAGGTCTCAGGCGTTGCGCCCCCGCCGGTCGAGGCGCTAGGCTGCGGGGCATTGAACCGGTGGATGCCCGATGGCGAAAAAGGTCGTGCCCCGCGGAGCCATTCGCTTCCGCATCAGTGCCAGTCGTCCGCTGCTGATGGTGGATGCGGAGGTGAATGGGCTTGGTCCGTTCAACTTCACGCTCGATACCGGTGCGTCGGCTTGTGTGATTACGCCGGATACGGCACGTACTGTCGGCATCGCGCTCGAGGGTGGGCAGCCGACTGCCATTGGCGCAGGTGGCCAGATCGAAGCCGGCTTTGCAAGGCTTGCCAGCTTCCGGCTCGGGTCTCACACCGTGCGAAATCTCGGCGCGGCGGTGATGCCGCTGGATGCGGTCGAACAACAGCTCGGGGTCAGCATCGCCGGGCTGATCGGTTACAATTTCCTGAAGCGCTTTGTCGTGACGCTGGATTATCCAGGCGGCTTCCTGCGTCTGAAACCGCATTCCGTCAGGAAGCGAGCCCCTGCGAAGCGCTAGAGCATGATCCGGAAAAGTGTGAAGCGGTCTTCCCTCGCGACATCAGCGGAACGCGTTTGCGCGGAGATCATGCTCAAACAAAGAGCTAAAGCGCGATGACGATTCAACCAAATCTCATCCCGCTTTAGCGGCGAGATCACGATGAAGTGCGATCAGGCCCTGTTGGCGCAGCACTTCGAGCCCGAACATGCAGACCTTCTCGGCCGGGATCGCGGATATGGTCCGGTTCGTTGGTGTGAGCCGGCCTGCAATATCAGATACGGTCCGCGCGCCGTCGCATAGCTTCAGCAATTGAGCCGAGAGAGGACTTAGCATGACGACGTCCAGGCGCTTGTCGGCGTGCTGCCGCGTTGCGATGGTGGCGGGCCTGCGCGGGATCCGGCGCAGATCGCCCTTGCGCCGCAGGCAGCGGATGATCCGCTGATAATCGGCGGCGCATTCCGTCAGCACCACGCCGTCGGTGAGCTTCGGCACCAGAGTGATGTCCGAGATGTCCTGGTCTTCAGCCGTGACCTCCGTGGGCGGCGGAGCTTCGGCAAGCAAAGCCCGTTCGTAGTCCAGTATGGAGTGAAGCACGCGCGGCGTGCGGGCGAGTCGCGGCGCATAGTCGTCGCGGACAAAGGCAATGAAGTCGTCGCAGAATGTCTTTGACGCATAATAGCGGCTCTCCTGAAGGTCGGGCCGCGGTCCCCTGTCGGGATCGGCTGCATACCATCGGCGGAAAGCCTCGAATGCCTGCGTCACGTCGCCGGAATCCTGATGCAGGGCAACCAGCAGCCAGCGGAAGCGGACGGAGCCGTTCAAGAGGAAATCGCGCAGCTCCCGCAGATAGGCGCGATCGAGTTTGGGCGTCGGGATCGAGTAGAAGTTCGGAAAGATGTCGACGTGGCTCTGGATCATCTCGCGGTCGACCGGATCCTGCCGCCATCCCTGATGCGACATGTCGGACAGGATGTCGTCGAAAACGAGCTCTTTGCGATGGTGCGATTCCAGTGGCGTTTCCGCCAGCGGCGCCAGGATGTGAAGCTGCGGCTCGGCAAAGTCGAACCGCAGCGAATCCACGAAAAAGTGGACGGTGTCGCGCAGGTCGTCCATCGTTTCGTCGGGAAAGCCCGTGATCAGCGAAACCGCGGTCGTGATCTGGTGCCGGTCCGTGGCTTCGATGCGCGTCGCAGCCTCGGCGAGATCGATGTTCTTCTTGACGATGGTCTGGAGCCGGGCCGAGCCTGTCTCGATGCCGAAGAAGATGGCCTTGCAGCCGGCGCGGGCCATGGTCGCGATCATCTCCTCGTCGATGCAGTCGGTTCGCGCGCTGCAGTTCCAGTAGAACTGCTCGCCTGTCGCGATCACCGCTTCGCAAAATGCCATCACCCGCTTGCGGTCGACCGTGAACATGTCGTGGATCAGGTCGAAGGTCGTGATGCCGTAGGTGTCGCGCACGAGGCGCATCTGCGCGATGACAGTCTCGGGCGACTTGAGCCGGAATTTCCGGCGGAAGAAGTCGTTGGTCGAACAGAACGAGCAGGCGAACGGGCAGCCGCGGCCGAGTTCGAGCGGCACGTAGTGGCAATCCCTCAGTTCTGGGTAGAGGTGAAAGGCCGGAAGGGGGATGGCGTCGAGATCGGCGATCACGGCCGCGTTCGGAGCCCGGACGATGCGGCCGCCGTCGCGATAGGTGATGCCGTGAATCCCTGACGGCGTCGCGCCGCTCGCAATCGCAGCGATCAGCGCAGGAAGGGTCTCCTCGGCCTCACCTCGGACGATGACGTCGACGAAGGGATAGGCCTTCATCGTCGGGACGTCCACCACCGAGGCCTGCGGCCCACCGAAGATGATGGGAACGCCGGGGCGCCGGCGCTTCATTTGCTCCGCGATCCGGATCGTCAGCGGATAGCTGCTGCAGATCGAGCTGAACCCCAACACGTCGAATGCCAGCTGATCGAGCTCGGCCGCAACATAGGAGCAAAAGTCGGTTTTCGACGCGGTCTCGCCGGGCGCGCGCAGATAGCTGTAATAGAGCCGGTTGAGATCGACGATCTGAGGCGCCGCGCCGCATTGTTCGAGCACGGCAGCAAGGCTGAGCACGCCGATCGGTGCGTGCTCGGCGATGAGCCGGATCGCTTCGCTCTCGGCAACCTCGGGATCCTCGAAATCAGTCACGGTCGGCGGTCCGACCAGGCACACTTTCAGCGCGTCGCCGGGTGATGACCGCAGAGACGAACTGTCCGTGCGCTCGGTTTCGCCGGGCGCCGACGATGATTCATGCAGCATGGCTCGCCGCCCTTGATGTTATCGGCGACACGGAATGCCGTTGCCTCGGCGGAACGTAATCCCTCAGGCCTTCGGCCTGGAGAACACGATCACGACAACGACGACCACGACGATGCGGCGGCGCGCGAGCACCTCCGGGCCGCCGAGGTGTGTCACGACCTCGTTCTTGAAGTTCTTCTTGAGCGAATTGATCTGGGCTTTGGAGAGCCCGATATCGGGGAGAGTGAGAACGACCTTATGTTCGGTGTTCTTTGCTGCTGCCATAGGATGCTCCTCGCCGTTGTGGAGAGTAACTTTCGTCAATTCATTCGGCGGACGGTAATCGTCAGAGCCGAAACGAAAGCGCAGTGGCCTATCGAAATCGCAGTCTCGCGACTAAGCGCGAAGAGATTTTGTAATACTGCTCAAATAGACTGTCAACAAAGGGTTGCATTATATAAATCTGGCAACTTTGTCGCATCTTGATGCGAGCATCGCCGGAAAGACTCGCGTATCGCGTTCAGTCCTGATTGCAAGGCTCGATCTCGAGCGTGACCAGACGTGCCAGCGGCGTCGCCCTCCATGGGGACAGGCTTCGCGCGACGGGATGCAGCGGCGCGACGTCGCCATATCCGGTCGTGGTCATGGTCGCGAAGCTGAAATGGATCACCTCGCTCGCGAGCCTTGTCCTCCACCTTCATGCTGACAAAGGCGGCTGGATCGAGCGAGCCGATGAAAGTGTAGAGCGCCGCGAGGATCACCGCGATCGTCAGATAGAGCAGCGCCGCACCGATCACGCGATGATAGGTCACGCGACCCGGCGCAAAAATCTGCCACGCCACCGCCCAGGCCCTCGTCGTTCACGCGATGAGCCACGAGAGACGCGCCTTCGGGGCGCCGCTCGGCGTGGCACAGAAATCGTCCAGGACGGGTTCGGCAAACTCGGCGGTTGTGATGCACATGACACTTTACCCCCGTTTTCGGTGGCAGAATGGCCATGGTCGGACTTGCTGCCGGCTCGACCCGATCCAGCCATCTGCTCAACGGCGGTCGCGCAGGTCAACCGAATGTTGTAAGGTTTCGTGATCGCGCGTCACTGCTCGGAAGGTGCCCGGGTACTTGGTCCGTTGGAATGGCAAGGTGCGCATGAATCAGGCTGAGCAAGCGACAGAGGCGCCGTCCATCGCACCGTCGATGATTACGAGGCGGCTAGCTGCCATCGCCTTTGCCGATGTCGCCGGCTTTTCCCGGCTCATGGGGCTGAAGGACGTCGAGACCGTCATGCGCTGGAGGGCGTTGCGGACCGAGATTATGGAGCCTCACATGGCTCGCCACGGTGGACGGATTGCCGAGATTGCGGGCGACGCCGTTCTGGTCGAATTCCCGAGCGTCGTGAACGCCGTGCGTTGGGCTACCGACGTTCAACGCGTTCAAGAGCGCGTCGTCGGCGATAAGGATCCATTCGCGCTGCATCTTCGCATTGGCATCAACGTCGACGATATCATTGACGAAGATGGAATATTGCAGGGCGACGGCGTCAACGTTGCGTCCCGTATCCACCAGGCCGCGCAGCCTGGCCAGATAGTCGTCACGGCGGCCGTCCGCGACTATGTCATCAATCGACTGCCACTGACATTTCATCACCTCGGCGCGCCTGTGATGAAAAATATCATGCGAACCATTCATGTCTACTCCGTCGAGTGGACTGAGGGAGACGCTGACCGCCAGATCGCGCAGCCATACCTGCAATGGGCGTCGAAGCCGACGCTCGCCGTGCTGCCATTCCGGACAATCGGCGGTACCGACGACGACAGCTATTATGGTGAAGGGATCACGGACTCGATCATTACCGGCCTCTCCAGAAATCGGTCGCTTTACGTCATTGCGCGCAATTCTACCCTTCGTTATAGCGCCGGCGGAAGAGACCTGCGACAGATCGCCACTGAGCTCGATGTTCGTTACCTGCTCGACGGCAGCGTCCAACGCCAGGGCAGGCGATTGAGAATCAACACGGAGTTGACCGACATCTTGGGGAATGTCTCGATCTGGGCCCAACGTTACGAAGGTTCTGCCGACGACCTGTTTGAATTTCAGGATCGAATTGCCTCAAGCATATTGTCCTCGATCGAGCCGCGCGTGCGTGCAGTCGAGATGGCTCGCGTCGCTGACCGCCCGACCGAGAGTTTGGATGCGTTCCATTGCGTCCTCCGCGCGATGTCGCTTCTTTATCTCCTTACCGAAGAAAGCCACCGGGAAGCGGGTCAACTCCTGGAGCGGGCGATCGTGCTCGATCCGCACTATGCTCAGGCCCATGCCTACCTTGCGTGGTGGCTAAACTTCCAGTTTGGCGAAGGTTGGTCGCTGGATCCGGACAGCGATCGGGCGCGTGCCCTCATCGTGTCGCGGCGTGCCATCGAACTCGACCCCGACGATCCGTTTGCGCTGGCGGTGGCCGGGCACATTCTCTCTTTCATGGGAAAATCACCGGAAGAAGCGCTGGAGCTTTTTGGGCGGGCGCTGGCGCTCAACGAGAACTTGGCGTTCGCATGGGGCTTGAGCGCCTTGACGCTCGCCTATTTGGGGCGGCCCGACGAAGCGCTGGAGCGATTGCAGAACGTGTGGCGTCTTAATCCCTTCGATCCCTTGAATTTTTATTTTTGGATCGTGGCGGGAATTGCCGAGTTCGTCGCTGGGCGATACGATGAAGCGATCGTTTACCTGAACAGGTCACGGCGGGCGAATCTACTTTTCCGTCCCTGCATACGAACTCTCGCCGCCGCGCTCGCCCTTTCGGGTGACGAAGCTGGAGCCGAATTGGCGGCTCGAGAGCTTCTCGAAATTGAACCTTCGTTTAGAGTCTCAACTTTCGTTTCCTGGTATCCGCTGCGTAAGGATGATCTGGATCGTTTGGCGAAGGGATTGCGCGCCGCGGGGTTACCGGAATAGCCGCATGTAAATTTCAAGCGTCAGGGAGGCTTAACATGGGAGCTGGAGCTGGTGCGGGAGCGGGCGCAGGTGCGGGGGCAGGTGCCGGAGCGGGAGCAGGCGCAGGCGCCGGAGCGGGCGCAGGTGCTGGAGCAGGCGCCGGAGCAGGCGCCGGAGCAGGTGCTGGCGCCGGGGCAGGTGCTGGCGCGGGGGCAGGAGCAGGCGCGGGCGCTGGAGCCGGTGCGGGAGCCGGAGCCGCCGCGGCGGGGGGGGGGGGGGGGGGGGGGGAAGCAGGGCCGGGCACGGGGCGCAGTTTTTACGCAACTCCATGGGACCTGGGCTTCCGATCTTGGGCACTCGACTTCACTCCGGATGACGCCGGGAATCCGCCGTATCCGTGGGCGGAAGTCGTAAATCCCTATCAGGTCGACGCAACCGGGCAGGATGCGTTCCTCGAATGGACGACCGATGATTGGGACCCGGCATTGCGGTTCTGGACGCTCCCATACGACCGTCATCTCACGCAATGGCTGAAGGCAGTCGATCCTTCTCGGCCGTCAATCATGGTGGCGCAGGAATTCGGTGGCCAACCCCATCAATGGCAATTCAGTCGGGCTGACCTGCTTGCGAGGAGCTGGCTGGAGAGCCTCGATCTGGCGTGGCAGCCAGATCCACGGCGGAATCCTCAGAATCCCGATCACTACCCTGGCGCCACAGGTTCCGATTGGACCAACGCGATAGCCGACGCCTTCGACTCGATCCGCAGCGAAATTGAACAACTGCAAATGTTGATGCAGGACGATCGCGATCGTTACATGGCCGAAATCATCGAGCAGGCGGATGGCAGTGGCGGCTACATCACTTCATTCATCGACACCAGTGAAGCACGGCGCCCGTGGACAATGGAGCTCATCAACTGCGGGTACGCCATCGGCAACATCGCATATTTTTACTACAAGCAGCAGTTCAGGCGCGTTCGCCCCTCGACGTTATGCCCGGGACTCGCGCCTCCGTTCGGTCCTCCCGCCCATCCGTCGTTTACCAGCGGGCATTCCTTCATCGGTCACTTCATCGCGCTCCTGCTCCTGGAGATACCGGCGCTTCGCCAGCGCTACGGATTGTTCGCCGCTCCCTACAAGGGCTCGCCGGGCAATGCGATCGATCCATGTCTACCCGTAACGGTGACCATTTCTTTGGCTAACCCGGCTGTGGTCCAAGGGAACGTGGCACTGAACGCCGGCGATCCGGTGTTTTTCCAGACGACGGCTGGCGGCGCGCTTCCAGCGCCGATTGCACCTGGAACGACTTACTATGTGATACCGACCGGGACGGCTGGTGCCTTTCAGATTTCCAGTTCTCCGCCGAACCCCAACACGACGCCTACCCCCGTTAGTACTCTCGGAAGCACGCAATCGGGCGTACAAACACTTGTCCGAAACCCACTGGCGGGGCGTCGCGAGATTGATTCGCCGCTGCTTTGGCTTGCCGGGCGTATCGCAAAGAACCGCGAACGTCTCGGCGTCCACTATCCTTCGGACTCCTCCGGAAGTCGTCACATCGCAGCGGGTATCTGGCGGGCGCTGCTTCACGACAGCACGCCGAGCCGCATCTATTGTTCGACGCTCAACTCGGTGCTTGCCCACGCGACCGCCGAGTGGCCGACGAAGTGGACCTGAGCGAGCTTTGTCCGCTCTGCTCCGCGGGACCTGAACAACGAAGCTCGGGCTGCCGCTAGAGCATGATCCGGGAAAGTGTGCAGCGGTTTTCCCTCGCGACATCAGCGGAACGCGTTTGCGCGGAGATCATGCTCGAACAACAACCTCAAGCGCGATGATGATTCATCCCACTCTCATCGCGCTTTAGGGGCGGCCAACGACGATGAGACCAAGGTTGTTGTCATTGGGGACGAGGTCAATGAGTGCCGTGGGCAATTGGCTGCACGGGAGGAGCGTCGTTGGGTCCGTGTTGGCTGCATCGTCCCCGCATGTCGCGATAGCCAGCACCACATAGCGGGTCCCGGTTGAGGGTGGGTTGAACGTGAATTTAAATTCGACAGGCGGAGCACCAGGGTTGATGGTCTTGCCGGGGCTTGGTGACGGGGTGCACTTTTTCCACGGTGTTGATCCTGGTGATGGATCATTCCATTTCGGCGGGGCGCTGCCACTGGGCCATGCGTGCCACCAAACGCTGACTTTCACGTTCTTTGCCTGCTGACTACCGCGGCTTCCGACCTTCACGGAAATCTTGCCGCCCGACACGACGATCGCGTCTTGGTCGGCCTGCCACAAGGGCGGGGCATCTGAACCGGACTGTTGGGGATCCCAATCGAGCGAGACCGGATTGTAGCTGCCCGGTCCGTACGCGATATCGTCGCAGGGCGTGACTTCCGAAAGTGGTCGTCGGTCCAGGATGTAGATGTCGACCGGGGGTGGAAGGCCTGGCGCGTTGGTGATCGTTCCGGCAGCGGTATACAGGCCCTGGACTTCGAACGCCCAGCGAATGACTTTGTGCACACAGCCGCCAATCCGTTGGAATGAGAACGATTTGGTGCTGCTGGTGCCGTACGGGGGCGGAGGAAAAGTCACGTCCCAGTGGACGTTCCAGGGAATGGTGCCGATATCGGCGTCGATCAGCGCGGAGACCAACTGATCCGGCTCGTTGGCCAACACCGTGGTCGACGTCGGCAGAATCTGAATCCCCCTCATGATGAGGTAGACGGAATAGAGCGAAGCCGACTCGCGAGCGGTTCGGTCAGGCTGGTTTGGCGTTCCCACCACCTTCGTATCGCCGCCAATGGCGCGGTACAGCCGGAACAGTGATGACGAGAGGATCTGCTCGGTCCAATAACCCTTGCGGCGAGGCGGCGTTGAATCGGGAACCTGGGACAGTGCATAGTGCAACGCGCCGCCCCAGCTCCATCCATGCGACACGCATCGGTCGTGGCGACGCGGCGTAAACACCCACGGGAACGTCGCGCCGCGCCAATTGGCATCTCCCGCCAATTGCGATTGCGGGTCTGAGACGATCGCTGCGAGCGCGTCGCCGGCGCTGTGGGCGAAACGGAATTCCAGTTCGCCGACCGAGCACATCAGAAGCACGTGTCCGATCTCGTGCCAGATCCAGCGCGCGTCGGCCGCGATGCCGAGCGGCTTCGCTTGCGAGCGGTTGGTTCCGTCCCACGGCTTGCGTGCCCGGGTCGACAGGTCGCCCAGCGCCAAATGCAGTTGCAGAATCGGACGATCGCCGAGCGCGGTCGGTCCGACGTAGTCGACCGGCCAGCCCTCCGGAAGAACACGCGCGTTGACTGTCTGCCCGTCCTTGCCCGGCCCCGGCCTCACCCCGGAGCGATAAAAGATCTTGAGCGGCAGGCTCGTGATCCGAAAGTAGGAAGCCGCACTCATTCCATACGCATCGAGCCGCAGGAAGAATTGCCTGACATTGTTGTAGGCGCTGATTGCCGCGAAGCCGTTCGATCGAACGGGAGGCGCGGACGTGCCAGGCAGATCGACTGTCTTCGGATCTCCCGGCTTGGGGTAAGGGGGAGGAGGATAGGGATAGGGAGGGGGAGGACCGTCGGCAATGACAAATCCGGGGCAAACCACCACCCTTTCATCTTCGGTGAATCCTGATGGCAGCGGAAACGTCGTTGGCGGGAAGATCAACGGATCCGACCGATACGCGGTGATTGCCTCATCGTCGCGATATTGGTCGAGTGTCTCTTCGCTGCGTGTCGGGCGCCGCTTGCGAAGATCGGCCGGCGGCTGCTGCGAGGCAGGATCAAGCGGAAACACCCACGCGTGTCCAGGCGTCAGCGCGTCGGCGACGAGCTCAACCTTGCTGACAAGAGCCCCAGCCTCAGTCGGCGTCCCGGAGAACACGAACGAATATGGTGTGGCCCCGGTTCGCCCGCCCTCCGTTTCGGGCTTGCTCGTAGCTTGCCATTGGACAAGCGCTGTCTCTCCGTCGGATGTGGTGGCGATCCGGACGCCGCGAATGGAGACGGATTGATCTTTCAAACCAAGCTGACCGGACATCTCGGCTTTGACCCGAGCAAGCTTGTCCGTATTGAAGATCGCTGCGAACGCTTTCTCGTCCTTGTTCAACAAACCGAACACTTCGGCGGTGCTGTAAGGACCGAACGGAAGTGACGCGGTCATCCCGGTGATGCGTATTTCGTATTTTTTATTCTTGGGCCGCACATGCGCGACGACGCGGATGCCGAACCCCGAGCCCAGGAAATGGCCGGTCGATTTAAGTTTGGAGCTGGGATCGGGAATCCACTCGGAAGCCACCAAAATCACGGTCTGATCGAAGATCTCGCCCGCCCGCTCGCGCTCAACTCGGAACGACACGAACGGGTCGCCGGCCGTGTCATCGTGTGGATCGGCAGGAGGCCAGCCAAGGGGCAGCCACCGCATCAAGCCCGAAAAGCGACGCTTGAAGAAGTCCGGCGAGTTGGTCTTGAACACTCGCGGCAGACGGATGGGCGGATCGATATCGGGATTGCCTGCCACCGCTTCGAGGTAAGCATTTCCCACGCGTTGCATATTGGAATCATCAATTTTGGGAACGGTTCTCAGAAACGGAGCCGTTGGATGACGCAGCACGATAGAGGTCGGTTCGTTGACCGCATCGCCCCAGCGCTCACTCCAGAGCGCATATTTGCTGGGATGCCATTCTGCTAAATCGCGCGGTCGGCGAGCAACTTTATCTGCCATCTGCCACCCCTCCTGCTTGAGGCCGCCTCGCTGTGACGGAGCTCAATGGTGTGCGCACTTGTGCCTGGCGTCGTTGTCGATGAATTCTACTCCATGCCGCCATCTCGCGATAGCCAATCGCACAGGCAAGCAGCTTGCCGCCAAAGGTTGAGCCCTGCTGCCGGGGGGCGCAATGTCCCGAGCGCCTCGTCATGCGCGATGCTGCCGATTTGCTCTGGCGTATCAAATGGTTCTGTGTGCCCACCTGTTATTGTCGATCAACCCGCCGTCTACTGTGCATGGGGTTGTTTTCGACTTTTGGATCGTTGGGGCTCAGGAATCCTGCCTGCGATGCTCGATCTCGAGCGTGACCAGCCGGGCCAGCAGCGTCGCCGGATAGAGCTGGCCGAAAATCGCCTCCATGTTGCACAGGCTGCGCGCGACGGGATGCAGCGGCGCGACGTCGCCATATCCGGTCGTGGTCATCGTCGCGAAGCTGAAGTAGATCACCTCGCTCGCGAGCTTCGGACTGTCCTCCACCTTCATGCTGACAAAGGCGGCTGGATCGAGCGAGCCGATGAAAGTGTAGAGCGCCGCGAAGATCACCGCGACGGTCAGATAGAGCAGCACCGCGCCGATCACGCGATGGTAGGTCACGCGACCCGGCGCAAAGGTCTGCCGCGCCACCGCCCAGGCCATGGTTGTTCCCACGATGAACCACGAGCCGGCAAACAAATTCAGGTCGAGGATGGATGGCGATCTGATCCTCAGGATAGCGCCTGTTACGATCATGCCGAGCGCGATCAGCATGCCGACCACCGCGAACGGGCTGCCTGATATCACGAAGATGCCGACGACGAGCAGCAGCGCCAGCACCAGCTCGGACACCTGGAACGCGAACAGCCCCAGCGCCTGCAACGGCGCGACCACGAACATCATGACCACCATCAGCACTGTCAGCACCGTCAGGGCGGGATCTGCCCAGCGTTCGCGCAATTGATCGATGGTCATGACGCCTCAGCCGATCGAGCAGGGGACGCTCAGAAAGCCACGAAACCGCACGCGGCCGCCGCGCACGGGCTGGCCGCTCACGGCATAGTTCGGGAAGCGCGCCAGGAAGCGCGAAATCGCAATCGCGCCCTCGAGCCGTGCCAGCGCCATGCCGGCGCATTGATGCGCGCCGGTGGCAAAGGCAAGATGCCGGTTCGGCGTGCGCGCGATGTCGAAGCGTTCAGGGTCGGGAAACTGCGCGGGGTCGCGGTTGGCAGCGCCAATGCACAGCGTCACCGATGTGCCGGCCTCCAGCATGACGCCGCCGAGCTCGACCGGCTCGGTCGTCATGCGGTTGCCGAGCTGGTTCGAGCTTTCGTAGCGAAGGATCTCTTCCACCGCGGTCTTGATCAGGTCAGGGCTGTCGATCAGCCTTTGCTTCTGGTCGGGATTGCGATGCAGCGCCACGAGGCCGTTACCGATCAGATTGGTGGTGGTCTCGTGACCGGCATTGAGCAGGAAGATGCAATTGTGCAGCAGCTCCTTCTCGGTCAGCCGCTCGCCGTTGTCTTCACCCTGGATCAGGCGTGTCAGCACGTCGCGATCAGGGTTGCCCGGCTGCCGGCGCCGGCGCGCGACCAGCGTTTCGAGATAGGTGAGGAAATCCGTCACGGCCTTGTTGCCGCGCGCGGCAACCTCCGGCGAGACGACCGGCTCGAGCGCGCCAAGGATCGCCAGCGACCAGTCGCGCAGCGGCGCACGTTCGTCATGGGGCACGTCGAGCAGATTGCCGATCACCTCGATCGGGATCGAGGCGGCAAAATCCTCGATCAGCTCGCAATGGCCCTTGGCGGCGATGGCATCGAGCAATCCGTCGACCAGCTTGACGAGGTCGCCCTCCATGCCGGCGATCGCGCGCGGCGACAGCGCGCCCATGATCAGGCGCCGCACGCGGGTGTGAGCGGGCGGATCATTGAAGACGAGACTCGTGGTGTGATGCTCGTAGAGCGGCGTATCGCCATATTTCGGCGCGAACTCGCGCTTCTTGTCGGAGCTGAACGACTTTGTGTTCTTGTAGGTGGTGAGAAGGTCGTCGTAGCGCGTCAGGAACACGGTGCCGCTCGCAAGGCGCTTGACCGGTTCGTTCTCCCGCAGTGCACGATAAGTCGGGTAGGGATCGTCGTAGAATTCACTGGTCAGCTTCGCCAGATCGAACCTGGCCGCCAATTCTTTCGCACTTGCGTTCATCCGCCATACTCGCCTGATGAGACCGATATGCCGTTTTCGCTCTTTCGAGCCGTGCGGATCACCGTCTACAGTCTCGCCGTGATTTGCTAGCCGACCGGACAGAAAAATGCACGCCCGCGCTGACGCTGCCGACACGACGACGCCGACCTGGCCCGACGACATTTTCGCGACCTTGCAACGCTTCGACGTGCGGCAGGTGCCTTACGTGCCCGACGCCGGCCATTCGAAGCTGATCCAGCGTGTGCTCGGCTCATCCACGATGCGGGGCATTCCCCTGACGACGGAGGAGGAGGGCGTGGCGCTGCTCGCGGGCGCCTGGACCGGCGGCCAGCGCGGCGTCCTGCTGATGCAGTCGAGCGGCGTCGGCAACTGTATCAACATGCTGTCGCTGATCCCGATCCTGCGCTTTCCGTTCCTCACCCTCGTGACCATGCGCGGCGAGTGGGGCGAGTTCAATCCGTGGCAGGTGCCGATGGGCTCGACCACGCAGGGCGTGCTCGAACTGTCCGGCGTCAAGGTGCTCCGCGCCTCGAACGCAGCCGAAGTGCCGGCGGTGCTGGAGGCGGCAGCCGCCCAGGCCTACAACGCGCTCACGCCCACCGCCGTCCTGCTGTCGCAACGCCTGATCGGGGCCAAGGTTTTCACCAAATGAGCAAGGCCAATCTTCTCGACCGCCGCCAGGTGGTCTCCGCGCTGCTTGCGGATCGTAAGGACGTGGTCGCCATCGGGGGCCTCGGCGCCTCCACTAACGACATCACTGCCGCCGGCGACCATGCCCGCAATTTCTATCTCTGGGGTGGCATGGGCGGCGCTGCGATGATTGGGCTAGGCTTGGCGCTGGCGCAGCCAAAACTGCCGGTGCTGGTCATCACCGGCGACGGCGAGATGCTGATGGGGATGGGGAGCCTTGCCACCATCGGCCTGCAGAAGCCGTCCAATCTCTCAATCGTGGTGCTCGACAACGAGGCCTATGGCGAGACCGGCGGCCAGACCAGCCACACCTCGGCCGCCGCCGACCTGGTCGGCGTCGCCAGGGCCTGTGGCATTGCCGACAGCCGTGCGATCTCGACCATGGCCGAGGTCGAAGCCTTCGCCAAGACCATCCACGACCTCTCGGGAGGGCCGCGCTTTGCCAATGTGAAGATCGACAGCGCCAACGTCGAGCGGATCCTGCCGAGCCGGGACGGGACTTACATCGTCAATCGGATCCGCGGCGACCTCGGTTTCCAGCCGATCTGACGCGGTCCCTCCTGATCCGGTCCCCGCAGGCGGCGTTCTCCCCGCGGAGGTAACCTGTGACCAATTTCCAACAGATCCCACCCATCTAGGTTGCGTCGCACCATTTGGCTTGACTTTTGCGTGGGTGAGTGCTTACTCACTAGCATGAGCTCATTGCGTATGACGAGCGACCTGAGGCGTCAATTGATCCTCGGAGCCGCAAAACGCTGCTTTGCCCGACACGGCTATACCGGCACCACGACGAAGAGCGTGGCGGCCGCCGCTGCCATTTCCGAGGCACTGCTGTTCAAGCATTTCCCTTCCAAGGCGGCGCTGTATGCCGAAATCCTCAGCGATGAGTGCGAGGCAGACCCGGCGCTGATGGAACTGCTCGAGCGGGAGCCGTCGACGGCCACCCTGGTCGAGCTGATCCGCAGCATGGTCCAGCATTTCCTGGAGACCGCCGCCGGCCCCGACCAGGAAGAGGCCCAGCGTCTGCGACTGATGGTCACCAGTCATCTGGATGACGGCGAGTTTGCCCGTTTGCTATATGCCAAGATCGAGACGCTGATCGGCGCGGTCTTCGTCGCCTCGCTCGAACGCGCAGTCGCTGCCGGGGATGCGCGGGCCTGCGGCAGCGAACCGCTCAACCTGTTCTGGTTTGCGCACCACACGGTGATGACCGCTGCGCTGACCAGGCTGCCCTCGGTGCACTGTCTCGCCTATGGCGGGGCGAACGATCTGGAGCGGCAGCTCTGTGAGTTTCTCCTGAGAGGCATCGGACTTAACGACGCCGCAATTGCTTCGCATCTGGGCCACGAATTGGCCCCGGGTGCGGACAAGACGGCGATTGCAGAGAGTGCATGACATGAACATCGTAGCCGAACACAAGATTTCGGGCGAACCGATCGACAGCAAGGCCCCCAAGCGTCCGGTTCGGCCGGTGCTCTGGTTCATCATCATCGGCACGCTTCTGGGCGTGCTCGTCGGTGGTTTCGTCTGGTTCAATTATTTCCGTGGCCAGATGATCAAGCAGTTCTTTGCCAACAACAAGCCGCCGCCGACCCTGGTGAGCGCGGCCGAAGCGAAGTCCGAAGTGGTGCCGAACCTGCTGACCGCAGTCGGCGGCCTCGCTGCCGTGCACCAGGTCGACGTCACCTCCGACGTCAATGGACGCGTCATCGAGATCAAGTTTGAGCCGGGCATGCACGTCGAGGCCGGCATGCCGCTGGTGCAGCTGTTCGACGGGCCGGAGCAGGGCGATCTTGCCAACTACAAGGCGCAGGCGACTGGCGCGCAACTCGCGCTCGACCGCGCCAAGCAATTGGCGGCGCGCCAGTTCGGTCCGCAGTCGACCGTCGATGCCGCGCAGGCGACCTATGACCAGGCCATGGCCGGCATTAGCAAGACGGAAGCGCTGATCTCGCAGAAGCTGGTGCGCGCGCCGTTCTCCGGCGATCTCGGTGTCCGCAAGGTCGAGGTCGGACAATACCTCACCGCGGGTACGGCGATCGTGTCGCTGACCGACCTGTCGGAGCTCTGGGCCAACTTCACGGTGACGGAAAAGGACTCGGGCAACCTCAAGGTTGGCCAGTCGGTACGGCTGAAGGTCGACGCCTATCCGGGCCGCACCTTCGACGGCAAGATCACCACGATCGAGCCTCAGATTGCTGCCGAAACCCGCAACATTCGCGTGCAGGCAACGGTTGCCAACCCGGAGAAGATCCTGAAGCCCGGCATGTTCGTGACCACCACGGTGGTGCTGCCGGACAAGCCGGCCGTGATCACCGTTCCGGAAACGGCGGTCGACTACACGCTGTACGGCGACTCCGTGTTCATGATCACCGAGAAGAAGGAAGACGACGGCAAGACGACGCTGAGCGCGGTGCGCACGTTCGTGCAGACCGGCAATCGGGTCAACGGCCGCGTCGAGATCATCAAGGGCGTGAAGGCGGGCGACAAGGTCGTCGCCGTCGGCCAGCTCAAGCTGCAGTCGGGCGCCGCTGTCGCAATTTCGACCGACCCCGCTCCGTCGGTCCCGGCGCAGCCGCCGCGCTACTGACAATAAATACATCGCGTGATCCGGCCTGGCCGGATCACGTTTCTTGAGACAAGCGAAATCGAGATCGCCGCGATGGCCTTTACTGATATTTTCATCAAGCGCCCGGTTCTGTCGGTCGTCGTCAGTCTGCTGATCCTGCTGATCGGGCTGCGCGCGGCGATGGTGCTGCCGATCCGGCAGTACCCGAAGCTGTCGAATACGGTCATCAACATCACGACCGTCTATCCCGGCGCGTCCGCGGATTTGATCCAGGGCTTCATCACGACGCCGATCGAGCAGGCGGTCGCCTCGGCCGAGGGCGTCGACTACATGACCTCGTCCTCGGTGCTCGGCACCTCGACGATCCAGGTCTACATCAAGCTGAACTTCGATCCGAACCAGGCGCTCACCGAGGTGCTGGCCAAGACGAACTCGGTCAAATATCTGATTCCGAAGGAATCGAACGACCCGATCGTCACCAAGACCACGGGCCAGACCACGGCCGTGATGTATCTCGGCTTCTCCTCGGAGGAACTGTCGGGCTCGGCGATATCGGATTATCTGACGCGCGTGGTGCAGCCGGTGCTGTCCACCGTCGACGGCGTCGCCTCCGCCGACATTCTTGGCGGACAGACCTTTGCGATGCGGATCTGGCTCGATCCCGTGAAGATGGCCGGCCGCAGCGTGTCGCCGTCCGATGTTGCGGCCGCGATTCAGGCCAACAACTTCCAGTCCGCCGCGGGCCAGACCAAGGGCTATCTGGTCGTTTCCAACATCTCGACCAACACCAGTCTGACCGACGTCAACCAGTTCAGGAAGATGATCGTCAAGGCCAAGGATGGTGGCTTCGTCCGCATGGAGGACATAGCCACGGTCGAGCTTGCCGCGCAGAGCACCGATGCGAGTGTCGCCTTCAACGGCGAGCACGCGATCTTCATTGGCGTGAACGCGACGCCGCAGGGCAATCCGCTGACGCTGGTCAAGGGCGTCCGGGCGTTGTTCCCCGAGCTCGAGCGCAACCTGCCGCCATCGATGAAGATGAAGGTCGCCTACGACTCGACCAAGTTCATCCAATCCTCGATCGACGAGGTGAAGAAGACGCTGGGCGAAGCCGTGATCATCGTGATCGTGGTGATCTTCCTGTTCCTGGCCTCGCTGCGATCGGTCATCATTCCTGTTGTCACCATCCCGTTGTCGATGATCGGTGTCTGTACCCTGATGCTGGCGCTCGGGTTCACCTTCAATCTGCTGACCTTGCTCGCGATGGTGCTCGCGATCGGCCTCGTGGTCGACGACGCCATCGTGGTGGTGGAGAACATCCATCGACATCTCGAGGAGGGAAAGACACCGGTACAGTCGGCGCTCGAAGGCGCGCGCGAGATCGTCGGTCCCGTCGTGTCGATGACCATTACCCTTGCCGCGGTGTATGCCCCGATCGGCTTCCTCGGCGGTCTCACCGGTTCGCTGTTCCGGGAATTCGCCTTCACGCTCGCCGGCTCGGTGATCGTATCGGGCGTGATCGCGCTGACCTTGTCGCCGATGATGTGCTCAGTGCTGCTCAAGAACACCGAAGAAGGCCGCTTCGCCAAGCTGGTCAACAAGGTGTTTGGCGCAGTGACGCGCTGGTATGGCCGCAGGCTCGACCGGTCGCTCGATTACAAGGCGATTACCGGCCTGTTCGCGATCACGATCCTCGGGCTTGTCGGCTTCCTCTATATGCACACCTCGAAGGAGCTGGCACCTGAGGAGGACCAGGGCATTGTCTTCGCGGTGACCAAGGCGCCGAAATACGCCAACATCGATTACGTCGATTTCTACGGCGACAAGCTCGACAAGAAGTTTCAAAGCTTCCCCGAGACCGATCTGCGTTTCGTGCTGAACGGCATCAACGGCCCGCAGGGCGGTATTGCCGGCATGCTGCTCAAGCCGTGGGAGGAGCGCAAGCGCTCGTCGATCGCGCTGAAGCCGCTGGTTCAGGCCGAGCTCTCCAAGATCGAGGGCGTGCAGGCGTTCGCATTCAACCTGCCGCCGCTGCCGGGTGGTCCGGGCGGTCTGCCGGTGCAGATGGTCATCAATTCCACCGCGGGCTATCAGACCGTCTTTGAGCAGATGGAGAAGCTGAAGGACGCTGCGCGCAAGAGCGGCATGTTCATCGTTTCCGACAGCGACCTCGCCTTTAACCAGCCGAGCGTGACGGTCACGATCGACCGCAGCAAGGCGCAGGATCTCGGCGTCAACATGCAGAACCTCGGTAGTACGCTCGCGGTTCTGCTCGGCGGCAACTACATCAACCGCTTCAATCTCGAGGGCCGGTCCTACCAGGTGATCCCGCAGGTGCCGCGCAGCGACCGTCTCTCGCCGGAATCGCTTGGTGGCTTTTACGTGACGACCAACACCGGCCAGCAGCTCCCGCTGTCGACCGTAGTGTCGATCAAGACCAAGACCGATCCGAACTCGCTGACGCACTACAATCAGCTCAACTCGGCGACGTTCTCGGCCGTGCCGATGCCCGGCGTGACCGTCGGCGCCGCAGTGGACTTCCTCGAGGGTGAGGCCAAGAAGCTGCCGCAGGGCTTCAGCCACGACTATCTCGCGGATTCAAGGCAGTATGTGCAGGAGGGCAACCAGCTCGCGATCACCTTCGGTTTCGCGCTGATCATCATCTTCCTGGTGCTGGCGGCCCAGTTCGAGAGCTTGCGCGATCCACTGGTGATCATGATTTCGGTGCCGATGGCGATCGTCGGTGCCTTGATCCCGCTGTTCTTCGGCGTGGCGACCATGAACATCTACACTCAGGTCGGTCTGCTCACCCTGGTCGGCCTGATCACCAAGCACGGCATCCTGATGGTGGAGTTCGCCAACGAGCTCCAGGTGAATGAACGGCTTGACCGCCGCTCGGCCATCGAAATGTCGGCCCGCATCCGCTTGCGGCCGATCTTGATGACGACGGCTGCGATGGTGACCGGTCTGATCCCGCTGCTGACTGCGACCGGCGCTGGCGCCGCCAGCCGCTTCTCGATCGGCCTCGTGGTCGTCGCCGGTATGTCGATCGGGACGCTGTTCACCCTGTTCGTACTGCCGGCCGTCTATGTCGTGCTGGCGACCGACCATCGCGCGGCCGCCGATTCCGAGCGGAACAAGCAGGTCAACGAGCTCGACCTCAATGCCAAGGCGCTGCGGCCGACCTGACCGACGCTCCATGAACGTGCGAAGCGGCAACAGCCATCGCTGTTGCCGCTTTTTTTTGTCGTGCAGAATCTCATAATATGATGGCTGGAGCGCCACGAATGTGCGCTTGAGGCGAGGCGTCGGATGAAGAGGCGTGAATTTCTGGCGGTGCTTGGCGGGGCGGCATTGGCTCGGCCGGGCATGGCGTCGGCCGATACGCCGGGCCGCATCTATCGCATCGGCACCGTGACGCCGATCGTGCCTGTTACGGCGGAGAGCCCCGGCGGCAAGATCCTGGTCAAGGTGCTTGAAGAGCGGGGGTTCAAGCTTGGCCAGAACCTGACCTTTGAGGCGCGGGGTGCGCTGGGCGACGTCGCGATGCTGCCGTCTTTGATGTCGGAACTGAAGGCCAAGAATGTCGACGTCATCGTCATCATTGGCTACCCGACCGCGATGGCCGCCAAAGCGGCCGGCCTCGCCACCGTTGCGGCCAGCGGTGTCGGCGATCCCGTCGAAACCAGGCTGATCGAGAGCCTGGCGCATCCGGGTGGCAAGATCACCGGGATTTCGGATGTCGCGGCGACGCTCAGCGCCAAGCGGCTGTCGCTGCTCAAGGAGCTGTCGCCAAAGCTGACCAAGGTTGCGATGCTCTGGAATAAGGACGATCTTGGCATGACCATGCGCTATCAGGCGTCCGCAAAGGCAGCCCAGGCGCTTGGACTGACCGTACAGGCGCTCGGCGTGCGCGAGCCGGACGATTTCGACGAAGCCTTCTCGGTGATGAACAACGATTTGCCTGACGGCATCCTGATGGTGGCGGATGCGCTGACCATTCTCAACCGGGAGCGCGTGTTCGAGTTTGCTGCCGTCCGGAAACTGCCGGCGATCTACGAATTCGACCAGTTCGCCCGCGACGGCGGTCTGATGTCCTATGGCGCGGATTCCTCGGAATCCTTCGAGCGGGCGGCGGCCCTGGTCGCCCGCATTTTCAACGGGGCCAACCCCGGCGATCTGCCATTCGAGCTGCCGACCCGCTATCCCCTGGTGATCAATCTGAAGACGGCCAAGTCGACCGGGCTTGAAATTCCCCCGACCTTGCTTGCACTTGCCGACGAGGTCATCGAGTAATCTTGCCGTTGTGGCAAGAGACAAGGTGCGGCCTTCTTGCTAGGCTCGGGGCAATGAGCATTTCGGTCCATCCCGACACCCCGCAAACCAGGACTCTGCCGAGCGCGGCCGGGAACGGGATCGCATCCGCCGAGGCGGGTCGGGGGATCAGGACCCGGCTGTTCACCAAATATGTCGTGCTGTTCGTGGCCGTGGTCGCGGTCGCCCTGCTGGCCAATGGCCTGTTCGAGGTCTTCTTCTACTACAGGGAGCACAAGGCCGCTCTGATCCGGGTCCAGCACGAGCAGGCCGAGGCGGCCGCCGCCAAGATCAGCCAGTTCGTCAAGGAGATCGAGAGCCAGCTCGGCTGGACCACGCAGCTGCCCTGGTCTGCGGGTTCGGTCGAGCCGCGCCGGTTCGACGCGCTGCGCCTGCTGCGCCAGGTGCCTGCGATCACCGAGCTCGCCCAGGTGGATTCGACCGGCAAGGAGCGCCTGCGCGTCTCACGGCTGGCGATGGACGCGATCGACAGCGGCATCGATCTGTCTGGTGATCCAAAGTTCACGGAAGCCGTGGCGCACAAGGTCTATTACGGACCGGTCTATTTTCGCCGCGAGTCCGAGCCCTACATGACGCTGGCACTGGCCGGGGCACGGAAGGATGCCGGGGTCAGCATCGCGGAAGTGAACCTGAAGCTGATCTGGGATGTCGTCTCCCAGATCAAGGTCGGCCAGCATGGGCACGCCTACGTGGTCGGCCCCGAAGGGCGGCTGATCGCGCATCCCGACATCAGCTTGGTGCTGCGCAACACTGACATGTCCGGCCTTGCACAGGTACGCGCAGCGCAGGCCGGCGGCGGCGCCATGCCCGATGCGCTTCAGGAGGCGGTCAACATCCAGGGTCAGAAGGTTCTGACCGCCTCGGCCCCGATCGAGCCGCTGCATTGGACCATGTTCGTCGAGCTGCCCGTCGAGGAGGCCTATGCCTCGCTCTACGCCTCGTTGCAGCGGCTCGCGTTCGTGCTGCTCGCCGCATCGATTTTTGCGGTGCTCGCGGGAATTTTCCTGGCGCGCCGCATGGTCGGCCCGATCCAGGCACTGCGCAGCGGCGCCGAGCGGATCGGCGGCGGCGATTTTTCTCAGCGCATCTCGATCAAGACTGGCGACGAGCTGGAGGGGCTGGCGGACCAGTTCAATGACATGGGCTCGCGCTTGCAGGAATCCTATGCCGACCTCGAGAACAAGGTCGAGCGGCGGACCGCCGAATTGCGCGAAGCGCTACAGCAGCAGACCGCAACCGCCGATGTGCTGAAGGTGATCAGCCGCTCGACATTTGATCTGCAGACCGTGCTCGACACGCTGGTGGGATCGGCTGCCCGCTTGTGCGATGCCGACGAAGGAACGATCTTCAGACCCCGCGATGGCGTCTTTTATCTGTCAGCAAGCTGCGGCCTCGATGCGGAGCAGGAGAACAAGCTTCGGACATTTGCTTCCGTGCCGGAGCGCGGAAGCGTCGTGGGACGCACATTGCTCGATCGCAAGACAGTCCATATTCCCGATGTGCAGGCCGATCCGGAGTATGCACCTTCGTCTGCGCGAAGACGCGCCAACGTGCGTACGATGCTAGGTGTTCCACTGCTGCGGGAGGGGGCGCCCATCGGCGTCTTCGTCTTGACGCGGCATGTCGTGCGTCCCTTCAGCGAAAAACAGATCGAGCTCGCAACGACCTTTGCAGACCAGGCCTTGATCGCGATTGAGAATGTACGCTTGTTCGACGAAGTCCAGGAGCGCACCAGAGAGCTATCACGATCCCTCGACGACCTGCGCGCCGCTCAAGGCCGCCTGATCCAGACCGAAAAGCTTGCTTCGCTCGGCCAGCTCACGGCGGGCATCGCCCACGAGATCAAGAACCCGCTCAACTTCGTCAATAATTTCTCCTCGGTATCGACCGAGCTGATCGACGAGCTCAAGGAGGTTCTGCACACGGCTTCTCTCGACGACAAGACCAAGGAAGAGGTCGACGAGCTGACAAGTATGCTCAAGGGCAATCTCGAGAAGGTCGTGCAGCACGGCAAGCGCGCCGATTCCATCGTCAGGAACATGCTGCTGCATTCCCGCGAAGGCTCCGGCGAGCATCGCCCCGCCGACATCAACGCGATCGTGGAGGAGAGCCTCAATCTGGCCTATCACGGCGCGCGCGCCGAGAAGCCCAACTTCAACGTCACGCTCAAGCGCGATCTCGACCCCGCAGCCGGCATGGTCGATGTCTACCCGCAGGAAATGACCCGCGTCTTCCTCAACCTGATCTCGAACGGGTTCTATGCGGCGGCCAAGCACAAGGAGAGCGCTGCTGACAGCTTCGAGCCGACCCTGAGCGCAGCGACGAAGGATCTCGGCAACAGGGTCGAGATCCGGATCCGCGACAACGGCACGGGTATTCCGCAGGAGGTGAAGGAGAAGATGTTCAATCCCTTCTTCACCACCAAGCCGGCAGGCGAGGGAACGGGGCTTGGCCTGTCCATGAGCCACGACATCGTCGTGAAACAGCATGGCGGCACGATCGACGTGAACACCACACCCGGTGTCTTCACCGAATTCATCATCACCTTGCCGCGCGCAATGGCGGCAGGCGGCACTTCCGGAGGCAAGACGTGAACGTTTACATCCTGGTCGTCGATGACGAGCCCGATGTCGAGGCGCTGTTCCGGCAGCAATTCCGGCGCGACCTGCGCGCCGGCCGTTTCCAGATGGAATTCGCACCCTCTGCGCCCGATGCGCTGAAGCGTGCCGCCGAGGTGCGCGACCCCTCGTTGATCCTGATCTTGTCTGATATCAACATGCCCGGCATGAGCGGGCTCGATATGCTGCCCAGGGTGCGCGCGGAGCATCCGCATGTTCCTGTGATCATGATCACGGCCTACGGCGATGCCGAGACGTATCGCAAGGCGATCGAGCGCGGCGCCACCGGGCTCCTCACCAAGCCGATCGATTTCGCGCTGCTGCGCCAGCAGATCGACACGAGGCTCGAGCAGGCGGCATGACCCCGACCATCCTCTTCGTCGACGATGAGCCCGATCTCGAGGCGCTGATCCTGCAAAAATTCCGCAGGCAGATCCGTGATGGGCTCGTCGCCATCATGTTCGCACGCGATGGTCTCGAAGCGCTGGAGTCGCTCGAGCAGAATCCGCATGTCGACATGGTGGTCTCGGACATCAACATGCCCAGGATGGACGGGCTGTCGCTGTTGCAAAAGCTGCAGGAAGCCGAGGACAAGAAGTCGACCATCATCGTCTCGGCCTATGGCGACATGAGCAATATCCGCACCGCCATGAACCGCGGCGCATTCGATTTTCTCACCAAGCCGATAGATTTCGCCGACCTCGAGACCACGATCGCGAAGACCCTTCGCCACATCGAGATGCTGCGCGAGGTGCGGCGCCGTCAGGCGGAGGCCGAGCGGGCCCACGCCGCGTTGTCGCGCCATTTCTCGCCCGAGCTCGCCAAACGTCTGGCGTCAAGCGGTGACGGCGAGGGAATCGAGGTGCAATGGCGCGATGTCGCCGTCATCTTCACTGACATCACCGGCTTCACATCGCTGGTCGAGAGCGCGGCGCCTGAGACCCTGGGCGCGCTCCTCAATGAATATGTCGGTGGGATGACCGAAGTGATCTTCGCGCATGAGGGGACGGTGGCCAAGATCATCGGCGACGCGATCCATGTGCTGTTCAATGCGCCCGGCGATCAGCCCGATTATGCGACGCGCGCGGTCGCCTGCGCGCACGATCTCGACCGCTGGGCGCAGGATTTTTGCGTGCGTCAGAAGGCGAGCGGCGTCAATTTTGGCACAACCCGTATCGGCATTCACGCAGGATCCGCACTGGTCGGCAATTTCGGCGGCAATCGCTTCTTCGACTACACCGCTTATGGGGACACGATCAACATCGCGGCGCGGCTGGAGGCCGCCAACAAGCAGCTCGGCACCCGCATCTGTGTCAGCTCCAGTGTCGCCGAGGCAGCCTCGAACTTTCAGGGTCGCCCGGTGGGTGATTTGATGCTCCGCGGACGCAGCGAACCGTTGCGCGCATTCGAGCCGCTGCCACATGACAGGTTTGATGCACCCGCGACAGCACAATATGCCGAGGCGTTTGCCAGGATGCAGGCGGGCGACGTCGCGGCGATGCCGGCCTTCGCCGCGCTGGTCGGGATGCACGCCGATGATCCGCTCGCCGGCTTTCACTTGAGACGCCTGCTCAACGGCGCCAAAGGCATTCGTATCCAACTGGATTAGGGTTCGACATGACGCGTGAATTCTCCGCCGGAAATTACCGGTTCATCCCCTCCGTGTTCCAGTATTCTGCTGGTGCTGCTGCCAACGACGGCTATGAGATCGAGCGTGTCAGGTTCGATCGTCTGGTCCCGCTCGCCGACGGGTTTGCGCTGGCTGCAAACTACATCCAGGCGGCGGGGCGTCCACTGACGGCCTTCTGTGCCTGCGAGTTGCGCTCGCCGGCGGCCTTCAGCGAAGAAGGCTTTCGCGCGTTCAACCTGCACTATGTGAAGACGCTGTCGGAGTGGGGCATCTTCGACGGCAGCATCAATCCGGTCGCACGCAGCAATGTCTGTCCCGAGATCGATCCGCCCGCGGAGCCGTCGTTCTACGCGTTCTCGTTCACGCGCCCGACGAATTCGAAGGCGCCGTCCTTCGTGATCGCCGGTGGTGCTGAGGCACGCGAGGGCAGCGGCACTTATGTCGAGCGCACGGTGCGCTACCGCGACCTCAGTCCGGAAGGCCTGCGCGAGAAGGTACGCTTCACCACGACCTCGCAGATGGAGAGTCGGATGACGACGTTCGGATTCGGCTGGAAGGATACCACGGGCGTGCAGGCCTATTCCGTGCATGACTTCCATCACACGCTGGTCGACGAACTGGTTCGGCGCGGCGCGCTGCGCTCGGGGCTCACCTGGCACTTCGCGCGGCCGCCGGTGGTCGATCTCGAATATGAGATGGATTGCCGGCGCGTGATGCGCGAGATTGTTATCTAACGTTGCCGCGGATCCAGCGCATCGCGCAGCCCGTCGCCAAGCAGGTTTAGTGACAAGACCACGAGGAAGATCGCCAGCCCCGGCCAGATCGCCATCCAGGGTGCCTGGGTCAGGAAACGTTGCGCTGCATTGAGCATGCTGCCCCAGGATGGCGAAGGCGGCTGCTGGCCTAACCCGAGGAACGACAGGGCGGCTTCCGCGATGATGGCTGCGGCGATCGACAGCGTCGCCTGGACCAGCAGTGCGGGCAGGATGTTCGGCAGGATGTGCGAGACCGCGATTCGCCAGTCGGGATTGCCGAGCGCGCGGGCCGCCTCGACATAGTCCTCGGCCTTGACGCTCAGCACCTGACCACGGGTGAGACGGATGAAGACCGGCGTTGCCGAGATGCCGATCGCGATCATGGCATTGCCGAGGCTCGGACCAAGGAACGCCGCCAACGCAATGGCCAGGATCAGGAACGGACAGGCGAGCATCGCATCGGTGATCCGGCTGATCAGCGCATCGACGAATCCGCCGCGATAGCCGGAGAGCAGGCCAAGAGGGACGCCGATGCCAAGCGCAATCGCAACCGAGATCAGGCCTGCCAGCAGCGAGGCGCGTGCGCCATAGATGACGCGGCTCAGGATATCGCGGCCGAGCTCGTCAGTGCCGAACCAGTGCGCTGCTGTCGGCGGCTTGCGCACCAGGCTCCAGCTTGTCGCGATGGGGTCGTATGGCACGATCAGAGGCGCCAGCAGCGCAAGCAGGATGAACACGATGAGGACCAAAAGGCCCGCGACCGCAGCCTTGCGCTTGAACAGGCGACGTCGTGCCCGGCGCGCCGGACTGTCGAGCTCCCCGGCATCGGTGACGGAGGTGGCCGCGAGCACGGCGTCGGTCATGGCCTAGCCCCTCAGCCGCGGATTGACGAGGATATAGGCGACGTCGGCGACCAGATTGAGCGTGATGTAGACCGTGGCGGTCACCAGCACCACGCCCTGCACGACGGCGTAATCGCGGTTGAACACGGCGTCCACGATCAGCTTGCCGAATCCGGGAATGGAGAAGATCTGCTCGGTCAGTACCGCGCCGGACAAGAGCGTACCGAGTTCGAGGGCGCCGAGTGTGATGATGGGCGTGAGCGCGTTGCGCATGGCGTGCTTGAGAATCACCGAGCGCTCGGACAGGCCCTTGGCACGCGCGGTGCGGACGTAATCGCTTTCCAGCACCTGGAGCATGGCGCTGCGGGTATGCCGCATCAGGATCGCTGCAATGGCGTTCCCGAGCACGAAGGCCGGCATGATGGTGGCGGCAAGGCTCGCCCGCCAGTTCTCGGTCAGAGGCACATAGCCGGAGGCCGGCAGCCAGCCGAGCTCGATCGAGAACAGGAAGATGAGCATGATGCCGAGCCAGAAATTCGGCGTCGAGATGCCCCACAGCGCAAAGAAATTGGCGCCGTAGTCCCAAGCCGTCCCCTTCTTCACGGCCGCGACGATCCCGGCGGGGATGCCGATCAGGAAGGCGATGATGATCGCCATGGCGCCGAGCTGCAGCGTCACCGGCAGCTTTTGCGCAATCAGCTCGCGCACTGGCATCTTGTTGCGTAGCGATTCGCCGAAATCGCCGACAAGCACACCCTTGATCCAGTACGCATATTGTACGGGGACGGGCTGATCGAGCCGGTATTGGTGCCGGATTTGCTCGATAACGGCCGGATCGCGTTCTTCGCCCGCCATCACCAGCGCGGGATCGCCCGGCAGCAATTGCTGCAGCGAGAAAATCAGCACCGACACGAAGAATAGCGTCGGGACGATCTGCGCAAGCCGGCGGGCGAGGAAGTTCAGCATCCTTGCAGCGTTACTTCAGCTTGAGGCCGACAACGCGCACGAGGCCGTCGGGCATCTGCTTGTAGCCTTCGAGCTTGGTGGTGTGCGCAATGATGATGCGGCGATGGTAGAGATAGAGGATCGGCTCTTCGTCCTGGACGAGCTTGGCCAGGATTTCGTAGCTGGCCTTGCGCTTGGCGGGATCCGTCACGAGCCGCGCGTCTTCCAGTGCCTTGTCTGCCTGCGCATTATTCCAGTCGCCGTAATTCTGAGGCGCGTTGCTGTGCAGGAAGATGAAGCTGTTGCCGTCAGGATCGACACGGCCGCTCCAGCCGAGCATGAAGGCCTGGTAGTCACCGGCCTCAGCCTGCTTCAGTCCGGTTGCGAATTCGGTGACGCGGATCTTCATGTCGAAGCCGGCTTCCGCGGCCATCGATTGGATCACCTGCGCGGGCGTCTCCGTCTCCGCGCCCTTCGGCACCAGGAAATCGACGCTGACCGGCGGCTTCACGCCAGCTTCCTTCAGCAGGGCCTTGGCCTTCTCCACGTCGCGGGCACGGACCGGAAGGGATTTCTGATAGTAGGGATGGTCAGGATTGACCCATTGATTGCCGACCTGGAACTCGCCGTTGAAGACGACCTGATTGATCGCCTCGCGGTCGATGGCAAGATCGAGCGCCTGCCTGACTTTTGCTGATTGGCTGAGCGGCCCCTTGGCCTTGTCCTTGCCGATGTTGAGCGTGACGCCTTGATAGCCGAGCTCGATGGCGGTGGCGACCTTGAGCCGTGAATCACTGCGCACCTCCTTGAGGTCAGTGGCGAGCACGCGCTCGATCAGATCGAGGCCGCCGGATTTCAGGTTCGCCAGCCGCACAGTGGCGTCGACGATCGGCTGGAACACGATCTTGTCGATGAAGACGTTGTCCTTGTTCCAGTAGTCGGCGAACTTCTCGAATACGATGCGATCCTGCTGCACGCGCTCGACGAATTTGTAAGGGCCGGCGCAGACCGGATGCAGGCCGAACTTGTCGCCGGCTTCCTTCGCGGCCTTTGGCGACACCATCATGCCGGCGCGATCGGTGAGCTGGGCGAGCAGCGGTGAGAACGGCGATTTCAGCACCAGCTTGATGGTGAGGGGATCGACGACATCGATGTGGTCGAGCGAGGCGAGCTCCGGCTTGCGGAACGAGCCGGGGAAGGTCAGATGGCGCTCCAGTGAGAACTTGGCGGCCTCAGCATCGAACGGCTCGCCGTCGTGGAATTTCACGCCGGGCCGGAGCTTTATCACGAGGCCCTTGCCGTCATCGACGGTCTCGCTCGACAGCGCGAGCTGCGGCACGATGTTCAGCTTCTCGTCGATGTCGAACAGCTTGTCGCAGAAGGCGGCGAACACGATGCGGCCGACATAGGTGCGCGCCATGGTGGGATCGAGGATATCAGGATCCTCGGCAAGCCCAATCCGCAGCGTGGTCTGGGCTTGGGCGGCTCCAAGCGTCAGCAGGGCGACGGCAGCCGTCGCGGCCAGGCGAAACATATTCATCGGACAGTCCCCATTGCTCCGGCTACGTCGTTGTAGGCCTTGCACTCTGTATACCAACACCAGCCGGGTTCGCGCCTTCCGTCTTTCGGCTGAAAGCCGCGACTAATTTTGCCAGTGCCGGTGAAAATCCGGCCGTTGCGGGCAGGATCGTGTCGGCCGAAGGCAGTTCGCTGACCCGGTGGCAGGCAGTGGCGTGGCCAGCGCCGTCCGCCACCAGCGCCGGCGCCTCAGCGCGGCAGCGGTCGATCACGAAGGGGCAGCGGGTGTGGAAGCGGCAGCCAGATGGCGGATTAAGAGCGCTCGGGATCTCGCCTTGCAGTACGACCTTCGCCCGCTTGGCGTGGGGTTGCGGCAGGGGAATCGCGGACAGCAGCGCGCGACTATAGGGATGGCGGGGCTGGGCGAACAACTTGTCCGCGTCGGCCTCTTCGACGATGCAGCCGAGATTCATCACTGCGACGCGGTCTGCGATGTGCTTGACCACGGCGAGGTCGTGCGAGACGAAGATATAGGCGAGGCCAAGTCTATCCTGAAGCTCGCGCAGCAGGTTTAGGATCTGCGAGCGGATCGATACGTCGAGCGCCGAGACCGGCTCGTCGCAGATGATCAGCTTCGGCTGGACCGCGAGCGCGCGCGCAATGGCGATGCGCTGGCGCTGGCCGCCGGAGAACTCGTGCGGATAGCGCCGCGCCAGTCGCGGCTCGAGCCCGACCAGCCGCAAGATTTCCGCGACGCGCTCGCGCCGCTGCGCCGGTGGCACGAGATCGTGCAGCGCCAGCGGCTCGGTCAGAATCTGCGCAACCGTCATGCGTGGATTGAGCGAGGCGTAGGGGTCCTGGAAGATGATCTGCGCCTCGCGGCGGAATTTTCGGAGCGCATCGGCATCGAGGGAGAGCAGATCGCGGCCGTCGAACTGCACGCTGCCTGCATCCGGCTCGATCAGCCGCAGCACCAGGCGGCTGACGGTGGACTTGCCGCAGCCGGACTCGCCGACCAGGGCGAGAGTCTTTCCGGCCTCGAGCGAGAACGACACGCCATCGACGGCTTTGACATGCGCGCGCGCCCGGCCGAGCAACGAGCGCTCGGCGACGAAATGCTTGACCAGGCCGTTGACCTCGAGGAGAGCCATCACGACACCAGCAATTCGAGCGGCGTGCGGATGCAGCGCGAGACGTGGCCGGGGCTGACGGCGATCAGTGGCGGCGGCGCCTTGGTGCAGGCCTCCAGCACGAAGGGACAGCGCGCCGCGAAGCGGCAGCCGGCGGGCGGCTGCGCCATGTTCGGCACCATGCCTTCGATGGTCGCCAGCTGCTCGGCGCGATGGTCGAGCCGCGGGATCGAGCCAAGCAGACCAATGGTGTAGGGATGCTGCGGAACCGAAAACAATTCTTCGACCGGCGCGCGCTCGACGATTTCGCCGGCATACATCACCGCGACTTCGTCGCAGACTTCGGCGACGACGCCGAGATCGTGAGTAATCAGGATGATGGCGGCGCCGCTGGCGGCCTTCAACTCGCGCATCAACTCCAGGATCTGGGCTTGTAGCGTGACGTCGAGCGCGGTGGTCGGCTCGTCCGCGATCAGCAGCTGCGGATCGCAGGCGAGCGCCATCGCGATCATCACGCGCTGGCGCATGCCGCCGGAGAGCTTGTGCGGATATTCGTCGATCCTCCGCTCGGGCGAGGGTATGTGCACGCGGCGCAGCAACTCGATGGCCCGCTCGCGCGCGCTTTTCCGCGAGCCGCCGCGATGGCGCAAAATCGTCTCGATGATCTGGTCGCCGATCGTAAAACTCGGGTTGAGCGACGTCATGGGCTCCTGAAAGATCATCGCGAGCCGGTTGCCACGCAAATCGCGCAGAGTCTGGTCCGGGGTCTTCAGGAGATCAAAACCGTCGAAGCGGATCGCGCCAGTAATCTCCGTCGTCTGCTTTGGCAAAAGCCCCATGATCGCCAATGAAGTCACGCTCTTGCCGCACCCGGATTCGCCAACGAGACCGAGCGTCGCGCCATTAGCAACGCTGAGATCGACGCTATCGACGGCATGGGTGATACGGCCGTCGTCGCCGTGAAAGCGGATACGCAGGTCCCTGATCTCGATGAGAGGGCTCATGCTTGTCTTGCCCGCGCCGCAGCGATGCTGGCATCGATGACACTGCGATCGGTGTTGCCGGCCGGATTTTGCCGGGTCGGCATGGAGGGGCGGAAGTGGACCCAGAGCTCGTGGCTGACCCGTTCGAGCCGCTCGAGCTCGCCGAGCGGATCGGGATGATCGTCGGCGCGGATGTCCAGCGCCGGCCATTCCTCCTCGCCGTGGATAAGCAGCGCAGCCGATTGCTTGCCGCGCTTGTCGCCGCCGGCAGCTTCGCCTGCACGCATTGCCGCGAGCAGGCGGCGCGGGAAGGGCAGGCTGTCATTGGCGATGTAGGTTTTCGCCGTCTCGGCGAGCACATCGGCGCCCGCAAGCATGTTGCCGGCGACCGAGAATCCGCTGCCGGCGATGTGCCCGCACCAGTCGACACAGTCGCGCCCGGTATGCGCGGCGACCGCGCCGCTCGCATCCATGATGTGGATCTGGCGGCTCTCGCGGCCGTCATCGGTCGCGAGCAGCGTGGCGAGCGCGTCATGCGCGTTAAGGCCTTCGCGGAGCAGCTTGACGCCATCGATGCCGTAATAGGGATTGACGAAGGCCTGGGTTGCGATCGCGCCGAGGCCGGCCGCGATATAGGGCACGCGGGCGCCGACGGCAAAGAAGCGGGTCGCGACCGCAATGCCGAACTGGCCGGTGGCAGGATCTCGCGCGATGATCGACCAGGTCATGAGATGCCTTCAGCGTCCGGCGGCGTAGCCTTGCATGCCGCGCGGATTGGCGGCGGCGCGGCGGCGCACGCCGACACGGGAGGCCGCGGTGAGACGGCCCTCCGACCAGTCGGGCCCGACCTCGACGATATGGCCGCGCTCGCGCAAATTCTCGATCGTTGCCTTCGGCACGCGGTTCTCGACCACGAGCACGCCAGGACGCGCGGTGCGCGGCCAGAACGAGATCGGGAAATGCTCGGAGTGCCAGGCCGGGGCGTCGATAGACTCCTGCAGATTCAGGTTGCAATGGACGTGGCGCAGGAAGAACTGCGTGATCCATTGGTCCTGCTGATCGCCGCCGGGCGAGCCCCAGGCGAGATACGGCTCGCCGTCGCGCAGTGCCATGGTCGGCGACAACGTCGTGCGTGGCCGCTTGCCGGGCGCGAGCGAGCCGGGATGATTTTCCTCCAGCCAGAACATCTGGGCCCGGCTGCCGAGGCAGAAACCGAGCTCGGGAATAACAGGCGAGGATTGCAGCCAGCCACCTGACGGTGTCGAGGACACCATGTTGCCGGCCTTGTCGATGATATCGAAATGCACGGTATCGCCGCGCACCTCGCCGAAGCGTCCCACGGTCGGCTCGCCGGCGCCGAGCGCGCCAACCGCCTCGCGCTGTCCCTCGGCGCGGCGCAGCTTCACCACACCACCAAAACCTTCGACCGTGCCGGGCACGAAATCGAGCGATGCCTTGTCGGTGACGAGCTTGCGGCGCTCGTCGTTATATGCGTCCGATAGCAGCGTTCCGATCGGGATGTCGGAGAACTTGGGGTCGCCGTAGAATTTTTCGCGGTCGGCAAAGGCGAGTTTCGCGCATTCGATCTGGAGATGGATGAACTCCGGCCCGGTCGGATCGAGCCCGTCGAGTGCAAAGCCTTTCAACAGCGCCAGCTGTTGCAGTGTCACAGGGCCCTGGCTCCAGACGCCGGCCTTGCAGACCGTGTAGCGGCCATAATCATAGGTGAGCGGCGCCTCGACCGTCGGCTGCCAGCGCGCCATGTCATGGGCGGATAGCACGCCGCGATGCGGGGAGCCGCTGACGTCCATCACCTCCTGCGTCCGGCAGAACCTGTCGATGGCTTCGGCCACGAAGCCTTGCGACCAGGCCCTGCGTGCGCGCTCGATTTCGGCATCGCGGCCGCCACCGCCGCTCTCGGCCTCATTCAAAATGCTGGCGTAGGTCGCAGCCAGCGTCTTGTTGGTGAAGATCGTGCCGGGTTTCGGCACCTCGCCGTTCGGCAGATAGACCGCGGCCGAAGTTGGCCAGTGCTTGCGGAACAATTGCTCGACGGTCTGGATCGTGGCGCAGGCGCGCTCAACCAGCGGATAGCCGTCGCGGGCGTAGGAGATCGCGGGCTCCAGCACGTCGCGCACGCGCATCGTGCCGTAGTCGCGCAGCAGCATCATCCAGGATTCGAAGGTGCCGGGCACGCAGGCGGCGAGCAGACCCGTGCCTGGCACCATATCGAGGCCTTCGCTCTTGTAGTGCGCGATGGTGGCGCGCGCCGGGGCCGGGCCCTGGCCGCAGATCACCTCGGTGCGACCACGTTTCACGTCGTGCACGATGATGGGGACATCGCCGCCGGGGCCATTCAGATGCGGCTCGACCACCTGAAGGGCGAAGGCGGTAGCGACGCCCGCATCGAACGCGTTGCCGCCCTTTTCCAGGATAGCCATGCCGACGGCAGTCGCGATCCAGTGCGTTGACGCGACGACCCCGAACGTGCCCTCGATCTCGGGACGCGTCGTGAAAGGGTCCGGATTGACTTTGCTGGCCATGGGCTACCTCATTGACGGCGCGCGCAATTGATCACATCAGGCGCTGGGATGCCAAATGCACAGGCCGCATGGCACGCGCGCGTTATGCCGGGACCGGCGCGGTGTTAACGGCATGGCACGCGACGCCGTCGATCAGCTTTGGAACTTCCTTGCGGCAAAGCTCGAACGCCAGCGGACATCGCGGATTGAAGGCACAGCCCGACGGCGGATTAATCGGGTTCGGGATCTCGCCTTTCACCGGAATGCGCTGGCGGCCGCTCATGGCGAGGTCAGGCACAGCGCCCAACAGCATCTTCGTGTAGGGCATGCGCGGGCGGGCAAACAGCTCGCGCCCCTCCGCGATCTCGACGATACGGCCGAGATACATCACGCCGACCCGGCTCGCCATGTGGCGGACCACGGCGAGGTTGTGGCTGATGAACATGTAGGTCAGGCCGAACTTGTCCTGGAGGTCGCGCATCAGGTTCAGGATCTGTGCCTGCACGGAGACGTCGAGCGCCGAGGTCGGCTCGTCACAGACGATGAATTCCGCGTCGGAGGCGAGCGCCCGCGCGATCGCGATACGCTGGCGCTGGCCGCCGGAGAATTCGTGTGGGAATTTCAGCCGGTCGTCGGGATGCAGGCCGACGAGGCTGAGCAGCTCGCCGACGCGGGCCTGGATGTCGCGTTCGCCCTGGATCAGGTCGAAGGCGCGGATCGGCTCGGAGATGATGCCATCGACCCGGAAGCGCGGGTTCAGGCTCGCATAGGGATCCTGGAAGATCATTTGGATGCGCCGGCGCAGCTTTCGGCGAGCCGGGGCTTGCCGTGGATCGGTCATCGAGACGCCGTCGATCAGGACGTCGCCGGAGCTCGGCGGCAACAGGCCGACGACCATCCGCGCCACCGTGGTTTTGCCCGAACCGGACTCACCGACCAGCGCAAAGGTCTCGCCCTTCTTGATATCGAAGGTGACGCCGTCGACGGCCTTGAGATATTCGAGTTGGCCGCCCTCGAGCACGCGGTTGAGCCAAGGCTTTGAAACGTCGAAGACGCGGCGCAGATTTGTGCCCTGGACGAAGGGAGTGCTCATGCCGCGGTCTCCGCCGACGCGGGGTCATAGAGATGGCAGGCAACCGATTGCGCGCCGCGCGACAGCGGCTCCGGCCGGTCCACCCGGCAACGATCGAAAACGGAGGCGCAGCGCGGGTTGAACGAGCAGCCGCGCGGGATGTTCGAGAGCCGCGGCATCGAGCCGGGGATCTGCACCAGGCGCTTGTCGTCGCCGGCAAGCGTCGGGATCGCGCCCATCAGGCCCTTGGCGTAGGGGTGCAGCGGATTCCTGACAACGTCCTGCACCGGTCCGATCTCGGCGACACGACCGGCATACATCACCGCGACGCGATCCGAGGTCTCCGCGATCACGCCCATGTCGTGGGTGACCAGCATCACGGCGGTGCCGTGGTCGCGGCCGAGCCGCTTGATCAGCGAGATGATCTGCGCCTGTACGGAGACGTCGAGCGCGGTGGTCGGCTCGTCCGCGATGATCAGTTCGGGCTCGGCGCAGATCGCAAGCGCAATCACCACGCGCTGGCGCATGCCGCCGGAGAACTCGTGCGGGTAGCCGTCGATGCGCTTGTCCGGCGCGGGGATGCCGACTTCGGCGAGCAGGTCGATGGCGCGGCGGCGCGCGGCCTGTTCGGACAGATTGAGATGGGTCCGGATCGTCTCCACGATCTGGTCGCCGACCCTGTACAGCGGATTGAGCGAGGTCAGCGGATCCTGGAAGATCATGCCGATGCGTTTGCCGCGGATACGGCGCATCTCCTCCGGCGGCAGATCGTCGATGCGCAGGCCGGCGAGGCGAATCTCGCCGCCGGCAATGCGGCCGGGCGGGTCGATCAGGCCGATCACCGAAAGGCCGGTCACGGATTTGCCGGCGCCGGATTCGCCGACCACCCCGAGCACTTCACCCTTGGCGATGTCGAAGGAGACGCCGTCGATGGCGCGCAACGTGCCGCGGCGAGAGGCGAACTCCACCTTGAGATTGCGGACGGAGAGAACGGGTTCGGTCATGAACGCTGTAGACTCATCGGAGTTTGGGGTTGAGCGCGTCGCGCAGCCAGTCGCCGAGCAGATTGATCGACAGGATCAGCGCCGCGAGTGCGATCCCGGGGAAGGCGACGATCCACCATTCGCCTGCGAACAGATAGCCGTTGCCGATGCGGATCAGCGTGCCGAGCGACGGCATGGTTTCGGGCATGCCCGAGCCGAGGAACGAGAGCGTTGCCTCGGTGATGATGGCGAGCGCGAGGTTGATGGTGGCGATCACGAGGATCGGCCCCGTGGTGTTCGGCAGCACGTGGCGCAGCATGATCACGGGGGCGGGAAGGCCGATCAATTGCGCGGCCGCGACGTAATCCTTGTTCTTCTCGACCAGGACCGAACCACGCACCGTACGCGCATACTGCACCCAAAAGCTTAGACCGATCGCGAAGACCAGAACGGCCAGCATGCTCATCTCGTCGAGCTTGTTGCCAAAGACCGATTTGGCAATGCCGTTGATCAAGAGCGCGATCAGGATGGCCGGAAACGAAAGCTGCACGTCGGCAATGCGCATGATAAGCCCATCGACGGCGCCGCCGAAATAGCCCGCCGTCAGCCCAAGCAGGATGCCGATCGCGCCGGACAAAACCACGCCGAGCACGCCGACGAGCAGCGAGATGCGCAGGCCGTAGAGGATCGCCGACAGCACGTCGCGGCCCTGCTCGTCGGTGCCGAGCAGGAACGGGCTCTGGCCGTCGGCGGTCCAGAGCGGCGAGATGCGCGAATTCATCAGCTGGAGCTGCGCCGGGTCGAACGGATTTTGCACCGATAGCACCGAGGCGAAGATCGCGATCAGGAAGAACAGCAGCGTCACGCCCGCTGCGATCATCGTGATCTTGGAGCGACGGAACGAATAGAACAAGTCGCTGTCGAGCGCGCGCCTGAACCAGCCAGGCGCCGCCGCAGCTCGCTTCTCGGTCGGGTGGGGAACGACGGCTTCGCTCATGTCAGTGTGCCCGGCTGACCGTCGAGCGCAGCCGCGGATCGACGATGGTGTAGAGGATATCAACCACGAGGTTGATGGTGACGAAGATCAAGGACACCATCATCAAATACGCTGCCATGATTGGGATATCGACGTTCTGAACGGCCTGCACGAACAGGAGCCCCATGCCAGGCCATTGGAACACGGTTTCGGTGATGATCGCGAAAGCAATGACCGAGCCGAATTGTAGACCTGCAACGGTGATCACGGGAACCAGCGTGTTGCGCAGCGCGTGTCCGAAATGGATTGCCCGCGTGGTCAGACCGCGGGCGCGGGCGAAGCGGATATAGTCGGTTCGCAGCACTTCCAGCATCTCGGCGCGCACCAGCCGCATGATCAGCGTCATCTGGAACAGGCCAAGCGTGATCGAGGGCATGATGAGCGCCTTCAGGCCCGACAGCGTCAGCAGCCCCGTCGTCCACCAGCCGATATGCACGACGTCGCCACGGCCAAACGAGGGCAGCCAACCGAGCGTCACCGAGAAAAGGTAGATCATGAGAATGCCGATCAGGAAGGTCGGCAGCGAGATGCCGATCAGCGAGACGGCCTGGAAGATGTGCGCGAGCCAGCTGTCGCGGCGAAGCGCCGAATAGACCCCCATCAGGATTCCGCTAATCATCGCGAAGATGGTGGCGCAAATCGCGAGCTCCAGCGTTGCGGGCATCCGCTCCATCAGCAGGTCGGAGACGGGCAGGCGGAACTGGTAGGACACGCCGAATTTGAACTGCGCAGCGTTGCCGACGTAGCGGCCGAACTGCACGATGAAGGGATCGTCCAGGCCGAGCGATTTGCGGATCGCGGCGCGCTCGGCGCCTGAGGTATCCATTCCGACCATCTGGTTCACGGGGTCGCCGGCGAAGCGGAACATCGAAAATGAGATGATCCCGACGGCGATCATGACACCGATGGCCTGGATGGCTCGGCGCAGTGTGAAAGCGAGCATCTGTTCCTTTCACATCTCTTCAGCAGCACGCATCATTGCGTTAACCTGAAACGGCAAGTCTTCCAAATAGCAAGTCCCGGAAGCCAGATCTTGAAAGCGATGGCTTCCGGGACTTCACAAGAGGTCGATACTTACTCTTCCTGCTTGGTCGCCCAGTAGAGCATGACCATGTTGTCCGCACGCTGGGTCAGCTTCACCTTTTTCGATACGCCCCAGGCAAGCGCCTGCTGGTGCAGCGGAATATAGGCCCAGTCCTTCATCGACAGCTCGAAGGCCTGCTTGATCAGCTGATCGCGCTTGGCCGCATCGGACTCCACGAGAACCTTGTCGGCGAGCTCGTCGAACTGCTTGTTGCAATAGCCGGCGAGATTGGCTTCGCCGCGGTTGGGATCCTTGGGATCGTCCCGGCAGCCCATGATGTCGTGCAGCACGTTCTGGGAATCGAGCGTATCCGGGGTCCAGCCCAGCAAGAACAGCGAGGTCTTGTAGCCGCCGGGCTTCAGCACCTTGGCGAAATACTGGGCCTTGGGCTGCGCCAACAGATCCACCTTGATGTTGATGCGGGCGAGCATGCCGACGATCGCCTGGCAGATGGCCGCGTCATTGACGTAGCGGTCGTTCGGACAGTCCATCGTCACTTCGAAACCGTCGGCATATCCGGCGTCCGCCAGAAGCTTCTTGGCGGCGTCGGGGTCGAACTTCGGCCGGATTAAGTCCTTCGCGGAAAAGATCTCTGGTGCGACCATCAGTGCGGACGGCGTGGACAGCCCGCGCATGACGCGATTCTTGATCAAGTCGACGTCGATCGCCCGGTAGACGGCTTCGCGGACGCGAACGTCCTTGAACGGGTTCTTGCCCTTGACGTTCGAATAAAGGAGCTCGTCGCGCGCCTGATCCATGCCGACGAAGATGGTGCGGAGTTCAGGTCCGGTCAGGACGGTGGCATTGGGGCTCGCCTTCACGCGCTCGATGTCCTGCACCGGAACTGGCTCGATCACATCGACCTCGCCCGACAACAGGGCCGCGACACGCGTGGCGGGGTTGGCGATCGGCGTGAAGACGATCTCCTTCAAATTATGTTCCGGCTTGCGCCACCAGTTCGGGTTGGCCTTGAAGACAGTCTTCACGCCCGGCTGATGGCTCTCGATGGTGAAGGGCCCGGTGCCGTTTTCATGCAGCGAGGCGTAGCTCGGGGTCGTCGCGGCCGCGGGCGTCGGTGCCACCGCATCGTTCGCCTCTGCCCATTTCTTGTCCATGATGTACCAGGTCGCCCACAACGCGGTCAGGATCGGATTGGGCGAGGTCAGGACGAAATCGACGGTGTAATCGTCGATCTTGACGACCTTGGCGTCGGCAGGAACGCGGCTCTGGAAGTTCGAGCCTTTCGCTCGCACGCGCTCGGCCGAGAATACGACGTCATCAGCGGTGAAGGGGTCACCGTTGTGGAATTTCACACCCTTGCGCAGATGAAAGCGCCAGCGTGTCGGCTCCGGCGTCTCCCAGCTTTCGGCGAGCGCCGGGATGATCTTCAGGTCCTTGCCGCGGGCCACCAGGCCCTCATAGACATGGCCGAGATGCGCACTGGTGGTCGACTCATTCAGCGTGTAGGGATCGAGCGACTTCAGCTCACCCTGGTTGGCGTAGCGCAGCGTCTGGCTCGACGCCGGCGAGACCGCCAACGCAACCACACCGGCGAGCGTCGCCGCAAACAAACTTCGTCCGACTGACATTCTTGACCCTCTCCACTCGCCCGCACCGTGATTTTTGATTGTTCGGTGGGGATGATCGATCCATGTTGCCCAGAGTTCTCGGCCCGTGCAAGCGCCATTCCAGCAAGGAACGCGCCAAGTTGCGCCGCTGTGCAGCAATGCTGACCAGCTTTTAGGGGAGAGAGGCGTGCGGGCGACATTGGACTTTCGGCCCGGTCAGGCCTCGAAAATGAGGGTGGAAACGGTCCGCCAGCGCCCGTTCGCGCCGACAATTTGATTGACCATATCCGCCGGTTGCGGAAGCCGGCTCCCCGTCCCCCGGCTCAGGTCGCTTGCGTCGCACACCGTGTCGCGGTGATACTGCGTGACGCCGCTCGAATCTCATCCGGAGGGGACATGAAAGTTAACATCGAAATCGACTGCACCCCCCTCGAGGCCCGCCAGTTTTTCGGATTGCCTGATGTGTCGCCGATGCAGACCGCGGTGATGGACAAGCTCCAGCAGCAGGTTTTGAGCAACATCGAGAAGGTCTCGCCGGAATCGCTGATCCAGAGTTGGTTCACCTTCGATCCCAAGCTGGCGGAACGGTTTCAGGACATGTTCGTCACCATGGCCGGTCTCGGCGCCCCGCGCAGCGGCGACAAGAAGAAGTAATGCCCGACGCGCGCGACGGAGCGCCAGGCTCGGACGGGCTTCGTCCGCCAGCCCTTGGCCTGCTGCTCGCCGAGGCGCGCAGTCTGTTCGAATTCAACGCCAGCGTCCTGCTGTCACCACTGCTGATGCGCGCGCCCAGGGGCGATGGCCATCCGGTGCTGGCGCTGCCGGGCTTTCTCGCCAGCGATCTGTCGATGGCACCGATGCGGCGCTATCTCGGCGGACTCGGCTATGAGGCCCATGCCTGGCGGATGGGTCGAAATCTCGGCGGGCTGGCGCGGATGCGGGAAGCCTTGCGCGCCCGTCTCACCGAGATCCATGCCGCAACTGGGCGCAAGGTCAGCCTGGTCGGATGGAGCCTCGGCGGTGTCTATGCTCGCGATCTCGCGCTGCAGGCGCCCGAGCTGGTCCGTTATGTCATCACACTCGGCAGCCCTTTTGCCAATGATGTGCGGGCGACCAATGCGACCGCGCTGTACGAGGCGCTATCCGGCGAGCGGGTCGAGGACTTTGCCGAGCTGCGCGAGGCGATCGCCGGGGATCTCAAGGTGCCGGCGACATCGATCTATTCGCGCGCAGATGGCGTCGTGAATTGGCGGACCTGCCTGTTGCGCCCCTCCGAGCGCGCCGAGAACCTCGAAGTGTATTTCGCCAGCCATATCGGGCTCGGGGTGAACCCCGCGGCGTTGTGGGCCGTGGCCGATCGCCTGGCGCAACCGGAGGGGGAGTTCTGGCCATTTGATCGGGCCGGACCGTTTGCCATTGCATATGCCCCGCCGGAGCGGGCAATATCGGCCTGACGAGAAGCGCCAGCAAGGCGCCAGTCGAATATGAGTGGAGGGAACTATGGCTGACGGTAAGAAACTGTCGTCGCTGGACGCATCATTTCTCTATCTGGAAACGCCTGAGATGCCGATGCATGTCGGCAGCATGGCGATCTTTCGCCTGCCCGACGACTACAAGGGCGACTTTTTCGAAGACTTCAAGGCGATGATCGTCTCGCGGCTGCACATCGCGCCGATCCTCAAGGCGCGCCTGGAGAAGGCGCCGCTCGACATTGATCATCCGACCTGGGTTGAAGACGACCAGTTCGACATCGACCGTCACATCTTCCGCGCCAGCCTGCCGGCGCCGCGCGACCGCGCCACGCTCGAACGCATCGTCGGCTGGATGCATGCCAAGCTCCTGAACCGTGCCCGCCCGCTCTGGGAATTCTATGTGTTCGAAGGCATGAAGGACAATGAGGTCGGGCTCTATTCCAAGATGCACCATGCCGCCATCGACGGCGGCGCCGGCGCGGCCCTGACCAACATGATCTACGACATCTCGCCGATCCCGCGGAAGGTCGAGCCGCCGACGGGCGCGTCCAAGCCCGGGCAGGAGCCGCGCGACATCGCAGCCAACCTGCTCGATTCCTATCAGCAACTCTTCAGCCAGCCGCTCGAAGCGTCGGCGGCTGCGAAGAATCTGCAGTTGCCGCGCACCGGCAAGAGCGACATCGGCTCGATCCTGTTCGACAACGCGATGTACCAGATCGAGAGCGCAGTACGCTTCGCCGGAAATATTCCAACCATGGTCAAGAGCGTCTCCGACGTTCTCGGAAAGATCTCCGATCCGAAGTCGCGCGAAAGCCTCGCCAGCATGGTGTCGCCGCCGACCATGCTCAACAAGACGATTTCATCGGAGCGGAGCTTTGCCGGCGTGTCGATCTCGCTGTCGCGCTCCAAGGCGCTGGCCAAGCAGGCCGGCGGCAAGCTCAACGACGTCGTGCTGGCGCTCGCCTCCGGCGTCGTCCGCCGCTACCTCCTGCAGTACGGCACGCTGCCGGCGAAATCGTTGACCGCTGCAGTGCCGATCTCGCTACGCGAAGAGGGTAACACCGAGGCCAACAACCAGGTGTTCGGCATGATCTGCTCGATCGCGACCAATATCGCGGATCCCAAGGCGCGGCTCGAGGCTATCATCGCGCAGTCGACCAAGTCCAAGGAGATGTCGCATCCGTTGCGGGCCCTGATGCCGCAAGTCTCCAACATCTCGATGCTGGGGACTCCGATCATCGTCCAGATCCTGGCGCTGCTCTACAGCCGCTCGGACCTGTCGGATGTGCTGCCGCCGGCGGCCAACATCACCGTGTCCAACGTGCCGGGGCCGCGGCAGACGCTCTATGCGGCCGGCGCCGAGCTGTTGCACATCTTCCCAGTGTCGATCTCGACGCACGGGCAGGCGCTCAACATCACCGTGCAGAGCTATCGCGACCAGCTCGATTTCGGCTTCATCGTCGGCGCCAACATCATTCCGCATGTGCAGGTGATGTGCGACATGCTGCCGGAGGAGTTCGCTGCGTTGGAGGCGGCCTATGCGCCGCCCGCGGCCGAAGTCAAAGGCGCGGCTGAATAGGAAGTCAGGATTATTGCAATGATCGAAATGCCGCTGCTCAAGTTCGCGCAGACGAACGGAATCCGCATGGGCTATTACGAGGCGGGCCCAGTAACTGACAAGCCGCCGGTTGTCTTGTGTCATGGCTGGCCCGAGCTCGCCTTCTCCTGGCGCCACCAGATCAAAGCGCTGAGCGAAGCCGGCATCCGCGTGATCGCACCGGACCAGCGCGGCTATGGCGCAACCGACCGGCCAGAGCCGCTCGAAGCCTATGACATGGAGCACTTGACCGGCGATCTCGTCGGGCTGCTCGATCATCTCGACATCGAGAAGGCGATCTTCGTCGGCCACGATTGGGGCGGCTTCGTTGTCTGGCAGATGCCGCTTCGGCACCCTAAGCGCGTTGCCGGCGTTGTCGGTGTCAACACGCCGCACTGGGACCGTGCGCCAATGGATCCGATCGCGCTGTTCCGCCAGCGCTTCGGCGACGACATGTACATTGTCCAGTTCCAGGATCCCGCGCGCGAGCCGGACAGGATTTTCGGTAGCCGCGTCGAGCAGACCTTTGATGCCTTCATGCGCAAACCGTTGGCGCGGCCGGCGGCGAAATCAGAGGAGCCGCCGATCGCCGGCGTTGGCGCATCGTCAAAGACCAATCTGGCGTTTCCTCAGATGATCGCGGCCTATGATGCCAAGGTCGATCCGCGTACGCCGATCCTCTCGGCAGACGAGAAGAAAGTATTCGTCGACACCTTCACGACAACCGGCTTCACCGGCGGCATCAATTGGTATCGTAATTTCACCCGCAATTGGGAACGCTCGAAGGGGCTCGATCACCACATCACCGTGCCGTCGCTGATGATCATGGCCGAGAACGACGCGGTGCTGCCGCCGTCGGCGGCCGACGGCATGGAGAGACTGGTGGCTGACCTCGAGAAATACCTGGTGAAGGACAGCGGCCATTGGACGCAGCAGGAGAAGCCGGAAGAGGTCAGCGCCATCTTGATCGAATGGCGTAGAAGGCGGTTTGGTTAGCTCGTCATTGCGAGCAGGGGGAAGCGTAGCAATGTCATCGAAGAACCGTCTGGACCCGATTCCGCAGCCGCCGACCAAGCCAGTGGTCGGCAACATGCTGTCGCTGGATTCGGCTGCGCCCGTGCAGCATCTGACGCGACTTGCCAAGGAGCTCGGCCCTATCTTCTGGCTCGATATGATGGGCTCGCCGATCGTCGTCGTGTCCGGCCATGATCTCGTCGACGAGCTCTCCGATGAGAAGCGCTTCGACAAGACGGTGCGCGGTGCGCTGCGGCGTGTGCGTGCGGTCGGCGGCGACGGCCTGTTCACGGCTGATACCAAGGAGCCGAACTGGAGCAAGGCGCACAACATCCTGCTCCAGCCGTTCGGTAACCGCGCCATGCAGTCCTACCATCCGAGCATGGTCGATATCGCCGAGCAGCTCGTCCACAAATGGGAGCGTCTGAACGCCGACGACGAAATCGACGTCGTCCACGACATGACCGCGCTGACACTCGATACCATCGGCCTCTGTGGCTTCGAATACCGCTTCAACTCGTTCTACCGGCGCGACTACCACCCCTTCGTCGAGTCGCTGGTGCGCTCGCTCGAAACCATCATGATGACGCGCGGCCTGCCGTTCGAGCAGCTCTGGATGCAGAAGCGCAGAAAGACGCTTGGCGAAGACGTCGCCTTCATGAACAAGATGGTCGACGAGATCATCGCCGAGCGCCGCAAGAGCGCGGAAGGCATTGACGACAAGAAGGACATGCTCGCCGCGATGATGACCGGCGTCGACCGCTCGACCGGCGAGCAGCTCGACGACGTCAACATCCGCTACCAGATCAACACGTTCCTGATCGCGGGCCACGAGACCACCAGCGGCCTTTTGTCCTACACGCTCTATGCGCTTCTGAAGCACCCGGATATTCTCAAGAAGGCCTATGACGAGGTCGATCGCGTCTTCGGCCCAGACGTCAACGCGAAGCCGACCTACCAGCAGGTCACGCAGCTCACTTACATCACGCAGATCCTGAAGGAGGCGCTGCGGCTGTGGCCACCGGCGCCGGCCTACGGCATCTCACCACTGAATGACGAGACCATTGGCGGCGGCAAGTACAAGCTCAGGAAAGGCACGTTCATCACGATCCTGGTGACCGCACTGCATCGCGACCCCAGCGTCTGGGGACCCAATCCCGATGCGTTCGATCCCGAGAATTTCAGCAAGGAAGCCGAAGCAAAACGGCCGATCAATGCCTGGAAGCCGTTTGGCAACGGCCAGCGTGCCTGCATCGGTCGCGGCTTCGCCATGCACGAGGCCGCGCTCGCGCTCGGCATGATCCTCCAGCGCTTCAAGCTGATCGACCATCAGCGCTATCAGATGCACCTGAAGGAAACGCTGACAATGAAGCCGGAAGGCTTCAAGATCAAGGTGCGTCCGCGCGCCGATCGCGAGCGCGGTGCCTATGGCGGCCCGGTCGCAGCTACGGCGTCTGCGCCACGGGCACCGCGCCAGCCGACCACGCGGCCCGGTCACAACACGCCGATGCTGGTTCTTTATGGCTCCAATCTCGGCACCGCCGAGGAGCTTGCAACGCGCATGGCCGATCTTGCCGAGATCAACGGCTTTGCCGTGCATCTTGGGCCGCTCGACGAGTATGTCGGGAAGCTGCCGCAGCAGGGCGGCGTGCTGATCATCTGCGCGTCGTATAACGGCGCCCCGCCCGACAATGCGACGCAATTCGTCAAATGGCTCGGCGAGGATCTGCCGAAGGATGCCTTTGCCGGTGTGCGCTACGCCGTGTTCGGCTGCGGCAACAGCGACTGGGCCGCGACCTATCAATCGGTGCCGCGCTTCATCGACGAGCAATTGTCCATGCATGGCGCCCGCGCGGTCTATCCGCGCGGCGAGGGCGATGCGCGCAGCGATCTCGACGGTCAGTTCCAGAAATGGTTCCCAGCGGCTGCCCAGGTCGCCACCAAGGAATTCGGCATCGACTGGAATTTCACCCGCACCGCAGAGGACGATCCGCTCTACGCGATCGAGCCTGTCGCGGTGACCGCCGTCAACACCATCGTCGCCCAGGGTGGCGCCGTCGCGATGAAGGTGCTGGCCAATGACGAGCTTCAGAACAAGTCAGGGGCCAATCCGTCGGAGCGCTCGACACGTCATATCGAGGTTCAACTGCCGGCCAATATCAGCTACCGCGTCGGGGATCACTTGAGCGTCGTTCCGCGCAACGATCCGACGCTGGTGGATTCCGTCGCCCGGCGGTTCGGCTTCCTGCCGGCCGACCAGATCAGGCTTCAGGTTGCCGAGGGCCGCCGCGCGCAATTGCCGGTTGGCAATGCCGTGTCCGTCGGACGCCTGCTCAGCGAGTTCGTCGAGTTGCAGCAGGTTGCGACACGGAAGCAAATCCAGACCATGGCCGAGCACACCCGCTGCCCGGTCACCAAGCCGAAGCTGCTGGCTTTCGTCGGCGACGAGCCTGACACGCTCGAGCGATACCGCGCCGAGATTTTGGGCAAGCGCAAGTCGGTGTTTGACCTGTTGCTCGAATACCCAGCCTGCGAATTGCCATTCCACGTCTATCTGGAAATGCTCTCGCTGCTTGCGCCGCGCTATTACTCAATCTCGTCCTCGCCATCGGTCGACCCTGCGCGTTGCAGCGTCACCGTCGGCGTGGTCGAAGGACCGGCGGCCTCAGGGCGCGGCACCTACAAGGGCATCTGCTCGAACTACCTCGCCAACCGGCGCGCGGGCGATACGGTCTACGCGACTGTCCGCGAGACCAAGGCTGGCTTCCGGCTGCCCGACGATCCATCCGTGCCTGTTATCATGATTGGCCCGGGCACGGGACTCGCGCCGTTCCGCGGCTTCCTCCAGGAGCGAGCGGCGCGCAAGGCCAAGGGGGCCAGCCTCGGCTCGTCCATGTTGTTTTTCGGTTGCCGCCATCCCGATCAGGATTTTCTCTATGCTGACGAGCTGAAGGCACTGGCTGCGAGCGGCATCACCGAGCTGTTCACTGCGTTCTCGCGGGCGGAAGGACCGAAGACCTATGTCCAGCACGTGCTCGCCGTGCAGAAGGACAAGGTCTGGCCGCTGATCGAGCAGGGCGCGATCATCTACGTCTGCGGCGACGGCAGCAGGATGGAGCCTGACGTGAAGGCGGCGCTGGTTGCGATCTACCGGGAGAAGAGCGGTGGCGATGCGGCTGCGGGCGCCCGCTGGATCGAGGAGATGGGTACGAAGAACCGCTACGTGCTGGACGTGTGGGCCGGCGGGTGACCGCCAGCCAATCGTGCTAAACGTCCGCCATGATTCCCTGGGAAAAGCTCGACACCGCCAAAATCCCCGGCTCCGACGAGGAGCTCCGCCTGATGCGGCGGGGTAAGGAGTTCTCGATCAAGCTCGGCACTAACGAGCTGATGAATAACCGCCTGTCGGGCTCCGAAGCCGCGCTCGCGACGCTTGCGGCGAAGCAGATCGAGAAAGTCGCAAAGCCCGCTGTTCTGATCGGGGGCCTCGGCATGGGCTTTACGCTGCGCGCTGCGCTCGCCGTGCTCGGAAGCAAGGCAAAGATCATAGTCTCTGAACTGGTGCCGGCGGTGGTTGCGTGGGCGCGAGGTCCGATGGCGGAGGTCTTCGGCGACAGCCTCGATGATGCCAGGGTGAGCATCCGGGAGACCGATGTTGGCGAAATCATCCGTGCGAAGGACTCGGCCTTCGACGCGATCCTGCTCGACGTCGACAATGGGCCGGAAGGGCTGACGCGGAAGGGCAATGACGCGCTCTACAGTGCGAGCGGATTGGCGGCGGCGAAGGCTGCGCTGCGGCCCGGCGGTGTGCTCGCTGTCTGGTCGTCAGGACCGAACCCCGCCTTCACCAAGCGTCTCGGGCGCGCCGGCTTCGACGTCAACGAGGTCGCCGTCCGCGCCACCGGCAGAGGCGGCGGCGCGCGCCATGTGATCTGGATCGCGAAGAAGTCTTAAGCTGCCTTCGCCGCTGCACCATGCGCGTGCTTGTCGATCGCGCCGATGATCTCTGGCCAGAACCGCATCGGCAGCGCGTGGCCCATGCCCTCGATCATCAACAACTTCGCGCCATGAACTGACTCCGCCGTGTCCTTGCCGCCTTCAGGGCGGACCAGCGGATCGACCGTGCCGTGGATCACGAGCGTCGGCGTCTTCACGCCATGCAGCCGTTCCTTGCGGCTGCCGGAGGCCAGCACGGCACGGAGCTGCCGGCCGACGCCAGCGGGATTGAGCCCGCGGGCGAAGACGCGTTCGGCACGACCTGGGTCGAGCGCTTCTTCCTCGGGAAAGGAGCCGGCGCGCAAGACCTTCCAGGTCTCGCCGAAGCGGGTGACGAACTCTTCCTTGCTGCGCGGCGGCGGCGCCATTAGCATCGCGGCGGCCTCCCGCGTCGGCGGCGGCACGCGCGGATTGCCTGTCGTCGACATGATCGAGGTCAGCGAGCGCACGCGCTGCGGAAACGATAGCGTCACCTCCTGCGCGATCATGCCGCCCATCGATGCGCCGACCAGATGTGCCGATTTGATCCCGAGCGCGTCCATCAGGCCGACCGTGTCCTTGGCCATGTCGATCAGCTTGTACGTCGCGGCGACCGGAATCCTAAGGAAGCGAAGCTTGAGCAGTTCGAGCGGCGTCAGGCGCTTGCCCCCGGTCAGATGGCTCGACTTTCCGATGTCGCGGTTGTCGAAACGGATCACGCGAAAGCCGCGGGCGGCGAGCTGCTCGCAGAACGCATCGTCCCAATGGATCATTTGCGCCCCGAGCCCCATGATCAGCAGCAGCGGCTCGGCATTGTCGTTGCCGAAGATCTCATAGCAGATGTCGATGCCGTTGGCGCGGACGGTCTGCGGCGGCTGATGGGTGGAGGCGTTCACCGGATTGTTCCCCTGTGGCAGGCCGGAATTGTATCGCATGGTTTGCCGTCGCAAAGAAGCCGTGCGTGCGACATCGCCCTGTCGCTTAGCCGTTGACCGGCCCGTCGCAACGGTGTGGTATGGCGACAAAAGAGGGGCGCAAGAAGCCCTCGAGACCTGGAGGACGCCGATGACCGACAAGATCACCGACCCTGTCGCCCTGTGGCAGAAGATGGTTGGCGAGATGGAGAAGGGCTTCAACTCCTTCGCCACCAAGGCGATGGAGACGCCCGAATTCTCGCAGGCCATGAATCGCGCCGGCGGCGCTGCTGCGGGTGCTCAGAAACAGTTCGGCGATCTCATGGAGAAATATCTCCTCTCGATGAATCTGCCGAGCCGCGAGCAGATGACCGGCATTGCCGAGCGCCTGCAAGCCATCGAGGGGCAGATCGGCGAGATCAAGTCGATGCTGAGCCAGATGTCGGCGGCGTCAGGTGGATCGCCGATCGATACCGCACCGCGGCCGCCTCGCACGAAACGTCCGCCGTCCGAAGGCGGAGGGCCGAAATGAACGCGCCGACGGGACTTGATTTCGCAGCAATCCCGGAGCGCATCCAGGCCGAGGTGCAGCGCGCCATCCAGCGCAGCATCAAGGGCGTGGAATATTTCTCGACCTCCGGTCCGACACTCGGATCGACCCCAAAGGACGTGCTGCATTCGCGCGGCACGATGAGCCTCTACCACTACCGGCCGATGTCGGACGAGATCTATCGCGTGCCGGTGCTGGTCGTGATGGCGACCACCAATCGCGGCTACATCCTCGACCTCGTGCCGGGCCAGAGTTTCATCGAGTTCCTGCTGAGGCGCGGCTACGACGTCTACATGCTCGACTGGAGCGCACCGCGGCCGGAGGAGCGAAGCCTGCGCATGGAGGACTATGTCCTCGACTTCATCCCGGATTGCGTCCGCCGGGTGCAGGCCGATTCCGGCGAGCAGGACGTCTCGGTGATCGGCTATTGCTTCGGCGGCGTATTGTCGCTGCTCTACGGCTCGATCTTCCCGGACGGGCCGATGAAGAATCTGATCTGCTTCACCACGCCGATCGACTTTCGCGAGATGAAGCTGTTCTCCAATTTCTCCGACCGCCGCTATTTCGACGTCGACCGCCTCGTCGACAGCGTCGGCAACGTGCCGCCGGAGATGATCCTGTCCTCGTTCGAGATGCTTCGTCCGGCCTCGCGCGCCGCGAGCCAGATCCAGCTGTGGGAAAACATCTGGAACGACGAGTTCGTGAAATCGTACCGGATGTTCGACCGCTGGGCGACCGACACGCTGCCGCTGGCGGGCGAATATTTCCGCACCATCACCAAAGACCTGATGTGGGACAACAAGCTCTACAACGACACCATGTCGGTCGGGGGGCGGCCAGCGAAGCTCGCGAACATCAAGGTGCCGATCCTGCACGCGGTCGCCGAGCACGATCACATCGTGCCTTATGATGCGGCCAAGCATCTGATCGCGAAGATCGGCTCGGTGGACAAGGAAGAGGTGATGCTGAAAGGCGGTCACGTTTCGCTGGTCGCCGGCGCCAACGCCATCAAGCGGCTATGGCCGAAACTGGATTCCTGGCTGGGGACAAGATCGACATGAGTGAGCAGCGTTCCTATCCGCGTCACGTCAAGACTGACGCGGGCGATATCGAGATCCGCCTGATGTCGCCTGCTGATGAAGCGGCCGTGCTCGCCTTCGGCAAGGGCCTGCCGACCCATGACCTGCTGTTCCTGCCGCGCAACATCAGCGAGCCGAAGGTGCTGTCGGCCTGGGTCAAGGAGATCGAGCGCGGCGCCATTCAGAGCCTGCTCGCGGTGAAGGACGGCAAGGTCGTCGGCTGCGGCACGCTGGTGCGCGATCCGCACTCCTGGTCGCCCCATGTCGGCGAGATCCGCATGGTGGTGTCGCAGGACGTGCGCGGGAAGGGGGTGGGGAAGGCGCTGTCCCAGGAGACCTTTGCGCTCGCGCTCGGGGCGGGGCTGGAGAAGCTCTCGGTCCAGATGACGGTCGACCAGCAGGCGGCGATCGCGCTGTTCGAGAGCCTCGGCTTCAAGGCCGAGGCGCTGCTCCGGGACCATGTCCGGGACGTCGCCGGCAAGACCCACGACATCGTCGTGCTCGGCCACAACATCGCGCAGGTCCAGGCCCAGATGGAGGCGTATGGGCTGCCAGGCGCCGTCCAGCATTAAAGGCGTCGCCTACCGACCAAAACTCGAAATCAACCCCATGCACAGTAGGGCGGCGGGCCAGGGAGGCATCAGAATGCCTCCAAATAAGGCCGATCACGAATTCGTGATATCGCGATGCAACATGATTGTTGCATCGCACAATTAACTATGCCATATAAGCCGTGCCCCGGGCCATCGAGGACGGGGTGAGCCCATAGCTCAACCCAATGAGGATGGAGAGAACCCCCATGACCACCGAAACCAACACCGCCTTCGAGGGCTTCAAAGACGCTTTCAAGAACATCCAGAACCTGGAAGTTCCCGAGGCTGCCCGCGAATTCGTCAAGAAGACCGCCAACACCGCCAAGGACCGTGCTGCCGAGGTGTTCGCTGGCTCCGAGCGCGTGACCGCCGCCGTCGAGAACGCGGTGACCGAGTCCGTCACTGAAGCCGGCAAGATCAGCCGCAACATTCAGCAGGCGATCTACGAGGACGCCGAGGCGTTCTTCGCGGGTATCGACAAGCTCGCGTCCGCCAAGTCGTTCAGCGAAGCCGTCGAGATCCAGTCGAGCCTGCTCCGCGCCCGCGGCGAAGCGTTCGTCTCGCGCACCAAGGCGACCGCCGACTATCTCGGCAAGCTCGCCGCCAACGGTGCGAAGTCCGCTCAGGACAACTTTGCCAAGGTCTACAACAAGACCGCCTGATCTGGCGCCCTGAGACCAAACTGAAATTTGAGGCCCGCTTCGGCGGGCCTTTTGTTTGCGCTGCCGTCATTGCGAGGAGCTCGCGACAAAATTGCGTAGCAATTTTGCGCTGATGCGACGAAGCAATCCAGAGTCCCTCCGTGGAAAGACTCTGGATTGCTTCGCTTCGCTCGCAATGACGGAGTACTGTGATGCAGTCATGGATTCATCTACCAACTTCTCGTTTGATACACCTGCCGACGCGGAACGGGCAGCCGAGCTGCGCCGCGTCAAGGCGCTGGCGACGCTGGTGCTGGCCTCGACGCTTCTGCTGTTCGTCGTCGCGAAATGGCTGCTGCCGGTGCATCCCGCGTTCGGCTTCATCGCCGCTTTCGCGGAAGCCGCCACCATCGGCGGGCTCGCCGACTGGTATGCTGTGGTCGCGCTGTTCAAGCGGCCGCTCGGCCTGCCGATTCCGCACACCGCGATCATCCAGAGCAATCAGGCCCGCATCGCCGACAAGCTCGGCGAGTTCATCCAGGTGCATTTCCTCGAGGCTGGTCCGGTCGACGCCAAGCTGAGAGAGATCGATTTCGGCTCTTTCGTCGCCGACTGGCTGCGCGATCGCAAACGCAGCGATGATCTTGCTCGCTTTGCTCTGCGGCTATTGCCGGAGGCCGTGTCCGCGACGGAAAGCTCCGGCCTGATGACCTTCATCATCCGCCGCATGTCGACACAAATCCAGGCGATCGACCTCGCGCCGCTCGCAGCCGGCACGCTGCGCGGCTTCGTCGCGGAGGGGCGGCACCAGATCCTGTTTGACGATCTGCTGCGCGTGATGCACGAGACGCTGACCCAGAAAGAGACCATGGCAATGATCCGCGACAAGGTGCGCGCGGAGTTGCCGACCCTGCTCAACCTCTATCGCGCCGACAAGTTTCTCGTGAACAAGATTGTCTCGTCGGCAACGGCTTTCTTCAACGAGGTGCGCAGCGATCCCAAGCATCCGTTCCGCGGCGAGTTCGACCGCATGGTGCTGAGCTTCGTCGATCGGCTCGGTACCGACCAGGCCTATATCGATCGCATCGATGGCTTGAAGCGCGATTTCCTGGCGCGGCCAGAGCTTGCCGATCTCGCCCGCACCGTCTGGGCCAACACGCGCTCCTTCATCGAGCGCAGCGCATCCGGTGAAACGCAGGTGCTGCAGCATCATCTCGCCGGCATGTTCGTTTCGGCGGGCGATGCGCTCGCCGGCGATGCCGAGCTGCGCGGTGAGATCAACCAGGGCCTGGTGACGGTGCTGCGCAGCTTCGTCGCCGACCAGAAGAGCGGCGTCTCGACCTTCATCTCCGACCAGGTCAAATCGTGGGACATGGCGCAGCTGATTTCGCTGATCGAAATCAACATCGGACGCGACCTGCAATACATCCGCTTCAACGGTTCGCTGATCGGCGGGCTCGCCGGTCTTGCGCTCTACTGCGTAGAATTTCTGCTCCGATTGTTGTGACTTTTGCGTCACGCCCAACAGCATTAACGCGCGAGCCTATTGTGGCCCAGCATCTGTCCCGCTTGAATGTGTGGAACCGGCCGCCTAGCTGATTCATGTTGCGCTGCGGAACGATCAAGAAGCCGGCGTATTGGAATTCATGCCCATTGCCGGCATCGCGGCCGGCGGGCTCTTCAGGAATTCTTTCCAAGGGGATCCATTGATGACCGCTACTGCCCAGACGCTGCGTCCGCCGTCCCGTACTCTGATGTTTCTGGAAGGGCGCGCGATCCACGAGTTCGGCGCATTCCTCGGCGCGTTGCCGCTGCTGAGCCTCGCGCCGCGTGGCGACGGGCATCCGGTGCTGGTGCTGCCCGGCCTTGTGGCCTCCGATGCCTCCACGGGCGCGCTGCGCACCTTTCTGACCAGCAAGGGCTATGCGGTCAGCGGCTGGCGTCAGGGCCGCAATTACGGCCTGCGCGAGGGCGTGCAGGATGGGATGATCGATCTGGTCGAGGAGCTCAACGACACGCACGGTCGCAAGATCAGCCTGGTCGGCTGGAGCCTTGGTGGCCTCTATGCGCGCCAACTCGCCAAGATGATGCCTGAGCGCGTGCGTCAGGTGATCACCCTCGGCAGCCCCTTCGCGGGTAACCCCCGGTCGACCAATGCCTGGCGCGTCTACGAATGGGCGAGCGGACGGAAGTCCGACGAAGTTGATCCGCGCTTCGGTGGCGAGCTTGCCGTGCCGCCGCCGGTGCCAACCACCGCCATCTTCAGCCGCACCGACGGCGTCTGCGCCTGGCAAGGCTGCATGGAAAAGACCGGCGCGCAGACCGAGAGCATCGAGGTCGACAGCAGCCATTGCGGCATGGGCCATCATCCCGCCGCCGTCTACGCGGTCGCCGACCGTCTCGCGCAGAAGGAAGGCGCGTGGCGGCCGTTCGATCGCAGCGGCTGGCGCAGCCTCGCCTATCCCGATCCGCATCGGTAGCGCGCATCTTCACCTCTCCCCGCTTGCGGGGAGAGGTCGGATCGCTCTCTTGCGATCCGGGTGAGGGGGTACAGGTCTCACGTCGATCTCATTCGAGGAGAGAGGCCCCTCACCCCAACCCTCTCCCCCCGTAAGAACGGGGAGAGGGAGAGTAAGACCGTCGCTCCCATCCATTGTCCCGCCCGCACCAAACGCGCTATGCCTCGCGCATGGCGCATCCGCTTTCTCGCATCATCGATCAGCTCAAGCGTGAGCCGTCACGTACCGGCTCCATCGTCATCACGATGTTCGGCGATGCCGTCGTGCCGCGCGGCGGTTCGGTGTGGCTTGGTACGCTGCTGGCGTTCTTTGAGGGCCTCGACATCGATGGCAGCGTGGTGCGCACGGCGATGTCGCGCCTTGCTGCCGATGGCTGGCTGACGCGCGAGAAGGTGGGCCGTAACAGCTTTTATCGCCTCGCCGAGAAAGGACGTGAGACGTTCGAAGCCGCGACGCGTCACATCTACGATCCGCCGCCGTCCGACTGGACCGGGCGCTTCGAGCTGCTGCTGATCGGCAATGGCGAGGATCGCGACGTCTCGCGCGAGGCGCTCCGCAACGCGGGCTTCGGGAGCCCGCTGCCGGGCGTGTGGGTCGCGCCGTCAGGCGTACCGGTGCCGGAGGAGGCGGCAGGCGCCATCCGCCTCGAAGTCTCGGCTGAGGATGATAGCGGCCGTCGCCTGCTCAGTGCGAGCTGGCCGCTGGAACGCACGGCGGATGCCTATCTGAAATTCATCAAGACGTTCGAGCCGCTGCGCGTCGCACTCGCGCGCGGCACGGAGCTGTCCGAGGCCGACGCTTTCACGGCGCGGATCCTGCTGATCCACTATTACCGCCGCGTCGTGCTGCGCGATCCGCTGCTGCCCGTAAGCCTATTGCCGGCGGATTGGCCGGGCAGGGCGGCCCGCACGCTCTGCGGCGAGATCTATCGCGCGCTGCTTGCTCCGTCGGAACAATGGCTTGATCGCCATGGGACCAATGAAAAAGGCCCGCTGCCCCCGGCGCGAAAGCTCCTGGAAAGGAGGTTCGAGGCTTGATCTACATGTTACAGAAATATCTTGCATGACATAATTCTTGTTATATATTGCCTCCAAGAAAACGGGAGGACTGCGCATGTATACCCAGGCGCTGAATACGGCCGAGACCGACGACCAGGGTCTTGAGGACGCGGGCCGAGCCGCGCAGTTCCAGGCCCGCATCGATGCCGAGGAGCGCATCGAGCCGAATGACTGGATGCCGGCGGCGTATCGCAAGACGCTGACACGTCAGATCTCCCAGCACGCTCATTCCGAAATCGTCGGCATGCTGCCCGAGGGTAACTGGATCACGCGCGCGCCGACCTTGCGCCGCAAGGCTGCGCTGCTCGCCAAGGTGCAGGACGAGTGCGGCCACGGGCTCTACCTTTATGCCGCCGCCGAAACGCTCGGCAGCTCTCGCGAAGAGCTGGTCGATGCCATGCTCGCGGGGAAAGCAAAGTATTCCTCGATCTTCAACTATCCGACGCTGACCTGGGCCGACATCGGCACCATCGGCTGGCTGGTCGACGGCGCCGCGATCATGAACCAGATTCCGCTATGCCGCTGCTCCTACGGCCCCTATGCGCGCGCGATGATCCGCGTCTGCAAGGAAGAGTCGTTCCACCAGCGCCAGGGCTACGAGATCATGCTCACCCTGTGCCGCGGCTCGGACGAGCAGAAGGCGATGGCGCAGGATGCGTTGAACCGCTGGTGGTGGCCGGTGCTGATGATGTTCGGTCCGCCCGATGCGACCAGCCAGCACAGCGACACCTCGACGAAGTGGAAGATCAAGCGCTTTTCCAATGACGAGCTGCGCCAGAAGTTCGTCGACGCCACTGTGCCGCAGGCGCAATATCTCGGCCTTACTATTCCCGATCCCGGCATGACGCAGGATGCGGACGGGCACTGGCGTTACAGCGAGATCGACTGGACCGAGTTCAAGCAGGTGCTTGCCGGCAACGGTCCCTGCAACCGCGACCGCATGGCCGCGCGCCGCAAGGCACATGATGACGGCGCCTGGGTGCGCGAGGCCGCGGCCGCCTATGCCGCAAAGCGCGCGCAGCGTCAGACCGCACAAGCCGCGGAATAGGGAGATCAATATGGCCACGCCGAACACTCCGTTGTGGGAAGTCTTCATTCGCAGCCGCAACGGGCTCGCGCACAAGCATGTCGGCTCGCTGCATGCGAGCGATGCCACCATGGCCCTGCAAGCCGCCCGCGACATCTACACCCGGCGCGGTGAGGGCCTGTCGATCTGGGTCGTGCCGTCGACCGCGATCACCGCGAGCGACCCCGCCGAGAAGGGCATGATGTTCGAGCCGGCGGAATCGAAGATCTACCGGCATCCGACCTTTTACGAGGTGCCCGAGGAAGTGGGGCACATGTGATGCCCACTGCAAACATCCAGGTCTCCGAAACGCCGCTGGTGCTCTACGCCCTGCGCCGTGCTGACGATGCGCTGATCCTCGGTCACCGGCTGTCGGAATGGTGTGGGCACGCGCCGATGCTGGAAGAGGACATGGCGCTCTCCAACATCGCGCTCGACCTCATCGGCCAGGCGCGCGAGCTTTACAGCTACGCCGCCAAGGCCGAAGGCGGGAATAACGACGAGGACAAGCTCGCTTACCTGCGGGATGTCAGGCAGTACCGCAATCTGCTGCTGGTCGAGCAGCCGAATGGCGACTTCGCCCAGACGCTGGTGCGACAGTTCTTCTATTCCGCCTTCGCCGACCTCTATTGGCGCGCGATGATGACCTCGCGCGATACGACGCTCGCCGCGATCGCCGCGAAGTCGGAGAAGGAGAGCGCCTATCACCTGCGCCACGCTTCGGAATGGATCATACGGCTTGGCGACGGCACGGACGAGAGCCACGCACGCGCGCAACGGGCGATCGATCACCTCTGGGCCTTTACCGGCGAGATGTTCGCCGTCGATGACGGCGAGCGCGCGCTGATCTATGCCGGTATCGCCGTCGATCCCGGCACCTTGCGCGGCCGCTGGCTGACGACGCTCTCCGATGTCATCAGCGAAGCAACGCTTCGACTGCCGGAGAACGACTGGATGCAGCAGGGTGGCCGTGCCGGCCGCCATAGCGAGCATCTCGGCCACCTCCTGTCCGAGCTGCAATCGATGCAGCGCACGTTTCCGGGGCAGACATGGTGACGATGCTGGAGCGCGACAGCGAGCTGCACCAGCGCGCCTGGGACGCCGCGGCGAGCGTGGTCGACCCTGAGATTCCGGTGTTGACCATCGCTGATCTCGGTGTGCTCCGCGACGTTACCCTCGATGGTGACCATGTCGAGGTCGCGATCACGCCGACCTATTCGGGCTGCCCGGCGATGAACATGATCGCGCTCGAAATCGAGATCGCGCTGGAACGCGCCGGCTTTCGCCGTTCGAAAGTGCGGACCGTGCTGTCGCCGGCCTGGACCACAGACTGGATGAGCGAGGAAGGCCGTCAGAAGCTGCGCGCCTACGGCATCGCGCCGCCGCAATCTTCACACTCGCGCCGCGCGCTATTTGGCGAACAGACGGTGGCGTGTCCGCAATGCGGCTCGGACAAGACCGAACTGCTGTCTGAATTCGGCTCGACATCCTGCAAGGCGCTGTGGCGCTGCAAGGCTTGCCGCGAACCCTTCGATTACTTCAAGTGTCATTGACCATGTCAGCAGCCGCACCGCGTTTTCACCGCCTTGCCGTCAACGACCTCCGCCGGGAGGCATCCGACGCCGTCTCGATGACTTTCGCCATCCCCCGCGAACTTGCCGGCGACTATGCTTTCAGTCCCGGCCAGTACCTCACGCTGCGCACCACGCTCGATGGCGAGGAGGTGCGCCGCTCCTATTCGATCTGCTCCGGCCCTGACGACGGCGAGATCCGCATTGCCGTGAAGAAAGTCGACGGCGGCGCGTTTTCGAGCTGGGCCGCGGACGAGCTGAGACATGGCGACGAGCTCGACGTGATGACGCCGACGGGCCGTTTTGGCGTGATCCCTCCGGCCGAGGCCGGACGCATCCATGTCGGCTTTGCCGCAGGCTCCGGCATCACGCCGATCCTGTCGATCGTCAAGGGCGTGCTGGCACGCGAGCCGGACAGCCGCTTCTTCCTGTTCTACGGCAACCGCGCGACCGACAACATCATGTTCCTGGAGGCGCTCGAGGAGCTGAAGGATCGCTTCATCGACCGCCTGTCCATCTTCCACGTCATCTCCGGCGAGGAGCAGGACATCCCGATCCTGCATGGCCGGCTCGATGGCGAAAAGGTGAGGGTGCTGCTGCGCTCGCTGGTGCCAGCCGAGAGCGTCGACCACGTCTTCATCTGCGGTCCATCTGGCATGAGCGAAGACATCGAGGCGACCTGCCGCAACCTGGGCATCGCCGATGATCGTATACATGTCGAGCGTTTCGTTTCGGAGTTCGGCGGCAAGCCGCGACCGAAAAAGACCGTGGCACCCGATGCGCCGCCCAAGGCGATCGCCTCGCTGATCATTGACGGCAAACGCCGCGACGTGCCGGTCGCCGAGGACGAGGCCATCCTCGATGCCGCGCTGCGCGCCGGTGTCGATCTGCCCTTCGCTTGCAAGGGCGGCATGTGCTCGACCTGTCGCGCCAAGCTGGTCGAGGGCGAGGCGCCCATGGACATCAACTATTCGCTGGAGCCCTGGGAGCTGAAGGCCGGCTTTGTTCTGACCTGCCAGGCCAAGCCGTCGTCCGAGCGGGTCGTGGTCGACTACGACCACGTTTGACAGCCTTGACCATCAAGCAGAACATCATGAGCAAAGAGTTCGCCGGGAGAAGCGTGTGAACGTCAAAGCCGCCATGTCGCCTGAAGATGCTGCCCGCGCCTGCGCTGATGCGATGTGGGCGGAGGACGATGCGTCCAAGGGCCTCGGCATGGAGATCGTGGAGATCGGCCCGGGCTTTGCGACGCTGGCCATGACGGTGCGGCCGGACATGGTCAACGGTCAGCGCATCGCCCATGGCGGCTTCATCTTCACGCTGGCCGATTCCGCCTTCGCTTTTGCCTGCAACTCCCACAATGACCGTGTCGTCGCGGCGCAGGGGCAGATCACGTTTATCAAGCCGGGCAAGCTCGGCGACCGTCTCGTCGCCAAGGCGCGCGAGGTGACCCGCGGTGGCCGCTCCGGCATCTATGATGTGCGCGTCATGGCAGGCGATACCGTCATTGCTGAATTCCGTGGGCATTCGCGTGTCATTCCCGGCGCGTGGCTGCCGACGCAAGATCAATAAAGAGAAGAACACATATGTGGGGAAACGAGTATGGCTTCGACGAAGCTGAAGGACGACGGCCGCAGCTATAGGGCCGAGATGGATGCACAGGAGCGCGCCTCACGCGATGAGATCATGGCGCTGCAGACGCAGCGGCTGGCCTGGTCGCTGAAGCACGCCTATGACAACGTCGCGCATTACCGCAAGGCTTTTGACAAGGCTGGGGTGCATCCCTCGGACTTTCGCGAGCTCTCCGATCTCGCAAAGTTTCCGTTTACGGTGAAGACGGACCTGCGCGACAACTATCCCTTCAACATGTTCGCCGTGCCGCGCGAAAAACTGGTGCGCGTGCATGCCTCCTCTGGCACGACGGGCAAGCCGATCGTGGTCGGTTATACCCAGCGCGATATCGACACCTGGTCGGATGTGATGGCGCGCTCGATCCGCGCCGCCGGCGGCCGCAACGGCATGATCATCCACAATGCCTACGGTTATGGCCTGTTCACCGGCGGGCTCGGTGTGCATTACGGTGCCGAGAAGCTCGGCTGCACGGTGGTTCCGATCTCCGGCGGAATGACCGAGCGGCAGGTGCAGCTTATCAACGACTTTCGGCCTGACATCATCACAGTGACGCCGAGCTACATGCTGGCGATCCTCGACGAGTTCAAGCGCCAGAAGCTCGATCCGCGCCAGTGCTCGCTCAAGGTCGGCATCTTCGGGGCCGAGCCCTGGACCAACGCCATGCGCGGCGAGATCGAGGACGCCTTCGACATGGACGCGACCGACATCTACGGCTTGTCCGAGGTGATCGGCCCCGGCGTCGCGCAGGAATGCATCGAGACCAAGGACGGCTTGCACATCTGGGAGGACCATTTCTATCCCGAAGTGATCGACCCCGAGACCGGCGCGGTGCTGCCTGACGGCGAGAAGGGCGAGCTGGTGTTCACCTCGCTGACCAAGGAAGCTTTCCCTGTGATCCGCTATCGCACCCGCGACCTGACGCGGCTGCTGCCGGGCACGGCGCGGCCGGGCATGCGGCGGATGGAGAAGGTGACGGGCCGCTCGGACGACATGATCATCCTGCGCGGTGTCAATTTGTTCCCGACCCAGATCGAGGAGGTGCTGCTCGCGACCGACTGGTGCGGCGGCCACTTCATCCTGGAGCTGACCCGCGAAGGACGCATGGACGAGCTGACCATCATCGCCGAGGCGCGGCCCGAAAGCTGGGACGGTCGCGGGCTTGTCGACCATGCCGACCGGATTTCAACTCACATCAAGAACACGATCGGCGTCAGCTCGAGGGTCCAGGTGGTCGCGCCGGCGACGCTGGAGCGCTCGCTCGGCAAGGCCAAGCGGCTCTACGACAAGCGGCCCAAGGACTGACCAAGGACTGACTTGACGGATTGACTTGACCGCCCCCAAAGGCGACAAGGCCCGCGAGAAATCCCGGGTCTTTCCATGTCACCAGCCGATCCCAAAACTGTCGAAGCACGCTGCGTTCGCCTCACCGCCAAGGCCGAGAACGCCGCCGCGCTTGCTCCGACCGTGGAGCGTCACACGCTCGCGCGTGGGCCGAACGATCTGCTGATCGAGGTGAAGGCCGCGGCCGTCAACCCGTCCGACGTCAAGGCTGCGACCGGGCTGATGCCCTATGCCGTTTTCCCGCGCACGCCGGGCCGCGACTACGCCGGCGTGGTGATCGACGGCCCCGCCGGTACGATCGGCCGCGAGGTGTTCGGCTCTTCAGGCGATCTCGGCATCCGCCGCGATGGCACGCACGCGAGTCATCTCGTCGTCGAAGCCGATGCCGTGGTGGAGAAGCCGAAGACGGTGTCCTGGGAGGAGGCCGCCGGCATCGGCGTGCCCTTCGTCACCGCCATGGAAGGTTTTCGCCGCGCCGGCATTCCGAAACCGGGCGAGACCGTGCTTGTGTTCGGCGTCAACGGCAAGGTCGGTCAGGCCGCAGTGCAGATCGCGACCTGGCAAGGCGCGCGCGTCGCCGGCGTGGTCCGCAAGGCCGAGGCCTATGAGGGTCACAGCAATGCGCCAATCGAGGTGATCGATGCATCCGCCGTCGATGTCGCCACACGCGTGCGCGAACTGACCGGCGGCAAGGGTGCCGACATCGTCTTCAACACGGTCGGCGATCCCTATTTCCAGGCGGCACACAAATCACTCGGCTTGCGCGGCCGCCAGATTCTGATCGCCGCGATCGACCGCATCGTGCAGTTCAACATCCTCGAATTCTATCGCGGCCAGCATACCTATGTCGGGATTGATACGCTCGGCCTGTCGTCCGCGGCGACGGGCGCGGTGCTGCGCGATCTTGGCCCGGGCTTTGCGAGCGGCCAGTTGAAGCCGTTCCCGATCAAGGCGAGTGCGATCTATCCGCTGGAGCGCGCGAAGGAGGCCTATGTCGCTGTCGCGGGCTCCTCGCGCGATAGGGTGATCCTGAAGCCGTGACGATGGAAACCACCCAACTCGTCATCCTCGCCGGCCTCGTCATTGGCCTCGTCTATGGTTCCGTCGGCCTGCTCAGCGGCTTCTGCCTGATGAGCAGCATGCGCGGATGGTTGGCGGAGGGAGACGGACGGCTTGTGCGCTCCTATGCACTGGCGATCGCAGTCGCGATTACCGCGAGCCAGCTCCTCGCCGGTTACGGCATGGTCGATCTCGGCAAGTCGATCTATCTGCAACAGACTTTTTCGGTGCCGGTGCTGTTCCTGGGCGGCCTGCTGTTCGGCTACGGCATGGTGCTGTCGAACGGCTGCGGCTCGCGCGCGCTGGTGCTGCTTGGGCGCGGCAATCTCCGCTCCTTCGTCGTGGTGATCGTGCTCGCCATCGCCGCCCAGATGACGCTCAAGGGCCTGATCGCGCCGGCGCGTATCGCGCTGGTTCAGGCCTCGCAGATCACCGTCAACGCGACTTCTTTGCCGTCGGTGCTCGCGACGCTCGGTGTCACGGAGGTGGTTTCGCGCGCGCTGGCCGCGACCGTGATCGTCGTTGCGCTGATTCTGTTTGCCTTCGCCCATCCGGCATTCCGTCGCTCGCCGGGCCAGATCGCGGCGGGCATTATTGTGGGCCTTCTCGTTGCCGGCGGCTGGTACGTCTCCGGCTATCTCGGCGCCGACGACTTCAATCCCGTCCCGGTGACCTCACTCACCTTCATCGCGCCAATCGCCGATAGTCTGCAATATGCGATGCTCTCGACCGGGCTGACGCTCAACTTCGGCATCGCGACGGTTGGCGGGGTCTTTGCCGGCAGCCTGGTTACCGCCCTCGTCACCGGTCGCTTCAAGCTCGAAGGCTATTCCTCGCCGCGTCACATGCTGCGCTCTGCCGGTGGAGCTGCGCTGATGGGGATCGGCGGCGTGATGGCGTTTGGCTGCTCGATCGGGCAGGGGCTCACCGGCGTCTCGACGCTTGCCGTCGGTTCGTTCATCGCAGTCGCCGGCATCCTGCTCGGCACGACGGCAGGCCTGCGCGGCACCTTGCGCGTTCAGCCGCTCGCGGTCGCCTGACGGCGCAACATCCGGTCGCCCAGAGTCGCAAGGCCAATTCCGGTCACGATCAGCGCGGCCGCGACGACGAGGCTGATGTCGATCGGCTCGCCCAGCAGGATCGCCGCGCTGGCGATGCCGACGAGCGGTGTCCCCGTGGTGCCAAGCGCCGTCGTCAGCGCCGAGATGCTCTTGTTGACCATCGACATCGCCCAATAGGCGAGCGCCGTCCCGATCAGGCCGGAATACAGGAACAGCAGCACAAGCTTCCACGACCATTCCGCGTGCGGCAGGCCATCGGTGATGACAGCCAATGCGGTGAGCACGATGGTCGCGACCAGCACCTGCCAGATCAGGAGCTGGAGCGGAGAGCCGATCCAGCGATGCGCCCGGAGATAGATGATGTTCGCGGCCCAGGAGATCGCGGCGAGGATCACCATGCCGGCGCCGAGCAGGACGTTGCGATTGGCCCAGTCGATGGATGTGGGGTTCAGGATGACGGCAAGCCCGACCAGGCCGAACAAGGCGCCGGCAAGCTTGGGTGCCGTCAGCGTATCCTTGCCGTGCATGGGCGCGGCGATCGCAACCCAGAGCGGCGTGGTGTAGCCGAGCACGACGGCCTTGCTCGCAGGCAGGAAGCGCACGCCGGCTGCAACCAGGACGGAGAATATCGTCATGTGCAGCAGCGCCACGCTGAGGATGACAGGGATGTCGCGCCGCTCCGGGATCACCAGATTGTTGCTCAGCCTGAGGATCACGAACAATCCGGCCAGCGCGATCCAGCTGCGGATCGCCGACGTCCAGAGGGGCGGCAGGAATTGCACGAGCTGCTTGGTCATCGACCAGTTCACGCCCCAGGCCAGCACGACGATCAGGAACAGGCCGATGGCGGCGCGGGGAGACAAAGAAGAGTTCATCGCAAGGTCCTTGAAGCAGTCCGATGCGGTGGATAGCATTCAAGCTGGCACCTGAAAAAGTGCCAGATTGGAAAGGAATAGAGTGCCAGTATCGGACAGCATGATCTCCGGCCTGATCGACCTGAACCGCGCCGACGATGAGGGGCTGGTGGCGCAGTTGACGAGCCAGCTTCGCGGCCTGATCGCGGCCGGCCGTATCGCCAAGGGTCGCGCGCTGCCGTCGAGCCGCCAGCTTGCGAGCGATCTCGGTGTCTCCCGCAACACCGTCACCTATGCGTTCGAGCAGCTTGCCGCGGAGGGATATCTTGCGGCGTCGCATGGACGTCGTCCTGTGGTGACAGTCGACGGCGGCGAGCGCATCGAGGGCGCGGGCGTTGCCGCATCTGGCGTGCGCTCAGCGAGGCCGCAGCTCTCGCCCTGGGCCTCGAAGCTCAAGCAGACCGACTGGCCGATGTCCTATCAGGCGCTGCTCAAGCCGTTGCGACCGGGGCATGGAGATGCACGGGAGTTTCCGAACGAGGTCTGGGCGCGGTGCCTGCGCCGCAGCGCCGTGCACGCCGCCAAGCGTGAGCTTGGTCCGGTCAATCGCACACGGCTGCGCGAGGCGCTGGCGCATTACCTGGCGACCAGCAGAGGCGTTCGCGCAGCAGCGGACCAGATCATGATCCTGCCGAGCGCGCAGGCCGCGCTGACGCTGATCGCAGCCGTGCTCATCACGAAGGGGGACGCGGTCTGGGTCGAGGACCCTGGGTATCCCGGCGCCGCGGCCGCCTTCCGCGCGTCCGGCGCGCGCGTCATCGGCATCAGGCTGGATGAGCAGGGCATGCAGCCGATGCCCGGAATGGCCGCGCCAAAGCTCGTCTTCATGACGCCATCGCATCAGCACCCGACTGGACGGCTGATGTCGCTGGCCCGCCGCACCGCGTTTCTCGGATCAAGCAGGCCCGGCAGGACCTGGATCGTCGAGGACGATTACGATGGCGAATTCCACTATGACAGCCGCCCGGTCCCGGCCCTGCAAGGGCTCGATGCCCATGGCCGCGTGTTCTATGTCGGCACCTTCTCGAAGGCGATGACGTCGGATATCCGGCTTGGCTATCTCGTCGTGCCTCCGGCGCTGGTCGGCACATTCGAGATCGCGCAGCGGCACATCGGGCTGATCGCATCCAGTCACATCCAGGAGGCGCTCGCCGAGTTCATCGCCGACGGGCATTTCCTCGCACATCTGCGCCGGATGCGCCGGCTCTATCATTGCAGGCGCGATCATCTCGTCGCCGGACTGGAACGCCATCTCGGCGAGGTGCTCACGGCCGAGGTGCCCTCGGGCGGCATTCAGCTCGTCGCCCGGCTCAGGCGTGGTCGCGCCGATCAGGCTGTGGTGAAGCGGCTGGTCGAGGCCGGCGTCGAAACGCGCGCCTTGTCGAGCCTGGCGCTCGGAAAGCCGCGCGATCATGGCCTGCTGCTCGGCTTTGCGGCTTGGCGCGAGAGCGAGATCAGCGCGGCGGTGCGAACGATGGCGGCGTGCTTCTAGTCCACGGCCCTGGTGACGATGCGAATCTCCGACGTCAGCGTCCGGTGCACCGGGCACTTGTCGGCGATCTCCATCAGCTTCTTGCGCTGTTCGGCATCGAGCGCGCCGTCCATCGCGATATCGCGCTCGATCTGGTCGAGCATGCCGTCGCGCGTCTCGCATTCCGCGCAGTCCTTGGCATAGATCTTGGAATGCTTCAGCGTGACGGTGACGCGGTCGAGCGGCAGCGATTTGCGGTCGGCATAGAGGCGCATGGTCATGGAGGTGCAGGCGCCGAGACCGGCGAGCAGGAAATCATAGGGCCCGGGACCGGCATCCTCGCCGCCAGCGGCTTTCGGCTCGTCCGCCACGAGATGATGAGGCCCGACGGTGATGAGCTGGTTGAACTTGCTCTTGCGGGTCTCCTGCACCACGACCCTGCGCGGCTCTTCCGCACGATCCATCACTTTCGCAGGCTTTGCCGTGTCGATGTAGCGGCTGGCCCAGGCGGCGATCACGTCGGCCGCATAGAGCGCATCTGCCGGCTTGGTCAGGAGATGATCGGCATGGTCGAGCGAGACGAAGCTCTTGGGATGCCTGGCCGCAACGAAGATCTTGGTCGCGTTGTCGATGCCGACGGTGTCGTCCACAGGCGACTGCATCACCAGCAGCGCCTTGTGCAGGCCGGTGACGTCCTTCATCAGCTCGTGCTCGACGATGTCATCGAGGAACTCACGCTTGATCCGGAATGGTCGACCCGCAAGCGACACTTCGACCTCGCCCTTCTCTCGGATCGCATCGACATGTTCCCTGAACAGGCCGGTGACATGAGCAGGGTCGGAAGGTGCTGCGATCGTCGCAACCGCCTTGGCCTCCGGAATCTTGCCGGCTACCGCCAGGATCGCGGCACCCCCCAGGCTATGGCCGATCAGGATCGACGGTGCCTTGCGGGTCGTGCGGAGATGATCGGCGGCGCGCACGAGGTCGGCGACGTTCGATGAGAAAGTCGAATTGGCGAAATCGCCTTCGCTGGAGCCGAGCCCGGTGAAGTCGAAGCGCAAGACCGCGATGCCCTTGGCGGCGAGCGCGACCGAGATGCGCTTAGCTGCCAGCGTGTCCTTGCCGCAGGTGAAGCAGTGCGCGAACAGCGCGTAGGATGAGGGCTCGCCGTCCGGCAGCTCCAGCGCCGCCGCGAGTTGATGGCCGCCTTCACCCGTGAATTGGAAGCGTTCCGTCGGCATGGGCTTCCCCTTGATTGCTCGAGCCTAGTCTCCTGAATAGCGCTGTTCGGCCCAGGGATCGCCGCGATTATGATAGCCGCGGACTTCCCAAAAGCCCGGCGCATCCTCAGTCACGAATTCGATGGCCTGCAGCCATTTGGCGCTCTTCCAGAAGTACAGATGCGGCACGACGAGCCTGACAGGGCCGCCATGCTCGTCCGACAGCGGCTGGCCCGACCAGCTATGGGCCAGCAGCGCATCCTCGGCGGCAAAGTCTTCCAGCGCGAGGTTGGTGGTGTAGCCGTCATAGGAATGCAGCACCACGAAGCGAGCATCGTCGCGTGGTTGGCAGGCCGCAAGCAGCTCACGCGTGGCGAGCCCTTCCCACTGATTGTCGTAGCGCGACCAGGTTGTCACGCAATGGATGTCGGAGGTGAACTGGTCCTGCTTTTGCGCCGCGAACTCGGCGTAGGTCCAGAATATGGGGTTCTCGACCGCGCCGTAGACGTCCAGCCGCCAGCGCTCGCGCGACACAGGCGGCACCACACCGAGATCGAGCACCGGCCAGTCCTTGGTCAGATGCTGTCCGGGCGGCAGCCGCTGCTCCTCGGGGCGCGTAATTTTGCCGGTGAGGAAGCGGCCCTCGCGCGCCCACTTCTGTTTGGTGCGGGTCAGCTTGCTGTCGGGCGGCTCGTTGTCGTCGGCCATGATCTGCTCGAAGTCAGCTATTCGTGGCGGTGCATCGCGGATTCGCGCTTGGTGTCACGCATGGTGGAATAGATGATCAGCGACAGGAAGATGACACTGGCGAGATAGTAGTAGAACCACTGCTCATGGCCGATGGTCTTGAAATAGAGCGCGATCGCCGGCGCCGTGCCGCCGAAGATCGAGACTGTGATCGCATAGGGCAGGCCGACGCCCAACGCGCGGACATTGGTCGGGAACAGCTCGGCTTTCACCACGGCGTTGATCGAGGTGTAGCCGGCAACGAACAGCCAGGCGCAGCAGATCAGGATGAACGCCATGAACGGCGATTTGGTCTCCTTCAGCGTCATCAACAGCGGCACCGTCGCGAGCGTGCCTGCGACGCCGAAGAAGATCAGCAGCGGCTTGCGGCCGATCTTGTCGGAGATCGCGCCGTAGATCGGCTGCAGGATTGTCGCGAAGATCAGCGTGCCGAAGATCACGAAGGTGGTCTGGTCCTCGGTCAGCCCGACCGACAGCTTCACGAAGGTCTGCATGTAGGTGGTGAAGGTGTAGAATGCCGCAGTGCCGCCGGCGGTGAGGCCGACCACAAGCAGCAGCTCGCGGGGGTAGCGCAAGAGATTGGTGATCGAGCCGGTCGGCTTCACCACCTTCTTGGCTTCCTCGAAGGCCTCGGTCTCATGCAGGTTGCGCCGCATCACCGCGGCAAAAATCGCAAGCGCCGCGCCGATCGCAAACGGAATACGCCAGCCCCAGGTTTTCAGCTCATCTGGCGTGAGGAAGACCTTTTGCAGGAGCAGCAGCACGATAATCGCGGTCAGCTGGCCGCCGATCAGCGTGACGTACTGGAAGCTCGAGTAGAAGCCGCGATGCTTGGGATCGGCGACCTCGCTCAGGTAAGTGGCGCTGGCGCCGTATTCGCCACCTAAGCTCAGGCCCTCGATGACGCGGGCGAGCGCCAGGATGACCGGCGCAGCGAAGCCGATCGTCGCGTAGGTCGGGGTCAGCGCGATGATCAACGAGCCGAAGCACATGAACACGACCGACAGCGTCAGCGAGATGCGCCGGCCGTAATGGTCGGCGAGGTAGCCGAAGAACCAGCCGCCCAGGGGGCGCATCAGGAATGTCGCCGCGAATATCACGGCGGCATTCAATTGCTGAACCACGGGGTCGTTGCCCGGAAAGAAGGCCGGGGCGAAATACAGCGCGAACGCCGTATAGGCGTAAAAGTCATACCATTCGACGAGATTGCCGATGGAGCCGATGAAGATCGCCTTTATGCGCCGCTCGGCGTCGGCGATGTCGAAATGGTCGGAGGCCGGTTTGATTGCTTGCTCTGTCACGTCCGGCCTCCCAGAAATCCATTGTCTGGGAGCCTACATCGCCTTTCCCAGCAGAAATGGCAACTGGCGGGGTCCCCGCACCGTGCCCTGCGACCAGGTCACGGTCCCGCCAGGATCGAGTCGGAAGTCCGGAATCCGCTTCAGCCATTCCTCAAGCGCAACCTGCATCTCCATCCGCGCCAGGTTGGAACCGACGCAGCGATGGATGCCGAGGCCGAAGGCGGCATGGCGATTCTCCCGGCGATCGATCACGACCTTGTCGGCGTCCGGAAACATTTTTGGGTCCCGGTTGGCGGCCGGGAAGGACAGCAGCACCATGTTGCCCGCCTTGACCGGACAGCCCGAGACCGTGGTCTCCTTGACCACCTCGCGAGCCATCGTCACCGGCGAATAGGCGCGCAGCAGTTCCTCCACGGCGGTGGGAATCAGCTCTGGCTCCGCGATCAGCCGCTCGCGGTCGGCCGGCGTGCGAGCGAGATGCCACAGCGAGGAGCCGATCGCGCTCCAGGTGGTGTCGATCCCGGCGATCAGGAGCAACCGCAGCGAGCCCAGCACGTGCGACTCTTCCAGCGGCTGGCCCTCCTTGTCCTTGGCATTCATCAGATAGGAGATGAGGTCGTTGGTCGGCTTCGACCGGCGCTCCTCGATATGCGCCCTGAAGTAGTCGCTCATCTCGTGCACAGCCTCGAGCAGCTTGGTCTCATCCTTGATGCCGACCTCCAGGATCATGTGGATCCAGTTGATGAAGAGGTCGCTGTCGCTCTCGGGGATGCCGAGCATGTGCGCGATGGCCCGAACCGGGATGTATTTGGCGTAGCGCGCGGCGGCGTCGACCTTGCCATCGGCAATGAACCCGTCGATCAGTTCGTTGCAGATCGCCCGCATCCGCGGTTCCAGCTTCTTCATCGCATCCGGCGTGAAGGGCGGCAGCAGCAACTGCTTGGCCGGCTTGTGCACGGGTGGATCCGAGGTGATCGGCGGGGCCGCGTTCCTGGCGACCTCGGGCCGGACGTCGCGGACGATAATGCGGCGCGAGGAGAAATGTTCGGTGTCGTTGGCGATCTCGCGCACGGCTTCATAGGTCGTCGGCATGTAGCAGCCGAGAAAGCGCTCCGTGTGCACGACGGGGCTCGCGGCGCGCAGCTCCTCCCAGATCGGGAAGGGATCGTTCGTCCATTGCGGGTCGGTGTGGTCGAAATCGTTGATCCAGTCGGTGACGGGCGGATGGGCGACAGGCTGGCTGACGTCGGACATGGCTGGAAAATCCCTTGAATAACCCTTAGGGCTCGTTCGCTTGGGGCTCGTTCCCTTGGGGCTCGTGTTCGCTGAAGGTACGCAAAGCGCGCGCGGGCAGGGGCCGCGCGCTACTCCTCGATCACATCGATCGCGATTTCCGGGCAATTGGATTTGGCAAGCCAGGCCTTGTCCTCGAGGCCCGGCGGAACCGTGCCATCTCCGACCTCATGGGCGTTGCCGTATTCGTCGAGCTCGAACAGCTCCGGCGCCAGCGCCTTGCAGCGCGCGTGGCCCTGGCATTTGTCGGGATCGACGTGAACTTTCAGTCGCGCTGCCATTGCGGCTCCCTCGGTCGTGTGCGCGTCGCCCGAAGGGCCACGCGTTCCTCTTGTCTATTGTCCGCGGCATTTGCGGCTCATTCTAAGTTATAGCATATTACATTCGCGACAGGCTTCCCCTGTCAAGCGCAAACTTATAGGCTTGCCCGCAACATGCGATCACAACTCGCCCGCAAGCCCGAGAACACCTACCACCATGGCGATCTCCGTGACGCCCTGATCAAGGCTGCGTTGCGCGAGGCGGAGCAGGGCGGGGCGGAAGCGATCAGCATCAAGGCCCTCGCAAAGCAGCTCGGCGTCTCACAGCCGGCGCCCTACCGTCATTTTGCCGACCGCGAGGCATTGCTGACCGCGGCGACGGCGGAGGCGTTCCGGCAGTTCAGCGCGATGTTGCGCGACGCCATGATGAAGCCGTCGAAGCAATCGAAATTGTCACGGCTGGCGCAGGCAACGCTCGATTTCGGTCTGCGCCGTAACGGTGTCTACCGTTTGATGTTTGCGTCCCGCACCGTCTCATGCGCGGCCAAGGGCAGCGAGCTGCACGAGGCCACCCGGGAGACCTTTGCGCTCGTGATCGAAGCGCTGGAGGCGCCCGCGGTCGGCTATTTGCGCGAACGGCAGGCGCTCAAGATCTGGGCGGCGCTACATGGCGTGGTGATGCTGGCCGAGCAAGGCCTGTTCACCGGCGAGGCCGCTCATGCCACGCGCGAGGAACTGGTCGAGGATTTTGTCAACGAGACGAAGGCCGCGCTCGCTGTTGCGATCAAGGATGCGCAGCGTCGCAAGAAGGCGGGCGCTTAGGCCTTCGCCTTCAGCAGCCCCATCAGCTTCGCGACGGCGCTGTCCGGCGTCGTCACAACCGGACGGCCGGTGGCTTCCGCGACCAGCGGCGCTGATGATGCGATGCTGAACTGGGCCAGCGCGATCACCTCGCAATCGCGCAGATCCTTCGACGCTTCGACGATCAGCCGGTCGTGGGTCGAGCGGTCGCCGCGATCGAGTGCGGCCAGCGCGCCCTCGGCAAGTTTCGGCACGATCTGGACGAAGGTCGGAAACTCCGGCGGCATCGAGACCAGCGTCGGCGGGAAGGTGGAGAGCAGGCCGATGCGCTTGCCCATCGTCACCGCCCGTTCGATCATGGCTTCGTTCGGTTTGAGCACCGGCATCGGCGAATGCGCCCGTGCGACGGCCTCGATGCAGGGGCCGAAGGCCGAACAGGTGAACAGGATCGCGTTTGCCCCCGTAGCTGCGGCGTAATCGCCGAGCGCAAGAAAGCGCTCGGTCATAGCGTCGTTGAGCTTGCCGTCGCGCGCCAGATCCGCCGACAGGCTGTCGTCGAGCAGGTTCATCAGCCGCGCCTCCGGCCACGCTTGTGCGAACGCCGCCTCGATCGGGGCGATGGAGTGCTTAAGGGCGTGGATCAGGGCGATGCGAGGAGACGTCGTCATTGAGCGTGACTACCTGGGAGGTCTTGTGCCCCGGACGCAGCGCAATGCGAAGTATTGCGCTGCAGAGCCGGGGCCCATTGTAGTTGCTGGGTCCCGGCTCTGCGCAGCGGCGTTGCACGCCGCAGCGCGTCCGAGACACGGGAAGATGTCTACTTGAACGGCACCGCGTACATCAAGCCGCCCTTGCTCCAGAGGCCGTTGAGGCCGCGCTCGAGCTTGAGCGGGCTCGCCTTGCCGACGTTGCGCTCGTAGATCTCACCGTAATTGCCGGTGGCCTTGATCACCGTGACCAGCCATTTGTTGTCCAGCCCAAGCCGCGAGCCGAGATCGCCGGTGGCGCCGAGCAGGCGCTGGATGGCGGGGGTCTGCGACTTCGTCATCTCGTCGACATTGGCCTGGGTGACGCCGAGCTCCTCGGCTTCGATCAGGCCGTAATGCAGCCAGGTGACGATATCGCTCCAGACCTCGTCGCCGTTGCGGGTGAAGGGGCCGAGCGGCTCCTTGCTGATGGTCTGCGGCAGCACGACGTAATCGGCGGGGTTCGGCGCCGCGGTGGTGACGGCACCGGCGAGCGCCGAGGCGTCCTGGGTCATGGCGTCGCAGCGGCCGCCAAAGAAGGTCTGGTACATGGTGTCGACGCGGTCGAACACCAGCGGCTTCCAGTCGATGTTGTTGGCGCGGCCGTAATCGCCGAGCGTCACTTCATGGGTCGTTCCCTGCGCGACGCAGACGGTCGCGCCCTTGAGATCCTTGATCTCCTTCACGCCGAGGTCTTTCTTCACGACGAAGCCCTGGCCGTCGTAGAAATTGATCGGGCCCTGGCGCAGACCGAGCGTGACGCCGCGCAAGTACGTCTGCGTCGAATTGCGGTAGAGCACGTCAATCTCGCCGGACTGCAGCGCGGTGAAGCGGTTCTGCGCGGTCAGCGAGACGTAGCGCACCTTGTTGGGGTCGCCGAGCACGCCGGCGGCGAGCGCACGACAGTAGTCGACGTCGAGGCCCTTGTAATTGCCCTGCGAGTCCGGTGCCGAGAAGCCAGCAAAGCCGGCGCTGACGCCGCACACCAGCGTGCCGCGGCTCTTGACCGTGTCCAGCGTCGCCGCCTGGGCGATCACCGTCGATGCCGCGAGCACGCCCGCTGCGATAACCATTTTCCTCATCATGCTACTCTCCCCTCAGTGATTGACACTACGCAACACAACGTCGACGGCCGTGCCGAGCTTGTCGACGATCTGGTCGATCTCATCCGCGGACGCGATATAGGGCGGCGCCAGCAGCACATGGTCGCCGCGGACGCCATCCACGGTGCCGCCGCCGGGATAGCAGCCGAGCCCGTTGGCGAACGCTTCCGCCTTGATCTTCTGGTGCAGCTTGAGCGCCGGATCGAACGAGGTGCGGCTGGCGCGGTCGGCGACGAGCTCGATCGCCCAGAACAGGCCACGTCCCCTGATGTCGCCGACGTGGCGGTGATTGCCGAAGCGCTCGGTGAGCCGCTGCTCGAGCTGCTTGCCGCGCTGCTTCACTTGTTCGAGCAGATTGTCTTCGCGGATCACGTCCTGCACAGCGAGCGCCGCCGCGCAGGCGAGGGGATGCGCGAGATAGGTATGGCCGTGTTGGAACGCGCCGGAGCCGGCGCGGATCGTGTCGATGATCCTGCCACTTGCCAGCATTGCGCCGATCGGCTGGTAGCCGCCGCCGAGACCTTTTGCGATCGCCTGGATGTCGGGCACGATGCCTTCCTGCTCCCAGGCATGCGTGGTCCCGGTGCGACCCATGCCGCTCATGACCTCGTCGAGGATCAGCAGCGCGCCATGCCGGTCGCAGATCTCGCGAACCGCCTTGAAGTAACCGTCGGGTGCGGTCACCGCGCCGGCGGTGGCGCCGACGACGGGTTCGGCCAGGAACGCGGCGACCGTGTTGGGACCAAGTCGCTGAAACTCGGCTTCGAGCTCGGCCGCAAGCCGGGCCACGAACTGCGCATCGGATTCACCCTCGTGCTTCTCGTGATAGGCAAAGGCCGGCGTCACATGGCTGAAAGCGGCCGAGAGCAGCGGCGCATAGGGCGCGCGGCGCCAGGCATTGCCGCCGGCGGCGAGCGCGCCGAGCGTGTTGCCGTGGTAACTCTGCCGCCGTGCGATGAAATGCTGCCGCTGCGGCTCGCCGCGCTCGATGAAATATTGCCGCGCGAGCTTGATGCTGGCCTCGATCGCTTCCGATCCGCCGCTGACGAAATAGGCGTAAGCGAGACCACCGGGCTCATGGCCGACCAACGTCTCGGCGAGCGCCTCGGCGGGTTCGGAGGAGAAGAAAGCAGTGTGCGCATAAGCAAGGGTCGAAGCCTGCTTTGCCATCGCTGCGATCACACGGGGATGCTGATGGCCGAGGCAGGACACCGCCGCGCCGCCGGAAGCGTCGATGATGCGACGGCCGTCCTCGGCAAACAAATAGACGCCCTCGCCGCCGATCGCCTTGGGCGGCGTCTCGCGCAGCGAGCGGTGCAGCACGCGGCTGGTGCGGGTGCTCATGGGTCAACCTTTCTCTGAAACGTAGGTAGAGGCCGCCGCGAGCCTCGCCTCGGTATTTTCCAGGCGCTTCTTGGCGGCCGTGCCGCCGAGCGAGAACGTTACCGCCGCAAGCGACTGCGCGATCGCAATGGCGCCGGTGAGGCTCGGAAAGAAGCCGGGGGAAGAGGCCGCTTCGAACAGAAGCACGTGATCGGCGCCTTCGGCCATCGGTGCCGAGAGGCTGTCGGCGATGGCGATCAGCGTCGCACCTGCACGATGGGCCGCTTGCGCAACGCGGACGCTCGCATTTGTGTAAGGCAGAAAGCCAACGACGATGACGGCCTCGCCGGGACGGAAAGCCCCGAGATCCAGATCGTCGGGGCCCGAGGTGCCGACGATCTGCACCTGTTCGGGCCGGAACAGCCTGAGCTCGTAATTGAGCAATTCCGCAACGCTGCGGCAGCTGCGATAGCCCGCAATCCAGATCCGCTTTGCATCATGCAGCGTGCGGGCCGCGTCCGCGATCGCCTGCGCGGAGATGCACGGCAGGCCCGCAGCTTCGGCCTCGAGCTTATCGGTGATGAGTGCGACATCGGCGTTCGGGCCGTGGCGGCTGGTCTTGGCGCGGCCGGAGAAGGGCGAGGTCGGGGACGGCCGGCGCGCCTCGGTCAGCGCGGCGCGCAACTCGTCCCAGCCGGAATAGCCGATCGCCTTCGCAAGCCGCGTGAAAGCGGCGGGATCGGCGCCGGCCTCCGCCGCGAGATCGCGCATCGAGCGCGTGGTGGCGTCGTAATCATTGGCCGCAACAAAACGCCCGACCTCCTGCAAGCGCAGGGGGAGCGATGGCAACGCAATGCGCAGTTCGCTCAACGGCGAGGATTTCGCTGATACGGCCATGAAACATTTGTTGCATGAATGCACGTTTGGTGCAACAGTTGATGCGCGCCGCCGGAAATCGCTGTTTTCAGGAAGGATTTTTGTGCTGTGACCTCAGATGATCCCAGGCCGCCGCCGCGCCGCAGCTTTTTCGGTGCGCTCGGGCCAAACGAGCTGAAGGGCCTGTTTTGGCAGGTGCTGGTGGTCGGCATTGCCGTCGCCGTCGTCGTCTTCCTCTGGTCCAACACCGTCACCAACCTCTCGGCCCGCCGCATCACCACCGGCTTTGCCTTTCTCGGCCGCGAGGCCAGCATGCCGATTGCCGACAGCCTGCTCGCGTATAATCCGAGGGACAGCTACCTCTGGGCCTTCGTCGTCGGCGTCGCCAACACGCTACGCGTCGCGGTGATCGGCATCGTGCTTGCGACCATTCTGGGGACGCTGATCGGCGTCTCGCGGCTGTCGGCGAACTGGCTGCTGTCGCGACTCGCCGCTCTCTACGTCGAAGTCCTGCGTGACATCCCGCTGCTGCTTCAGCTGCTGTTCTGGTACGTGCTGATGCAGGGTTTGCCGGCGGCGCGCGCGGCGTGGCGGCCGCTCGACGGCGTGTTCCTCTCCAATCGCGGCCTGATCCTGCCGGCGATCCCGATCGGCATGCCGCAACTCTGGGTGCTCGGCACGTTCGTGTTGGGTTTCATCGCATTCCTTGCTATCGGGCGATGGCTGGTCGCGCAGCAGATGCGTGATGGCAAGCCGCGGCCGGCGTGGCCCTTTGCGCTTGGTCTCATTGTCGTGCTGCCGGCCGCTGTGTCGTTGTTGCTTGGCGTGTCCTGGACGATCGAATGGCCGCAACTGCGCGGCTTCAATTTCGTCGGAGGGTTGACGCTCGCGCCGGAATATTTCGCGCTGTTGATCGCGCTCGTCACCTACACTTCGGCCTTCATCGCCGAGATCGTGCGCAGCGGCATCCAGTCGGTGCCGCGCGGGCAGTGGGATGCCGCCAGCGCGCTCGGCCTGCGCCGCAGCTTCATGCTGCGGCAGATCATCCTGCCGCAGGCTTTGCGCGTGATCGTGCCGCCGATGACGAGCCAGTACCTCAATCTGACCAAGAACTCGTCGCTTGCGGTCGCGATCGGTTATCAGGACGTGGTCTCGGTCGCCAACACCACGTTGAACCAGACCGGGCAGGCGATCGAGGTGATTTCGCTGATCATGGCCGTCTTCCTCACCATCAGCCTCGGCATCAGCTTTTTCATGAACTGGTTCAATGCGCGCATCGCGCTGGCGGAGCGCTGAGCATGACGGCGATCACTGACATGCCCGACCTGCCGCGCGCCGCCCGCCGTCCGCAAATCGGCAACCCGGTGCTGCGGTGGCTCCGCACCAACCTGTTCTCGTCGATCCCCAACGGTATCCTCACGATCATCCTGCTGGCGATACTGGCGAAAGGCGTGATTGGCTTCGTGCAATGGGGAATTGCGCATGCTGTCTGGCTCACGCCGGCCAATGATTCCAGCGCTTGCAAGGCGGTCCGCGGCTTAGGTGCCTGCTGGGCGATCATTCCTGAAAAGTACCGCTTCATCCTGTTCGGCACCTATCCGTTCGACGAGCAGTGGCGGCCCGCGTTGTCGGTCGCGCTGTTCATCGCGCTGTTCTATCTCTCCAGCCGCCGCACGCTGTGGCGGCGTGAGCTCGCGTTCCTCTGGATCGGTGCGCTGGCGCTGATCAGCGTGCTGATGTGGGGCGGCGTGTTCGGGCTGTCGTTCGTCTCGCAGGACCGCTGGGGCGGATTGCCGGTGACACTGATCCTGGCGACGTTCGGATTGGCGTTCGGTTTTCCGCTCGGCATCCTCGTCGCGCTCGGCCGGCGCTCGAAGCTGCCGGCGATCCGTTCGCTCTCGGTGCTGTATGTCGAACTGATCCGTGGCGTGCCGCTGGTCAGCCTTCTGTTCATGGCGAGCGTGATGTTCCCGCTGTTCATGCCCAGCGGCTTCAACATCGACAAGCTGCTGCGCGCCCAGATTGCGATCATCCTGTTCGCAGGCGCCTATCTGGCCGAAGTGATCCGCGGCGGTCTCCAGGCCGTGCCGCGCGGGCAGTATGAGGCAGCGGACGCGCTCGGCCTGTCCTACTGGCGCAAGCACCGGCTGGTCGTGCTGCCGCAGGCGATCCGCCACGTCATCCCGCCGCTGGTCAACACCTTCATCGCGTTCTTCAAGGACACCAGCCTGGTGCTGATCATCGGCATCTTCGACCTGCTGACGACGGCCAAGACCGCCATCATCGATCCGGCCTGGCAGCAATTCTCGGTCGAGGTCTACATTTTCGTCGCCGCGATCTATTTCGTGTTCTGCTTCGCGATGTCGCGCTACAGCCGCAGCCTGGAGGCGACGAGCGGGAGGTGAGGCCAGGTGTCCCGGACAAGGTGCAGCGCGCAAGCGTTGCGTTCGGGGGTTACTTCTTCCCCCGCGGATCAATCGGCGTCTGGCCGCGCAGACCCAAAATATCCTCGAGCACCTTCGCGCCGGCAATCACTTGCGCATCCGCGCGCGGTGCGCCCACCACCTGCACACCCACCGGCAAACCAGAGGCCGTGAAGCCGCAGGGCAGCGACAGCGACGGGCAGCAGGCGAGTGTAATGGCGTAGACGATGCCGAGCCACTCGACATAGTTTTCGAACCGCTTGCCGGCGCATTCCGCGACATAGCGGTGCTCGATCGGGAAGGGCGGCACGATCGTCGTCGGCGTCAGCAGCAGATCATAGGTCTTGAAGAATTCGATCGCGCGTGCGGTCATGCCGACGCGCTGCGCTTCGGCGCGCGCGAGCTGATCGACCGTCAGCTTGAGGCCTTCCTCGATGTTCCAGATCACCTCGGGCTTGAGCAGGTCGCGCTTGGTGCGCAGCAGATTGGCCTTGGTGATGGCGAAGTCAAAGGCGCGCAGTACGTGGAAGCACTCATGCGCCTCGCGCCAATCCGGATGCGCCTCCTCGACGATTGCGCCGGCCTCTGCGAAGCGTTCGACGGCCTTCTGGGTGATCGCCTTCACCTCGGGATCGACAGGCGTAATGCCGAGATTGGGCGAATAGGCGATGCGCTTCGGCTTCTTGCCGGACTGAGCCGCCGACAGGAACGAGGTCATGGGCGCCGGCAGCGACAGCGGATCGTCCGCATAATCGCCGCTCATGGCATCGAGCAGCAGCGCGAGATCCTCGACATTGCGTGCCATCGGCCCCACGACGCCGAGATTGCGGTCGATGCCCGATTTGGGCGTGTGCGCGACGCGGCCGATGCTCGGCCGCATGCCGACGACGCCGCAGAAGGCCGCGGGGCTGCGCAAGGAGCCGCCCATGTCGGAGCCCTGGGCGAGCCACGCCATGCCGGTGGCCAGCGCCACCGCGGCGCCGCCGGAGGAGCCGGCCGCCGACTTTGACGTATCCCAGGGATTGAGCGTCGCGCCGAACACTTCGTTGAAGGTGTTGGCGCCGGCGCCGAATTCCGGCGTGTTGGATTTTGCGTAGACCACCGCGCCATTGGCTTCGAGGTTCTCGACCATGAGGTCGGACTTGGCTGGGATATTGTCCTTGAAGATCGGCGAGCCCTGGGTGTTCAGCACGCCTGCGACATCAGTCAGATCCTTGATCGGCACCGGCAGGCCGGCAAGCAGTCCGCGCGCGCCGGCCGGTTTCTGCATCATTGCCTTCGCATGCGTCCGCGCGCGATCGAAGCAAAGGGTCGGCAGCGCGTTGACCTTGCCGTCAACCTCCTTGACGCGCTTCTCCACCACGTCGAGTAGCTCAAGCGGAGAGACGTCGCCGGAGCGCAGCTTGTCGACGACGACGCAGGCGGTTTCGCGGATCAGGTCTTGAGACAACTGTTTTGCTCCTCAGCTTACTTTTCGCTCGCGATCGAACGGATCGATCTTAGCCCGATCCAGCGCTGATGCCGCCGTCGACCGTGTAGATCACGCCCGATGTATAGCCCGCACGATCCGATGCCAGGAATGCCATGAGGTCGCCGATCTCGCGCGCATGGGCGGGGCGGCCGAGCGGCAGGCCCTTCTGGAATTCCCTGTAGCGGCTCTCGTCGCCGAACTGGTGCTTGGCCCGCGTCTTTAGCAGCGTGACGTGGCGGTCGGTGCCGACAGGGCCGGGATTGATGCCGACCACGCGAATGTTGTCGGCGAGGCTTTTGCCGCCGAGCGCGCGGGTGAAGGCCATCAGCGCGGCATTGCCGGCGCTGCCGCAGATATAATTGGCGTCGAACTTCTCGCCCGCTGCACCGATGTCGTTGACGATGACGCCGCCGCCTTTGGCCTTCATCTGCGCATAGACCTGCCGCGTGAGGTTGATATAGCCGAACACCTTCAATTCCCACGCGTGCCGCCATGTGGCTTCATCGATCTTGTCGATGGAGCCACCGGGGATATCGCCGGCATTGTTGACGAGCACGTCGATGTCGGCGGCTTCTTTTGCGAGCCGGGCGACGTCCTCGGCCTTGCGCAGATCCACGACGCTCGTCGCCGCATCGATCTGGTGCGCGGAGCGCAGTCGATCGGCCAGCGCCTTGAGCTGATCGCCGCTGCGGGCGGCGAGCAGGAGGTTTGCGCCTTCCTCGGCAAACGCCTCGGCGGCGGCGGCGCCAATTCCCTTGGACGCGCCAGTGATCAGGACGCGCTTGCCACGCAGATGCAGATCCATGAGAGATGCTCGCAGGATGGATACAGGATGAAATCAGTAGGCGCTCGGTTGCGCCATGGTCAACATTGCAGTGCAGCGTTGCACTGCCGCCGACTTTGGTCCATTGCAGTGCGGTCAAGAAGGCGGCGGCTGCCGGACTAACCAAGGACGTTCTCGATGAGCAAGAAACAACACCGGATCGCAGTCATTCCCGGCGACGGCATCGGCAAGGAAGTGATGCCCGAAGGCCTGCGCGTTTTGGAGGCGGCCGCGAAGAAACACGGCGTGGCCCTGCATTTCGATCACTTCGATTTCTCGTCCTACGACTATTACGAGAAGCACGGCCAGATGATGCCTGACGACTGGAAGGAGAAGATCGGCAAGCACGATGCGATCTATTTCGGCGCCGTCGGCTGGCCTGCCAAAATTCCGGATCACATCTCGCTGTGGGGCTCGCTGATCAAGTTTCGCCGCGAGTTCGACCAGTATGTGAATTTGCGCCCGGTGCGATTGATGCCCGGCGTGCCGTCACCGCTGGCGGGGCGCAGGCCCGGCGATATCGACTTCTGGGTGGTGCGCGAGAACACCGAAGGCGAATATTCCTCCGTCGGCGGCCGCATGTTCCCCGACACTGACCGCGAGTTCGTGACGCAGCAGACGGTGATGACCCGTACCGGCGTCGACCGCATCCTGAAATTCGCCTTCGAGCTTGCGCAGTCGCGGCCGAAGAAGCATTTGACCTCGGCGACCAAGTCGAACGGCATCTCCATCACCATGCCCTATTGGGACGAGCGCGTGGAGGCGATGGCCAAGAAGTTCCCGGGCGTGAAGTGGGACAAGTATCATATCGACATTCTCACCGCGAACTTCGTGCTGCATCCGGACTGGTTCGACGTCGTCGTCGGCTCGAACCTGTTCGGCGACATCCTCTCCGACCTCGGCCCGGCCTGCACCGGCACGATCGGCATCGCGCCGTCGGGCAACATCAACCCTGAAGGCAACTTCCCATCGGTGTTCGAGCCGGTGCACGGCTCGGCTCCCGATATCGCGGGGCAGGGCATCGCCAACCCGATCGGCATGATCTGGTCCGGCGCGATGATGTTCGAGCATCTCGGCGAGAAGGAAGCCGGCAAGTCGATCGTCGAGGCGATCGAGCGCACGCTGGCCGAACGCACGCTCCGCACCAAGGATCTCGGTGGCAATGCCGACACCACGGCCTGCGGCAAGGCTGTGGCGGATATGGTGGACTAGATCAGATCAACAACATGGTGTCGTCCCGGCCTCCGCCGGGACGACAATGACTTTCCCGTTCAGCCGGCGATCTTCTCGATCGCCGCCTGATCAAGCCCGAACTTCTTTCCGGCCTCGATAATCTCCTGCCAGGTGGTCGGATCGACGGGAATGCCTTCGGCGAGACGCTTCTGCTTGGTCTCGCGTTCGAGATCGCCGGCGATCTTGACCTTGTCGACGCCCGGGCCGGGAGGCGAGCCGGTGTGCCAGGCGACGAAACTCTCGACTTCGCTCGCGAGGTTCTCGCCAGTGCCGAGCTTGCCCGGATCGATGATGATCGAGAGCATGCCGTTGATGACGTTGTACTTGCCGTCGGACGGGCCCTTGACCACCTGACCGCCGGAGAGTGCGCCGCCGAGGATTTCGCACACCAGTGCCAGCCCCGATCCCTTGTGCTCGCCGAACGGCAGGATGGCGCCGTATGGCGGGATCACGGTGTAGCGCGGCTTGACGGTGGGCTTGCCCTCGTTGTCGATGATGGTGCCGGGCTCGAGTTCGGCGCCCTTGTTGTGAGCAACGCGGGTCTTGCCCTGCGCGATCCTGCTGGTGGCGAAGTCGAGCACGATCGGCTCCTTGCCCCGGCGCGGGATGCCGACGCAGAACGGGTTGGTGCCGTGACGCGCATCGCTGCCACCCCAAGGCGCCACGATCGGGCGCGAGATCACATTGACGAAGTGGATCGAGACCAGCCCGTGGTCGATACATTGCTCGGCCCAGTGGCCGATGCGGCCGATGTGGTGCGAATTGGAGAGGCCGACGAGGCAGACGCCGTTGCGCTTGGCGCGCTCGGCCGCCAGTTCCATCGCTTCGTGTCCGATCACCTGACCGTAGCCGGTGAGGCCGTCGAGGGTGAGAAGCGGACCGGTGTCGAGCACGATCTTAACGTGCGCGTTCACGGCAAGGCCGCCATTGACGACGCTCTGGACGTAGCGCGGGATCATTCCAACGCCGTGGGAGTCATGCCCCTTGAGGTTTGCCTCGACGAGATTGGTGCAGACGAGCTCGGCCTCGCGGTCCGAGGAGCCGCCGGCCTTGACGATGGCGCGGATGGCGTTGGTGAGCGGCTCTGCCTTGATGGTGCGATAGTCGGCCATTGTTGTTGCTCTTATCCTTTCACGATCCGGCGGCAATGGACCCATGCCGCTTCAATCAGGTTCTCGCTCGCTTCCGGGGTGCGGAAGGCGGAATGCGCCGACAGGGTCACGTTGGGAATCTTGGTCAGCGGATGGTCCGCCGGCAGCGGCTCGATGTTGAACACATCTAAGCCGGCGTGGCGAATGTGGCCCGAGTTCAAGGCATCGATCATCGCCTGCTCGTCGACGATGGCGCCGCGCGCGGTGTTGATGAAGACCACGCCCGGCTTCATCTTTGCGATCTTCTCCCGGGTGATCATGCCGCGCGTCTCATCGTTGAGCAGCAGGTGCAGCGACACGACGTCGCTCCGCGCCAGCAACGTATCGAGATCGGTGAACTCGACGCTCGCGTGGCTCTTCGGCGAACGGTTCCAGGCGATCACCTTCATGCCGCTGCCGGATGCGATCCGCGCCACTTCGGCGGCGATGCCGCCGAAGCCGATCAGGCCGAGCGTCTTGCCGGTGAGCTGCATGCCATCCTCGCGCAGCCAGTTTCCGGCGCGCATCTCGCGGTCCATCATCGCAATGACGCGGGCCGAGGCCCACATCAGCGCGACTGCGGATTCCGCCACCGCCGTATCGCCATAGCCCTTGATGAGATGCACGGAGATGCCGAGTTCGGCGAGCTCCTCCGGGTTCATGTAGCTGCGCGCGCCGGTGCCGAGGAACACGACGTGCTTGAGGCCCGTGCAATTCTTGGCGACTTCGGTCGGAAGCGCCGTGTGGTCCACGATCGCGATCTCGGCGCCGTCGAGGATCTCAGGATATTGTTCGGGCTTGATATCAGGATCCCTGTGGATCCGAACCTTGGGATCGCCGGGCTTCTCAAGCCGCTCCATGATGACCGCGAGCGCCTCGTTGGCGTCGACGAATACTCCGCGCATGGCTCTCTCCGATCAGGACGCGACGCCGGCAATCGCCAGCACGGTGTGCATCAGCACGTTGGTGCCTGCGGCGCAGTCGGGCTGCGTGGCGTCTTCCAGCTCGTTGTGGCTGATGCCGTCCTTGCACGGCACGAATACCATCGCGGCGGGCATGACGGTATTCAGGTTACAGGCGTCGTGGCCGGCGCCGGAGGTGATGCGGCGGGAAGAATAGCCGAGCGTCTTGGCCGCATTCTCGACCGCGGCGATCAGCTTCGGATCGAAATGCGTCGGTGCCTTGCGCCAGACGAGATCGATCTTGACCTCGACCTTGCGCCGCGCGGCGATCTCGGCGATGGCCGCACGCAGATCGCGATCGAGCGCGTCCATGATGGCGCCATCGGCACTCCGGCAGTCCATGGTGAAGGCGATCTCGCCGGGAATGACATTGCGCGAGGGATTTGCGATCACGGCTTCGCCGATGGTCCCGACCGCGTTCGGCCCGTGCTTCTTCGCGATGGCCTCCATCGCCAGCACGATCTCCGACAGGGTCGCCAGCGCATCGCGTCGCAGCGGCATCGGGGTCGAGCCCGCATGGCTCTCGAAGCCGGAAATCTTTCCATCGTACCACAGCACGCCCTGGCCGGAATCGACCACGCCGATGGTCTTGCCCTCGGCTTCGAGGATTGGTCCCTGCTCGATGTGTAGCTCGACGAAGCAGCCGAGCTTCTGGAAACCGACCGGCTTGTCGCCGCGATAGCCGATGCTGTCGAGGGCCTGGCCGACGGTGGTGCCATCGATGTCCTTGCGCGACAGGATGTCGTCGGTGGTGAAGTCGCCGACATAAGCGGCGGAGGCCATCATCGCCGGCGCGAAGCGCGAGCCCTCTTCGTTGGTCCAGTTGACGACGCAGATCGGTGCCTCGGTCTCGATGCCGGCGTCGTTCAGCGTACGGATCACTTCGAGCGCGCCGAGTGTTCCCAGAATGCCGTCATACTTGCCGCCGGTCGGCTGGGTGTCGAGGTGCGAGCCGATGCCGACGGGCAGTTTCGACATGTCGCGGCCCTTGCGCAGGCCGAATTGCGAGCCGAGCGCATCGGTGTGAACCTCGAGCCCGGCGTCCTCACAGGCCCTTCGGAACCAGTCGCGGACCTGCTTGTCTTCGCTGCTCAAGGTCAGCCGCCGCACACCGCCCTTGGCCGTCCTGCCGAACTGCGCGGTCTCGTGGATGGAGCCCCAGAGGCGGGCGGAATCAATTTGCAGGTTGGTCGCGGCTCGGCTCATGCGTTCAGTCCATTCGTAATCCGTCATTCCGGGGGGATGCGAAGCGTCGGACCCGGAATCTCGAGATTCCGGGTCTGGTGCTTGCGCACCATCCCGAAATGACGGGAAAGGTTGTCCGGCGCCTTTTTCAATGACGCGCCAGCGCGGGCGCGTCAACCGCGAGGCTGCTCTGCGCAATCTGACATGCAAGCTCGGCGACGCGCTGCACCGCCACGACGTCTGGCGAGGCGAGCCAGCTCGCCGTAAATGTCAGCGGCGCGATCTTAAGATCTGTGTCGAGCAATTGCAGCCGGCCGTCGGCGAGCTCGTTCTCGACGATGGCGTCGGGGATCACGGCGATGCCGAGGCCTTCCACCGCCATGTGGATCACGGTGGCGAGCGAGGCGGAGGCGTGAAGACGGATCGGCGGCAAGTCGGGCCGGTCGAACACCTCGCGCACCACCTCGTAGGGCCTGGTCTTGCGCGGGAAGGTGATGATCGGAAACCGCGCGAGATCGGCGAGCGTCACCGGGCCGTGGCCGAGCCCGAGTGATGGGCTCGCGAGAAAGCCGATCGGATAGTCGGCAAGCATGCGGTTGTGCACGCCCGAGGCCGAGAGGGGACCGACGACGAAAGCCAGCTCGATCTCCTGTGCAAGCAATCGCGCGGTGAGGTTCGGCGTGATGTCGACCTCGATCTCCAGCGACAGGTTCGGATAGATCTCGTTGACGCTCTTCACCAGCCGCGGCAGCCAAGTATGCACGATGGTTTCGGCGACGCCGAGCCGCATCACGCCGCGCATTGCCGAGCGATCGCCGATCTCGGCCATCATCGCGGCGCGCAAGCCGATCAGCTTCTCGGCGTAGACCATCATCTGCCGCCCGCTCGGGGTCGGTGACGCCACGCGATGATCGCGGTTCAGGAGTTTGACGCCCATCTCACGTTCGAGCTGGGCGATCCGTTGGGAGATCGCCGGCTGGGTCGTATTGAGCCGCGCCGCGGCACCTCGGAAGCTGCCGAGCTTCACAACCCAAAGGAAGGTTTCGATCGACCTGAAGTCCAGCATTGGAAGGATTTTCCCGATCGATAAAATGACTTTATCGATATCGATTAAAAAGGACGATTAGACTTTATAGTATGCTTGATGTTGGCTAGGCTTGTCGAGTTCATAGGCAGGTCGATGAAATGACTGTTTTGGTGGCAGCGCAGCAAACTGAAACGCCTGACACGCTCCCGAGCCGCCAGGCGCGGCTCGCCTATCGCGGCGGCCAGGTCGGCTCCACCGCGGGGGTTGCCCCCGGCTTCGTCCAGGGCAATTTGGCGATCCTGCCGGCGGCATACGCCAGCGCCTTCCATCGCTTCTGCCAGCTCAATCCGAAACCATGCCCGATCATCGGCATGTCCGACGTCGGCAGCCCATACATCCCCGCGCTCGGCGCCGATCTCGACATCCGCACCGACGTGCCGCGCTACCGCGTCTGGCGCGACGGCGAAGTCGTGGACGAGCCGACCGACGTCACCAGGTATTGGCGCGACGATCTCGTGACTTTCGTGCTCGGCTGCTCGTTTTCGTTCGAAGAGGCACTGCTCGACGAGGGCATGCCGATCCGTCACATCGAAGAGAACGTGCGCGTGCCGATGTACCGCACCAACATTGCCTGCGGCGAGGCTGGTCCGTTCGCTGGTCCCATGGTGGTGTCGATGCGTCCGTTCAAGCCGGCTGACGCCATCCGCGCGGTGCAGATCACCTCGCGTTATCCCGCCGTGCACGGTGCGCCCGTGCATCTCGGCCATCCGCATCTGATCGGCATCAAGGATATCGCCAAGCCCGACTATGGCGATCCCGTACCTGTCGCCGACGACGAGATCCCGGTGTTTTGGGCCTGCGGCGTGACGCCGCAATCGGTGATCAACGCCGCCAAGCTACCTTTCGCAATTACGCATTCGCCGGGCCTGATGCTGGTGACGGATCTGAAGAACAGGAACATGGCCGTGATTTAGTAGGCAGCGTTTGCTGCTTCTTCGGGCTTTACGCAGTTTGCCAATCGCTTCATCGATACGCACAAAATTCGAATAACAGGGGACTTTACCAATGACGATCACTCGCCGCGACGTTCTGCTCGGAGCCACCGCCGCTGCCGCACTGCTGCCGCTAGCCGCACGCGCGCAAACGTCCGAGGTGGTGATCGGCGCGACCTACCCGCTGTCGGGTGCCGGCGCCCAGGTGGGTGTCGATGCGCAGCGCGCGTTCGAGACCGCAATCGACATCATCAACAACGATCAGGATTTCGATCTTCCGCTGGCAAAGGGCGTCGGCTTGCCGGGTCTTGGTGGTGCCAAGATCCGCATGGTTTATGCCGACCACCAGGGCGACCCGCAAAAAGGCCGCGCCGAAGCCGAGCGACTGATCACCCAGGAGAAGGTCTGCGCGGTGCTCGGCTCCTATCAGAGCGCGGTCGCGGTCACGGTAAGCCAGATCTGCGAGCGTTATCAGGTCCCGTTCCTGTCGGCGGACAATTCCTCGCCGAGCCTGCATCGCCGCGGACTGAAGTACTATTTCCGCGCCTCGCCGCATGACGAGATGTTCTCGACCGCGATGTTCGATTTCCTCGACGCGATGAAGAAGAAGGGCGCTAAGGCCAATACGCTGGCGCTATTCCACGAAGACACGATCTTCGGCACCGACTCCGCCAATGCCCAGACCAAGCTTGCGACCGAGCGCGGCTACAAGATCGTCGCCGACATCAAGTACCGCGCCAACTCGCCGTCGCTGTCGGCCGAAGTCCAGCAGCTCAAGGCCGCCAATGCCGACGTGCTGCTGCCTTCGAGCTACACCACGGATGGTATCCTGCTGGTCAAGACCATGGCGGAGCTCGGCTACAAGCCGAACGCGATCCTGGCCCAGGCGGCCGGCTTCTCCGAAAAGGCGCTATACGATGCCGTCGGCGACAAGCTCGAAGGTGCGATCACCCGCGGCAGCTTCTCGCTCGATCTCGCCGCCAAGCGGCCGATGGTCGGCAAGATCAACGATCTGTTCAAGGCCAAGTCGGGCAAGGATCTCAACGACAACACCTCGCGGCAGTTCATGGCGATGATCGTGATCGCGGACGCCATCAACCGCGCCAAGTCGACTGACGGCGAGAAGATCCGCGACGCGATGGCTGCAACCGACATTCCGGGCGAGCAGACCATCATGCCCTGGAAGCGGGTCAAGTTCGACGACATGGGCCAGAACAACGACGCCGATCCGGTGCTGCTGCAATATCTCGGCGGCAAGTTTGTCACCATCTTCCCGGCTCAGGCGGCGGTGGCCGAAGCTGTCTGGCCGATGAAGTGATGATGGTATCGGAAGCTCGCACGATAGCTTCCGATCCTGATCCTGCGAAGTAAGACGGAGGGCCGCGTCGGAAAAGACGAGGGCGGGCCCCTCCTTTGCGATGAGCATTCGATGTCGCCCCTCGGGGTGAGGGCTTTTTCTGGGGGACAAGTTGCTGACAGTTGAAACAATTGTCCAAAGTCTCGCGAGCGGGTTGCTGATGGGCCTGCTCTACGGACTGATCGCCGTCGGCCTCGCGCTGATCTTCGGCCTGATGGACGTCACGAACTTCGCCCATGGCGAGTTCCTGATGATCGCGATGTACGCGTCCTTCTTCCTGTTCGCGTTCTTCGCCATCGATCCCTTGCTCTCCGCGCCGCTGGTCGCGGCGGCGATGTTCGTGTTCGGAGCGGTGGTCTACCTGTTGATTGTGCGTTTCGCCATGCGGGCCAAGGCCAATGCCGGCATGGTGCAGATCTTCACCACCTTCGGTCTTGCTATCGTCATGCGGGGGCTGGCCCAGCTGTTCTTTACGCCGGACTATCGCAGCATTCCGCAATCCTGGCTCGGCGGCAAGACCGTCTCGATTGCGGGCATCTTCCTGCCGGAGCCGCAGCTGGTCGGCGCGCTGGTCTCGATCGCAGCCTTTGCCGGCCTCTATTTCTTCATCCACCGCACCGATTTCGGCCGCGCGCTGGAAGCCACCCGCGAGGATCCCGGTGCGGTCGCGCTCGTCGGTATCGACAAGAACCGGGTGTTCGCGTTCGGCTGGGGCCTTGGCGCCGCGCTTGTCGGTCTCGCCGGCGCGATCATGGCGGTGTTCTTCTACATCTATCCCGACGTCGGCGCGTCCTTTGCGCTGATTGCATATGTCACGGTGGCGCTCGGCGGCTTCGGCAGCGTATTCGGGGCCTTTGCCGGCGGTATCATCGTCGGCCTGGTTGAAGCGGTCACCGCCCTGATGCTGCCGCCCTCGCTGAAGTCGGTCGGCATCTACGCGGTGTACCTGCTCGTCGTCTTCATTCGGCCGCGCGGCCTGTTCGGGTCGATGTGATGGACAAGAATTTTGCCGCGCGGCGTCGCCGCGATCTCATCATTGCCGCAGTGCTGGCGGCGCTTGCTGCGCTCGCGCCGCTGTTCGTCAAGAACGTCTATATCCAGAACATCCTGGTTCTGACCTTGATGTATGCGGCGCTGTCACAGAGCTGGAACATCCTCTCCGGCTATTGCGGGCAGATCTCGCTGGGCCACGCGCTCTATTTCGGCATCGGCGCCTATACCACCGAGCTTCTGTTCACCAAGTTCGGCGTGTTGCCCTGGTTCGGTATGCTCGCCGGCGGCGGGATCGCGGCTGTCATTGCGATGGGGCTCGGCTATCCCTTCTTCCGCCTGCGCGGCCATTACTTCGTGATCGCGACCATCGTCATCGCGGAGATCGGGCTCTTGCTGTTCCAGAACTGGGAATGGGCGGGAGCTGCGCTCGGAATCACCATTCCCGTGCGCGGCGACAGCTGGCTGAAATTCCAGTTCATGCGCAGCAAGCTGCCGTATTTCTATTTCGCGCTGGCGCTGTGTTGCCTCGCCTGGTTCGTCACCTGGTGGCTTGAGGACTCCAAATGGGGTTTCTGGTGGCGCGCGGTGAAGGACAATCCTGAAGCGGCCGAGAGCCTGGGTGTCGTCGTGTTCAATTCCAAGATGGGGGCGGCTGCGGTCTCCGCATTTCTCGTGGCCATCGGCGGCGCCTTCTATGCGCAGTTTCTTGCCTATATCGATCCTGAGAGCGTGATGGGCTTCCAGTTCTCGCTGCTGATGGCACTGCCGGCAGTTCTCGGCGGCATCGGCACGCTCTGGGGGCCAGTGTTAGGGGCGGCCATCCTGATTCCGATGACGGAGCTGACGCGCTCTTATATCGGCGGCTCCGGTCGCGGCGTCGATCTCATCGTCTACGGCACGCTGATCGTTCTGATCTCGCTGGCCTTGCCGCAGGGCCTGGTGAGCTTGTTCTCCCGCTCCAAGGCAAAAGGAGCCACGCGATGACCGCGCTCCTTGAAACCCGCGGCGTCTGGCAGCGGTTCGGCGGCCTCGTCGCCAACTCCGATGTCTCGATCTCGGTCGGTCGGGGCGAGATCGTCGGCCTGATCGGCCCGAACGGCGCCGGCAAGTCGACGCTGTTCAATCTCATCGCCGGCGTCTTGCCGCCGACGCAGGGCTCCATCTGGTTCGACGGCGAGGATGTCACCAACCTGCCGGCGGCCGAGCGCTGTCAGCGCGGGGTGGGGCGCACCTTCCAGGTGGTCAAGAGCTTCGAGACCATGACCGTCATCGACAACGTCATTGTCGGTGCACTGGTGCGCAACACCGTGATGCGCGAAGCGCGCCGCAAGGCGCATGGGGTGCTTGAGTTCACCGGCCTTGCCGCGCGCGCCAATGTGCTCGCGAGCGACCTCGTGCCGGCCGAGAAGCGGCGGCTCGAAGTCGCCCGCGCGCTTGCGACCGAACCAAAACTCCTGCTGCTCGACGAAGTCCTCACCGGCCTGACGCCGACCGAGGCCCAGACCGGCGTCGCGCTGGTGCGCAAGGTGCGCGATGCCGGCATCACCGTGCTGATGGTCGAGCATGTCATGGAGATCGTGATGCCGCTGGTCGATCGCGCCATCGTGCTCGACCTCGGCAAGGTGCTCGTCGAGGGCAAGCCCGCTGAGGTCGTCCGCGATCCCAAGGTGATCAAGGCATATCTGGGAGATCGTCATGCTGTCGGTGCGTGAAGTCACGACCGCCTATCAGGGCCTGGTCGCGATCTCCGCGGTCAGTATCGAGGTCGCCAAGGGCGAGATCGTCTGTGTCGCCGGCGCCAATGGTGCCGGCAAGTCGACGCTGCTGAAATCGATCGCCGGTGCCGAGCGCCCGCGCTCGGGCACCGTGACCTTCGACGGCAAGCAGATCAACGGCATGGCGCAGCACCACATCACGGCCGCCGGCATCGCCTATGTACCGGAGAATCGCCGCCTGTTCCCGCGTCTGTCGGTGCGGGACAACCTTCGCCTCGGCAGCTATCTCTATCGCGGCGAGGCAAATCGTGAGGGGCCGCTCGAGCTCGTCTTCAAGCTGTTTCCGCGTCTGTCCGAACGGCTCGAGCAGCGCGCCGAAACGCTCTCGGGCGGCGAGCAGCAGATGCTCGCGATCGGCCGCGCGCTGATGACGCGCCCGCGGCTGTTGATGCTGGACGAGCCCTCGCAGGGCATCATGCCCAAACTTGTCGATGAGATTTTTCAGGCCGTGAAGCTCATCCGGGACTCCGGCATGACCGTGTTGATCGTCGAGCAGCGTATGGCCGAGTGCCTGGAGATCGCCGACCGCGCCTACATCCTGCAAACCGGCCGCGTCCTGATGCAGGGCCCGTCGGCGGAGATCAGGGGCAATCCGGACGTGCGGAAGGCGTATCTGGGGCTGTAGTTGAGCTGCCGGCCGTCGCCACGTTCTCCGTCATTGCGAGCGCAGCGAAGCCAGAACGCCACCGCGGAAAGACTCTGGATTGCTTCGCTGCGCTCGCAATGACGGGGGATAGAGCCGGGCTCAATGTTCGTGCCCATGCTCCGGTAACGACACCCCGAACACCTTCACCAGATCCGCGACCTGCTCCGGTGAAAGATACCGTGGGTTCATCCCGCGCAGCAGCAGATACAGCTTCGCCGTCTCCTCCAACTCCTCCGTCGCAAACACCGCTGCTTCCAGCGTGTCGCCGGCGACGACCGGGCCGTGATTGGCGAGCAGCACGGATGAATATTTCCCGGCCAGCCCCTTGATGGCATCGGCGACCGCGGGATCGCCGGGGCGGTAATAGGGCACGAGCGCGGTGGCGCCGCATTTCATGAGATAGTAGGCGGTCATCGGCGGCAGCATGGCGCGCGGGTCGATTTCGGGCAGCATCGAGAGCGCGACCGAATGCGTCGAATGCAGATGCACGATCGCCCGCGCACTCCCGCGCGTGTCATAGAGCGCGGTGTGCAGCGGAACTTCCTTGGTGGGGGCGTCGCCTGAGACCAGCCGGCCCTGTTCATCCAGCCGTGACAGCTTTGCAGGATCGAGGAAGCCGAGCGAGGCGTTGGTTGGCGTCACCAGCCAGCCGCCGCTATCCAGCCTGACGCTGATATTGCCTGATGAGCCCGGCGTCAGCCCGCGCTCGAACAGGGACCGCCCGAACCGGCAGATATCTTCGCGCAGCCTTGTTTCATTGCTCATGGCCGTCATGTCCGCTTGTCTCACGCTTTGGCAGCGCGGCCAAGCCGTGTTATTCGAGATCGTGAGCTGCCGCAAAGGGCGGCCGTCCAGGAAACGTTCGCAAGGGTGAGTTGCATGTCCGCCTCCACGTCGCAAAACCAGCGCATCGCCGTCATCGGGCTTGGCTCGATGGGATACGGCATGGCGACTTCGCTGAAGCGCGCCGGCCATTCCGTCACCGGTTGCGACGTTTCGGCTGATGCGGTCGCGCGGTTTGTGAAGGACGGCGGCGCCGGCGCCACAACGCCGGCCGAGGCGGCCAAGGGCGCGGACATCGTCGTCAGCGTCGTCGTCAATGCCGCGCAGACCGAAGCGATCCTGTTCGGCAAGGACGGCGTCGCCGAGACGCTGCCGAAGGACAGCGTGTTCATTTCCTCCGCCACCATGGATCCCGACGTGGCGCGTCGCCTCGCCAAGCAATTGGAGGCGACCGGCCGCAATTACCTGGATGCGCCGATCTCCGGCGGTGCGCAGCGCGCCGCGCAAGGTGAGCTGACGATCCTTGCCTCCGGGAGTGCGGCCGCCTTCGCGAAGGCGCGTCCGGCGCTCGATGCCATGGCGGCAAAGCTCTACGAGCTTGGCGATGCTGCAGGCCAGGGCGCGGCCTTCAAGATGATCAACCAGCTGCTGGCTGGTGTGCACATCGCGGCTGCCTCGGAGGCGATCGCGTTTGCGGCCAAGCAGGGCCTCGACATCCGCAAGGTCTATGAGGTGATCACGGCATCCGCCGGCAATTCCTGGATGTTCGAGAACCGCATGCCGCATGTGCTCGATGGCGATTACACGCCGCGTAGTGCCGTGGAGATTTTCGTGAAGGACCTCGGCATCATCCAGGACATGGCACGCAGCGCCAGATTTCCGGTGCCGGTCTCCGCCGCGGCGCTCCAGATGTTCCTGATGACATCGGCCGCCGGCATGGGCCGCGACGACGATGCGTCGGTGGCGCGCATGTACGCGCAGGTCACCGGCGTCAAGCTCCCCGGCGACAAGTAAAAGAGGATTTCCAATGCCCCGTTTCGCCGCCAACCTCTCGATGATGTTCACCGAGGTGCCGTTCCTCGATCGCTTCGATGCCGCCGCGCAGGCCGGTTTCACCGCCGTCGAATTTCTCTTCCCTTACGACCATCCGGTCGAAGCGGTCGGCGAGCGGCTCAGGCGCAACGGCCTGACCCAGGCGCTGTTCAACCTGCCGCCGGGCGACTGGAACGCCGGCGAGAAGGGATTTGCTGCGCTTCCCTCACGCTTCAACGACCTCAAGGCGAGCCTGGAAACGGCGCTGCCTTACGCCAAGGCTACTGGCGTCAAGCGGCTGCATCTGATGGCGGGCATCGCCAACCGCGGCGAACGCCTCGCGATCGAGGCCTTCTACAAATCGGTGGCATGGGCCGCCGAGTTCTTCGCGCCGCATGGCATCGATATCGTGCTCGAGCCGATCAATGCGCGCAACGTGCCCGGCTACTTCCTCAACGATTTCGGCTTCGCGCGCGACCTGATCCAGGAGCTGCGGTTGCCCAACCTGAAGCTCCAGTTCGACATCTATCACTGCCAGATCATCCATGGCGACGTCACGATGCGGCTGCGCGAGATGATGCCGATCATCGGCCATATCCAGATCGCCAGCATTCCCTCGCGCAACGAGCCCGACGGCGAGGAGCTGAATTATCCCTTCCTGTTCGATGAGCTCGACCGTCTCGGCTATGCCGGCTTCGTCGGCTGCGAATACAATCCGCGCGGCAAGACCACCGACGGTCTCGCCTGGTTCAAGCCCTATGCCGGAGCGAAATCGTGACACTTGCGTTGGGCTGCATCGCCGACGATTACACCGGCGCCTCCGATCTCGCCAACACGCTGACGCGCGCCGGCTTGCGCACCGTCCAGACCATCGGTGTGCCCGCCGATGATCTGAAGCTGCCGGAGGTCGACGCCGTCGTGGTGTCGCTGAAGAGCCGCTCGATCGAGGCGAGCCTTGCGGTGTCGCGATCGCGCGCGGCCGAGACATGGCTGCGCGGGCGCGGCGCAAGCCACGTGCTGTTCAAGATCTGCTCGACCTTCGATTCCACTGACGCCGGCAATATCGGCCCCGTCATGGATGCGCTGCGCGCCGATTGCGGCGAGGCCGTCGTGCTGGTGACGCCGGCCTTTCCCGAGACCGGCCGCACCGTCTATCAGGGCAATCTGTTCGTCGGCGCCGTACCGCTGAACGAGAGCCCGCTGAAGGACCATCCGCTCAACCCGATGCACGATTCCAACCTGGTGCGCGTACTGGCGCGGCAGAGCAAGACGCAGGTCGGCCTCGTCGATCTCGCGACATTGACGCGCGGGGCGGAGGCCGTGCGAAGCCTGCTTGCCGAATTCTCGGGCAAGGGTATTGGCGCTGCGATCATCGACGCCGTGTTCGACCGCGACCTCGAGACCATTGGCCTTGTCGCGGCGGAGCACCGGCTCTCGGTCGGCGCCTCCGGCATCGGCCTCGGGCTGGCACGCGCGCTGGTATCGACCGGCAAGGTCAAGTCGGCTGCCGCCGGCAGCGGGCAGGGCGCCGCCGTCGGCGGACAGGTGGCGTGCCTCGCCGGGAGCTGCTCGCAGGCCACCTTGCAGCAGATCGCCAACGCCGAGCGCGTCATGCCGGTGCTTCACCTCGACACCGAACGTATTCTTACGGGGGCCAATGAAGCGCAGCGGGCATTGGACTGGGCAGGGCCGCGATTGGCCCAGGGTCCGGTGCTGATTGCATCGAGTGCCACGCCGGCCGACGTCGCTGCGCTTCAGGCGCGCCACGGCCGCGACGCCGCAGGACACGCAATCGAGCAGACGATGGCCGACATTGCCGAAAACCTCGTGAAATCAGGCGTGCGGCGACTGATCGTCGCAGGCGGCGAGACCTCAGGGGCGGTCGTTGACCGGTTGAAGATCCCCGGATTTCTCGTGGGAGCGGAGATCGCCGCGGGTGTCCCGGTGCTGCGCGCGGTGGCAGGTGAGATGTTGCTGGCGCTGAAGTCCGGCAATTTCGGCGGGCCGGAGTTTTTCTCGGATGCGATGAGGCTCATGCGCTGAGCGCAGGGCATCCTTAGTTCATCATTCACTTCTTTAAGGTTCCGTGCTCGTACGGAGTCGTAGTTAACAACAGTCGCTTTGCTGTTGGGCGTCGGCGCCGCTTTTGGTTGATCCGTAATTCCAGGACGCGCCGCCGCGCCAACGCAAAGAGACCCGCTTATGCTCGCCGCTATTTCCATCCGCGCCAAGATCATCAGTGTCGTGGCGTTTCTGCTGGTCGCAATGGCCGGCATGGGCCTGCTCGCCGTCATGAAGATGCGGTCGATGAATGCCAACACCAGCGACATCACGACGAGCTGGATGCCGAGCGTGCGCGTGATCGGCGATCTCCGCGCCGGCGTGATCACCTATCGCAACGTCATCCGTGAGCACATGTTGGCGGAAACGCTGGAAGAGAAGCTCGCGGCTGAGAAGACGCTTGCGACCGTCGTCGAGGCTAATACCAAGTTCCGCAAGACGTATGAGACCATGATTACGTCGCCCGAAGAGCGCACGCTCTATGACCAATGGTCCAAGGCGTGGGATACCTACAAGAAGGGCACGCAGGAAGTCATGGCGCTGTCGCGTCAGGAGGCCGGCAAGATCCCCCACGAGGCACACGAGCTGAACACGAAGACGGTCAACAAGATCGGGCTTGAGGCTGACGCCATCCTGGCCAAGGACATCGAGCTCAACACCAAGGGCGGAGATCAGGCAGCTCAGGACGCCGCCGACAGCTATTCCTTCGCATTCATGCTGGTCGCGATCATCCTCGGTGCTGCCGTGATTACCGGCATCGGCGTTGGCTTCTACCTCGTCCACGACGTCTCCAGCGGCATCGACTCGATCACCCAGCCGATGCAGGCGCTCGGCCGGGGCGATCTCTCCGCCGAGGTCCCGCACCGCGGCGAGAAGACCGAGATCGGCGCCATGGCCGACGTGCTCCAGGTCTTCAAGGAAGCGCTGATCGCCAAGAAGGCTGCCGACGAGGCCGCTGCGGCCGACGCCGAAGCCAAGATCGAACGCGGCCGCCGCGTCGACAATATCACCCGCGAATTCGAGACGATGATCGGCGAAATCGTCCAGACCGTATCGTCGGCCTCGAGCCAGCTGGAGGCTTCCGCCTCGACGCTGACCTCAACCGCCGACCGCTCGCAGCGGATGGCGACCACGGTCGCCGCGGCGTCGGAAGAAGCCTCCACCAACGTCCAGTCGGTCGCTTCCGCAACTGAAGAGATGGCTTCATCGGTTGGCGAGATCGGCCGCCAGGTGCAGGAATCGGCGCGAATGGCGGGCGACGCCGTCGGCCAGGCCCGTGCCACCACCGAGCGCGTCAGCGAACTCTCCAAGGCTGCCTCGCGCATCGGCGATGTCGTCGAGCTGATCAACACCATCGCTGGCCAGACTAACCTCCTGGCGCTGAACGCCACCATCGAGGCGGCGCGCGCCGGTGAAGCCGGCCGCGGCTTCGCGGTCGTTGCCTCCGAGGTGAAGGCGCTGGCTGAGCAGACCGCCAAGGCGACCGGCGAGATCGGCCAGCAGATTTCCGGCATCCAGGCGGCGACCAACGACTCGGTCGGCGCGATCAAGGAGATCTCCTCGACCATCGAGCGTCTCTCGGAGATCTCCTCGGCCATCGCGGCCGCCGTGGAAGAGCAGGGCGCTGCGACTCAGGAAATCGCCCGCAACGTGCAGCAGGCGGCCCAGGGCACCCAGCAGGTCTCCTCCAACATCACCGACGTGCAGCAGGGGGCGACCGAGACCGGCACGGCATCGTCGCAAGTGCTCTCGGCCGCGCAGATGCTGTCCAATGACTCGAGCCGGCTGAAGACCGAGGTCAGCAAGTTCCTGACCAACGTCCGCGCAGCCTAAGCCCAAAGGCGAAGCAAGTTCTGAAAGCGGCGCCTCTCGGGGCGCCGCTTTTTTACGTGCATGAAAGCCTTCTCTGCGATCTTCCGGGCGCCGCTGCATATCTGGAATGCGATTTCGCAGTGCGATAGCAGGGAAGTGACCGCGTGTGAGAGCCTGTCGTTGGCCATTTCTGCGGGGTTCGGGTAAAGCGACGATAGGAACCGTGGGGGCGTGTTCCCCGCCCCAGTATTTGGAATTGCCTGACGAATGATTGCTCTGGTCCGTATTGCCCTGAGCCGGCCCTACACGTTTGTCGTGCTGGCGCTCCTGCTTCTGATCATCGGATCGCTGGCAGCGCTGCGGACGCCGACCGACATCTTTCCGGACATTCGCATCCCCGTGATCGGCGTGGTCTGGCAGTACACCGGACTGCCGCCCGACCAGATGTCGGGCCGTATCACCACGCCGTTCCAACGGGCGCTGACGACGACCGTCAACGACATCGAGCACATCACGGCCAACTCTTATAACGGCTTTGGCATCATCAAGATCTTCTTCCAGCCCAATGTCGACATCCGCACCGCCAACGCGCAGGTCACCGCGATCTCGCAGACACTGATCAAGCAGATGCCGCCGGGCGCGACGCCGCCCTTGATCCTGAACTACTCCGCCTCGACCGTGCCGATCATTCAGGTGGCGCTGTCTGGCGACGGATTGACCGAGCAGAACCTCGCCGACATCGGCATCAACCAGCTCCGCACCCCGCTCGTCACCGTGCCGGGCGCCGCGATCCCGTATCCGTTCGGCGGCAAGCAGCGCCAGGTTACGATCGACCTCGACCCGACCGCGCTCCAGGCGCGCGGGCTATCAGGCCAGGACGTCGCCAATGCGCTCGCTGCGCAAAACCTGATCACGCCGGTCGGTACCCAGAAGATCGGGACCTTCGAGTACAACATCCAGCTCAACAACTCGCCGCTCAAGATCGACGAGCTCGGCAACCTGCCGATCAGGGCCGTCAACGGCGCGATGGTCTATGTCCGCGACGTCGCGTCCGTGCGCGACGGCAATCCGCCGCAGACCAACATCGTCCATGTCGACGGCAACCGCTCGGTGCTGATGATGGTGCTGAAGGCGGGAGCGACATCGACGCTCGATATCATCGCCGGCATCAAGCAGAAGGTGATCGACGTCAAGGATCAGCTGCCGGATGCCTTGAAGATCGGCTTCATTGGCGACCAGTCGGTGTTCGTCCGCGGCGCGATCAAAGGCGTCGCGTTCGAGGGCGTGATCGCCGCGCTGCTCACCAGCGTCATGATCCTCTTGTTCCTCGGCAGCTGGCGCTCGACCATCATCATCGCGATCTCGATTCCGCTCTCGGTGCTCGGTGCCATCATCATGCTGTCGGCGATCGGCGAGACGCTGAACATCATGACGCTCGGCGGCCTTGCGCTCGCGGTCGGCATCCTCGTCGACGACGCCACGGTCACTATCGAGAACATCAACTACCATCTCGAACAGGGCAAGCCGGTCGAACAGTCGATCCTCGACGGCGCCAACCAGATCGTGACGCCGGCCTTCGTCTCGCTGCTCTGTATCTGCATCGTGTTCGTGCCGATGTTCTTCCTCTCCGGCGTCGCGCGCTTCCTGTTCGTGCCGATGGCCGAAGCGGTGATGTTCGCGATGATCTGGTCGTTCATCCTGTCGCGCACGCTGGTGCCGACCATGGCGAACTATCTGCTGCAGGCGCATGTCCATCACGAGGGTGAGCCGCCGAAGTCGCGCAATCCCCTCGTCTGGTTCCAGCGCGGTTTTGAGGCCCGTTTCGAACGCATCCGCGGCGGTTACCGCGGGCTGCTGGGCCTGGCGCTGGCGCACCGCGCGGTGTTCGTGATCGGCTTTCTCTGCGCGGTCGGCGCGTCCTTCGCGCTGGTGCCGTTCCTGGGCCGCAACTTCTTCCCCGCGGTGGACGCGGGCAACATCCTGATGCATGTCCGCACCCAGGTCGGCACCCGCGTCGAGGAGACCGCCAACCAGCTCGCCGACGTGCAAAGGGCCGTCCGCAAGCTGATCCCGGGCGAGATCGAGACCATGACCGACAACATCGGCATGCCGATCTCCGGCATCAACATGACCTACAACAACACCGGCTTGATCGGTCCGCAGGACGGCGACATCCAGATCAAGCTCAGGGAAGGCCACAAGCCGACCGAACAGCATGTGAAGGTTCTGCGCGAGCAATTGCCGCGGCTGTTTCCGGGCGTCAGCTTCGCGTTCCTCCCCGCAGACATCGTCAGCCAGATCCTGAATTTCGGCGCCCCGGCGCCGATCGACCTGCAAGTCCGCGGCGCCAATCTCGAAGCCAACTTCGCCTATGCCAACAAACTGCTGGCCAAGGTGCGCCGGATCACCGGCGTTGCCGATGCGCGCATTCAGCAATCGCCGAGCAATCCCACATTCAACATCGATGTCGATCGCACCCGCGCGCAATATGTCGGTCTGACCGAGCGCGACGTCACCAACAGTCTCGTGGTCAATCTTGCCGGCTCCTCGCAGGTCGCGCCGACCTACTATCTCAACCCTGATAACGGCGTGTCCTATTCGATCGTGATGCAGACGCCGCAATACCAGATCGACTCGCTCAGCGCGCTGCAGACGCTGCCGATCACGGCGGCCGGCAATTCGCAGTCGCCGATCCTGGGCGGCATTGCCGACATCAAACGCTCGACCTCGAGCGCGGTGGTGTCGCAATACGACATCCAGTCGATGGTGCAAATATTTGCGACAACGTCGGGCCGCGATCTCGGGGCCGTCTCCAATGACATCCGCCAGCTGATCGCCGACACCGCCAAGGAGGTGCCGAAGGGCTCCTCCGTGGTGCTGCTCGGCCAGGTGCAGACCATGAACAGTGCCTTCACGGGTCTTCTCTTCGGCCTGCTCGGCGCCGTCGTGCTGATCTACTTCCTGATCGTCGTGAACTTCCAGTCCTGGTCCGATCCGTTCGTGATCATCACGGCGCTGCCGGCCGCGCTTGCTGGCATCGTCTGGATGCTGTTCACGACCCAGACGACGCTCTCCGTACCGGCCCTGACCGGCGCCATCATGTGCATGGGCGTCGCCACTGCGAACAGCGTGCTGGTGATCTCCTTTGCACGTGAGCGCTATGAGGAGCTCGGCGATCCCATCGCGGCCGCGCTGGAAGCCGGCTTCGTCCGGTTCCGTCCGGTGCTGATGACCGCGCTCGCCATGATCATCGGCATGGCGCCGATGGCATTGGGGCTCGGCGAGGGTGGCGAGCAGAACGCGCCGCTTGGCCGCGCCGTGATCGGCGGCCTGATCTTTGCAACTTTCGCCACGCTGATGTTTGTTCCCGTGGTGTTCAGTATGGTACACAAGAAACAAGGCGCCAAAGCCGCCGCCCCTTTGGAGACCCCGCATGTCGCCCACTGAACCCCGCTCCCCGGTGTCGCACCGGAAACTGGGCATTTTCGGCGTGGTGGCGCTGATTGCGGCTGGCCTCGTGGTAGGCACCGGCATCCGTGCCCGGGAGGACCAGGGCTCCAAGCTGAAGGAATGGACCGACGACCAGGCCATTTCCAGCGTGGCGGTGACGCTGCCCAACGCCAAGGCGCTCAGTTCTACCATCGACCTACCGGGCCGGCTCGAAGCCTATTATCGTGCGCCGATCTTCGCGCGCGTCTCCGGCTATCTCAAAAGCTGGAGCGTTGATATCGGGGCCCGCGTCAAGGCAGGGCAGGTGATCGCCGAGATCGAGGCGCCCGATCTCGACCAGCAGCTGTTGCAGGCCCGCGCCGACCTCGCCAGCCAGCAGGCCAGCGCCAGACTGTCCGAGGCCACGCTCAATCGGCGCAAGACGCTGGTCGCCTCCAACTTCGTCTCGGCGCAGGAGATCGACGAGCGCACCGCAGACCTCTCCAACAAGAACGCGGCGGTCAAGTCCGGCCAGGCCAATGTCGAGCGGCTCGAGGCGCTCGCCGGCTACAAGAAGATCACGGTGCCGTTCGACGGGGTGGTGACCTCGCGCGACACCGATGTCGGTGCGCTGATCAATGCCGGCGGCGGCTCGGGGCCGGCGATGTTCGTGGTCTCCGACATCACCAAGCTGCGCGTCTACGTCAACGTTCCCCAGAACTACGTTCCGGCGATCAAGATCGGCGCCAAGGCCACGATTGCGCTGCCGGAATATCCGAACCGGACTTTTCAGGCCACGGTGGAAGCGTCCTCGCAGGCCGTCGATGTCGCCTCGGGCACCACGCGCATGCAGCTCGGTCTCGACAACTCCAGCGGCGAGCTGATGCCTGGCGGCTATGCCAGCGTGAAGTTGAGCCTGCAGCGCGAGTCCGCGCCGCTCAGCATTCCCGCCAGCGCCCTGATATTCAACGGGAGCGGCCTGCGCGTCGCGACCGTCGGCGCCGACGACAAGGTGCAGTTCAAGACCGTGACCATCGCCCGCGATCTCGGCAAGGAGATCGAGCTCGCGTCCGGTATCGCGCCTGATGACCGCGTCATCACCGCGCCGCCGGACGGTCTGTCTGACGGCGACCAGGTGCGCGTCGTCGGCGCAGGCGGCAAGCCAGCGACTGCGTCGGAGAAGCAGCCGCCGAAGGGCTAGGTTCGGTCTTGTAGGGTGGGCAAAGGCGCTCTTGCGCCGTGCCCACGTGTTTTCGTCAAATAGGCAAGACGTGGGCACGCTTCGCTTTGCCCACCCTACGGGATCACGCCACGCGCCACTCCGGCACGCCGTCGGCGGCCATCGTGGTCTCACCCAGTGAGCCCACCGGCGTGTAGTCCATGTTCAACAGGTGCGCCAGCGTCGTGCTGTCGTTCGCCGGAATCCGCGCCAGCGTGCGCTGGCCATCTTCCGTCTGCAGCATCACCACGCCGTGCTCCACATCTCCGCCGCGGCCATAGAGCACCGTAAAGCTCTCGACCTTACCCTTGCCCGAGGCCTCCGTGATGAACTCCGGCACCGCACGCTTGTTGCGATCCGCTGCTGCTTGCACACTCGTCTCCTGCGCGAGCGCATCGCGCGGCGGCGCCTTCGCCACGACCAGCCCGTGATGTTTGGTGACGAAGCCGCCCTGGCCGTAGAGCAGGCCGAGCTTGGCGCCGCCGCGGATCCGACGCACCATCGCGCAGGCTGCATGCGTCATGTAAGTGTTGAGCGGTGCGCCGAAGAAGGTGAGGCCGCCGTTCACGGTGGGCTGCACGTCGGCGGAAAGGCCGAGCGTCCGCCGCGCCATCTTCGGCACGCATGGAAAGCAGCTATAGAGTTCGATCGCATCGAACTTTCTGCCGTCTCCGCCTGCAAGATCCATCACGGCCCTCAGCACGGCGTTCTGTGGGTGGCTCTCGAAAAACTGGTCGCGCACGAGATAGTCGGGCGGTTCCTCGGCTGATGCGCCGCCGAGCGGATAGACCAGCTTCTCTTCCGCGATGCCGAGCGCGCGCGCCTTGGCGAGGCTGGTGAGCAGCAGTGCGCCGCCCATGTTGACGCTGGGATTGGCCACCATCAGCTTGTTGTAGGGCCAGGCGATGAGCCGGTTGTCGGCCGTCGGCGTCGTGATCTCTTCAGCGGCATAGCGCCGCTTCAGCCAGGCATTGGGATTTTGCGCGGCGGTTTCCGAATAGCGTGACCACAGCGTTCCCGATTCCGCCAGCGCTTCGCGCGGCGTCTGGCCCCAATGCGCGGAGGAGGCGGCTTCGTAGAATGGATAGACCGTCACGGGTCGAAACACGCCGAGCTTGATGGCGAGCGGCTTCTGGAACGCCGCGCCGCGCTTGGGCTCCGCGACATCATGGGCGAACGGCGTCCATGGCAGCTTGACGCCGGCGCGATCGGCTTTCGTCGCCGTTGATTGCGCTTCGGCGCCGCAGACGGCAGCCACGGTGCACTCACCGCGCGCGATGCGCTTTGCCGCCTCGTGGATGTAGCGGATCGGGCTCTCGCCGCCGACTGGGCCGTAATAGCAATGCGCCGGCGAGACGCCGAGGCGTTGCGCCAGCAGCTTCTCGGGATCGCGATAGCGCCAGCTCAGGAAGTTGACCACGTCGAGCGACTGCACCTCGCCCAGCAGCTTTGCGCCGGCGTCAGCTTCTGCGCGCCGCAAGGCCTGTTCGAGCAGGTCGAGCGGTTCGAGGCCTTCGGTGATCTCCTTGGGGCGGTCGACGATCTCGCCGATGCCGACGATGACGGGGATGCGGTCTTCGGGGATGTTGGTCATTTCTTCTTGCTTCACGTTTCAGATCTTGGGCACGCCATCGCCCTTCGAGGGCCGCTGAAGTAGCGGCCACCTCCAGCGACAATGGCTTCGCCATTGCGCGGGGGTGACGGCTACGGAGGAAGCGTCATCTTGAGGTGCGAGCCGAGCGACGCTTGCGGCGCTTGGCGAGCCTCGAAGGATGGGCCACACACAACATGCTACTCCGCCACCAGCGCATTCATGTGCTCGACGGCTTCGGCGAACTCTTCCTTGAATTCCTGCACCACGGCGCCCGCGGACTTCACGCTGTCGATCAATCCGACGCCCTGGCCGACGAAGTAGCTGACAAGGTCGCGCGCCTTGGCGTTGCCGGCCGCGGCGGCACGGTCGATGGCGTTGAAGGCGTCGCGGCTGATGATGCTCTGAAGCGGCATCGGCAGGGCGCCCGGGCTTTCGGGTGCGCGGTCCCAGGCATCGGTCCAGACCGAGCGAAGCTGCCGCGCCGGCTTGCCGGTGCGGCCCTTCGAGCGGATCGCATCGCGCGACGAGGCCGCGATCATCTTCTCGCGAAAGATCTCGCTGGTCTCGGACTCGACCGTCGCCAGCCACACCGAGCCGGTCCACGCGCCAGCCGCGCCCATCGCCATGCAGGCCGCCATCTGCCTGCCGGTCATGATGCCGCCGGCCGCAAGCACCGGCACGTCGCGGATCTCCTTGATCGCTTTGATCACTTCGGGCACCAGCACCATGGTCGAAACCTCGCCGCAATGGCCACCGGCCTCGGTGCCTTGCACGACGAGGATATCGACACCGGCCGCGACCTGGCGCAGCGCGTGCTCCTTGGCGCCGACGAGGGCGGCAACCGGCACGTTATGCTTCCTGCCCATCTCGATCATCGCCTTCGGGGGCACGCCGAGCGCATTCGCGATCAACCGTATCGGATGATTGAAGGAGACTTTTAACAGCTCTAGCGCGGTCTCGGCATCGAAGGGTTGCGGCCGGTCGCCGTCCACCTCTGATGTCGTCAGCTCGATATCGTATTTCTTCAGGAGGTCGCGCGTGTAGGCGCGGTGCTGCTGCGGCACGCGCGCTTCCAGGCTCTTCCAGGTGACGTGCTTCTCGCCTGCGGTGGAGATGTTTTCCGGGATCAGCACGTCGATGCCATAGGGTTTGCCGTCGACGTGATCGTCGATCCATTTCAGCTCGCGTTCGAGCGTATCGGGCGTATGCACAGTGGCGCCCAGCACGCCGAAGCCGCCGGCGCGGCTGACCGCGGCAACGACGTCGCGGCAATGGCTGAAGGCGAGCAGCGGGAACTCGATCCCCAGCATGTCGCAGATCGGCGATTTCATGGTCTTCTCCCGGCGGCTTTGGCGTTGCTCTTCGTTTTGCCCTGCGGGGGCCGCTCGACGCCAGCCCTTCGTTGCGGATGATGCCACGCCGGATTCGGGCAAGCATCTTGCGCGCAGGCGTTGCGTCGTGGACGAACCATTCTGATCCGGAAGATGTCGGCCGTGTGGGCCAGATCATCAGGGGCGCAGGCTGGCGACAGCCAGACTGCATGACGCCGGCCTGAGGCCCGCGTGGGGCGCAGAGCCGGTGGGGCTTGCCATCGGCCGTTCGCGGGCTAATTAATGCAGGCGCATCTTTCCGCCGGAGCACCCGCATGACCGATACCCCTTACGTGCCGCCGAAAGTCTGGACCTGGAACAAGGAGAATGGCGGCCAATTCGCCAGCATCAACCGGCCGATCGCTGGCCCCACCCACGACAAGGAGTTGCCGGTCGGCAAGCATCCCTTCCAGCTCTACTCCCTGGCGACGCCGAACGGGGTGAAGGTCACGGTGATGCTGGAGGAGCTCCTGGCACTCGGCCACAAGGGCGCCGAATACGATGCCTGGCTCATCAAGATCGGAAATGGCGACCAGTTCGGCAGCGGCTTCGTCGAGATCAATCCGAATTCGAAAATTCCGGCGCTGATGGACCGCTCCGGCCCCGAGCCGATCCGCATCTTCGAGTCCGGCTCGATCCTGTTCTACCTCGCCGAGAAGTTCGGCGCCTTCCTGCCCAAGGATATCAAGGCCCGCACCGAGGCGATGTCCTGGCTGTTCTGGCAGATGGGCAGCGCGCCGTATCTCGGCGGCGGCTTTGGCCATTTCTACGCCTACGCGCCGTTCAAGATCGAGTACGCGATCGATCGCTTCGCGATGGAGGTCAAGCGCCAGCTCGACGTGCTCGACCGGCGCCTTGCCGACAACGAATATCTCGCGGGCAAGGAGTATACGATCGCGGACATGGCCGTGTGGCCCTGGTACGGGGCGCTCGCCAAGGGGCTGGTCTATGGCGCCGGCGAGTTCCTGTCCGTGCAGGACTACAAGAACGTGCAGCGCTGGACCGATCAGATCGCGCAGCGCCCGGCCGTGAAGCGCGGCCGCATGGTCAACCGCGTCTCCGGCGATCCCGCCAGCCAGCTCCACGAGCGCCACGACGCATCCGATTTCGAGACCAAGACGCAGGACAAGGTCGCGCCCGCGACGTAGCAGATCTCGTCCTTTGCCTCGCCCCGCAAGCGGGGCGAGGATGCACCATCAATCCGGTAACATCTCCCCGGATCCACCCAGCTCCGCCGGCAGATCGGCGTATTTCGGCAGGCCATCCCTCACCGATACCATCTTGCTCGCGTAGTTCGCATGCAGGGTTGGCTGGTGCTGGTAGCCCTTCAAGAGATTGGCATAGACGTCGATCAGCCGCATGCGCGGGTGCTCGGTCATGACATGGCCGCCGCAGCGCCTGCAGAATTTACGATAGGAATGCTCGGTCCTGTTGAAGGTCCCGAGCTCCGCTTCTCCTGTGGTGATGCGGACGCTGTCCGACTTCCAAAGGCTGAAGGCATTGATCGGTGCGGCCGACCAGGCCTGGCAATCGGCGCAGTGGCAATAGCCGGCGAAGACCGGCTTGCCCGTAACCTCGACCTCAACGGCGCCGCAGAAACAACCAGCACGGTAGCTTGCGACCGGCTGCTCATGCGCGTCCTCGCCCTCGGCAAGAAGATCGTTGTAGCCAGGATTCTTGCTCATGAAATTGCGGATGAAGTCGCATTCGACGGACAGCTTGCGTCCCTGTGCACGCACCGCCTCAAGCGTGGCGCGGCCGAGCCTGGAGCCGACGCCGCGGCCGCCGAGCTCGGGCGGCACCTCGGTGTGCGCCAGCGTGATCGCGCCGTCACTCTTGCGGTAGGTGACGAAGGCAGCGAGCCCGTCGACATCGAGCTCGAACCGGCTGCGCTCCTCGTTGTCGTGAAAGGGTTCCGGCATCGTCTCGCCCCCTGTGTCAGCTATTTTCCCTTCGTACCTTCAGCCGCCGGAAACACCACGCGGTCGTCGGTGCGACAATAGCGGTCGGCGAACATGCGGCCGATCGGGTGATAGCGGTCCATATGCACCCGCATCGCCTTGTCGTCCCAGAGCTCGTCGCGGATGTGGAAGTGGATGCCTTCACCCAAGATCAGGCGGCGATCGTCATTGACGTCGATCATCTTCCAGAGCTTGCATTCCATCGCCCAGGGCGTATCGGCCAGCCGCGGTACGGCAATCTTGCTTGAGGGCGCAAGTTTCAAGCCGAGATAGTCGGGCTCGCCGACCTCGGGCGGGAAGTCGCCGCTGCTCTCGTGCATGGCCCTGGCGAGCGGCTCGTCGGCGATGTTCACCACGAACTCGCCGGTCTTCTGGATGTTGCGGAAGGTGTCTTTGTCCTGGCCGTTCGGCTTGCGGTTCGCCGCAAACATGCACAGCGGCGGATCCTCGCAGAAGGCGTTGAAGAAACTGAACGGGGCTGCGTTGACGACGCCGGTGGGTCCGACCGAGGTCACCCACGCGATCGGCCGCGGCAGGATGAAGGAGGTCAGCACCTTGTAGCACTCGCGTGGCGTCAGGTCGCTGGCGGCATAATCCATGGTGGCCCCGATGAGATTCTTCCCCTCTTTCCCAAGCGCGAAGCGGGGAAACAATCAACCTACGCCATGCTCAACTCATGCCGTCCGACCACCATCCAGTGCACCTCGTCCGGACCATCGGCGAAGCGCAGGTGGCGGACGTCCTGGTACATCTCGGCGAGCGGGGTCCAGTGCGAGATGCCGGTGGCGCCATGCATCTGGATTGCCTGATCGATGATCTTGCAGGCGCGCTCGGGCACCATGGCCTTGACCATGGAGACCCAGACACGGGCCTCCTTGTTGCCGAGCACGTCCATCGCCTTGGCGGCCTTCAGCACCATCAGCCGCATCGCCTCGATCTCGCAGCGCGCCTGCGCGATGATCTGCATGTTGCCGCCGAGATGGGCGATCTTCTTGCCGAAGGCTTCGCGGGTGAGGCCCCGCTGCACCATGAGATCGAGCGCCTTCTCGGCCTTGCCGATGGTGCGCATGCAGTGATGGATGCGGCCCGGCCCGAGGCGAAGCTGCGAGATCTCGAAGCCGCGGCCTTCGCCGAGCAGCATGTTCTCTTTCGGCACGCGCACATTGTTGAAGCGCATGTGCATGTGGCCGCGCGGCGCGTGGTCCTGCCCGAACACGTACATGGGCCCGAGCACCTCGACGCCGGGCGTGTCGCGCGGCACCAGGATCTGTGACTGCTGCTTGCTCGGCGCTGCATCCGGATTGGTCTTCACCATCACGATCAGGATCTTGCAGCGGGGGTCGCCGAGGCCGGAGATATAATACTTCTCGCCGTTGATCACCCATTCATCGCCGACGAGCTTTGCGGTCGTCGAGATGTTCTTGGCGTCGGAGGAAGCAACATTCGGCTCGGTCATGACATAGGCGGAGCGGATTTCGCCATTGAGCAGCGGCTTCAGCCACTTCTCCTTCTGCTCCTTGGTGCCGACGCGCTCCAGCACTTCCATATTGCCGGTGTCGGGCGCCGAGCAATTCATGGTCTCGGACGCGAGCGGGCTCTTGCCGAGCTCGGCGGCGATATAGGCGTAGTCGAGATTCTTCAGGCCCTGGCCGGTCTCGTCATCGGGCAGGAAGAAATTCCAGAGGCCTTCCTTCTTGGCCTTGTTCTTGGCGGCCTCGAGCACCTCGAGCTGCTTCGGCGTAAAACTCCAGCGATCCTCTTTGCCTTCGCCGGCCTTGGCGAACTCGATCGACATCGGCTCGACCGTCTCGCGGATGAACTTCTTGACGTGATCGTAGAGCGGCCGGACCTGATCGGACATCCTGAGGTCATTGAGCTCATCGCCCGGGTTGAGCGCATAGTTGGTGGTGCGGGGAATGTAGGTGTGCTTTGTCATTGTTCCTCCCGGAGGCGCTGAGATCGTGTTGGCCGGGAGAATAGTCGCAGCGCAGCGAAAGTGCGAGCGGGTATTTTTCCGCGCGAGCCATGCCATGCGATGGAATTTCGCGGGACGTTTGAAATGTTGTTTGAATGACGGCAGGGACGTGACGTGGATAGAGCACGGACCGGCGCCCAGGATCCCGTCATTGCGAGCGCAGCGAAGCAATCCAGAATCTTACCGCGGCGGCAGTCTGGATTGCTTCGTCGCAAGTGCTCCTCGCAATGACGAGCAGAGTACGGCACGCCTCAGCTCGGCATCCGATGCATCGCGCAGATCTTGTTGCCGTCGAGGTCGCGCAAATAGGCGAGATAGAGCTTGTTCCCCGCGCCCTCGCGGATGCCGGGTGGATTCTCGATCGGCGTTCCGCCAGCGGCGACACCGGCGGCGTGCCACTTGTCGACCTGCTCGGGTGAGTTGGCGGCAAAGCCGATGGTGCCGCCGTTCGCGCAGGTCGCCGGCTCGCCGTTGATCGGCTTGGTCACCGAGAACACACCAGTCTTGGTGAAGTAGAAGATGCGATGGCCGTCGACCTTGGCCGGGCGTACCTCGAGCGTGCTGAGCAGGTTGTCGTAGAACGCCTTGGCCTTGTCGAGGTCGTTGGTGCCGATCATGATGTGCGAGAACATTTGCCCATTCCCCTCAGAGTTGTAGCCCGGATGGAGCGCCGCGCAATCCGGGTCTTGCTTGCTTTTTGGAAGTCCCGGATTGCGGGGGGGGGGGGGGGGGGGGGGGGGGGGATCTCAAAACGCCGTATAGCCGCCGTCGATCACGAACGTATCCGCGGTGTGATACGACGACGCCTTGCTCATCAGATACACGGCGATGCCGCCGAAATCGCTGGCCTCGCCGAATCGCCGCATCGGAATCCGCGGCATCACGTTGGCGACGAATTTTTCGTTGGCCATGATGCCCGCCGTCATGTCGCTCTTGATCCAGCCGGGCAGGATCGCATTCGCGGTGACGCCGTGGCGGGCGAGCTCGACGCCGAGCGCGCGCACCAGCGCGTTGATGGCGGCTTTCGTCGCGGCATAATGTTCGTTGCGCGCGGTGCCGAAGATCGAGGCGAGGCTCGAGGTGGCGACCAGCCGGCCGAAGGGATCGCCCGCATTGGCGCGATCGGTCATGTGCTTCGCGGCCGCCTGGAAGGCGTGGAACACGCCGTCGAGATTGGTCGCAAACATCGTGCGCCATTCCTCTTCGGTTCGTTCGATGAATGACCTGCGGCCACCGCCGCCGATGCCGGCGTTGGCGAAGCAGCCGTCGACCCGGCCAAACGTGTCGAGCGTCGCCTTCATCGCGGCATTGACTGACGCGGCATCCGTGACGTCGCAGACGCGGCTGTCGACCTTGCCCGACAGTCCTGCCATGCTCGCGGCAGCGGCCTTGTTCTTGTCAGCATTGCGGCCCCAGATCGAGACGTTGCAGCCCTGGCCCGCGAGCGCCTGCGCGATGCCGAGCCCGATGCCGCCATTGCCGCCGGTGATCACGGCGACGCGGCCAGTGAGGTCGAAAAGATTCATGGCGCGTTTCCTGTTTTTGGCAAGACGTCTTGGGTATGCGGCGCATCAGCCGCTGCGCGCAAGATTGCTTGCTATGCTGCGATCACCATGGACAAGACCGCGCCAAAAATCAAATATGCGCCCCGGCAATGCTAATTCCGGTCTGCGAAACTGACGCCGGCCGCAACTGACGAGGAAACGATGCAGTTCAAACACGTCACGCTCGAATTCGATGGCTCGGTCGCGATCCTCAAGCTCGACCATCAGGAGGTGATGAACGCGGTCTCTGTGGATATGCTGGGCGGTCTTTCCGAGGCGCTCGACGCGATCGAGGAGAAGAAGGACGAGGTGCGCTGTGTCGTGCTGACCGGCGCAGGCCGAGCGTTCTGCACGGGTGCGAATCTGCAGGGCCGCAACAACCAGTCGAAGAAGACCAAGGCCGGCCTGACGCTGGAGACCGGCTTTCATCCGTTCCTGCGCCGTATCCGCAATCTGCATTGTCCGATCGTCACCGCGGTCAACGGCCCGGCCGCGGGTGCCGGCATGAGCTTTGCGCTGCTCGGCGACATGATCTTGTGCGCGCGTTCCTCCTATTTCCTGCAAGCCTTCCGGCGCATCGGCCTCGTGCCGGATTGTGGCTCGACCTGGCTGTTGCCGCGTCTGATCGGCAAGGCGCGCTCGATCGAGTTGTCGTTGATGGGCGAGCGGCTCCCGGCCGAGAAGGCGCTGGAATGGGGCCTCGTCAATCGCGTCTATGATGACGGCGTGCTGATGGAAGAGGCGATGAAGCTCGCACGCGAGCTTGCCAGCGGCCCGACGGTCGCACTGTCGCTGATCCGCAAGCTCTATTGGGACAGCCCGGAAAACTCCTTCGAGGAGCAGCTCAATCTCGAATTCCAGTGCCAGCTCCGCGCCGGCGATACGCAGGATTTCCGCGAGGGCGTCGGCGCGTTCCTGGAGAAGCGGCCCGCGCAGTTCAAAGGCAAATGATCGAGACGGAGCTTTCCCGCAGCGTTCAGCGCTGGTGTCGAGGTGCGACCGGCGTCACCGGCGCGGCAAAACTGTCCGGTGGTGCCAGCCAGGAGACCTGGCGTTTCGATATCACGCATCCCGACGGCCCGATCGGTGCAATTCTGCGCCGCTCGCCGAAGGGCTATGGCGCGGCGCCGACGCGGGCCGCGGGGCTCGCGGCCGAAGCGCAGCTGATGCAACTAGCCTTCGAGGCTGGCGTGCCGTCGCCGCGCGTGATGCATGTGTTGACGCCGGATGACGATCTCGGCACCGGCTTCATCATGCAGCGGGTCGAGGGCGAGACCATCGCCCGCAAGATTCTTCGCGATGACGAATTCGCCGCAGCGCGGCCACTGCTCGCGCGGCAGATCGGCGGCGTGCTTGCGGGCCTGCACCAACTGCCGCAGGACAAGCTGCCCGAGCTGCGCAGCAGGTCGGCGACGCAGGAGATCTCCGAGTTCGATCGCGACTATCGCAGCCTGAACTGGCCAAAGCCCGTGTTCGAGCTTGCACTGCGCTGGCTGCGCGACCATGATCCCGGCCCATCGACTGAAGTGACGCTGGTGCACGGCGATTTCCGCAACGGCAATCTCATCATCGGCGCCGACGGCGTCCGTGCCGTGCTGGACTGGGAGCTCGCTCATCTCGGCGATCCCATGGAGGATCTCGGCTGGGTCTGCGTGAACTCCTGGCGCTTTGGCGAGATCGACAAGCCCGTCGGCGGCTTTGGCTCACGCGAAGAGCTCTTTGCCGGCTACGAGGCTGCCGGCCGCAAGGTCGATGCAGCGCGCGTCAAGTTCTGGGAAGTGATGGGGACGCTACGCTGGGGCATCATGTGCGGCGGCATGATGCAGCGCTTCCGCGAGGGGCCGGACCATTCCATGGAGCGCGCCATGATCGGGCGCCGTGCATCCGAGACCGAGATCGATCTCTTACGGCTGCTCGCGCCGCGGGGAGGATAGGCAATGCAGGACGAACCGACCCCGATCGAGCTGACCAAGGCGGTCGCCGATTTCCTCCGCAGCGACATCACGCCGCTGATCTCGGGCCATCAGGCGTTCAAGCTGCGGGTGGCGATCAACATCCTCGATCTTGTCACGCGGCAACTGACACAGGAGGAGGGCAGTGATGCGAGGGAAGTGGAACGGCTGCGTGCGCTGCTCGGTGTCGAGGGCTCGGTGACGGAGCTGAACCGCGCTCTCGCGGAGCGTATCGCCAGGGGCGAGGTCGATCTCGCAACGCCGGGGCTGGCCGAGCATCTGTGGGCGACCACGATGGACAAGCTTGCGGTCGATCAGCCGAATTACGCGTCTTACAAGCGAGAGCTATCGCGAGGCGGCTAGGCGGCGCCATATTCTCAGCTGTCATCGCCCGCGAAAGCGGGCGATCCAGTATTCCAGAGGCCGCAGTGAGATACGGAGAAGGCGCGGCGTACTGGATGCCCCGGTCAAGCCGGGGCATGACACCGGTGATGTTGGACGCACTCAGGTTACGGCGGTGAGACCGCCTATCTCCCCACCCACTTCGGTGGCCGCTTCTCCGAAAACGCCTTCGGGCCTTCGATGTAATCCTGCGAGGCCACCATCGCCTTCACGGCCGGATATTCGCGCTGCTCCTCGATCGCTTGCTCCAGCGATACCGCAAGCCCCTTCCGGATGGTTTGCTTCGAAGCGCGGATCGACATCGGCGAGTTCTTGGTAATCATCTCCGCCCAGCGCAGCGCGCCGGCGAGTGCCTCGCCCTGCGGGACCACCTCGTTGACGAAGCCGAGCTCATGGCCTTCCTTGGCGCTGACATGGCGCGCGGTGAGGATCATGCCCATGGCGCGCTTCAGGCCGATCTGGCGCGGCAAGCGGTGCAGGCCGCCGGCAAGTGCGGCAAGGCCGACGCGCGGCTCGGGCAGGGCGAAGGTTGCGTTCTCCGAGGCGATGATGAGGTCGCAGGCCAGCGCTATTTCGAAGCCGCCGCCCATGGCGACGCCATTGACCGCGGCGATGATCGGCTTGTCACAGTCGAAGCGAGAGGTAAGGCCGGCAAAGCCTCCCTTGTCCCAGCCACGCTTGCCGCCCGCGGCCTGCCACTTCAAATCGTTGCCGGCGCAGAACGCCTTGTCGCCGGCGCCGGTGACGACCGCGACCCACTGCTCGGGGTCGGCGGCGAAATCGTCAAAAACCTTGTTGAGTTCGAAATGCGCATCGATGTGCAGCGCGTTGTAGACCTCAGGTCGCGACAGCGTGATGATCGTGACCGGTCCCTTGCGTTCCACCTTTGAGAATTTCAGCTCCATCGTGCGCTCCCGCATTTTCTCGTAAAGGAATATTGGCGTCATACTACCGCGCGTCAGCGTCACAACACCATCGAATTGCGGGGGTGCGCCTTGCGCTTCTCACGCGCCTGGGCTCGCTTGACTTGCGCGCGCTCTTCTCACCTTAATCGTGTGAAGCAGAAACGCGCCTAGCGCCTTAACGCAAAACGATAAAATCAGCCCGGGAGAGCACCGTGGATTTCTCATTGCCTGTCGATCTCGTCGCCTATCTCGGAGAGCTCGATCGTTTCATCGAGCGCGAGATCAAGCCGCTGGAACAGGCCGACGACAACATTCGCTTCTTCGATCACCGCCGCGAATGGGCGCGCACCGATTTCGAGAATGGCGGCCTGCCGCGGCATGAATGGGAAGCGCTGCTGCGCAAGGCAAAGGATCTCGCAGATGCCGCCGGTCATTTGCGCTTCCCGGTGCCCAAGCAATATGGCGGCAAGGACGGCTCCAATCTCTGGATGGCCGTGATCCGCGAGCATTTTGCGGCGAAGGGCCTCGGCCTGCACAACGACCTCCAGAACGAGCACTCGATCGTCGGCAATTTTCCTGTCGTCACCATGCTCGACCGCTACGGCCGCGACGATCAGAAGGCGATGATCGACGGCTCGATCAAGGGCAAGTATCGCATCACCTTTGGCCTCACCGAGCCGCATCACGGCTCCGACGCGACCCACATGGAAACGCGGGCGGTGCCTGTCGTCAGAGACAACGTCAAGGGCTGGATCATCAACGGCGAGAAGATGTGGACGACCGGCATGCACGTCGCCACGCATTGCGCGCTGTTCGCGCGCACGTCGGGCAATGACGGCGATGCCCGCGGCATCACCTGCTTCCTGGTGCCGGCCAAGAGCCACGGCGTGAAGGTCGAGGAATATATGTGGACCTTCAACATGCCGACCGACCATCCGCGCGTCAGCTTTACGGATGTGTTCGTGCCTGAGGATGCGCAGTTCGGCGAAGTCGGCCGCGGCCTGTCGCTGGCGCAATGCTTCGTGCATCAGAACCGCATCCGCCAGGCGGCGAGCTCGCTGGGCGCGGCCGTCTACTGCATCAACGAGAGCGTCAAATACGCACGCGAGCGAAAGCCGTTCGGCAAGGCGCTCGCCGAGAACCAGGCGATTCAGTTCCCGCTGGTCGAGCTTGCCACGCAAGCCGAGATGCTGCGTCTGTTGATCCGCAAGACCGCCTGGGAGATGGACCAGCTTACCGAGGAGCAGATCGAGCGCACGCTCTCGGACCGCGTCTCGATGTGCAACTACTGGGCAAACCGCCTCTGCTGCGAATCCGCCGACCGCGCCATGCAGGTCCACGGCGGCATGGGCTATTCACGCCACAAGCCGTTCGAGCATATCTACCGCCACCACCGCCGCTACCGCATCACCGAAGGCAGCGAGGAGATCCAGATGCGCAAGGTGGCGGGGTTCTTGTTCGGGTATATGGGGCCCGGGAAGCACTGAAGCTTGCACCGGTCCCGCAGGGTGGGCAAAGCGAAGCGTGCCCACCACTCGCCATTGCGGAGAGAGATGGTGGGCACGGCGCTTCGCGCCTTTGCCCACCCTACGGCACCGTGGATCAATTTACCCTTCTATCCTTCCCCGCCCAATATGGCTCGCGCAATTGCCGCCGCAGGATCTTGCCTGATGGATTCCTCGGCAATGCCGGCAGAAACTCCACGCTCTTCGGCGTCTTGAATCCGGCGATGCGTTCGCGGGTGAAGTTGATGATGTCGGTGGCGGTTGCCTCTTTGCCTGGCTTCATCACCACGACGGCCTTCACCGCCTCGCCCCATTTATCGTCCGGCACGCCGATCACGGCGGCTTCCGCGACGTCAGGATGATCGCACAGCGCGCTCTCCACTTCGGCGGGATAGATGTTCTCGCCGCCGGAGATGATCATGTCCTTGATGCGGTCGTGGATGTAGAGGTAGCCGTCCTCATCCATGTAGCCGGCGTCGCCCGTGCGCAGCCAGCCGTCACCGCGCAATGTTGAGGCGGTCGCCTCTGGCAGATTCCAGTAGCCGGCCATGTTGGAGCCCGAGCGCGTCGCGATCTCGCCGACCTGGCGCGGCGGCAGCGGTTTGCCGTCAGCATCCAAAATCGCGATCTCGACGCCCGGCAGCGCCTTGCCGGCCGAGCGCATCCGCTCGAGCCCCTCGACGTGATCCTCCGGCGGCAGCGCAACGATGGTGCCGGTCGTTTCGGTCATGCCGTACATCTGCACGAAGCCGCATTTGAAGACCTCGATGCATTCCTTCAGCCGCGCCGCTGGAATCGGCGAGGCGCCGTACAGCATGTATTTCAGCCTGGAGAAATCGACTGTCTTGGCGCGTGGCTGCCGCACCACGAACTGCATAGCAGCCGGCACCATGAAGAGTTTCGTAATGCCCGACTGCTCGAAGAAGTCCAGCACCTTGGTCGGATCGAACTCGCGCGCGATGACGCCGCGGGCGCCGTGATAGAGCCCCATCACGCCCCAGCCTGAGCCGCCGATATGGAAGATCGGCATCGCGACCAGTGACACGTCGTCCGTCGACCACCGGTTCCACTCCGGCTTGTCCTCGGCATTGCCTGTCTGCACGAGGTTGAGGAAGTTCGCGTGGCTCAGCATCGCGCCCTTCGGCTTGCCTGTGGTGCCTGACGTATAAAGCTGGATCGCGATGTCCTTGGTATCGATCGGCACCTTCGGATCGTCGCCGTTCTGTGCATCGCGCCACGCGGCAAAATCCTGCCATTCCGGTGCGCCGCCCTCGGTGGTGATGATAGTGCGTACGCCGGGAAGCTGGTCCTTGATCTGGCGGACCTGGGTGATGAACTCCGGCCCGACGAACAGTACGGGCGCCTTGCAGTCGGCGACGATAAAGGCGACCTCGGGTCCGGCGAGACGCCAGTTCACCGGCGCCATCACGACGCCGGCCTTCATCGCGCCCATCAGCAGCTCGAAGTAGAGGTCGCTGTTCTTGCCGAGATAGGCGATGCGGTCGCCCTTCTTTACGCCCATCGCTACAAGCGCGTTGGCGACCTTATTGGTCTTGATATCGAACTCGGCAAAGCTGGTGACGCGGCCCTCGAACTCGTAGGCAGTGGCGTTGCCGCGGCTCATCGCGCGCTCGCGCACCATGTCGGCGAGGTTCGCCAATGGCTGTGTAGACATGTCTCTCCCGTGGTGTTTTGTCTTTATGCGGGGAGTTTGGCGTTATCGGCGGGTGAAGACAAGATGGGGGCCCCGCTGTCGTCCTGGCTTTTGCCAGGACGACAGCGGAGAGAGCAGCTACCCCCGCTTCGCCCGGTCCTTCTCGTTCTGCGCCATGATGCTCTCGCGTGCGGTCTTCCAGTCGTCGTCGCTCCAGTCGCGCAGCTGGTAGAAATTGCCGCCCATCGCCAGCGCCTGGGCGCCGTCCATGGCGATGGTCTCACCGGTGATCCAGTTGCAGCCGCCGGAGATCAGGAACACGGCGAGGTTCTGCAGTTCCTCCATGGTGCCGACGCGGCCCATCGGATTCATTGCCTTGGTGCGCGCGCCGGCCTCGTCGCCGGGCTTGATGCGCTTGCTCATGCCCTCGGTCGGGATCTCGCCCGGCGCGATGGTGTTGAGGCGGATGCCGTAGCGGCCCCATTCGGTCGCCAGCGACATCGTCATGGCGTGGATCGCCGACTTGCTCATCGCCGACGGCACCACATAGGGCGAGCCGTTGCGCACCCAGGTCACGGTGATCGAGACGACGTTGCCCGGCTGCTTCAACGCGATCCAGCGCTTGCCGACCGCCTGGGTCACGTAGAACGTGCCGTGCATGACGATGTTGGCGACGGCATCGAAGCCGCGCGGCGAGAGCTCTTCCGTGCGCGAGATGAAATTGCCGGCGGCGTTGTTGATGAGATCGGTCAGCGGCGCCTCGCGAAAGATGTTATCGATCATCTCCTCGACCGCCAGCGCGTTGCGGATGTCGACACCATGGCTGGTGACGCGGCCGCCATACTCACCCATCAGCTCGATCGCGGTCTCGTCGCAGACGATCTTGCGGCGTCCGCAGATGTGCACCTCGGCGCCGAGCTCGAGGAAGCGAGCCGCCATCGATTTGCCGAGCCCTGTGCCGCCGCCGGTCACGAGAATGCGCCGCCCAGCCAGAAGATTTTCCTTGAACATGGCTGTTTCTCCCGTACGGATTGTCAGTTAATTGGTCGATTGACTAAATCCGGCCGTCAGCTTTCTGTAAAGCGGCACCGAACAAGAACAGGGAGAATTCATCCATGGAAGAGCGCGTCTCTATCTCGATCTCGGAAGGCGTCGCCGACGTGCGCCTGGTGCGCGCGGACAAGATGAATGCACTCGATCAGGCCATGTTCGAGGCCCTTGTTGCGGCAACCGAGCGTCTTTCGAAGGAAAAAGGCGTGCGCGTCGTCGTGCTGTCGGGTGAAGGCCGCGCCTTCTGCGCCGGTCTCGACATGGGGCGTTTCGCCGCCATGAAGGAGAAGGGCGGCAACGGAATTCCGGGTGGCGAAAATCGCGATCTCGCCAAGCGCACGCATGGCCAGGCCAACTTCCCGCAACAAGCGGTGTGGGGCTGGCGCCAGCTTCCGGTTCCCGTGATCGCGGCCGTGCACGGCGTTGCCTTCGGCGGCGGCTTTCAGCTCTCGCTCGGCGCCGACATGCGTTTCCTTAGCCCCGATGCGCGGATGTCGGTGATGGAAATCAAATGGGGACTCGTGCCTGACATGGCGGGCACGCCGATCCTGGCGAGCCTCGTGCGCGACGACATCCTGCGCGATCTCACCTACACGGGGCGCATCTTCTCCGCGCAGGAGGCGATGGCTTACGGCCTCGCCACCCGCATCTGCGATGATCCGCGCGCTGCGGCGCTCGAAGTCGCGCGCGAGATCGCCGGCAAGAGCCCCGATGCGATCCGTGCCGCGAAGCGGCTGCTGAACAATCTCTCGGTCGATCCGGGGCCGGCGCTGCTTGCGGAGTCGATCGAGCAGCAGAAGCTGATCGGCAGCCCGAACCAGACCGAAGCGGTGCGCTCCAATCTGGAGAAGCGCGCAGCGAAGTATGCGGATTAAGTTCGTCATTCCGGGATGCGCCGTAGGCGCAGGCCCGGAATCCATCGGGCCGCACGGTCCGCTGTGAAATGGATTCCGGGTTCGATGCTGCGCATCGCCCCGGAATGACTGCCTGAATAGCAGTTGCCTCTCTCAACCCGACGAAAGATCGGACAACAAAAATGAGCGAAACGTCCAACTTCCTCGGCATCGTCTCCGGTGAGCGCCGCCGCACCCACGCCGAAGTCGCTGATCGCGCCGACCGCGTCGCCTCCGGCCTCGCCAAGATCGGTGTCAAGCAAGGCGATTGCGTCTGCATGTTGATGCGCAACGACATCGCCTTCCTCGAGGCCGCCTACGCCGCGATGCGGCTGGGCGCCTATGGCGTGCCGATCAACTGGCACTTCAAGCCGGAGGAGATCAATTACATCCTCAGCGACACCGGCACCTCCGTGCTGATCGGACATGCCGACATGCTGCACGCTTTGCGTGACGCGATTCCGAGAGGCGTCACCGTTCTCAGCGTGCCGACGCCGCCGGAAATCCTGAAGACCTACAAGATCGATCCCGATCACCTTGAGACGCCGGACTTCGCGATCGATTTCGAATTCTGGCTCGCGCAATTCCAGCCCTATGACGGCCCGGTCGTGCCGCAGCCGATGAACATGATCTACACGTCAGGCACGACAGGTCATCCCAAGGGCGTGCGGCGCAATGCGCCGACGCCGGAACAGCAGGCCGCCGGCGAGCGCATGCGGGCGATGATCTACGGCTTGAAGCCCGGTGCCCGCGCCATCCTGCCGGGTCCGCTCTATCACTCCGCGCCGAACTCGTTCGGCATCCGCTCCGGCAAGCTCGGCGGCGCACTGGTCTTGATGCCGCGCTTCGAGGCGGAAGAGTTTCTGGAGCTGATCGAGCGCTACAAAATCGATACCATCTTCATGGTGCCGACCATGTTCATCCGCCTGATGAAGCTGCCGGAGGAGACCCGCAAGAAGTACGACGTCTCCTCGCTGCGCCATATCATTCACGCCGCAGCGCCCTGTCCGGCCGACGTCAAGCGCGCCATGATCGAATGGTGGGGGCCGGTGATCTATGAATTCTACGGCTCGACTGAATCGAGTGCCGTGACCTTCGCGACATCAGACGATGCGCTGAAGAAGCCGGGTACGGTCGGCAAGATCTCGCCCGGCGCCGAGCTGCGCTTCATCGGCGACGACGGAAGCGTGCTCGGCGTCGGCGAAATCGGCGAGATCTATTCCCGCATGCGTGAAATGGCCGACTTCACCTATCACAACAAGCCGGAGAAGCGCGCCGAGATCGACCGCGACGGTTTCATCACCTCGGGCGACGTCGGCTACATCGACGAAGACGGCTATGTCTTCATCTGCGACCGCAAGCGCGACATGGTGATATCGGGCGGCGTGAACATCTATCCGGCCGAGATCGAGTCGGTGCTGCACGCCGTCCCGGGCGTGCATGATTGCGCCGTGTTCGGCATCCCCGATGCCGAGTTCGGCGAGGCGCTGATGGCGGTGGTCGAGCCCCAACCTGACGTCACGCTCGGTGTCGCCGACATCCGTGCGCGACTGAAGGGCTCGCTCGCCGACTACAAGGTGCCGAAGCATATCGAGATCCGCTCGGGCCTGCCGCGCGAGGACTCCGGAAAAATCTTCAAGCGCCGCCTGCGCGATCCCTATTGGGAGCAGGCGGGGCGGAAGATCTGAAGGCCGTGTCCCCGGGATGGAGCCAAGCTCTAAAACGCTATGCCCTAGACCAGCTCCCCGCCAACGAACAGCAGGAACGACCGGCCCGGCACCTTGTAGACGCTGTCGAACTCGAACCGCGCGCCGGATGCGCCATCGGCGGCATTGGTGTCGAGCAGCAGTGACCAGCACGGTCCGGCCGTGGTGTGCGGCAGCTTGAAGTCGACCTCGCCCTCATAGCTGTTGAGGATGATGAGCACGCTGTCGTCCTCGCCATGGCGCGGGATGGCTGTTTTGCGTGCCCGGCCGTCGAGCATGGCGCCGAAGCATTTCAGCCAGCCGTTTTCCCATTCGTCGCTCGACATCTCGCTGCCATTGGCATTGACCCAGACGACGTCGCGGATGTCGAGCTGCGCGTCATGTGCGCCGGTGAGGAAGCGGCTGCGGCGCAGGATCGGATAGTCGCGTCTCAGCTGGATCACCCGCTTGGTGAAGTCGAGCAGCTTTTGCGCGTCCTCGCCCATGTTCCAGTCGAACCAGGAGATATCGCTGTCCTGGCAATAGGCGTTGTTGTTGCCCTGTTGGGTCCGGCCAAACTCGTCGCCGCCGAGCAGCATCGGCGTTCCCTGCGAGAGCAGCAGCGTTGCCAGCATGTTTCGCTTCTGCCGCTCGCGCAGCGCAATGACATCCTTGTTGTCGGTCGGGCCTTCGACGCCGCAGTTCCAGGAGCGGTTGCTGGAGTTGCCGTCGCGGTTGCCCTCGCCATTGGCTTCGTTGTGCTTGTCGTTGTAGCTCGCCCAATCGTTCAGCGTGAAGCCGTCATGAGCCGTGATGAAGTTGACGCTGGCCCATGAGCGCCGGCCGCCCCAGCGGCCGAAGATGTCGCCCGAGCCAAGCAGCCGCGAGGCCAGCGCGGACGGCGGCGCCTCGCCGCGCCAATAATCGCGTACCGTGTCGCGATATTTGTCGTTCCACTCGGCCCAGCCGGGCGGGAAGCCGCCGACCTGATAGCCGCCGGGTCCGCAGTCCCAGGGCTCGGCGATCAACTTGACGGTCGAGAGCAGCGGATCCTGATCCATCGCCTTCAGGAATCCGCTCTGCTCGTCGAAGCCGTAGACCTCGCGCGCGAGAATGGTGCCGAGATCGAAGCGGAAGCCGTCGATATGCATATGGCCGGCCCAGTAGCGCAAGCTGTCCATCACCATCTGGATCACGCGCGGATGGGACAGGTTGACGGTGTTTCCGGTACCGGTGTCGTTGATGTAATAGCGCTTCCGGTCGGGCAGGAGGCGATAATAGCTCGCATTGTCGATGCCCTTGAAGGACAGCGTCGGCCCGAGCTCGTTGCCTTCGGCGGTGTGGTTGTAGACGACGTCGAGGAACACCTCGAGCCCGGCGCCGTGCAGCTTCGAGACCATCTCCTTGAACTCGCGCAGGCTGTTCGGCACGTCCGATGCATAGCGAGGGTCGGGCGCGAAGAAGCCGATGGTGTTGTAGCCCCAGTAATTGACCAGGTTCTTCTTCAGAAGATTGTCGTCGTTGATGAAGGAATGGACCGGCAGCAGCTCGATCGAGGTCACGCCGAGCGATGTCAGATGCGCGATCATTTCGGGCGCCGCGAAGCCGGCATAGGTGCCGCGCAGGTTTTCCGGCACGGCAGGATGCTTCTTGGTGAAACCCTTGACGTGGGTCTCGTAGACGATGGTCTCGTCCCAATGAACGTTCTGACGGGCCGCCTCGGCCTGCCAGTCGAAATCAGGATCGACCACGACGCATTTCGGCATGAACGGCGCGCTGTCGCGTTCGTCGAAGGTCGTGTCGTCGCCGGTCTCCATGATGTAGCCGAACACCGCCGGATTCCAGGTCAAGCTCCCGGCATGGGCGCGGGCATAGGGATCGAGCAGCAGCTTGTTGGGATTGAAGCGGTGACCGGCGTCGGGTTGATAGGGCCCATAGACGCGGTAGCCGTAAAAGGTGCCGGGGCCGACGCCGGCGATATAGCCGTGGAAGACCTGGTCGGTATATTCCGGCAGCTCGAAGCGATGCGTCTCGCGATCGCCGTCGTAGAAGCAGACTTCCACCTTGGTGGCGTTGGCTGAAAACACCGCGAAATTGGTGCCGTTGCCGCTCCAATGGGCACCCAGCGGATAAGGCAGGCCTTCCTCGATGACGAAATCGGACATTGAAGCCCCCAGCCAATAGCGACCGCCTCAGCAACGCCATTGGCTTCCGAATGTTTCAGGCGGCCGGCATATTCTGCCTGGTGCGTGCGTCAGTTCGATGAAGCGGAAGTACACCCGCGCGACGCTCGCTCCTTCCAGCCTCCAAACTGACGATCGACGACGCACCCTCGCGGTCTTGCCGCGTCCCGGGTGCAGAAGAAAATCCAACGTTCACAGCAAGCTGTAGCCGATCTGATGCACGTATGGGTAGAGTTATTTGATCGGCTCGGCTACGCTGTCGCTCCCATTTCATCCGGTCCCGATATTCATGCCATCGTTTCGCCCCGGCTTCTTCGAGGTCCCTCATGCGGCCGTCTACGCCCTCATGACCGTGACGGTGCTCGCGTCGGGGTTTTGCTTCATCCAGGCGGGCGGTCCGGCGGCGCCGGCGGAATTGCTGTATCGTTACGGCGGCATGTATTCGGGCGCCATCGCGCGGCATGAGTATTGGCGCCTGCTCGCCTATGGCTTCCTGCACGTCAATTTCGTCCACCTCACCATGAACATGCTGTGCCTGGTCCTGTGGGGCGGGCATCTCGAGCGGCGGATCGGACCGGCTTACTTCCTCATCATCTATCTCTGCGCGATGGTGTTCGGCGCGATCATCGGCAATGGTATCCATTCCACCCCTTATTTGACGGTCGGCGCGTCCGGCGCCACGTCGGGCATCCTGGGTGCGCTGCTTTGCCTGTGGATCCTCGGCAAGCTCGACGTCGGATTCGACTTCTTCGCGATCAACATCGGATTGAACATCGCGTTTGCGCTCGGCAATTCGCGGATCGACTGGGGGGTCCATCTCGGCGGGTTTGCGGCCGGACTGATCGCCTGCGCCGTGCTTGATATCATCGAGAAGGCGAACTCCTGGGCGCTTCGCTGCAAGTTTCCCGAAGCCGTGAAGGTCAATCTGACCCTGCTTGCCTGCGTTGCTGCGCTGTAGGCCTGGAGCGGCCAGGCTCAAGCCATCGCCGCCGCGCCCGGATGGGGCCTGGTCATCATCATCGTGGTCGCATGTTGCGCCGTCGTGAAGATGGTTGATCTCGCACTCTCCATGAAGAAGGGTCTTGCGATCGTCGTGACGGTGTCGGCCGCAGCGAATGCTGTTGCTGTAATGCTTTCCGGTTGGGCGCTGGGATCGTCTTGCAGTCCGCGCTGGCCAACTGGATCAATTCAGCTCGATAATTTTCTTGTCATATTCTGCCCAAATCCTGTTCTGATCTCGGGACTGGCCGCGATTGGCGTCGCCGCGCTGACGCTTTGGCTTTGCGCGAAGGAGATTTCGCGCGGGATCGAGGATGTCGGGTTTGTCGGCACGTCGCTGCGTGCCGAACGCAGCCGGCGTCATGGACTATGACCTCCGAGGTCGTGCTATATTGAGGGATCATTGACCTCCGGATGATCCCATGTCCCCAGTTTCCATCCTGCTCAACCTGATCTGGATTCTCATCGGCGGCGCCTGGATGGCGTTCGGCTGGCTGGTGGCTTCTGTCATCATGGCCATCACCATCATCGGGCTGCCCTGGGCGCGGGCGGCGTTCAACATCGCCATTTACACGCTGCTGCCGTTCGGCTCGCGCGCGGTCAGCCGTGACGAGGTCACCGGCATGAGCGATATCGGCACCGGCGCCCTCGGGATGATCGGCAACATCATCTGGCTCGTGCTGGCCGGCTGGTGGCTGGCGCTCGGCCACATCCTGACGGCCGTGCTCTTCGCCATCACCATTATCGGCATTCCCTTCGCATGGGCCCATCTGAAGCTCGCGGGGATCGCGCTCTGGCCGATCGGCAAGGTGATCGTGCCGGCCTGACCCTGCCGGCGCTCTTGGCCCCGGCGCACGGCTGTGTGCGCCGCCCCCAACTTCATCTTGCACTGCGGCAGAAAAATATCGCACACTCGGTCCGCCGGGGAGCCATTGGGAGCTCTAGAAAAAGGAGCGAGCCATGTCCCTCCAGACCGTACCATCCGACGCTGCCGATCTTCGCCCGAATCGGCCTGAGGACGTCCAGGCTCTGGAGGCGGATGCCCGGCTGCGCGACGACATTCGCTTGCTCGGGCGCATCCTGGGCGACACGGTGCGCGACCAGGAGGGCGCTGATGTGTTCGACCTGGTCGAGCGCATCAGGCAGACCTCGATCCGGTTCCACCGCGACGAGGACCGGATTGCCCGCCGCGAGCTCGAGCAGATCCTCGACAGCATGTCGACCTCGGAGACGGTTCGGATCGTTCGCGCCTTCAGCTATTTCTCCCACCTTGCCAACATCGCCGAGGATCAGAACAACATCCGCCAGATGCGCACCCGCAGCGCCGCCAACGGCTCCGGGGTGCTGGCGCAAACATTGGCCAACGCCAAGGCCGCCGGCATTGGCGCCGACGCGCTGCGCAGCTTCTTCAAGACCGCGCTCGTCAGCCCGGTGCTGACCGCGCATCCGACCGAAGTCCGCCGCAAGAGCACCATGGACCGCGAGATGGAGGTCGCTGCCTTGCTCGACCGCCGCGAGCGGGTTGCGCTGACCGCGGACGAGGCCGCCGCCAGCGACGAGCAGCTTCGCCGCGAGGTGCTGACGTTGTGGCAGACCAATCTGCTGCGCCGGACCAAGCTGACCGTGCTCGACGAGGTCGCCAACGGCCTGTCATTTTACGACTATACCTTCCTTCGCGAGGTGCCGCGGCTGGTGAACGCCCTGGAGGACCGGCTGGAGGAGGGTGGCGAGCAGGCTGCCAGCGAGCTCGCTTCGTTCCTGAGGATGGGAAGCTGGATCGGCGGCGACCGCGACGGCAATCCCTTCGTCACCGCCGACGTGATGCGCGGCACGCTGCGGCTGCAGTCGAGCCGGGTGATGCAGTTCTATCTGAACGAGCTCCACGTGCTCGGCTCGGAATTGTCGATCGCGGCCCATCTCGCCGATGTCTCCGAGGAGCTGCGCACGCTCGCGGAGCGCTCGCCCGATACCTCGCCGCACCGGAGCGGCGAGCCCTATCGCCTCGCGGTATCAGGCATCTATGCGCGCCTGACCGCGACGGCCGAAAAGCTCGAGGTCGAAATCACCCGCCGGCCGGTCGGCAAGGGCGCGCCTTATCAGAGTGTCAAGGAGCTGCAGGTCGATCTCGACGTGCTGCATCGCTCGCTGATCTCCAACAACGCCCGCGTCATCGCGCGTGGCCGGCTGCGGGTGCTGCGGCGCGCGGTGGATTGCTTCGGCTTCCACCTGGCGCGGCTCGACATCCGCCAGAACTCGGCGGTGCACGAACGTACCATCGCCGAGCTGATGGACGCAGCCAACCCCGGCATGTCCTATCTCGCGCTCGGCGAGGAGGCTCGCATCTCGCTCCTCACCAACGAATTGCGCTCGACGCGCGCGCTGGTGTCGCCCTTCGTCAAGTACAGCGACGAGACCATGGGCGAGCTCAACGTCTTCCATGCGGCCGCAGAAGCGCATGCGAAGTTCGGATCGGACGCCATTCCCCAATGCATCATTTCGATGTGCAAGGGCATGTCTGATATGCTCGAGGTCGCGGTGCTGCTCAAGGAGGTCGGCCTCGTCCATCCCTCCGGGCGCAGCGCCATCAACATCGTGCCCTTGTTCGAGACCATCGAGGATTTGCAGGCCTCTTCCGGCATCATGGATCGCATGTTGTCGCTGCACGATTACCGCCGCCTCGTCGACAGCCGCGGCAGCGTGCAGGAGGTCATGCTCGGCTATTCCGACAGCAACAAGGATGGCGGCTTCGTCACCTCGGGCTGGGAGCTCTACAAGGCCGAGATCGGACTCGTCGACGTGTTCGAGCGTCATCATGTGCGGCTGCGCCTTTTCCACGGCCGCGGCGGCTCGGTCGGCCGCGGCGGCGGACCGAGCTATGACGCCATCGTCGCTCAGCCGGGCGGCGCCGTGAACGGCCAGATTCGTATCACCGAGCAGGGCGAGATCATCTCGTCGAAATATTCCAACGCCGAAGTCGGCCGCAACAATCTCGAGGTCCTGGCTGCGGCGACGCTGGACGCGAGCTTGTTGCGGCCGCGCGAGAGCGCGCCGCGCCGCGAATATCTGATCGCGATGGACGAGCTTTCAAATCTCGCCTTCAAGGCCTATCGCGGCCTCGTCTACGAGACCGAGGGCTTCGTCGATTACTTCTGGTCCTCTACCGTGATCAACGAGATCGCGACACTGAACATCGGCAGCCGTCCGGCCTCGCGCAAAAAGACCCGCGCGATCGAGGATTTGCGCGCGATCCCCTGGGTGTTCTCGTGGGCGCAGTGCCGCCTGATGCTGCCCGGCTGGTACGGCTTCGGCAGTGCGGTCGAGCAGTGGATTGCCGAGCATCCCGACAAGGGCATGCCGTTCCTGAAAGAGCTCTACAAGGAATGGCCGTTCTTCCGCATGCTGCTGTCGAACATGGACATGGTGCTGGCAAAAAGCTCGATCGCGATCGCCTCGCGCTATGCCGAGCTCGTGCCTGATGAGGCGTTGCGCGAAAAAATCTTCGGCCGTATCCGTCGCGAATGGCATTCCTGCATCGAGACGCTTTTGGACATCATGGGACAGGATCGCCTGCTGCAGGGCAACCCGCTGCTCGAACGCTCGGTGCGCCACCGCTTCCCCTATCTCGATCCCCTCAACCACGTGCAGGTCGAGCTCTTGCGGGAGCACCGTGCCCAGAACCCGGACGAGCAGGTGCTGCGCGGGATTCAGCTGACGATCAACGGCATCTCCGCGGGGTTGCGGAATACGGGCTAAGACGACGTCGCGACTGCACACTCAGTCGTCATGCCCGGGCTTGTCCCGGGCATCCACATTCTTGGTGCAGCATCGAAGATCGTGGACGGCCGGGACAAGCCCGGCCGTGACGCGTGGTGAGGGCGCGGCGTATCTCTCAACAGAAATGCGCCCCCTGCGTCTCCACATAGACCGAATACAGCGACTGGCTCGCGGTCATGAACAGGCGATTGCGCTTTTTGCCTCCGAAGCAGAGATTGGCGCAGGTCTCGGGCAGGAGGATCTGACCGATGCGCGCGCCGTCGGTCGGCGCGAACACTTGCACGCCATCATAGCCCGGTCCGACCCAGCCGGCCCCGACCCAGATATTGCCTTCGGTGTCGACGCGCATCCCGTCGGGAAAGCCTGACTTGCCGTCGAGCTTCATGTCGATCAGCCGCTTCGGGTTCGATAGCTTCTGGCCGTCGAGGTCGTAGGACCACACCACGTTTTCCGCCTGCGGATAATGCGTGATGCCGGTGTCGCAGACATAGACTTTCTTGTAGTCGTGCGAGAAGGCGATGCCGTTCGGCTTGAACGGCTCGTCCGCAACCTTCGTCAACTGCCCGGACTGCGCGTCGAGGCGATAGACCGCCTCTTTCTGATAGGGCTGCAGCGAGCCGGTATTGGCAAGCTTGCCCTCGTAGATGCTGATCGCGCCGTAGCCGGGATCGGTGAACCAGATCGACTTGTCGTTGGGATGCACGACCATATCGTTCGGCCCGTTGAGCGGCTTGCCATTGGCCTGCTCGGCCAGCGCCGTCACCGAACCGTCATGCTCGTAGCGGACGAGGCGGGTGCGCTCGGCGCTGATCTGGCGTCCCTCGGTGTCGAACGAATTGCCGTTGGCCTCGTTCGACGGCTTGTGGAACTGCTCGGAGATGTGGCCGTCGTCGTCGAGATAACGGAGCTGCCGGTTGGCCGGGATATCGCTCCAGACGAGATATTGTCCGTGCGCGTTCCACGCCGGTCCTTCCGCCCACAGGCAGCCGGTGTAAAGCCGCTTGATCGAGGTGTTGCCGACCTTGGCCTTGAAACGCTTGGGATCGATGACGATGATGTCTGGGTCGGGGTAGCGCTGCGGCTCGGCATTGGCGCCGTAGTCGCGGGCGTCGGCGTTCGAAGCGAGGAGGGCGGATGCGGCGACGGTCGCGGCGCCCTTGAGAAGCGTGCGGCGGCCGAGGCCGCTGCGCTCGCCTGCAGTGGTGTCGTCGAAGTTGGTCAATATTCTTGTCATGGTTTCCTCCCAAGTTTTTTGTTGGGAGGACATCATTCGCCTTCATTCAGGCTGAAGCCGGGCGATCTCTGGACAAGACAACCAGAGATCGCAGCACCGTGACGCCGGAATTGTGGCTACATGATCCCTAAACCGGATCCCACGGGAAGATGTCAGCCGAGCGATCCAGCTTGTAGAACGAGCCCTTTAGCGCCGGCATGCCGTGTTCCGCGATCGACTGCGGCGTCCAGCCCTCGCTGCGATGGACCGAACGCAACGGGCGGTTCTGGCTGAACAGGAACAGCTCGTTCATGCGTGCGCCGAAAATCTGTCCGGTGACGTCCTTGGCGGCATCGGAGAGCAGATAGGCGCAGATCGGCGCGATCTTCTCGGGGCCCATCTGCTTGATCTTCTCGACGCGCGCCTTCTCGGCTTCGGTCTCGGTCGGGATGGTGCCGATCATGCGGGTCCAGGCGAACGGCGACACGCAGTTGGAGCGCACGTTGAAGCGGCTCATGTCGAGCGCGATCGACTTGGAAAGCCCGATGACGCCGAGCTTGGCGGCAGCATAATTGGCCTGGCCGAAATTGCCGATCAGGCCGGAGGTCGAGGTGAAGTGCACGAAGGAGCCGCTCTCCTGCTCGCGGAAGATGCGCGCGGCGGCGTGGCTGACATAGAACGAGCCCATCAGATGCACCTTGATGACCGCCTCGAACGCTTCCACGCTCATCTTGTGGAAGATCATGTCGCGCAGAATGCCGGCATTGTTGACGACACCATCCAGCCTGCCGAAGGCATCGGTCGCGGTCTTCACGATCTTGCTGGCGGGGATCGCTTCCGCGACCGACTCGAAATTGGCGACCGCCGTGCCGCCGCGCTTTTTGATCTCCTCGACCACTTCCTCGGCAGGCGAAGCGCTCGAGCCGGCGCCGTCAGCGGCCCCGCCGGGATCGTTGACGACGACCTTGGCGCCCTCAGCCGCACAGAGCAGCGCGATCTCGCGCCCGATGCCGCGCCCAGCGCCGGTGACGATGATGACCTTGTCCTGCAGTGATTTGCTCATGTGGGTTACCTCTCGTTCGTAAACACGATCGTGCCTGACGCGGCGAACATGCCGCCGACGCCGTGGCACACTGAAATCTTCGCATTCGGTACCTGCGCCGGCGCGATGCCTCGCATCTGGCGCACGCTCTCCTGGAGCGCGTACATGCCGTACATGCCCGAATGCATGTAGGAGAGGCCGCCGCCATTGGTGTTGAGCGGCAGCCTGGCCCCGGGGCGTGTGTTGCCGTCCGCAATGAATTTGCCGGTTTCCTCATGCGGCATGAACCCGAGATCGCCGAGGCCGAACAGCGGCAGATGCGCAAAGGCATCGTAGATCATGAGGTGATCGACGTCCTTGTGCGCGATGCCGGCTTCCTTGAACGCGAGCGGCCCCGCGGTCTTGAACGCGCGCGAGGAGTTGAACGTTTCCATCTGGCTGACCATTGGCGTTTCCACGCTCTCGCCGGTGCCCATAATATGAACCGGCTTGCGCGGAAAATCCCTGGCGCGGTCGGCCGAGGTGAGGATCAGCGCGCCGCCGCCGTCAGTGACGAGGCAGCACTGCAGAAGGCGGAACGGATAGGCGATCATGCGTGAATTGAGCACGTCGGCGACCGTGATCGGATCCTTCATCATCGCACGCGGATTCTTGGCCGCCCATTCGCGCTGAACGACGGCGACCGACGCAAGCTGTTCGTGCGTGATGCCGTAGGTCTTCATGAAACGCAGCACGGGAATCGGGAACATGCTGGGCGGGCCGTAGACGCCATAGGGTGCCTCGAACTGGCCCTGCAGACTGTCGGCGGGGATCGAGCGCGGCGCCTTGCCGATCATCGATTTGCCGCTCTCGGCATGCGTGATCAGCACCGTCTTGCAAAGACCAGCCTCGATCGCCGCGGCCGCATGGCGGACGTGCAGCATGAACGAGCAGCCGCCGACGGACGTGCCGTCCACCCAGGTCGGCTTGATGCCGAGATAGTGGCAGACCTGCTGCGGCGTTTCGACTGCGGTGGCAAAGCCGTCGATGTCGGAGAGCTTCAGACCGGCATCGGCGATCGCATTGAGCGCCGCATCCGCGTGGAGCTGGAGCTGCGACATGTTGGGAATAACGCCGAGCTCGGTGGTCTCGGCCGCGCCGACGACGGCAACGTGGTTCTTGCGCATGGCTTACCCCTTCGCCGGGCGGAACACGGGAAGCGTGATCTTGTCGTCCAGTTGCTGGAACGCGACTTGGAGCTTCATGTCGAGTTCGAGCGCTTCCGGCGTCTGCGGGCAGTCGATGATGTTGCTCATCATCCGCGGTCCCTCATCGAGCTCGACCACGGCGATCGCGTAAGGCGGCGTGAAGCCAGGCGCGGCAGGGCGGTGATTGATCACGTAGCTGTAAAGGAAACCCTTGCCGCTCGCCGCGAAGACAGTGACCTTGCGCGAGGCGCAGGACGGGCAGAACGGGCGCGGCGGAAAGTAGACATGCGCACAGGCATCACAGCGTTGCAGGCGCAGCTCGCCCGCTTTGGTGCCATCCCAGAAATGCTGGGTTTCCGGCGTCGGTTTCGGTCGTGCGCGCTGCGGTTCGGCCATGTCGGCAGCTCCTCCCAAAGGCGAGAACTTGATGCTCGTCCGTTTCCAATCTTGATGCGCCAATTGACTATCGCGCGTCAACGGTCCAGCACTGAGCTCTGCACGCCATGTATTCCACCATGCGCACAATTGCGGTTGGCGTGCTTGTGTGCAACTAAGTCCGCACGGTACATAAGTGCCGAGACAAGAAGAGATCGGGAGGATTCCATGTTGAGAACCGTAGGCGTTGCGCTGGTTGCAGGTCTGACCTTCGCTGCGCCGGCCCTGGCTGCGGACGCGCCGGCCGAGATCAAGATCGGCACGCTCTATGCGTCCAGCGGGCGCTATGCCTCGATCTCGATGCCGGTTCACTATGGACTGAAGCTGTGGGTCGAACAGAAGAACGCCGAAGGCGGCGTCTATGTGAAGGCGTTCGACAAGAAGATCCCGATCAAGCTCGTTGCCTATGACGACCAGAGCAATACGGCGACCGCGGCGACTTTGTACAATCAGCTCATCACCCAGGATAAGGTCGATCTTCTGGTTGCCGATTCCGGCTCGGTGCTGACCGCGCCTGCGGTCGCGATTGCCCGCGACCACAAGATGTTCCTGTTCGACCAGACCGGCACGGGCGCCAGCTTCTTCTCCAAGGACAATCCCTACATCGCCCTGATGGCCGACCCGGTGTCGACCATCTGGCCGAAGCCGGTCGCCGATTTCGTCTCGCATGATGGACCCGGCCTCGGCATCAAGAAGGTCGCGATTCTCTATGCGACCAACGAGTTCACGGGCACGCAGGCCAACGCGTTCCGCAAGTTCGTCAAGGAATCGGGCGCGCCGATCGAGATCGTCTACGATCAAGGCGTTCCCACCGAGACGACCAACTACACCGTCATTATCAACAACATCGCCAACACCAACCCGGACGCGGTGATTCACTTCGGCTATGCGCCGAACGACATCGCCTTCCTCCGCAACGTCCAGGACGTCGGTGCCAATTTCAAGATGCTGTTCTCGATCTATGCGGGTCTGGAGACCGAGCTGCTCGAGAAGAACGTTGGCGAGAAGGGGCTGGAGCACGTCTTCACCTACGTCCCGCCGCAAGAGCTGAAATATCCGGTGAATTTCGGGATGAACATCAACGAGTACAAGGCGGCCTGGGACAAGAAATATCCCGACGGCAAGGTCGAGTTCGGCTTCAACTCGGTCGCCGGCTACACCACGGCTCTGGTGATCGAAAAGACCCTGTCGGTCGCGACCAGCCTCGATCAGCTCGAGCTGCGCAAGGCGACCTTCAGCCTGTCCAATCAGCTGCAAACGCTGGATGGCACCTTCGCGCTCGACGAGATGGGTGGCCAGATCGGTGAGTTGACGCCGCTTGGCCAGCTCGAGCTTGGCGATCACGGGCATCTCAAGTTCATCTCGATCTATCCCCATGAGACGGCGACCGGAAAGCCGGTCTATCCGCGTCCATGACAGCAAACCCTGCTGGGCAAGTTGTGGGTCAAGTCTTGGGACAGGTCCTGGGAGTCGGCTGCTGATGTTGACCTACGCCTTGGTCGCCGGTGTCCTGTTCGGGCTGTATTTCAGCCTGGTCGGTATGGGGCTTAATCTCGTCTTCGGCGTCATGCGCATTGTCAATCTTGCGCATGGCGACGTGTTGATGCTCGGCGCCTTCGTGGCGCTGGGCGTCGTCGCGCTGGCCGGAATCGACCCACTGTTTGCGGTGCCGCTGGCATTCATGGTGTTTCTGCTGGTCGGTATGCTGCTTTATTGGGTGCTGGTGCCGCGTCTGCAGGGATCCGCAAATCCCGAGATGCTGTCGATCATCCTGTTCTTCGGCCTGTCGCAGGTGGTCGAAGCCATCACCACGATCTTCGCCGGCACCAGCGAGCGCTCGATCCAGAGCCGGCTGCTTGGCACGGTTTTCTCGACCATCAAGGTCCAGCTGTTCGGCGGCAAGCCGGAGACCGGTCCGATCCGCATCCTCGGCCAGGGATTTCCCGCGCCCTGGGTGATTGCTGCCGGAACCAGCCTCGTCGCGATCGGTCTCGTGTACGTCTATCTCTATCGCACGCGGCTCGGCACCTTGACGCGGGCCGTGATGTCGCGACGCGACGAGGCGCTGGCCTCGGGTATCGACGTTGATCGCGTCTCGGCCGCGGCCTTCGGAATCGGACTCGGGCTTGCTGCGGTTGCGGGCGTGTTTGCGCCGTTCATGTTCGGCTCAATCACGCCGGCCTTCGGCGCGGACGCGACGGTGACGTCGTTTGCGATCGTCGTGCTGGGTTCGCTCGGCAATCCGCTCGGCACGGCGCTCGGCGGTGTCGTCTATGGTGTCTGCTACATGCTGGTGCAGACCTATCTCAGCTCATGGGCGGATCTTCTGCCTTACGTGCTGCTGATCCTGATCCTCTTGCTACGTCCGAGCGGCCTGCTTGGAAGGCGGGTGCGCGTTGCCTAATGCCGTCAAGCATGTGCTGTTCATTCTGGTGCCGCTGATCGCAGTGTTTGCGGTGCTGCCGGGCCTCTACCAGAACCATCTGCTGCTGTTCAATTTCGTCACGTTCCTGATCCTCGCGCAGGGCGTCAACATCATCTACGGCTTCACCGGCTATTTGCCGTTCGGCTATGTCGGCTTCTTCGGGGCCGGTGCCTATGGATTTGCGGTGCTGGTGATGCACTATCAGTCGCCGGCGCTGGTGGCCGTGCTGGCGGCGGGATTGGTCGGCGTGCTGCTTGGCCTCTTGCTGACGCCGTTGTTGCGGCTCTCCGGCGCCTATTTTGCCATTGCCAATCTCGCCGCGTCACTGGCCGTGCTGCACCTGGTCGCCAATCCCGCATTGGAGGGTATCACCAAGGGGCCGTATGGCGTGTCGCTGACGGGTACGTTTAATCCCTCGCACGCCTATTATGCGGCGCTGGTGGTGCTGACGTTGACGGTGGGCGGTGTCGTCTTCCTGAAGAACTCGAGTTTCGGGCTGGCGCTGCAGGCCGTTCGCGAGGATTCCGTGAGCGCGTCGATGGCGGGGGTCAACGTCGTCAAGATGCGCATTGCGGCCTGGCTGGCGTCAGCGCTGGTGGCGGGGCTCGCCGGCGGCATCTATGCCTGGTACGTGTCCGTGTTCTATCCCGACAACGTCTTCAGCGGCGAGTTCAGCATCTTCGCGATCGTCTTCGCGCTGTTTGGAGGTGTTGCAACGATCTCCGGTCCGATCATCGGCGTCCTGATCCTGTACGGCGTCTACAATCTGATCGGGTTCACGACCCCGCAATATTTCCAGCTCATCTACGGTCTCCTCATCATGGGGTTGGTGTTGTTCCTGCCGGCCGGGCTGGTCTCGCTGGCGACGCGGAGGGGCTGGCATGTCCCCTGACACAAAACCCATTCTCAGCGTCCACAAGCTGGTGAAGCGCTTTGGCGGCTTCGTTGCACTCGACGGCCTCAGCTTTCATGCCGCGCCCGGCGAGGTGTTGGGGCTGGTCGGCCCGAACGGCTCGGGCAAGACCACGGCTATCAACGTGATCTCCGGTCTCTACGCGCCCGACGGCGGCGAGGTCGCGTTCGATGGCGCGTCCATCGGCGGCGTTGCCTCCCACAAGCTGGTCCATCGCGGCATCAACAGGACTTTCCAGGTGCCGAAGCCGTTCATGTCGCTGACCGTGCGGGAGAACGTCAGGGTCGCCCTGGCCTACGGCCACATCGGCGGAGCGCCGCCGGCGCTCGACGCGCTGCTCGACGAATATCGTTTGGCCAGTGTGGCCGATCGGCCGGCAGCCGATCTCAACAGTGCGCAGCAGAAGATGCTGGATCTGGTCCGCGCCCTGGCGACGCGACCGCGCCTGCTGCTGCTCGACGAACTCGCCGCCGGGCTCAATCCCGCCGAGCTCGACTGGATTGCCGGGCGGATCAAGCAGCTCGCGGCCGGCGGCATGTCGATCATCGTCGTCGAGCATCTGATGGGTTTCATCGAGCACATCACCGACCGCGTCATCGTTCTCAATGCGGGGCGGGAAATCTTCGAGGGCAAGCTCGCTGCGGCCGTGAAGGAACCGCAGGTGATCGAGGTGTTCTTGGGAGGCGAGCATGCCGCCTGAAGCAACGCCTCTTCTTCAGGCGCAAGGCGTCGATGCGGGCTACGGCACGATGCAGGTGCTGTGGGGCGTCGATCTGGACGTCAAACCAGGCGAGACGGTCCTGCTGCTCGGCGCCAACGGTGCCGGCAAGACCACGTTCCTGAAGTCGCTGGTCGGCCTGGTCGAGGCTCGTCACGGCAGCATCGCGCTCGGCGGGCAGGACATCGCTCATATGCGCTCCAGCGACCGCATGAAGCTCGGCATGACCTACATGTCGGAGCTCGCGGTGTTTCCTGACCTGTCGATCGAGGAGAACATCCTGGTGGGGGCTCAGGCGCTGGGTCATGCCAATCCCCGCCGGCGCCTCGACGAGCTCTATGGTCTCTTTCCCGCCCTGCGCGACAAGCGCCGCGACGCCGCCTCCAGCCTGTCGGGCGGGCAGCGCAAGATGCTCGGGATCGCCAAGGCGCTCGCGGCCGAGCCGAAGCTTCTCGTCATGGACGAGCCTTCGGCCGGCCTGTCGCCGCTCTTCGTCAAGGAGGTCATCCGGATCCTGAACGGCCTGCAGGGGCGCGGCATCGCGCTTTTGATCGCCGAGCAGAATATCGGTTTCCTTGAAGTGGCAACCCGCGTATTTGTTCTGGAAGGCGGGCGCATTCGCTTTTCCGGCACGGTTGCCGAGATGACCGACAACGAGGCGCTGCGGCGCGCCTATTTTGGATTGAAATAGCGCGGCAGTGTTTTGGCCGCGCCCGACGCAGGCGAACCAGACATGCCGAACGCCCCAACCCTCGCCACATTGGCCGACGATCTCGAAAGCGGCCGCACCACCTCCCGAAAACTGGTCGAGGCGTGCATCGCCAGGATCGCCGATCCCGCCGGCGAGGGGCAGCGCACCTTCATCCTTGTCGACAAGGACGCCGCGCTGACCACCGCCGACGCCATGGATTCCCTGCGCAAGGCCAACGCGGCGCCCTCGCGCTATGCCGGTATTCCCATCTCGATCAAGGATCTGTTCGACATCAAGGGACAGACCACGCGCGCCGGCTCCCGTGCGCTCGACGATTCCGATCCAGCCGAGCACGACGCGGCGGCGGTCGCGCGGCTGCGCAAGGCCGGTTTCGTCGTGATCGGGCGCACCAACATGACCGAGTTCGCCTATTCCGGCATCGGCATCAATCCGCACTATGGAACGCCTAAAGGCGCCTGGAACCGGGCCGAGGGACATGTGCCTGGCGGCTCGTCGTCGGGCGCGGCGGTCTCCGTGCTCGACGGCATGGCGCATGGCGCGCTCGGCACCGACACCGGCGGCTCCTGCCGCATTCCTGCGGCCTACAACGGCATCGTCGGCTACAAGCCGACGCAGCGCCGCGTACCGCTCGACGGCTCGGTGCCGCTGTCGTTCTCGCTCGACAGCATCGGCCCCCTGGCGCGCTCGGTCAGCTGCTGTGCCATTCTCGATGCGGTGCTGGCCAACGAGCCGATCACGGCGCTCAAGCCGCGCCCCGTGAAGGGCATGCGGCTCGCCGTGCCGACCACGATCGCGCTCGACGATCTCGATGCGCCCGTGGCCGAAACCTTCGAGCGCGCGCTGAAATCGCTCGCCGATCACGGCGCCATCATCGAGCGCATCGAGATGATCGAATTCCACGACATCGGCCCGATGAACGCCAAGGGCGGCTTTGCGGCGTCCGAGAGCTATGCCTGGCATCGTTATCTCATCACCGCCAAGGGCGATGTCTACGACCCCCGCGTCTCCGTCCGCATCATGCGCGGCGAGGCGCAGAGCGCGGCCGACTACATCGATCTCCTCAACGAGCGCCGGTCGCTGATCGCCCGCGTCAACGCCCGCATCGCGCCCTATGACGCCTTGGTGCTGCCAACCACCGCCAACACGCCGCCGAAGATCGCCGATCTCGCCGACGACAAGGCGTTCACCACGCAAAACCTGCGGGCACTGCGCAATTGCACCCTGATCAACATGATCGACGGCTGCGCCATCTCGCTGCCGGCGCATCGCGAGGGCGAGGTTCCCGTCGGCCTGATGCTTGCAGGGGCGGGCGGCTCGGACCGCCGTATCTTTGAACTTGCTGCCGGCATGGAGGCCGTCATTCGTGTTTGACCTCACTTTCACCGTCGACGCCCAGGGCACCACCACGCCGCTGACCTTGGCGATCGACCAGATGGTCATCGCCGGCTGGACCGGCCGCGATCCGGTCGCGCGCGACAAGCACATCGCCGAGCTGCAGGAGATGGGCATCGCGCCGCCGGCCTCGACGCCGATCTACTATCGCGCCTCGGCGCGACGGCTCACTCAGGAAGACGGCATCGAATGCACCGGCGGCGATTCCTCAGGCGAAGTCGAGTTCGTGCTGATCGGCTGGCAGGGCCGCATCTTCGTCGGTTGCGGCTCCGACCACACCGACCGCAAGGTCGAGGCCTACAACGTCACCGTCTCCAAGCAGATGTGCGACAAACCGGTCGCCTCGACGCTGTGGGAGCTCGAGGACGTCATCGGCCATTGGGACAAGATGATCCTGCGCTCCTACGCCACCATCAATGGCGAGCGCGTGCTCTACCAGGAGGGCACGCTGGATGCGATGCTGCCGGTCGATGACCTCATCGCGCGCGGTTTTGCGGGCGGCAAGTTCCCGGACGGCTGCGCCATGTTCGGCGGCACGTTTGCCGCCAAGGGCGGCATCCGCCCGGCCGAGCGTTTCGACTTCGAGCTGGAGGATCCGGTGCTGAAGCGCACGATCAAGCACGGGTATGACGTAACGACGCTGCCGGTGCGAGGCTGAGGTCCGTCCCCACCGTCATTGCGAGGAGCTCTTGCGACGAAGCAATCCAGACTGGTTCCGCGGAGGTAGTCTGGATTGCTTCGCTGCACTCGCAATGACGGGGAGAGAGTCATCGGAAATCGGGTGGTAGAGGGTGAGCTAGCTTTGCGAAAGTGTTGGCCATGACAGCAACAGCACGCAAATCGCCCCAAAAGCCATCCGCTGACCTCGCCGCTCACGTCGCAACCCTCGACTGGCCCCACATCACCACCGAACTCGACACCCAGGGCTGCGCTGTCCTGAGGAACCTGCTCACGCCCGGCCAATGCCGCAGCATCGCCGCGCTCTATGCCGACGATGCGCACTTCCGCAGTCGCATCGTCATGGGCCGCCACGGTTTTGGCCGCGGCGAGTACAAATATTTCTCCTATCCGCTGCCCGATCTGATCGCGGAGCTGCGGCCGGCGCTCTACGGGCAGCTGCAAGGCGTCGCCAACAGATGGAACGAGGCGATGGGGATCGACATCCGTTATCCCGCAAGCCACGCCGCGTTCCTGAAGCGCTGCCACGAGGCAGGGCAGGCGCGGCCGACGCCGCTGCTGCTGCAATACGAGGCTGGTGATTTCAACTGCCTGCATCAGGACCTCTACGGCGAGCACGTGTTCCCGCTCCAGGTCGCGATCCTGCTGTCCGAACCGGGGCGCGATTTCACCGGCGGCGAATTCGTGCTGACCGAGCAGCGGCCGCGCATGCAGTCGCGGGCCGAGGTGGTTCCACTGATGCAAGGCGACGCCGTTGCCTTTGCTGTGCACCATCGCCCGGTGCAGGGGACACGCGGCACCTACCGCGTTAATCTCCGCCATGGCGTCAGCCGGATCAGGTCCGGCCAGCGCCACACGGTGGGTGTGATCTTTCACGATGCGAAATGAGCGGAGCCGTTGACGGCTGATTTGTTCGACAGCGTTGCCGAGGCGCAGCCGTCGCGCGAGGAGATCGCGGACGGCGCCGTGCTGTTGCGCGGCTTCGTCAGGCCGATCGAAAGCGAGCTGATCGAGGCGGTGCGCGGCATCGTGGCGCAGTCGCCGTTCCGGCGGATGACGACGCCCGGCGGCCATTTGATGTCGGTGGCGATGACCAATTGCGGCGAGCGTGGCTGGATCACCGATCATACCGGCTATCGCTATGATCCCATTGATCCCAAAACCGGCGCGCAATGGCCGGCGATGCCGCAAGTGCTCCGCGATCTCGCCCGTCGCGCCGCGGAGCAGGGCGGCTTCAAAGGCTTCGCGCCCGATGCCTGCCTGGTCAACCGCTACGAGCCCGGCACGCGGCTGTCGCTGCATCAGGACAAGGACGAGCTGGATTTCTCTGCGCCGATCGTTTCGGTTTCGCTCGGCCTGCCCGCGACCTTCCTGTTTGGCGGCCTGGCGCGCGCCGACAAGCCGCGCCGCTTTCGCCTCGTGCATGGCGACGTCGTGGTGTGGGGTGGGCCGTCCAGGCTCGCCTATCACGGCGTCGCACCGCTCGCCGAGGGCGAGCACGCGCTGCTGGGGCGCATCAGGATCAATCTGACGTATCGCCGGACGCGGTGAAGCCGCGGTCCTTCCGGGGCGATGCGGGCATCGAACCCGGAACCTCAAGATTCCGGGGTTCGCGCTTTCGCGCGCCCCGGAATGACAAAACTACGGCTTCGGCGGGTGAATGAACGCCCACGGGCTGACTTCCGAATCCCGCGCTACTTCCACCGAGATCAAATAGGGCCCGCCATGCGCGAGTGCCTTCTCCATCGCCGCCTTGAACTGGTCCGGCGCTGTGACGCGCGCAGAAGCCACCCCGAAGGACTCCGCGAGCTTGACGAAGTCAGGATTGACCAGGTCGGATGCGACCACGCGGCCGTCAAAGCGTTCGCGCTGGTCGCGGCGGACATTGCCATAGGCGTTGTTGTTGAACACCAGCGTCACCACGCCGATGTTGAACTGCACGGCGGTGGCGAGCTCCTGCACGCTGAACATGAAGCCGCCATCACCGGTGATCGCGACCACCGGCTTGTCGGGGTTGGCGACCTTCGCCCCGAGCGCGGTCGGAAAGCCCGAGCCGAGCGTGCCCTGATAGCCTGACGTGATGAAGGTGCGCGGCTGGTAGATCGGAAAGCCGTACCAGGAGGCGAAGCCGAACTGGGACAATTCATCCGTGACGATCGCGTTCGCCGGCAGCACCTCGCGCAAAATGTTGAGATACGCCATCTGCGGCTGGACGCGCTGGATCTCTGCCTGAGCGCTCGCACTCGCCTCGCGGATCGCGCCGCGGCGTCCGGCGGTCTTGCTGTAACCGACCTTGCTGACGGCGGCGACGAGATCGGCGGTCGCGGCCTTGGCGTCGGCGACGATGGATGCATCCGAGATGAAGCGCCGCATCTCGACGGGATCGATGTCGATCCGGATGCTCTTCAATCCGTCCGGCCGATATGGCCAGCGCGACATCGTCGGCAGCTCCAGGCGCGTGCCGATACCGATCATCAGGTCCGTCCTGGCCCACAGCTTGTAGGCGGCGGCCATGGTGAGGCCGAGCTCATGCGCGTTGGAGACGATGCCGCGGCCGCTGCGGAAGGCGACGACGGGCGCATCGATCATCTCGGCGAGCTCGAGGATTTTCTCGCTGGCCTCGATCGCACCGCTGCCGACAAAGATCATCGGCGCCTTGCTGGCCTTGACGAGCGCTGCGGCCTGCTTGATCGCATCGGGATCCGGGAGCGGCGCAGGCAGTGGCTCCAGCACCTGCGCTGCAGCGGCGTCGGCGCGCTGCGTAAAGACGTCCCAGGGCATTTCCACCGAGGCGGGACCGCGCCGTCCCGATGTCATTTCCTGAAAGGCGCGAGCGACTGTCGTCGGCGCATTGCCGGGATGTTCGATGCGATCGGCCCATTTCACATAGCTGCGCAAGGTCGCGAGCTGATCCGGCATCTCGTGCAGATGGCCGCGGCCCTTGCCGAGAAACTGCGTCGGTACCTGGCCGGTGACGCACAGCACCGGCTCGTTGCAGCCGTAGGCGGTGAGCAGCGCCGCGCTGGCGTTGAGCACGCCGGGGCCGGGCACCACGCTGAACACGCCGGGCCTGCCGCCGGCGCGGGCATAGCCGAACGCCATATAGCCGCAGGCCTGCTCGTGCCGCGCGCCGATCACCTTGAGCTGGGCCTGATGGAAGGCGTCGAACAGGCCGTAGACCTGCGCGCCGGGCAGGCCGAACACGGTGTCGACGCCATGGGCGACGAGCCCGCTTACGATCGCTTCGCCGCCGGTGAGGGTGGTCATTGCATCATTCCATTCGTGTTGTTGTCTCAGGCTTCGTCGACGACGCCGTTGCGCAAAGTGCCGATGCCCTCGGCCGCGACCTCGATGACATCGCCGGGCTTCAGGTATCGCGGTGGATCGAACCGCGCTCCCGCGCCCGTCGGCGTGCCCGTGACGATGATGTCGCCGGGCACGAGCGTCGCGAAGGTCGAGATATAGCTGATGAGGTAGCGGAACGGAAACATCAGCCGGCTGGTGCGGTCGTCCTGCCGCAGCTCGCCATTGACGTGCGTGGTCAGCCTGATGTCGGCGATTTGCGCTTCTTTCGTATAAGGCACGAGCCACGGACCCAAGCTGCCGCTGGAATCAAAGTTCTTGCCCTGCGTGACGTTGAATTTGGCGTGGCGCAGCCAGTCGCGCACCGAGCCTTCATTGCAGAGCGTCAGCGCAGCGATATGGTTGAGCGCGGCGCTCTCCTTGATGTGCCGGCCGGGCTTGCCGATCACCAGCACGATCTCGCCCTCGTAGTCGAGCTGCGCGGAGGCGCGCGGACGCACCAGCGGCGTGTCATGGCCGACGAAGGAGCGGGGCGACCGCATGAACATGCTCGGATATTTCGGCGCCTCCTGGCCGTCCTTGTACTCCGCGTTGCGATCAGGATAGTTGACGCCGATGCAGATGATCTTCTCCGGCGCAGGCACCGGCGGTAGCCATGTGATCTCGCCGAGCGCGTGAACCGGCGTGCGGCCGGCGGCCTCTTCGGCAAGGCTCACGAGCTTTCCGGCCGCGATTACCTCGCGCAGCGTCGGATAATCCTTGGCATAGCGCGCGGAGAGATCGACGATGCCGCCCTCGAGGACGGCGCCGTAGCGGGTCTCACCCTTAAGGGAGTAAGTGGCGAGGCGAGGCAGCTTCATGGGTTGCTCATTGTCTTGCGTCGTCCCGACGAGGAATATTAATCCGCCACCAGCACATCGGCCACGAATTTCGGCTCGCGCACGGTCTGGCCCGTGAAGGGCGAGCCCTGCTCGAACCAGGAGCGCGGGGCGGGTGCGCCCCACAGCGTCTGGCGGCGCGGATCGCGCAACGACCAGCGCAGCGGCTCGTGGTCGTGATCGCCCGTAAAATAGTCGCTGGTGTAGAGCTCGAGGCGGTGTCCATCGGGATCACGCACATAGAGGAAGAACGCATTCGAGATGCCATGGCGCCCGGGGCCGCGCTCGATGTTCTTCACAAAGCCCTGGGAAGCCATCACGTCGCAGAGATGGATGATGTTCATCGCCGTCGGCGTCCAGTAGGCGAAGTGATGCAGCCGCGGGCCCTTGCCGTTGGTGATGGCAAAATCGTGGACATTGCCCTTACGATGCATCCAGGCCGCGGCGATGCGCCCGTTCGGCCCGTCCTCCTCGGCATATTCGGTGAGACGGAAGCCGAGCCGCGCATAGAAGTCGACGGTGTCCTGCACCTCGGCGGCGAAGACGTTGAAATGGTCGAGCCGCTGCGGGTGGCAGCCCCGATAGAGATCATAGCGGCGCAAGAGATGCGGCCGGCGGTCCATCGACGCATAGAGCTCGATCTGGAAGCCGAAAGGATCAGTGAATTGCAGCGTGCGGCCCTGGAACGGCTGGTCGACAAAGGCATGGGCGAGGCGGTTCTCGGAGAGAAATCTTGCGGCCTTGTCGAGATCGCCGTCATTGCCGACCTTGAAGCCCAGCCTGTTGCAGGCGGGCACGGCCGCTTTGCGCAGCACCAGCGAGTGATGCTGATGCTCCTCGGCGGCGCGCAGGTACACCACGTTGTCGTCGGCATCCTCGACATGCAGGCCGACCGTGGTCTCGTAGAACTCGCGGCTCAGCTTCAGATCGGTCACGTCGAGCACGACGTGGCTGGAGCGGATGATGTTGAACGGCGGCTCGAAGATGTGTTGCGGTACGGGCATTGCGTTTCCCCTCGGTCTCCTGTCATTCCGGGGCGGCTCGCAGAGCCGAGCCCGGAATCCATCGTGCAGCAGAGTTGGTCGATGAATGGATTCCGGGCCCGCGCTTCGCGCGCCCCGGAATGACCGTTTCCCTAAATTCCCAGTTTCTGAATCTTGTGCGTGCCCCGCGCCAGCGAGACGTGCTTGGTTTCCATGTAGAAGTCGAACGAGTAATCGCCGCCGTCGCGGCCGATGCCCGAGGCCTTCATGCCGCCGAACGGCGTCGGCAGATGGCGGACGTTCTCCGAGTTCAGCCAGATCATGCCGGCCTCCAGGGCATCGGCGACGCGCAGAGCGCGGCCGACGTCGTTGGTCCAGACATAGCCGGTGAGGCCATAACGGATGTCGTTGGCGACCTCGATCGCGTCCTTCTCGTCCTTGAACGGCAGCACGGTAAGGAAGGGGCCGAACACCTCTTCCTGCGCCACGCGCATCTTGCCGTGCGCGCCTGTGACCAGCGTCGGCTCGACATAATGTCCGCCGCCCGGTCCGTCATAGGCCTTGCCGCCGACCGCGATCGTCGCGCCGTCCTGCCGCGCGACGTCGAAATAGGAACAGACTTTTGCGAGGTGCCGCTCGTGGATCAGCGGCCCGATCTCGGTGGCGGGATCGAGGGGATGGCCGACCTTCAGCGCTTTCACCCGCGCGGTCAGCTTCTCCACGAATTTGTCCGCAATGCTCGCCTGGACAAGCAGGCGGCTCGATGAGGTGCAGCGCTCGCCATTGAGCGAGTAGATCATGAACACGACGGCATCGAGCGCGCGATCGAGATCGGCATCGTCGAACACGATGACAGGGTTCTTGCCGCCGAGCTCGAAATGCACGCGCTTCAGGGTCGGCGCGCCCTGAACCATGATCGCCGATCCCGTCGCACTCTCGCCGACGAAGCCGATCGCCTTGATGGCGGGATGCTCGGTCAGCGCCTTGCCGGCCTCTTCGCCAAAGCCATTGACGGTGTTGAGCACGCCATCGGGCACGCCGGCTTCCTTGACTAGTCGCGCCAGAATGGCTGCTGTCACCGGCGACCACTCCGCCGGCTTGTGCACGACGGTGCAGCCCGCGGCGAGGGCAGGGGCGATCTTCCAGGTCGAGAGCATGAACGGCGTGTTCCACGGCGTGATCACGCCGACCGGGCCGATCGGCACACGGGTCGAGATATTCCAGTGCTCGTCGCTCGGCGTGTTGAGGCCGTCGCGCGCCTCGGCGCATTTGTCGGCGAAGAAGCGGAAATTCTCGGCGGCGCGGATCGCGGCCTTGGCCATGAATCGATAGGCCTGGCCGGTGTCGATGCATTCGAGCACCGCGATATCCTCGGCATTGTCCTCGATCGCATCCGCCACCCGATGCAGCAGCTTGCGCCGCATCGCGGGCCCCATGTCGCGCCAGGACTTGAAGGCGAGGGAAGCGGCGGTCGCCGCGGCATCGATATCCTCGGCATTGCCACGCGCAACGCTGGCGAGCACAGCGCCATCGACCGGCGACTTGGTCTCGAACGTCTCGCCTGAGATGGACGGCACGATCTTGCCGTCGATCATGTGGCCGACGCCGTCGGCGCGCAGCTTTTTCAGCAGCGGTGCGACGCGATCGCGGTTGGCCTGAAACACATCGGCTTTCGGCGTGGGCTTATCCATGGGCGGCCTCCACTTTCAGGGCGTCGTGGATGTTGTTGCGCTTCCAGCTGGTGTCCTTGTCGTTGATCTGCATGTCGAACGACAGAGCGAACTTGCTGGCGGCGAAGACGGGATCGAGATGTTTTGAGAGCGCCTGAAACACATGCTCGCCGGCTTTCTTGCGGGTCGGCAGGTCGCGGCCCTCGCCGATGCGCAGCACCATGTCGAGGAAACCGTAATCGTGCCTGCTATCTGCGATCGCATAGTGTTCGCACCTGACAGCGCGAACGCGGATGCCGCCGAGCGGGAAGATCACGGTCTCGACGGCTGCCTTGCGCACGACTTCGCACACCGCCGCGATGTCGAGGCGGCTGTCGAGATTGGCCGAATATTCGATCGTGAAATGCGGCATGGCAGTTTCACTCCCTGTGTCGTCTTATTGCTTTCTAAGCGAAGTAGCAGCTGACCGAGCCGTAGGCGCCATAATCGGCTTGAATTGTGTCGCCCTTGCGGGTCTCGATCGGACGGATGAAGGAGCCGGCCAGCACGACCTGGCCGGGCTCCAGCGCAAGGCCGAGCGGCGCGATCTTGTTCGCAAGCCACGCAACGGCGGTTGCGGGATGATTGAGCACGCCGGCGGCAAGGCCGGTCTCCTCGAGCTGGCCGTTCCTGAAGCAGAGCGCGCCGATCCAGCGCAGGTCGGCATCGAGCGGGCGGATCGGCCGCCCGCCGAGCACGATGCCGGCATTTGCGGCATTGTCCGCGATTGTATCGTAGATCTTGCGCGTCGCCTTGGTCGTGGGATCGACCCGCTGGATGCGCGTATCCAGGATCTCCAGCGCCGGCACCACGAAGTCGGTGGCGTTGAGCACGTCGAACATCGTGCAGTCGGGCCCCGACAGGCGCTTGCTCATGACGAAGGCAAGCTCGGCCTCGACGCGCGTCGCAATGAAGCGCTCGGTCGGAATGGTCCCGCCATCGGCAAAGAACATGTCGTCCAGCAGCACGCCGGAATCAGGCTCGTCGATGTTGAGCGCGCTCTGCATCGCCTTCGAGGTCAGGCCGATCTTGTGGCCTTTGACGAGGCGTCCCTCGGCGATCTTGATGTCGACCCATGCCTTCTGAATCGCGTAGGCATCGGCGATGGTGATCCCGGGGAAATCCTGCGACAGTTGCCGGATCTGCACGCGGGTCTTCTCCGCCCGGTGCAGACGGTCAGCGCAAGCTTGGATATCGTCGTTGGAAAGCGCCATGGGTGATCTGTGAAATCGTGGTGCCTCGAGATACTTAACATGTTAAGTGACTGCGTCAAACAGAAATTGGGTTTGTTGCACTGCAAACGTTTTGCGGTCTGAAAAGGGCGACTTTGAAAGGGCGATATGGCGAAGAGACCCCCTGATCCCGCGAACGGAAATGCACCCGTCGCCCGCCAGGTGCCGATGCGCGATTTCTCGCGCTCGCTGCCGATGTCGCTGCTGCGGGCACGCGAGGCGGTGATGCGGCAATTTCGCCCCAAGCTGCGCGAGCACGGTCTGACCGAGCAGCAATGGCGAATCCTGCGCGCGCTCGCCGCCATCGAGGCCGCCGAGGTCACGGAACTCGCGCGCACCGCGTTCCTCCTGGGGCCAAGCCTGTCGCGTATCCTGCGCGATCTCGAGGCACGCAATCTGATCGAGCGCAGGACGGCGAAGTCGGACCAGCGCCGCAGCATGGTCTCGATCTCGAAAGACGGTGTGAAGCTGATGGCCTCCGTCGCGCCTTCATCGGAAGCGATCTATGCCGAGATCACGCAGCGCTTCGGCGCGCGAAAGCTTGCCGAGTTGCAGGAGATGCTCGGAGAGTTGGAACAGAGTCTCGCAGGACTCGGCGCCGCCGACGGGGCAAGTGCCGAGGAGTGAACAGCAGATATGCGCGAGAGCGCAGCGTCTGTCGTGGACATCAGCGCTTTTTTTCGCTCAAAGTGCCGCGCGAGCCGGTCACCCCAATCCGGGGCCGTGGCGGATGACGCCAGCCTTGCTGGATGATATCCGGGCGGCGATAATGAACACCGCCCGCAGGGTCGAAGCGTCCCAACAACAAAGAAGGAAGGCAACGTGGCGAACAAGGTCAAGGAAATCTGGAAGTCGGGCAAGGCCGTGGTCAACGCGTGGCTGGCTATTCCTTCCGGCTTCTCGGCTGAGATGATCGCGCAATGCGGCTTCGACAGCGTCACCGTCGACATCCAGCATGGCGTGCAGGACTACCAGTCGATGGTGCAGTGCTTCCAGGCCATGGACAAGCACCCGGTCGTCCCGATGGTCCGCGTGCCCTGGAACGAGCCCGGCATCATCGGCAAGGTGCTCGACGGCGGCGCCTATGGCGTGATCTGCCCGATGGTCAACACGGCGCAGGAAGCCAGGAACCTCGTTTCCTATTCGAAATATCCGCCACAGGGCGTCCGCTCCAACGGCCCGATCCGCGCTGGCATGTACGGCACCGCGGGCTCCTACCAGAAGACCGCAAATGCCGACACCATCCTGCTGCCGATGATGGAGACGAAGACCGCGGTCGAGAACATGGAAGCGATCCTCGACGTCGAAGGCATCGACGGCGTCTATATCGGCCCGTCCGACCTCGGCTTCTCCTACGGCCTCGAGCCGAAGCTCGATCGCTCCGAGCCCGAGATCCTCGCAATCTACGACAAGATCATCAAGGAGTGCGGCAAGCGCGGCCTCAATCCCGGCATCCATTGCAGCGGCGCCGAAGGTGCTGCGCGCGCCATCAACATGGGCTTCAAGCTGGTGACGCTCTCGAACGAGGTCGGCTTGATGACGACCTACGCCAAGATGCAGGTCAACGCCACCCGCAAGGAGTCGGGCGGCAAGGCTTGAGCTCTCTCCTTTCCCTCTCCCCGTTTTTTACGGGGCGAGGGTTAGGGGGAGGGGCCTCTCTCAATACGTGACCAAACTAACAAATCGAGCGCGCGGCTTGCCCCTCACCCGGATCGCTGTGCCGATCCGACCTCTCCCCGTAAGAACGGGGAGAGGTGGAGTAAGAGACCCGAGGAGACTTCCATGACCATCAGCCCCGTCATCCGCCTGCATCCCGATGATGGCGTGCTGATCGCGCGCGCCAGCCTGCCGCCGGGAACGGTGGTGGCCGATGGCGTCACCACGGTCGAGCGCATCCCCTCCGGCCACAAGGTTGCGATCAAGCCGATCGCGGTGGGCGAACCTGTCATCCGCTACGGCCAGATCATCGGCTTTGCGACCCAGGCCATCGCGCCGGGCCAGCACGTGCATGTGCAGAACATCGGCATGGGCGACTTCGCCAAGGACTACGCCTATTGCGCCGACGTCAAGCCGACGCCGAATTTCGATCTGCCAGCGACCTTCGAAGGCATCCGCCGTCCGGACGGTCGCGTCGCCACGCGCAATTATATCGGCATCCTCACCTCGGTGAATTGCAGCGCCCATGTCGCGGGCCTTGTCGCCGACGTCTTCAAGAAGAATCCTTTCACCGGCGACAATCCGCTGGCCGAGTTTCCCAATGTCGACGGCGTCGTCGCGCTGACGCACAAGACCGGCTGCGGCATGACGCAGAACGAGCCGCTGGCGCTGCTCCGCCGCACGCTCGGCGGTTATGCGCGGCACGTCAATTTCTCCCACGTCATCGTGCTCGGCCTCGGCTGCGAGGTGAACCAGATCGGCGGCCTGATGGAAGAGCAGAAGCTCGCCGGCCGCCTGCGCGCGATGGACATCCAGGAGGTCGGCGGCACCCGCAAGACGGTCGAGGCGGGCATCGCTTTCGTGCGCGAGGCGCTCGCTGACGCCAACAAGGTCAAGCGCGAGACGGTGCCGGCGAGCGAACTGACCGTGGCGCTGCAATGTGGCGGCTCGGACGGCTATTCCGGCGTCTCGGCCAATCCTGCGCTGGGCGCGGCCAGCGATCTCGTCGTCCGCCATGGCGGCACCGTGATCCTCTCGGAGACGCCGGAGACCTACGGTGCCGAGCATCTGCTGACCCGCCGTGCGGTCAGCCGCGAGGTCGGTGAGAAGCTGGTCGACCTCATGCGCTGGTGGGACGAATACACGACGCGCGAAGGCGCCGAGATGAACGCCAATCCGAGCCCCGGCAACAAGGCCGGCGGTCTCACCACCATCCTGGAGAAGTCGCTCGGCGCGATGGCCAAGGCCGGCACCACCAACCTCGTCGAGGTGCTGCGCTACGCCGAGCCGGTGACCAAGCGCGGCTTCGTGTTCATGGACACGCCCGGCTACGACCCCGTCGCAGCCACCGGGCAGGTGGCCGGCGGCGCCAACCTCGTCTGCTTCACCACCGGCCGCGGCAGCGTGTTCGGCTGCAAGCCGGCACCCTCGATCAAGCTGGCCACCAACACGCCGATGTACAAGCGCATGGAAGAGGACATGGACGTCAATTGCGGCACCATCCTCGAAGGCGAGGAGAGCGTCGAACAGTGTGGCAAGCGCATCTTCGATCTCATCCTCAAGACCGCGTCGGGTCAGCCGACCAAGAGCGAAAGCTTCGATTTCGGCGGCGCCGAGTTCGCGCCCTGGGTGCTGGGCGCGACGATGTGACGGTGCTGATGCACCTCGCTGCAGAATGCCGACACCTACGTAATCATACGTAGGTGCCATATGACCGCGGGAATTCCTGCGGTCACCCGAGATTAACGTTTCGCACCGTATTCGTTGGGTCATGCAGGCGACTCCTTCGAGGGCGCTGCCCTTCGACAGGATTCGTCAACGATGACGCGTGCGATACGGCCGACTGGCGTGGAGAGCTTCCTCGGCGAGGAAGAGCTGATCGTATCGAAGACCGATCTGAAAGGCCGCATCACTTACGCCAACGACGTCTTCGTTCGCATGGCCAAATATTCCTACGCGGAGCTGATGGGCGCGCCCCACAGCCTGATCCGTCATCCCGACATGCCGCGCGCCGTCTTCAAGCTGCTGTGGGACACGCTGCAATCCAAGCAGGAGATATTCGCCTACGTCGTCAATCTGGCGAAGGATGGCAGCCAATACTGGGTGTTTGCGCACGTCACGCCGACGTTCGACGAGCGCGGCAATATCGTCGGCTATCACTCCAACCGTCGTAAGCCCGATCCCATCCAGATCGAGCGCATCAAGCCGATCTACAAGACGTTGTGCGCCGAAGAGGCGCGTCACGCCAATGCCAAGGACGGCATGCATGCGAGCTTCGATGCGATGGTCGGACTCCTAAAGCAACAGGGTGTCGGTTACGATGAATTTGTGCTCTCTCTCTAAGGCGCAGGGAGCGACCGCGCTCGCATGCATTCTTGCCGTCGTTGCGTTCGCACTTGCGCTGCTTGGCGTGACCGGACTTTCCGCTGCGGCATTGCTCGGCGCGACCATTGTGCTGCTCGGCTACGCGGTCTGGTGCCAGCGTCGCACGGCGGTGGCCGTCGATGAGGTGGCCGACGTCTGCCGCAAGGCTTCGCAGGGCGATCTCGAAGCGCGTATCCTCAGCGATCGTCAAGCCGGCCGGATCGGGTCGATCCAGAAATCGGTCAACGATATGCTCGACATCACCGATGCCTTCGTCCGCGAGGCTTCGGCGTCGATGGACTATGCCAGCCGCGGCAAGTATTTCCGCAAGATCCTCGCGCGCGGTCTGCCCGGCTCGTTTCGCCGTTCGGCCACCGTCATCAATTCGGGCACCGACAGCCTCGGCCGCCGCGTGGTCGAGATCGGCGATCTCGCAAGACAGTTTGGCACCCATCTCGACGGCGTCGCCGGCACGCTGATGGGCGCGGCGACGGATCTCGAATCCGACGCCGGCCAGATGGCGACCGCGGCCGAGAAGACCAGCCGCCAGACCTCCGGCGTGCTCAGCGCCTCCGACCAGGCCTCGCGCAACGTCGCGACCGTCGCCAGCGCCGCCGAGCAGCTCGCATCCTCGATCGCCGAGATCGGCCGCCAGGTCACCGGCTCGACCGCAAGCACCGGCCGCGCCGTGACCGAGGCCAACCGCGCCGGCAGCGAGATCCGAAACCTGGCGGACGCGGCGCTGCGGATCGGCGACGTCGTCAAGCTGATCAGCGAGATCGCCTCGCAGACCAATCTCCTCGCGCTTAACGCCACCATCGAGGCGGCACGCGCCGGCGAGGCCGGCCGCGGCTTTGCGGTCGTCGCGTCCGAGGTCAAGAGCCTGGCCAACCAGACCGCCAAGGCGACCGAGGAGATCAGCGCCAAGGTCGGCGAGATGCAGCAATCCACCACCAATTCGGTCGCCGCCGTCGAGGCGATCGCGCAGACAATCGCCGAGATCAACGGCATCACCGCCTCGATCGCGACCTCGATCGAGCAGCAGGGCTTTGCCACCCGCGAGATCGCCCGCAACGTCCAGGAGGCCTCGGCCGGCACCGCGCAGATGTCCTCCAACGTCACAGGCATCAGCGAGGCCGCCGCCGACACCGGCCGCGTCGCTGCCCGCGTCAACAGCGCCTCCGAGCGCGTCCACGGCGAGGTCGGAACGCTCCGGCGCGAGGTGACGCAGTTTTTGCAGCGGCTGACCTCGGCGGCGTAAGAGCGCCCTCGCGCACCCAGCAGCGACGCGAAAGCGACGGCCCGCACCTTGCATAGGCACGGTCTGCCCGTTGTTAGTGCTTGATCGCATTGACATCAGGTGTTCTGCTCAAAAAAGCTGCTGGAGCACCGTACCCCGTGTCGATCTACGTCGCATTGCACCACGTCACGCACTACAAATACGACCGCCCGATCGATCTGGGACCGCAGACCATCCGCCTGCGGCCGGCGCCGCATACGCGGACGCCGATCCTGAGCTATTCGCTCAAGGTCACGCCATCCAATCATTTCGTGAACTGGCAGCAGGACCCGCAGGGCAACTGGCTGGCACGCTACGTCTTTCCGGAGAAGACCACCGAGCTGAAATTCGAGGTCGACTTCACGGCGCAGATGACGACGGTCAATCCGTTCGACTTCTTTGTCGAGCCCTATGCCGACAGCTTTCCGTTCGAGTATCCAAAGGATCTCAAGACTGAGCTGGCGCCGTATCTCGAGACCATCAAGCCCGATCCGGCCTTCGCAAAATATCTGGCCTCGATCCCACGCGAGGCGCCGAACACGGTCAACTTCCTGGTCGACCTCAATCGCGAGCTGCAGAAGAAGATCAGTTACATCATCCGCATGGAGCCCGGCGTGCAGACGCCGGAGGAGACGCTCACCTCCTGCGCCGGCTCGTGCCGCGACTCGGCCTGGCTATTGATCCAGACCTTCCGTCATCTCGGTCTCGCCGCGCGCTTCGTCTCCGGCTACCTGGTCCAGATCCGCCCTGACATCGATCCGATCGAGGGACCGCCTGAGGTCGAGAACGACTTCACCGATCTGCATGCCTGGGCCGAGGTCTATCTGCCGGGCGCGGGCTGGATCGGTTTCGACGCCACGTCGGGCATGCTGGCGGGCGAGGGGCACATCCCCGTGGCCGCCACGCCGCATTATCGCTCGGCCGCGCCGATCTCGGGCGGCGCCGGCTTTGCCGAGGTCGAGTTCGCCTTCGATATGAGCGTGAAGCGCATCCGCGAGGCGCCGCGCATCACAAAGCCGTTCTCGGACGATTCCTGGGCGCGGCTCAACGATCTCGGCGAGCAGGTCGACGGCGACCTCGCCGCACAGGATGTGCGCCTCACCATGGGCGGCGAACCGACCTTCGTGTCCGTCGATGATCTCGAAGCGGCGGAGTGGAATACGGAGGCGGTCGGTCCGACCAAGCGCGCGCTCGGCGACGATTTGATCCGGCGGCTGCGCAATCGCTTCGCGCCGGGCGGCCTGCTGCATTACGGCCAGGGCAAATGGTATCCGGGCGAGAGCCTGCCGCGCTGGGCCTTCGGCCTGTACTGGCGCAAGGACGGCCTGCCGATCTGGAAGAACGCGGATCGCATCGCCAAGATCGAGAATCCCAAGCGCGCCCAGACCGAGGACGCCGAGGATTTCATGGAGGGCACGGCGGTTCGGCTCGGGCTAGATCCCGGCTACATTATTCCGGCCTATGAGGACACCGTCTATTGGCTCCAGAAGGAAGCCGAGCTTCCGATCAACGTCGATCCCTCGAACTCCCAGCTGTCGGATCCCGAAGCGCGTGCGCGCATGGCGCGGGTGTTCAATCAGGGCCTGCGGGCGCCGCGCGGCTTCGTGCTGCCGGTGCAGCGCTGGAACGCGCCGCCGCGCTGGCGCAGCGAGCGTTGGCAACTGCGTCGCGGTCATCTGTTCCTGTCGCCGGGCGATTCACCGCTCGGCCTGCGCCTGCCGCTCGGCTCGCTCGGCTATGTCCCGCCCAATCAATATCCCTACATCGTCGAGCAGGACCCGATGGAGGCGCGCGGCAAGCTGCCGGTGTTCACGCTCCCGGAGCGGCCGAAATCGCCGCAGCGGGTTGCGCCCGAGCAGCTCAACACATCTGTTCCCGTGCGCACCGCGCTGTCGATCGAAGTGCGCGACGGCGTGATCTGCGCCTTCATGCCGCCGGTTGAGCGCATCGAGGATTATCTCGAGCTGGTCGCGGCACTCGAAGCCACGGCCGAGGAGATGCAGCTTCAGGTCCATGTCGAGGGCTATGCGCCGCCGTTCGATCCGCGCATCGAGGTCATCAAGGTGACCCCGGATCCCGGTGTCATCGAGGTCAACATCCAGCCGGCGCAAAGCTGGCGCGATGCGGTCGAGATCACCTCGGGCCTCTATGAGGACGCCGGCAAGGTTCGTCTCGGCGCCAATCGTTTTCTGCTCGATGGCCGCCACACCGGTACCGGCGGCGGCAATCACGTCGTGATCGGCGGCTTGAGCCCGCAGGACTCGCCGTTCCTGCGCCGGCCTGATCTCCTCAAGAGCCTCGTGCTCTACTGGCAGCGGCATCCGTCGCTGTCCTACTTCTTCTCCGGGCTTTTCATCGGCCCGACCAGCCAGGCGCCGCGCATCGACGAAGCCCGCCACGACAGCATCTATGAGCTCGAGATCGCACTCTCGCACGTGCCGCCGCCGGGCTACCAGGTGCCGCTGTGGCTGGTGGACCGGCTGTTTCGGCATTTGCTGGTCGACATCACCGGCAACACCCATCGCTCCGAGATCTGCATCGACAAGCTCTATTCGCCTGATGGTCCGGCGGGACGTCTCGGTCTCGTCGAATTCCGCGCGCTCGAAATGCCGCCGGATCCGCGGATGTCATTGGCGCAGCAGCTCCTGATCCGCGCGCTGATCGCAAAATTCTGGCGTGAGCCGCAACAAGGCAAGTTCGTGCGCTGGGGCACGGCGCTGCATGACCGCTTCATGCTGCCGCATTTCATCTGGGAAGATTTTCAGGACGTGCTCTCCGAGCTGAAAAACTTCGGCTATGCATTCGAGCCGGAATGGTATCTGGCCCAGCTTGAATTCCGTTTCCCCGCCTTCGGCCGCGTCCACCACGGCGGCGTGACGATGGAGCTGCGGCAGGCGCTGGAGCCCTGGCATGTCCTGGGCGAAGAAGGCTCGGCCGGCGGCACCGTGCGCTATGTCGATTCGTCCGTCGAACGGCTCCAGGTCAAGGCCGAGGGCTTCGTCGAAGGCCGCCACATCATCGCCTGCAACGGCCGCCGCCTGCCGATGACCTCGACCGGCCGCTCGGCCGAGGCCGTGGCCGGGGTCCGCTTCAAGGCCTGGCAGCCGGCCTCCGGCCTGCACCCGACCATCCCGGTCCATGCGCCGCTGACGTTTGACCTGATCGACAGCTGGAACGGCCGCTCGCTCGGCGGCTGCGTTTATCACGTCGCCCATCCCGGCGGTCGCAACTACGAGACCAAGCCCGTCAACACCTACGAGGCCGAGGCGCGGCGGCTGGCGCGCTTCCAGGACCACGGCCATACGCCGGGGCCGATGCAGCCGCCGCCCGAGGAACGCACAAATGAATTCCCGCTGACCCTCGACTTGCGGACCCCGCTCCTGCAATGAGTATGATGGTGGGGCAGGGAGAGGCGCATGGGCGAGGGCGCAGCCGAAGGCGACAGAGGGACAGGTAAGGCGCAAAGCCAGCGCCGGCTCGCGCAGTGGGTCCGCGATTACAGCCGCCTGCCGGGCATCCCCGACGAGTTCCTGGGGCCCGACGGTGCCCCCCGCGCGGTCTGGAGCCGGTTCTTCGACGCTTTCGGTGCGTTGGCGCCTGACGAGGTCGAGCGGCGCTTCGGCATGGCCGACCGTCACCTTCGCGAGGCCGGCGTCACCTATCGCGCCCCCGGCGACAGCGCCGACCGGCCCTGGATGCTCAGTCATCTGCCGCTGCTGATCGACGAAGCCGACTGGAAGCAGCTCTGCGCCGGCATCACCCAGCGCGCCGAACTTCTCGAGCTCGTGCTGCGCGACATCTATGGCGAGGGCCGGCTGATCGCGGACGGCGCGCTGCCTGCCGGTGCGATCGCCGGCAGCCCCGAATATCTCCGTCCCGTCTGCGGCGTGCCGCCGCCGGGCGGCCGCTATCTCTCGCTGTATGCCGCCGATGTCGGCCGCGGGCCCGACGGCCGCTGGTGGGTGCTCGGCGACCGCACGCAGGCGCCGTCGGGGGCAGGCTATGCGCTGGAGAATCGCCTCGTGCTCTCGCGCGCCTTCTCCGATCTCTACAAGTCGATGAACGTGCCGCGCGTCGCGCCGTTCTTCGAGGCGTTTCGCGATTCGCTTCGCGCGCGCGCCGACCGCGACGAGCCGCGCATCGGCGTGCTCACGCCCGGCAGTTTCAGCGAGACCTATTTCGAGCATGCGACGCTGGCGCGCTATCTTGGCTTCCTGCTGGTCGAGGGTGACGATCTCGCCGTCAGCGACAACCGCATCCACATCCGCACCGTCGCGGGCCTGAAGCGGCTCGACGTGCTGCTCCGCCGTGTTGATTCCAATTCGCTCGATCCGCTCGAGCTCGATGCCTCCTCGCATCTCGGCGTGCCCGGCCTGATCGACGTGCTGCGCAAGGACGGCGTCGTCGTCGCCAACATGCCCGGCTCGGGCGTGTTGGAGGCGAGGGCGCTGCTCGGCTTCCTGCCGGCGCTCAGCCGTCGACTGCTCGGCGAAGAGCTGAAGATGCCGCATATCGCGACCTGGTGGTGCGGTCAGAAATCGGCGCGTGACGAGGTGCTGTCGCGGCTCAACGAGGTCGCGATCGAAGGCGCCTACCAGCGCGGTGTTCCCGGCTTCGATAGCAACGGTCCGGTGCTCGCAAGCGGGCTCGATGTAGCAGGACGTCAGCGCCTGGTGGATGCCATCGGCGCGCGCGGCATGGATTATGTCGGCCAGGAGGTGGTGCGTCTCTCCACCATGCCGGTGTGGGAGCAGGGCCAGTTGACGCCGCGGCCGTTCGTGCTGCGTGTGTTTGCGGCCGCAACGCCCGATGGCTGGGCCATCATGCCCGGCGGCTTCTGCCGCATCGCCGAGCAGGCGGACGCGCGCGCGGTGTCGATGGGCGATGGTGCGCGTGCCGCTGATGTCTGGGTTGTCTCCGAGAAGAAGGTCTCGACCGCATCTCTGCTGCCGGCAACCGACAAGGTGCGGATCCGCCGTATCGCTGGTGTGCTGCCGAGCCGCGCCGCCGACAATCTGTTCTGGCTTGGCCGCTATCTCGAACGTGCCGAAGCAACGCTGCGGCTGGTACGCGCGCTGGGCTCGCCAAGTGGACCCAACAAGGGCACCGCGGCTTCGCTGCAATCGGCCGAACGGATCCAGCGCCTGCTGGTGACCTGGGGGGCGATCTCACAGACCTCGCGCGCGGCCCCGAGCCGTATCGTCGCTGAAGCGTTGCAGAGCGAGGCGCGTTTCGGCTCGGCGTTGTCGCTGGTGCGCTCGGCGCTGCGCACGGCCACCTCCTTGCGCGAGCGGCTGTCGCCGGATGCCTGGCAGGTCATCACCGAGATGGCCGAGCGTCTCTCCTACGAGGTCGAGGACGACGACAGTGTGCTGAGCGCGGCCGAGCTGACCCTGCAGGAGCTCGCCAGCTTCGCAGGTCTTGCGCAGGAGAACATGAACCGCGCCGCCGGCTGGCGCTTCCTCGATATCGGACGCCGTACCGAGCGCGCCATCAACACCACGCGCTTTGCACGGCAGTTCGCCTATGACGAGGCGGGCGATGAGGATCTCGACATCCTGCTGACGCTGGTGGATTCCCAGATCACCTATCGCTCGCGCTATCTGCTCGCGCCGATCCTGGCGCCGGTGCGCGATCTCGCGGTGCTCGACAGCTACAATCCGCGCTCGGTCGCGTTCCAGGTCGCGACCCTGAACGAGCATATCGCGGCGCTGCCGAGCCTGAAGGAGCACGGCCTGATCGAAAAGCCGCAGCGGCTTGCGGTGGCGGTGCAGGCGATGCTGGCGACCGCGGAGGCGGAGAAGCTCGAGGTCAAGGCGCTGTTTGCGCTGGAGCAGGATCTGCTCGGCCTCGCCGAGGCGATCGGGCTGCATTATTTCCCGCACGGCCCGAATGCGAGCCGGCCGGAAAAATTGACGGGGCTGGCGTGATCTACGACATCCGGCACGTCACCACCTACGAATATGAGAGCCCGGTCAGCTTCGCCCGCTGCACGCTGCGGCTCGAGCCGAACAGCGGTCACGGTCAGGAGTTGATCTCGCACAAGGTCGAAATCCGCCCGCGCCCGTCGGAGCGCAACGTCCGGCGCGACTTCTTTGGCACGCTGACCGAGAGCATCGTGATCGAGGCCGCGCATCGCAATTTGCGCATCGACTCGCGCTCGCGTGTTTCAGTCGATCGCAAGCCGCCGGCGCGCGATGCCGCGAGCCCGTCCTGGGAGAGCATCCGCGATATTGCCTTCGAAGCCACGAGTCTCGGGCCATCCTCGCCGGTCGGCTATGTCTTTGCGAGCCCGCTGGTGCCTGTTTTGCGCCCCGTCAGCGCCTATGCCGTGGAGAGCTTCAAGCCCGATACCGGCATCATCGCCGGCGCGGTTGATCTCATGCACCGCATACGCGCCGAGTTTCGCTACGATCCCAAGGCCACCGCCATCTCGACGCCGCTCAACGAGGTCTTCGACAAGCGCCATGGCGTCTGCCAGGATTTTGCGCATGTCATGATCGCGGGGCTTCGCGGGCTCGGCCTGCCTGCGGCCTATGTCAGCGGTTATTTGCGCACCATTCCGCCGCCGGGCCAGACGCGCTTGCAGGGCGCGGACGCAACCCATGCCTGGGTGTCGCTATGGTGTGGGGCGGAGCTCGGTTGGATTGATTTCGATCCGACCAACGATCTCCTGGTCGCCAACGACCACATCGTGCTGGCGATCGGCCGCGACTTCTCCGATGTGTCTCCGGTCGACGGCATCATCGTCGGCTCGCCGAAGCAGAAGCTCGGCGTCGCCGTGGACGTGCTGCTGGTGGAATGACCGTCGTTTCACGGACTCCGGTGTGTGACCGAATGCGTCTGGTTGCGGGAAATTTGTTTCATCGTATTTCCTCGATCTGCCGAACGGCGGTTCATTAACACGCTGTTAACGCTACCCCGCGACATGTTGGCTCAGGTTCAACGCTGCTTCGGGGGCGTCACCGCCGGAGACCACATGACGTCACCATCGATGGCTCTCGCGCAGCCTGCCGCCGGCACGCCAAATATTGCGGACATGCTGCGCACCGGCCGCGAACACTACCGGCGCGGCGAGATCAAGCCCGCAATCGCGGTATTTCAGGCCGGACTCGCGCTTGCGACGACGGCGTCGATCGGTGTCGTCGTCGACCGCGTTGCCGATCTGCACGCGGCGCTCGCCAATGCCTTCATGCTCTGCGACGACATCTGTTCTGCAGCCGAGAACTACAAGGCAGCGTTGCGCATCGCGCCGCATCTCGTCGCCTGCTGGTGCAATCTCGGCATCGTCCACCAGCGCACCGGCATGATTCAGGATGCGATTTCGCTGTATCTGGAGGCGCTCAGGCGCAATCCGGGCCATCGGCCGTCGCGTACCAATTTGGTCGAGGCGCTGGTGGCGACGCGGCAGTTCGCGATCGCCAAGACTTTGCTGCTCGAATTGATCGAGGAGACGCCCGATGACGCGGATCTCCGCAGCCAGCTCGGCAAGGTCTGCTTCGAGCTCGGCGAGACCGGTGAGGCCGTCGCGCAATTCGAGCAGGCCATGGCGCTCGCGCCCGAACAGGCCGAGAATTTTTACTGGGTCGGGGCGATCCGTCAGGTGCGCGGCGAAGAGGAACAGGCGGAGGTCGCTTACGCCCGCGCTGCGCAAGTGCATCCGATCCTGTGCAGACAGGCGACCCAGTCGCCGCCTGCGTTTCGGGCGCTGGCGCTGTTTGCACCTTTTGTCGGCAACACGCCGGTCGAATTCCTGTTCAAGGATTGCGGCTACGAGACCTGCATCCTGTCGCTCTTGCCCGGTTGCCAACCGGATATCGCGCTGCTGGCGCGTGAGGCTGACATCGTCGTCAACCTCGTCTCAGACGCCGATCAGGGCACGGAAGTGCTTCCGCTCGCCGCGGCCATTGCACGCGATCTCGGCAAGCCAGTCGTCAACGATCCCGCAAAAATCCGGAGTACGACGCGCGACGCCACGGCTCTGGCGCTCGCCGACGTCGAGGGCTGCCGCGTGCCACGCACGGTCCGTATCGCAGCCGGCGAGGGGCTCCCTGATGGTCTCAAGCTCGCTTTTCCAGTGCTGGCGCGACAGGCCGGCATGCATGGTGGCGACCTCTTCGAGAAGCTCGACGATCTGGCTGCACTGGTCTCGTTCCTCGCGGCACATGCGGACCATGACCGCTACGTGATCGACTATATCGATTATCGCTCTGCAGACGGCTTTTTCCGCAAGTACAGGTTCTTGTTCGTGGGCGAGGAAATCCTGCCCTATCATCTGGCGATTGGCGACGACTGGAAGCTCCATCGCGATGCGACGGAGATGGGCCGTCATGCCTGGATGCAGGCCGAGGAGGAGCACTTTCTGCGTGCCCCCGAGCAGGTCTTCAGCCCGCGCCACTATGCGGCGTTGCGAGTCATTCGCGATCGTATCGGTCTCGACTATTTCGGCATCGATTGCGGATTGGACCCTGACGGCCGTCTCGTCGTGTTCGAGGTCAACGCCTCCATGCTGGTGCACGACCAGAATCCGGAATTTCCCTACAAGAATCCGTATATTCGCGGGATCAAGGTCGCATTCGACGGCATGCTTGCGCGCCTCGCGCGAGGGAATTGACGCGTCCGTCCGCAACGCGGTGCAGGCGTCCAAGCCGCGCCGCAGCAGCGCTCCCGGCACTCATGGTGTGTCCCTTGCAAGATGAACGGCCGGCGCCTGGCCGCGGGCTGCATCGGACCGTGACCGCAACCGTGATGCTGCGCGGCGGCAGAGTAACATATTTACGTATTTTTGTTCCGGGATTTGGTCAGTCGCCCCAGATTGGGCTATGCTGGAGCCTGCGTCGAGGACGACAATGAGGCGTCGGGAGTTGCCGTGGGACACCACCGACAGACGGGGCTGCACCCATGATCACGTTACCGCGACTGGCGGCTGAATCCCTCGAGGAATTCCTCGGTAGCTTCATGCGTCGCCGGTACGATGAGGCTTCCGCAAGTATCGTCGAAAGCGCGACGCGCACCGCGATGGAATGCATCGGCAACAGCGATGCGCTCTATCACAATATCGAGCATACGATGCTGGTGACGCTGGCAGCCCAGGCCATTCTCCGCGGCCGAAGCCTTCACACCCATCTGTCGGGTGAAGATTACGTTCATGTCCTGATCGCCTGCCTCGCCCACGACATCGGCTATGTGCGCGGGCTGTTCGAGGAGGACGACGCCGACGGCTTCGTCATCGATGCGGCCGACACCAAGATCTCATTGCCGCGCGGTGCATCGGATGCGAGCCTGATGATGTATCATGTCGATCGCTCGAAGCTGTATGTCACGCGGAGGTTGCGGCATATTCCGGGAGTTGATCCGGAGCGCGTCGCCCGCGCCATCGAAGGCACGCGCTTTCCGGCGCGCCAGGGCCAGGAATATGACGACGAGGCCTCGATCCTCCGTGCCGCCGACTTCATCGGCCAGCTCGGCGATCCCAACTATCTGCGCAAGGCCAATGCGCTCTATTACGAGTTCGAGGAGGTCGGCATGAACCGCCAACTCGGCTACGATTCGCCCGCGGACATCGTGAACCGTTATCCGCAATTCTATTGGAACAGCGTCGCACCGCACATCCAGACCGAGATCGGCTATCTCAACAAGACCGAGATCGGCCGGCAGTGGATCGCCAATCTCTACAGCAACGTGTTCCGCGCCGAACGCGATATCTCGTTGTCCGGACCGCAGAAATAGCCGTGGAAGGTTTTGGGCTTCCGGGTGATCCGACTACGCTGCCCGCACGTTGAGAGGACGTTGCGCAGCAGTTTCGGATCACACACATGCAGAAGTTTGGCGGCCTCGCGGCCTTTGTTGTCGCAACTGTCGGAATCGGGATCGCGGTCGGGACGATCAATCTTCCCGGCGAATGGTACGCCGCCCTGCACAAGCCGCCGTTCAATCCGCCGAACTGGATCTTTGCTCCGGTTTGGTCGGTGATTTATGTCTTGATCGCTGTGGCCGGCTGGCGAACCTGGGAAAGGGACAAACGCGGCGTGGGCATGGCGCTGTGGGGCGCGCAGATGCTGCTCAACTTCATCTGGTCGCCGGTGTTTTTCTCGGCGCATCGTATCGATCTCGCCCTTGCGGTGATCGTCGTCCTGCTTGTCACGATTATCGGCTTCATTGTCGTTTGTTGGCGAGCCGACCGAGCTGCGGCGGTGCTGTTCCTGCCCTATGCCGCGTGGGTGGCGTTCGCCACGCTGCTCAATGCGAGCATCTGGCTGCTCAATTGAGCGGCTCAGCCGGTCTGCGCGACTGCACCACTCGTCCCGGCTTTGACGCAATCGCGTCGGACCGAGTCCAGCGTGCGTCGCAGCCAGGTCTTGATCGTACCGACCGGAACTCCGAAGCGCTGCGCCAGCATCAACCGGCTTTCACCGTCAAGATAGGCGCGCGACAGCAACTGCCGGCGCTGATCAGGGAGCCGCTCGATCGCGCGCGCGGCGATCGGCTGGGCGAAGTCGTAGTCGAATGCGTCTTCGGTCGCGGCGGTGTCGGGCACCGCCAGCGCTTCATCCAGTTCCGTCGTCGGCACCTGCTTGAGCCGCGCTGCGTCGATCGCGGTGTTGCGCATGATCGCGCACATCCAGGTGATCGGTGACGAACGGACCGGATCGAAGTGAGCTGCATGCTTCCAGATCTTCAGATAAGCGTCCTGGAGCAGATCGTCGAGGTCTGCATCGGACGGCGCGATCGGGCGCGCCGTCTTGCGCAGCTTGTTGCGCGTCGCGGCAAAGAGCTCGGCGAAGGCGCGCTGGTCGCCGCGCCCGACGCGGGCGAGAAGATCGCTCAAGCGCTCGATCGTCGGGTCCCGTGCCGTCAGTCTGCCGCAGCTCATTCCCTCGTCCTCCAGCATTACCTGCCAGCAGAACGAAGGCGCGACGCGACTGGATCACATGAGGGCGCTCAAAGCCGCACGAAGGGCGAGATCAATCGGCCAAGCCAGCCGTGCATCTGCAAGTCCCCGCTCATGGCCACAAGGCACAGGCACGGCATGTCGCTGCCGACGAGCGGCTGGTGATCGACCTCGCCGTCGCCGAAGTCGAAATCGCCTGGCCGGTATTCGCCGCCCTGATGGCTGAAGCTGCCTTTGAGCACCAGGGTCAGCTCGGTCCCGGTGTGCGAATGCTCCAGCATGCGCGTTCCGGGCGCGGACCACAGCAGGAATGCGCGCGACTTGTCCGCGCCGGGCAGGACGATCGGTTGCATCTTGACGCCCGGCGCCACGCGCCGGCTCTTGGCGAACCGGCATCTGCGCAGCATCTCGGGCAGGTCGTCGTCGAGCAGCGGCACCGGCTGCGAAGAGGTCGGCGCCGGCGTCGATGCCGTCTCCGGCTCGTCGATCGCAGCCATGATGGTCGCGAACGCGTCGTCCGCCATGGCGACCGGAGCGGCCTGTTCGAGCGCGGCACCTGCAAGCTGCTCGATCGCGGCGATGAAGCGCTGGCAATTTGGGCATTGCGCGGCATGGACGCCGATGACGAGACGGTCGGCCTCGTCGAGCCGGCCTGCGGCAAAATCCGCCAGCAGATCTTCGGGGGGATGGTGGTTGATGGTCATGTCAGTCGTCCAAGAGATCTTTGAGCCGCGCCATGGCGAGCCTGATGCGAGACTTCACCGTCCCGAGCGGGATACCGAGCCGCTCGGCGATCTCGCCGTGCGGGTGCTCCTCGATAAACGACATCCGGATCACAGTGGATTGCTCGTCCGACAATTGCTGGATCGCTGCCGATACGCGCGATACGTCGTCGCTCCGGCTCATCATGGTCTCGGGCGAGAGAGCGACCTCAGGCGTTTCATCGCGTTCTGCATTCACGGCAGCCTTGGCCCGGCGCGCCGCAGCCCTGGCAGAATCGATGCGCAGATTGCGCGCGATCGTGAAGATCCACGCAGCCGCGCCCGCGGACGCCGGGTCGAATTGGGCCGCCTTCCGCCACACCGTCAGCAGGGTCATTTGCGCGATCTCCTCCGCGGCATCGGCGCTCATCCCGGTCTTGACCAGGAATCCCTTCACGCGCGGAGCAAAATGCTCGAACAACAGCTTGAACGCGCCCCGATCGCCATGGGCCGCCACGCGTCCGATCAATTCAGCCCATTCCACGGTCGCCTTGGGCCTTTCGTTGGGTCTTTCGCCTGAAAATCCGCGAGGCCGGTCCCGCCGAGCAGCCGCCGCAGGGGTCCTGCGCCACACGGACCTGCTCACAGCGCGAAGACCGGTCGTCATGGAGCCTCGGTTGACATGTCCAGTCCCTAACGACGGGCGCGGTCAGCCGGATCACTCCAGGAGTCCTCTTTTTTAGAGGCCCTGCGCGGCCACGACAAGCGGCGCGAGCCGGAACCTCAGGGATCGACGACGAGAAGGCGTCGAGGCCGCCTGAGACGGCCGGTCAAACCTCTCGGCCATGCAGCTTCCAGAGCTCGTAGACGGTGTCCCAATCGGGAAGGTGATCGGGCGCGTAGCCGAAGATTTTGCCAGTCCCGAGGCTGCGGATGTTCTTCATCGCCTTGAGATGCGCTCCGCTCGCAACGAAATGGCGCATGCTGACAAGATCCGACCATGCCGTCAGCGTGTGATAAGTTCCGCCGACGACCTTCGCTTCGACTGCGACAACTCCGGCGGCACGACGCGCCTGCGCCAGCGATTGGACCGTTCGCCACCAGAATCGCGGCAACTGTGCGATACCGCGCGGGCGGAAGCCGGTCATGGAGACATAGACCATGCTGCACCTCGATCGTGATGCGGCAGGAACGGTGCGCAAAAGGAGTTGGATCACCGACGGGCGCGAGTTAGGCTCGAGCGCCAGGTCGAGTGAGCAGCATGCAATACAAATCCGTTACGACTGACGTTCTGGACATTGCCTATCTCGACTACGGCGCGCCCGATGGCTGGCCCTGCATCATGGGCCACGGTTTTCCCTATGACGTGAACGCCTATGCCGAGGCCGCGCCGATCATCGCGCAGGCCGGCGCGCGGGTGCTGGTGCCGTGGCTGCGCGGGTACGGGCCGACGCGGTTCCGTTCGGCTCAGACGTTGCGGTCCGGCGAGCAGGCGGCGCTGGGTGCCGATCTGCTGGCCTTCATGGACGCGCTCGAAATCGAACGCGCCGTCGTCGGTGGCTATGATTGGGGCGGCCGCGCGGCCTGCGTCGTCTCGGTGCTGCACCCTGAGCGCGTCGTCGGGCTCGTCTCCGGCAATTCCTACAACATCCAGAACATCGCGCGCGCGATGGAGCCGGCCTCGCCGCCGGTGGAGGCGGCGCTTTGGTATCAATATCTCTTCCACAACGAGCGCGGCCGCCGCGCGCTGGAGCGCAACAGGCGCGGCTTCGCCCGGCAGCTCTGGATGATGTGGTCGCCCAAATGGCAATTCGACGATGCGACATTCGAAAAGAGCGCGGTGTCGTTCGACAATCCCGACTTCGTCGACGTCGTGATCCATTCCTATCGCCATCGCTTCGCGCTGGTCGAAGGCGATCCCGCCTACGTCGCGATCGAAGCGAAGCTCGCCGCGCAGCCACAGGTCCGCGTCCCCACCATCGCGATCGACGGCGACAGCGACGGCGTCATCCCGGGCACCGCCCACCACGCGGAGAAATTCGAGGGCTTCTTCGAGCGGCGCGTCTTCGCCGGTGCCGGCCACAATCTGCCGCAGGAACGGCCGGCCGAATGGGCGCAGGCCGTGCTGGACGTACGGAAAGCGGCATCCTGATTTTCCCGATCGCAGGAACTTTTCGCGGCTGCCGTCGTCCAATCCTGAACTGCCAGGGAGATGACCATGACCGAAGACAAGAAGCCGAGCGGATCCGACCTGACCAAGGGCCTGTCGCTGAGCGCGTTCAAGGACGGAAAATTGCTCGGCCATGTCGGTGAGGAGGACGTTTTGCTCGTCCAGGCCGGCAGCGAGATCTTCGCGATCGAGCCGCTTTGCAGCCACTATCACGGCCCACTTGCCGAGGGGCTGGTGGTTGACGACACCATCCGCTGCCCCTGGCATCATGCCTGCTTCGCCTTGCGCACGGGCGAAGCCACGCGGCCGCCGGCGCTGAGCGCGCTGGCGGTGTGGGAGGTTGCGCGCGATCAGGACAGGATCACCGTTGCGCGCAAGCGCGAAGCGCCGAAGCCGCGGACGGCTCATCGCAGCGCGCCGACATCCGAAAAGTTCGTCATCGTCGGCGGCGGCGCGGCTGGCTTTGCGGCGGCCGAGACGCTTCGCCGCGAAGGATTTGCCGGCGCCATCACCATGCTCAGCAATGACGGCGCAATGCCGGTCGACCGGCCCAACCTCTCCAAGGATTATCTCGCCGGCAACGCGCCGGAAGACTGGCTGCCGCTGCGTGGCGAGGACTATTACCGGGACGCCGGCATCGATATCAGGCTGAACACTGATGTCTCGGGGATCGACCCGAAGACGCGGAGCGTCACGCTCGGCAATGGCGACAAGCTGCCATTCGATCGGCTGCTGCTCGCGACCGGTGCGGAGCCGGTCAAGCTCCAGATTGCAGGCGCCGACCAGCCGCATGTCCACACCTTGCGCTCCGTCGCCGACAGCCGCGCCATCATCAAGGCATCAGGGAGTGCCAAGCGCGCGCTGGTGATCGGCGCCAGCTTCATCGGGCTTGAGGTTGCTGCCTCCTTGCGGGCGCGCAAGATCGAGGTCCACGTGGTCGCGCCCGAGGAGCGGCCGATGCAGAAGGTGCTCGGCCCCGAGATGGGCGACTTCATTCGTGCGCTGCATGAAGAGAACGGCGTAGTCTTTCACCTCGAGGACACCGTGGAAAAGCTCGAAGGCACGCGTGCGACGCTGAAGAGCGGCGCTGTCATCGAGGCCGACCTCGTTGTAGCAGGCATCGGCGTCAAGCCACGCCTGGTGCTGGCCGAGCAGGCGGGGCTTGCCGTCGATCGCGGCGTCAGCGTGAGCGAATATCTGGAGACCAGCGTCGCCGGAATCTTCGCGGCCGGCGATATCGCGCGCTGGCCCGATCCGCATTCGCGGCAGACCATTCGCGTCGAGCATTGGGTGGTGGCGGAGCGGCAGGGCCAGACCGCGGCGCGCAACATGCTCGGCAGGCGCGAGCGTTTCGATGCCGTGCCGTTCTTCTGGAGCCAGCATTATGACGTGCCGATCAACTATGTCGGCCACGCCGAGAGCTTTGACGACATCGCCATCGACGGCAGCATCAAGGACCGGGATTGCCTGCTGAAGTACCGCAAGGATGGCCGGGTGCTCGCGGTTGCCTCAATTTATCGCGATCTCGATAATCTCAAGGCCGAGCTTGAGATGGAGCGGTCGCGCGCTTGATCTGCGTCAACGCTGGCGCCCGCTGGGCTGATCTGCTGGCTGTCGTCCCGGCGCCGTGCTATCCTGAGATGTGCTCTGGGGCATCACATGCAGGAGGCGCGTCATGACGTCTGCTTCGGATACCTCTCCCCATCCTGGCCTCGGCTCCGGCATCGCGGCGTTGCACGGCAAATGGGGCTGGATCGTCGCCCTCGGCGTCGTCTACCTGATCGCCGGCTTCGTCGCGCTCGGCAGTGTGGTGATGGCGACGGTGGCGAGCGTGATCGTGGTCGGCGCGATGATGATCGTTGCCGGAGGCGCCGAGATCATCGGCGCCTTCCAGATGAAGAGCTGGGGCAAGTTCCTGATCTGGGTGCTGCTCGGCGTGCTCTATGTCATCGCCGGCATCCTCACCTTCGATAATCCGCTGTTCGCGGCAGTCCTGCTGACGCTGTTTCTCGGCATATCGTTGATCGCGTCCGGCGCTGTCAGGCTGTTTCTCGCCTTCAGCATGAAGCGCGAGAGTCCGTGGGTGTGGGTCGCGCTGTCAGGCGCCATCACGCTGCTGCTCGGTCTCTTGATTGTGGCGCGCTGGCCGGTCAACAGCGTCTACATCCTCGGCCTGTTCCTCGGCATCGATTTGATCATGGCGGGCGCCGGCTGGGTGAGCCTGGGCTTCAGCCTGAAACGGCGGCACTAGGCGGGACGGGAAGGGGGAACGCGATGCGTTGGCTCTACATTGCCGTCATCGTTCTGTTCGCTGCCGCGACGGTGATCTTTGCCGCGCAGAATTTCGAGACGGTCACGATCTCCTTCTTCAGGATGAATCTCAGCCTGCCGCTCGCGGTCCAGACCCTGGTCGTCTACCTGCTGGGAGCGGCGACCGGCGGCAGCCTGTTCGCGTTGTTGCGGCGTTCCTATACGGGATCGAAGCGCGGCGCCGAGTAACCAGCAACTCGACGCAAGACCATCCCGCGGAACTCCGCTGAGCTGACGCACTGGCAAAAGGCAGCACGCCGCGTGATCGCTTCGCGCGGACGATAAGCGCCGGGGAGAAACCACCCTCAACACCACGCCGCAGGATTTCTGGCCGATCAAGCACGACTATAGGCTCCAGTTCGACGGCAACGACTGGGTGGCCGCGAGCGAACTCTTGCGCGGGACGTGAGCGAGCCGGGTGAGTGGGCGCTCCCCGCTCGCTCGGTACCGTAGGGTGGGCAAAGGCGCACTTGCGCCGTGCCCACCATCTCTCTCGATCGAAAAAAATGCGTGGGCACGCTTCCGCTTTGCCCACCCTACGATACTGGCGCGAAGGTGGACGAACAGGAGACCCTTATGCACTTCCAACACTCCGCCCGGTCGCTCGAGCTTCAGGAGCGCGTCCGCCGGTTCATGCTGGAGCAAGTCGAGCCGGTCGAGGAGCTCTATTACGAGCAGGTGAAGCCGGAAGCGGCGCGCTACAAGACGCCGCAAGTGTTGCAGGACCTGAAGCGGCTGGCGCGCGAGCAGGGGCTTTGGAATCTATTCCTCTCCGGCGAGCACGGTCCCGGCCTCTCTAATCTCGAATATGCCCCCGTGAAGGAGATCATGGGCCGCATTCTCTGGGCGCCGGAGGTGTTCAACTGCTCGGCGCCCGATGTCGGCAACATGGAGGTGCTCGCGAATTACGGCACGCCCGCGCAACAAGAGCGCTGGCTAAAACCGCTGCTGGAGGGGCGCATCCGCTCCGGCTTCTCGATGACCGAGCCGCAGGTCGCCTCCAGCGATGCCACCAACATCCAGTGTGCGATCACGCGTGACGGCGACGACTATGTCATCAACGGCCGCAAATGGTTCACCTCAGGCGCGATGAACGAGGATTGCGAGATCCTGATCGTGATGGGCAAGACCGCGCCTGACGATCCCGATCGTCACCGTCAGCAATCCATGATCCTGGTGCCCAGGAACACGCCCGGCGTCCGCATCGTCAGGGACATGCTCACCTACGGCTATGATGACGCGCCGGCCGGCCATCCCGAGATCGTCTACGACAATGTCCGCGTGCCCGCCGAGAACATGCTGCTCGGCGAAGGCCGCGGCTTCGAGATCGCGCAGGGGCGGCTCGGTCCCGGCCGCATCCATCATTGCATGCGGCTGATCGGCTGCGCCCAGCGCGCGCTGGAATTGATGTGCCGGCGCTCGGTGTCGCGGGTGGCCTTCGGCAAGCCGCTCGCCGAGCAGGGCTCGGTGCGCGAGGACATCGCGCACTCCTTCTGCGAGATCACGCAGGCGCGGCTGCTCACGCTGCAAGCCGCCGACAAGATGGACCGCGAGGGCAACAAGGCCGCGCGCGACCTGATCGCCGCCGCCAAGATCGTGGTGCCGAGCATGGCTGCCCGCGTCATCGACCGCGCCATCCAGATCCATGGCGCCGCCGGCGTGTCGCAGGACACGTTCCTCGCGCGCGCCTATGTCTATGCCCGCTTCATCCGCATCGGCGACGGCCCCGATCAAGTGCATCTCGCCGCCATCGGCAAGGAACTGATCAAGCACGGTGGTGTCATCGGAGGCTAGAGCTTCTGTTGCAAGACAACGGTATGCAAAGGTTCTGAAGTTCCGCGCCATTGCGGTTTTCACGGACGTTGCGCAGTGGATCCTGCCGCTGAGCACGTAAGACTCCGGGGGGCGACCGCGGAGGTCATGTTGCTGACTCATTCCCTGTTTTAGACAGCGATAACGAAGACACGCGGGGACCGCTCAGGTTCTCGCAACGGTTCCGCGGCCAGGGGTTGGCGCGAATCCGCAAGAGACTGGCGCAAGTTCAAAAACGCTGACGCGTTCGCTTCGCCACGTTCTGCGGCATCGGGAACCGCACGAAAATTCAAAGGAGATGTAATGGTGTTCCGCTCGAGCGCCGCAGTTTGCGGCGCCCTGGTTGCGCTTGTCGTTTCTGTGACCGTTGCCCGCAGCGAAACAAGTGGGGCTCAATCAAGCGCCGTCGTCGAAGCCGCCTGCGAGGGAGCAATCGTTGGCGCAGCATCCACGTATAATCCATTCAAGCCCGGCAAGGAGGAGGGCGGCCCGAAAACAGCCACCGGCGAGCGTTACGATCCCGAGGTGTGGACAGCTGCGATCAAGACGAGCCTGCGCGGGAAGTTCGGCGGGGTCCAATTCGGCGCGCGACCGAAATATGCGCTGGTCGAAGCTGCCGGCAAGAAGGTCATCGTCAAGATCAACGACGTGGGGCCGCTCAGGCCTGGCCGCATCATCGATCTCAACGAGCGGACGATGCGCCATTTCGATCCGAGCATGGAGCTTGGCGTCATTCCCGACGTCACGGTCAGGCCGCTCTCTGGCGACGATTGGATACCGGGGCCGGTCGGTTGAGCGTTCGTTGATCTGGATCAACGAGGAGATGCCGCGGGATGGCGCGATGCGATTGCGCATTCCCGCTCGCATCGTACCGGAGCCCAATCATGTGGGTCCTGATGTATGTGTTTTCCTATTCGGTCAGTCCCGCCGCAACCAATGACAAGGCGGAATGGCGGCTATTGCCGACCGTAGTGTTCCAGGAATTCACCAGCGAGGAACGGTGCAAGGCGGCGAAGTCGACGCTCGAGGGGAGCTTGAGCCAGGCCGGCGCCAGGTTGAGGAGCGGCCTGGAGGATCTGAAGAGCCTGGGCAAGGCCGATCCCAGCCAGATCATCATTGCCTATAACGTGGAATGTCTGCCGAAATAGATTGGCGACCTCGCCCGCGCGGCCTTGGCGGCGAAGGCCCTTGGGCCACGTCACAATCGTCTCAACTGCGGTTTTGGCACAAACTGCACAGACGCGCCGCGTTATCATAGGTTAACGTTGGGCATGGGCAGCGACCTGATCATACGTGTCCTTGTCGTCGCGGCCGGTGCGTTCACCGTGGCTGCCGCCTCCCTGCTCATTTTCGGCTCTTGATCTATCTCAATTTGACGCACCGCGCCTTGGCGTTTCCTGCGTTCTGCAGGACAGGCGGACGAGGTGCAACGATGCGGCCTTGGGCTTTGCATTCGCTGGTGTGGGGGCTGACGGCGATCGGCTTGATAGCCATCATCTCCATGCTGCTCTGAGGGCGTCGGCGCCCGTGCCGTTGCAGATCCAGGCGCGCCGGCGGATGATGAGGCATGATAGGCAAGCCCATCCTCATCGTTTTCGCCGGTCTTCCTGCCACCGGAAAAACCACGCTTTCACGCGAACTGACGCGGCGGTATGCGGCGAGCTATATCCGCGTCGATGCAATCGAGCAGTCCTTGCGCGCGGCGGGCCATGATGTCGGTCCGATGGGCTACGTCATCGCCAACGCGCTGGCGGCGGAAAACTTGAAGCTCGGTCGCGCGGTCGTCGCTGATAGCGTAAATCCGGTTCTGGCAAGCCGCGAGGGCTGGCGGCAGACGGCACTGCAAGCATCAATACCCATCGCCGAGATCGAAGTGATCTGCAGCGATGTGGCTTTGCACCGGCAGCGGGCGGAGACGCGCAAGTCCGATATTCCCGGCCTCAGGCCGCCGACCTGGCAGGACATCGTCACCAGGCACTACGAACCGTGGGATCGAGACCATCTGGTGCTCGATACCGCCCATGATTCGGTCGATCATCTGCTTGCGCTGGTGGAGATCTATCTTCGCGATGTGATGGAGTGATCGGGTTCCCGCCCGGCGCGACATTTTGTTGGCGGCGAGCTTCGTCATCATCTGTTCAAAATTCGCGGCTAGCCTTTGCCTCGACGATTGGTTCGCCGGATGTACGCGAACTGGATCGCAAGCCTCGGCCCCGCGTGCCGGGGCTTTTTGTTGTCGAGGCTGCTTGAGCGAGGCTATCCGCGCTTTTTGCACGCGTCGCGATGCCGCAGTCCGCGGTTAGTCCATTCGCCAATCCAACTATCGGACAGCACCAGCAGAGTATGGCTCCGCCCGCGGTTCCGTCGGGGATGCACGCAATGGAACCAAAGGCGAGTAGGACATTAGTAACACCTTCTGGTTGAGAGTAGGGATGATCGTTATTCTCGGATTCGTAATTCCCTTCGACCGTACGTCTCGCCGCACGGTTTGAACCGCGCAGCAGAGAGAGGTCGGGCTCTTGGGGAACTCAGGAAGTGCTTTCAGCGCCAAGCAGCGGTGGATGATCGTTGCTGCGATGCTGCTGACGGCTGGGCTTGTTCAGATTCCCGTCGTCCTCAACCCGGATTTGGGTTGGCTGCTCACTGTGGACGAAAAGATCCTGGACGGCCAAAAGCTTGGCATCAACCTGTTCGAGTCCAACCCGCCTCTGTCGGTCTACATGTATATGCCGGCCGTGGTGTTCTCACGCCTATCTGGCATTGCGCCGCAGTTCATCGTGATCGCAATGGTGATGGTCGAAATCGCGGGCGCACTTTTGATCATCGATCGCGCCGCTGCGTCCGCGAGATTGGAGGCCGGAGAGAGAGGCATTTCGGCGTGGTTGTTCGCGTTCCTGCTCGCCGTCCTTCCCGGCGCCGTGTTCGGACAACGTGAACACATCGCCGTCATTGCGCTGACCCCTTTTGTCTTCATCACTGCGCTGCGTTGGCGCGGCCTCTCGCTGGGGCCGGCCGCAATCCTCGCAGGGGTGGGGGCGGGATTGGCGATGGGCATCAAACCGTTCTTTGCCCTGGTGGTGGGCCTTCCGGTCATCCTGCGCGTCGTCCGCCAGCGTTCCCTCAGGCCCTTATTCACGTCTGAAGCATGCATTGCCGCGGCGATCGTCGTCGGCTACGGCGCGCTGGTCGTCGTCCTGTTTCCCGCTTACGTCTCCACTTATGCGCCGATGGTCGCCGAGGCCTATCTCCCGATCCGCAAGGACCTCATCAGCCTGGTTCCTCTTCCGATCGTCGTGATCGCCGCTTCTGTTGCGTACCTGCGCTTCTCGGCGCCCAGCGATTTCAAAATGAGCGGCAACTCCTTGCCGTGGCTGGCCGCATCGGTCGGAGGAGCCGCCAGCTTCATCGTCCAGGGCAAGGCCTGGCCATACACGGCCCTGGCGCTTTGTGTGTTCGCGATTGCGGCGCCGTCGCTCCATCTTCGCACAAGGCCATTGAGGACGCCGACCCTGATCGGCGGCCTCGCCGCCGTCTTGCTCATCGGGCTCTATCTGTCGTCGCCGGCTCCGCGTTTTCCGCCGCTGCAAGGGCGCGTGCAGGCTCTCGCGGACCAGCCGCGGCTGCTGACGATTACAGATCACATCGGTCTGGGACATCCGCTCGTCCGTCAAATCCACGGAACCTGGGTCGGCAGCTCGTGCGCGCAGCTGCTGGGGGCAGGCGCGATCCTGCGCCAGCAGAGCGCGCAACCAAATCCCGCCGAGCAAGCGAAACTGGACGGCATCATCGATTTCGAGCGGCGGCATTTGCTCGCGGACATTCGCACCGGCCGGCCCAACGTCATCCTCGTCGATACTTATCTATTAAGTTCATTCCCGTTCGATTGGCTGGCCTGGGCCAATTCGGATCCCGAGCTGAAGGCGGAGCTCAGCCGCTATCGCGAAGTCGAGGATATCGGCCGCGTCAGGATATTTGTCGATCAGTCGGGATAGGCGCGCTGACCGCGGCATTTCGCGCGGTTGCCTGCCGCATGTCATCGCCGGCTCTCTGCCGACTGCCAGAGGCGCTCGATGAATCCGTCATGTTCCAGCGCCTCGATGAACGATCCGTCAGAGATATCGGTCTCCTTGAGTGAAGCCGCGGCCGGATACTTGGCTGTGAGCACGTTTCGTATGTTCTGCAGATTGCCCAGAAGCGGCTTCGGCACCCTCTGAAACACCGGGACGTGGTACCTGTAGAGCTCCTCGGCAGCGCCTCGGTCGGCGATGCCCAGATAGCGCTGGAGCAAGGGCACGACGAGATCAGGCTGGGTTTTGAACACATGGATCGTGTCGACGAAGCCTCGCATGACGTTCATGACCAGCTCGCGATCGGATGTGATCAGCCTGCGCGTGGTGGCGAATATCGAGGGAGCGCCGAACTCATAAATCGGAAAGGCATTCCAGCCATGGCGGGACGCTCCGACAAAGCGTTGATCGACAGGAAGTACGCCGGCGTCAATCTCACCTGCCGCGAGTGCGCTGAAGATCCGATCGAACGTGACGAGCGGCAGGTAGGCGGCCGTTACACCTGCTTTCTCGATGGTGATGCGCGTCGCGACGCTGGTTTGACCCGTCTCCGAGAGCACGCCGACTTTTCTCCCGCCCAGTTGACTGAGCGCAGTGATCTCTTTCTGCGTCATCACGAACTGGTTTGGAAACTCCGTGGTCGGGGTCGCCAGGATGACGATATCGCTGCCCTTGAGCACTTCCTCGGCGACGGGGAGGACGCCGGTATGGGCGAACTCGACATCGCCGTGGATCAAACGAGCGGCGGCCTGCGGCCCGCCGATAGCCACCGCCGGCACGCTGACGTCGACATCATATTTCTTGAATATCCCGGATTCCACGCCCAGCCAGGCCGTGCTTTGCCACATTGCAAGCAGGCCGGTCGCGACGCGTGCCGGCTTGTTTGCTTCTTCGGTCCTGGCTGAGCGGACAGGGATGGCGGACGCGGCGGTCGCGCCGGCCACGAACTGGAAAAATGTACGCCGGACGATCTCCATGCGACCTCCGCCAGGGTGGCATCATGCCGGTGTTTTGCCCGACGTGTCAAATGGATTTCGTAAAATCAGCAGTCGTGGCGCTTCGCCGGCCAAGCCATTGATCTGGCTCGCCCGTCTACTGTGTATGGGGTTGTTTTCGCGATTCCGTCGGTGCGGGTCAATCGCCGCTGTTGCGAGCGGCGCGCGATTATCCCGCCTTGGCCGTGCGGTTGTCGGCGCGCAGGTTATGGAAGAACTTCTCCACCTCGCGCGACAGCGTGTCCGCGGTCGCGGTCAGGCTGCTCGCCGCTGACAGGACCGAGGAGGCCGCCGTATCCGTCTCGCCGATGGCGTCGCGGAGCGAGGTGATGTTGGCGACCAGCGTCTCGTTGCCCTGGGCGGCGCTCTGCGCGTTGGAGGAGATCTCGCGCGTGGCCTGGTCCTGCTGGCCGACGGCACCGGCAATCGCCGAGGTGACCTCGTTGATCTCGCGCACCGCGCCGCCGATCTCGCGCACGGCATCGACCGCGTTGCGGGTGGAGGTTTGGATCATCGCGACGTTCTCGCTGATGTCGGCGGTCGCCTTCGCAGTCTGTCCTGCCAGCGCCTTCACTTCGTGTGCGACGACGGCAAAGCCGCGGCCGGCATCGCCGGCGCGCGCAGCTTCGATGGTGGCGTTGAGCGCGAGCAGATTGGTCTGCTCCGCGATGGTTTGAATGAGGGTCAGAACGCCGTCGATGCGCTGCGTGGCGGCGGCAAGGCTCTCGATCTCGGTGATAGACTTCTCGGTGCGCTGGCCGGTCTGCTCGACCGCGCTTGCGCTTTGCCGCACCTGGCGGCCGATCTCCTCGACGGAGGCCGACAGCTCCTCGGCGGCACCTGCGACCGCGGTGACGTTGTGCGAGGCCTGCTGGGTGGCGTTTGCGGCGGTGCCGGCGCGGCTGCTCGCATCCGCGGTGACGCGGGTGATGGTCTGCGCGGTCTCGCGCATGACACTGGCATTGTCGCTGAGCCCGCGCATGATCGCGCCGATCGCTTCGCGGAACGCCTCGACCGATTGCTCGATGTGGCGCGCGCGCTCTTCGCGCATGGCGGAATCCTGCGAGACCTGCGAGGCGAGGTTGCGGTTGCGCCCCATCGCGTCCTGGAACACCTCGATGGCGCGGGCAAGGGCGCCAATCTCGTCGGCGCGGCCGGCGTGCGGCACCACGACATTCTCGGCGCCGTCCGCGACCTGCTTGATCGTCGCGGTGATCGCGGCGAGCGGCCGGGCGATCGAGCGGGCGATGATGATGATGCCGATCACGACCAGCGCCAGCGCCACGCCGCCGAGGCAGGTCAGCACGAAGGACAGCATGCGGTTGGTCTCGGTCTGCTGCGCGATCTGCCTGGCGCGCTCGGCATAGACCTTGGAGAGCGCCTCGAGATCCTTGTTCAGCGCCGAGCGCACGGCGCGGTTGGCGTCGTTATCGCCCCATTCGCGCCCCGCCGCCGCGTTGATCTCGACACCGCGGCGGACCAGCTCCTTGCGGAACTCGACGAACTGCTCGATGCGCTTCTTGAAGGTCGCGAACTGCTCGGCGTCGTCGGCCTTGACGATGCTTTCCCAGCCTTTGACCACGCCCAGGATCTGATCGTTGAACTTCAGCAGCCCGTCGCCGAACTTCTTCACGACCTTCGGCTCGGTCGACATGTAGACGCCGCGCGATTCCATCACGACCGCATAGACCAGCGAGTTGACGCGCTCGACGTTCAGCGCAGCCGCATTCGCCGTCTCGATCGCTGAGGTCAGCTCGGCGCCGCGGCGGCTGTTGTAGTCGGACAGCATCGCAATCGCCGCCGTCAGCAGGGCGAACAGCGCGAAGATCGCATAGAGCTTGGTGGCAAGCGAGAAACGGCCTGCCAGGCCGGCAGCATTCCCAGATCTGTCGATTTGCATGGTGTTCGGGCCCAAATGGCCAGGATCGGCCGGTGTGTGCGGTCGTGTAAAATTGATGCAAAACTATGCAGAATGAAGATGGACGCTGCGTTAACGCGCAAGTCCGGGGCGTGCGCCAAAGGTCTTGGGAAATAAGAGCCATCTCAGTAATTTGGTGCCGTCCTATCGTTCTCGGCAGGTCGGCCCCGGGGAGTGCCTGGAATGCCCCGAACATCGGGCGTGCGCACAAGCCGCCGAGCGCGTATTCCCTGATGCCAGCGCCGCCTTCGGGATCGACCGGGGGTCGGTCACTGGCCGACGAACCCGGAGGGGCCTTTGGTCTATCGCCACACCATCGACGCCACGACCTATGCCTTCGCCGACCTGCGCGACCTCCTGGCCAAGGCGACACCGCCGCGCTCAGGCGACCGGCTGGCCGGGATTGCCGCCGGAAGCGCGGAGCAGATGATCGCCGCGCGGATGGCGCTGGCCGACGTCCCCCTCGGCCAGTTCTTGCAGGAGGCCGTCATTCCCTATGAGGCCGACGAGGTCACCCGCTTGATCATCGACAGCCATGACGCCAGGGCCTTCGCGCCGGTGGCCTCGTTGACCGTCGGCGGATTCCGCGACTGGCTGCTGTCGGACGCCGCCACCCCTGAGATGTTGCGCAAGCTCGCGCCCGGTATCACCCCGGAAATGGCCGCCGCAGTGTCAAAGCTGATGCGTAACCAGGACCTGATCCTGGCGGCACGGAAATGCGAGGTCACGACCGCCTTCCGCAACACCATCGGCCTGAAGGGGCGGATGAGCACGCGGCTGCAGCCCAACCACCCCTTCGACGATGCGAAGGGAATCACCGCCTCGATCCTCGACGGCCTTCTGCTCGGGGCCGGTGACGCCTGCATCGGCATCAATCCGGCCAGCGACGATCCGGCCGTGATTGGCCAATTGCTGCGATTGCTGGACGAGATCGTCGCGCGGCTGAAAATCCCGACGCAAGGATGCGTGCTGACCCATGTCACCACGACGCTGTCGCTGATCGGGCAGGGCGTTCCAGTCGACCTCGTCTTCCAGTCGGTCGCCGGCACCGAGGCCGCCAACCGCAGCTTTGGCATCGACCTCGCGCTGCTGAAGGAGGCGCACGCGGCCGGGCTGTCGCAGAAGCGCGGCACGGTCGGCGACAACGTCATGTATTTCGAGACCGGCCAGGGCTCGGCATTGTCGGCGGGCGCCCATCACGGCGTCGACCAGCAGACCTGCGAGGCGCGCGCCTATGCGGTGGCCCGCGCCTATGCGCCATTGCTGGTCAACAGCGTGGTCGGTTTCATCGGCCCGGAATATCTCTACGACGGCAAGGAGATCATCCGGGCAGGCCTGGAGGATCATTTTTGCGGCAAGCTGCTCGGCCTGCCGCTCGGCATCGACATCTGCTACACCAACCATGCCGAGGCGGACCAGGACGACATGGACAATCTCCTGACGCTGCTGGCCGCGGCCGGCGTCACCTTCATCATGGGCGTGCCCGGCGCCGACGACGTCATGCTGAACTACCAGTCCACCTCCTTCCACGACGCGCTCTATGTCCGCGACGTCTTCGGTGTGGCCCGCGCGCCCGAGTTCGACGATTGGCTGGTGCTGTCAGGTATTGCCGGGGCCGACTTCAGGCTTGCCGGCGACGCGGGCCTTTTGCCCGATTTTGCCGCGCGGCTGATCGCGTGATGCGGAAAAACCTCGCGAAAAGCCCCGTCTGCCGCCGTGAACCCCGGGAAACCATTGGCGTGTCTCAAGAATTAGTTCGCTGCCACAATATTGAGGAATTCCGGTCGCAGCGTTACGCTATGTTTCTGGAGACCTCGTCAGTACCATCAGTGGAACGTGGTTGGGGGAAGTTCGATGCGCGCTGAAAGCAACGGAACGAGCCGGCATATTCTCTGCGTCTTTCCGCGTTACACCTCATCCTTCGGCACCTTCGAGCACGCCTATCCGCTGACCGATGGCGTCCGTGCCTTCATGCCGCCGCAGGGCCTGCTGCTGCTCGCGGCCTACCTGCCGAAGGAATGGCAGGTCAAATTCGTCGACGAGAACCTCCGCCGCGCGACCAAGGAGGAGTTCGAATGGGCAGAGGCGGTCTTCGTCAGCGGCATGCACATCCAGCGCCAGCAGATGAACGACATCTGCCGCCGCGCCCATGAATTCGACCTGCCGGTCGCGCTCGGCGGCCCTTCGGTCAGCGCGTGCCCGGATTATTATCCGTCGTTCGACTATCTCCATGTCGGCGAGCTTGGCGATGCCACCAATCAACTGATCGATATTCTGTCGCGCGATACGTCGCGTCCCGACGTCCAGGTGGTGCTGACCACCAAGGATCGCGTGCCGATGACGGAGTTTCCGATCCCGGCCTATGAGCTCGCCGATGTGAAACGGTACTTCCTCGGCAGCATTCAATATTCGAGCGGCTGTCCGTATGAGTGCGAGTTCTGCGACATCCCCGGCCTCTATGGCCGCAACCCGCGCATCAAGTCGCCGGAGCAGATCATTGCCGAGCTCGACCGCCTGCGTGAATGCGGCATGACCGACACGGTCTACTTCGTCGATGACAACTTCATCGGCAACCGCAAGGCCGCAATGGATCTCTTGCCGCACCTCATCGAATGGCAAAAGAAGACCGGCTATGTGGTGCGGCTTGCCTGCGAGGCAACGCTCAACATCGCCAAGCGCCCCGAGATCCTCAAGAAGATGCGCGAGGCTTATTTCATCACCATCTTCTGCGGCATCGAAACGCCGGACCCGGACGCGCTGAAGGCCATGCACAAGGACCACAACATGATGGTCCCGATCCTCGAGGGCGTGCGCACCATCAATTCCTACGGAATGGAGGTGGTGTCAGGCATCATCATGGGGCTCGACACTGACAAGGCCAATACGTCGGAGGCGCTGCTCGCCTTCGTGGAGGAGTCGCGCATTCCGCTGCTCACCATCAACCTGCTTCAGGCCCTGCCGAAGACGCCGTTGTGGGACCGACTGGAGAGGGAAGGGCGTCTGGTCGACGATGAGGGGCGCGATTCCAACGTCGACTTCCTGCTGCCTTATGACGAAGTCGTCGCGTCCTGGAAGCACGCCATGAGCGTCGCCTACCAGCCGGAGAAGGTTTACGAGCGCTTCCAGTATCAATGCGACGAGGTTTATCCTCATCGCCTCAGGATGCCGGTGCCGGACGAGATGAAGACCTGGGCCAACATCCGCCGCGGCCTCGTCATGCTGCGCAACATCTTCTGGAAGGTCGGCGTGCTCGGCGATTACAGGCGCGTGTTCTGGAAGTTTGCGCTCGGACGCATCAAGCGCGGTGACATGGAGGGCCTGATCGGCTGCACCATGATCGCGCATCATCTCATCACCTTTGCGCGGGCGGCCACCAGCGGCGAGCAGAACGCCTCGAACTATTCGATCAGGTTGCGCGAAGCCTCCGTTCCCGCCGAATGAGCGACGAGCCCGTTCCGGCCCGCCCGATCATCGACCTCAAATCGCTCACGCCGGCGCGCGTCGCGCTCGGGCGCAGCGGCGCGAGCCTGCCGACCAAACCGCTGCTCGCTTTCACACTGGCCCACGCCCGCGCCCGCGATGCCGTGCATGCCGCTTTCGACGCGCCGGGTGTGATTGCCGGGGTGAGGGCGCTCGGCCTTGGCGCCACCGTGGTCAGCAGCCGTGCCACCGATCGCGCCGATTATCTGCGCCGGCCCGATCTTGGACGTCAGCTCGACGCGGGCTTCGCCGCGGCACTGGCGGACCTTGGCATCGCGCCATGCCAGCTTGCGATCGTCATCGGCGACGGCTTGTCGGCCGCCGCGGTCCACGCCCATGTGGTGGCACTGCTGCAAAGCCTGTTGCCGCTGCTGGCTGGGGACGACGCTGTCGCGGTCGGCCGCGTTGTCGTCGCCTCAGGCGCGCGGGTCGCGCTCGGTGACGAGATCGGCGCGATTCTCGGCGCCCGCATGGTTGTGATGCTGATCGGCGAGCGGCCGGGGCTGTCAGCGCCCGACAGCCTCGGGGCCTATTTGACCTTCGCGCCGAAGCCCGGCCTGACTGATGCCGAGCGCAACTGCGTGTCCAATATCCACAAGGCCGGGTTGAGCTACGACGCGGCGGCCATCAAGATCGCCTGGCTGGTCCGCGAGGGGCTGGCGCGCCAGGTCACGGGCGTGGCGCTCAAGGACGAAAGCGCCGACCGCGCCCCGCGTCGAATCGGCACGGCTGTGCCAGAATGACGGACATTCCGGCAAAATCGCCGCATCTTGATCGATTCGGAGACCGCCGGCGTGCTTGCGAGAAGGGCGCTTGACCTGCTAAACCGCTGCCGGCGATTTTCCGCGCATTTTCAAAGGGCAAGCCTCCCATTGGTATGGCGTTTTCAAGCCGTTCGCGGGGCGCAATAAGCTCACAGCTAGAGCCGATTTAGGAACTGGACAAGGCATGCTCGAAAAGCACCGCGAGAATGAGGTTCATGTCGACAAGGTCGAGCAGGGGCCTGCGTCCTCCATTGCCTTTGGGCTGGAGCGTATCGGGCTGATCGCGGTCCGGGCGCCGATCGTCTCCTGCATCATCCTGGTCGCGCTGATCGTCGCCGCCGTGTTCGGCATCGAGCGGATCAAGATCGACGATTCGCTGTCGCAGCTGTTCCGCTCCAACACCCGCGAATTCCGGCAGTACGAAGAGGTGACCAAGAAGTTCCCGGCCGAGGAATTCGACGTCCTCGTCGTGGTCGAGGGCCAAAAACTACTGGCGCGGAATAACCTCGAGAAGCTCCGTGATTTCGTCACCGACATGCAACTGGTCGAGGGCACCCGCGGCCTGGTCTCGCTGTTCTCGGCGCGCCAGGCGCCGGCGCCGGGCAAGCTGCCGGCGGCGCTGTTCCCGGCCGAGCTGCCCGAGGGCGCGGCCTATGACCAGTTCATCGAGACTGTCAAAAACAACGAGATCATCCGCGGCAAGCTGTTGTCGGAGGACGGCACGCTGGCGCTGATCGTGCTCTCGCTCGATCCGCAGGTGGTCGCCTCCAGCAAGCTGACCAAGACCGTCGGCGACATCCGCGCGCTGATGAAGGAGGATCTCGGCGACACCGGGCTCAGCGTGCAGCTCTCGGGCGTGCCGGTGATGCAGCTCGAGATCCGCAACGCGGTCGAGCGCGACGGCCTCACCTACAACATCCTCGGCATTCTCGCCGGCTGCATCATCGCCATCATCTTCTTCCGCAAGATCTCGTTCATGGTGGTGGCGGCGTTCCCGCCGATGATCGCGATTCTGATCGCGCTTGGCGCGCTCGGCTGGGCCAATTTCAATCTCAACATGTTCCTGAACGTGATGACGCCGCTCATCATGGTGATCTCGTTTTCGGACTCGATGCAGCTGACTTTCGCCGCGCGCGACCGGCTGATCGCGGGCCAGGACAAGTTCACCGCGTTCAGGAACGCGGTGCTGGTGGTGGGGCCCGCCTGCGTGCTGACGCACGGCACCGCTGGCATTTCCTTCATCGCGCTGCAGTTCTCGGACTCCGACCTGATCCGCAAGTTCGGCGAGGCGGGCTTGGCTGCCACCATCATCGCGCTCATCACGGTGCTGTCGCTGGTGCCCGTGTTCGGCGTGCTGTTCGTGCGCAACGAGAAGATCTTTGCGGTCAAGTTCCAGAGCGCGGATGCCGGCGTGCAGGCGCTGCGCAATTTCTGCTACTGGATCGCGGTGCGCATGGTCGGCCGGCCCGGCCTGTTCAGCCTGATCGCGCTGCTGTTCGTCGCCAGCCTCGGCGTCATCTACGCCAATCTGCAGCCGCGCTACCGGCTCGCCGACCAGGTGCCGGACAAGCGCCAGGCGGTCGCCGCAAGCAACCGGCTCGATGCCAAGCTGACGGGCGCCAACCCGGTCAACGTGTTGATCACGTTCCCCAAGGGTGAATCGCTCTACTCGCCGGAGACATTGCAAACCATCGCCGACGTGCATGCGACCGTCGAGAAGGCCGCCGGCGTCGGCAACGTCTGGTCGCTGGAAACGCTGCGCCGGTGGCTCGCCGAAAAGGCCGGGAGCGACGACGTCGCGACCCTCAAGGAATATGTGGGTGTCATCCCCGAACATCTGGTGCGGCGCTTCATCGACGCCGAGCAGGATGCGGTGGTCGTGGCCGGCCGCGTGCCGGACAAGGACTCCAGCCAGCTTCTGCCGATCGTCGACAAGCTCGATACCGAGCTCGACGCCGTCCGCAAGAAGCATCCCGGCTACGAAGTCGCCGTCACCGGTCTTGCCGCCATCGCCGCACGCAACTCGGCCGGCATGATCGAGAAGCTGAATCGCGGTCTCACCGTCGAATTCGCGCTGGTTGCGATCTTCATAGGCCTTGCCTTCCGCTCCTGGGTCGTGATGTTCGCCTGCATCCTGCCGGGCATCTTCCCGGTGGTGATGTCGGGAACGGTGCTGTGGGCGATGGGCGAAGGGCTGCAATTCGCCAGCGTCGTCGCGCTCACCGTCTCGTTCGGCCTCGGCCTGTCCGCAACCATCCACTTCCTCAACCGCCTGAGGCTCGAGAGTAAACCCGGCGTCGGTTCGGCGCTCGCGGTCGAGCGCGCGACCGTGCTGGTCGGCCCGGCGCTGATCCTGACCACGGTGGTGCTGGCCTGCGGCCTCGTCGTCACCGTGTTCTCGGACCTGCCGTCGCTGCGGCTGTTCGGCTGGCTCAGCGCCTTCTCGATGGTGGCGGCGCTGGTCGCCGACCTCTTCATCCTGCGGCCGACGGCGATGTGGCTGATCAACCTCCACGCCAGGCTTCACGGCACGGACAAGCCGGCGATCTGAGCGGGGTCATCACGCGGCCACCGAATCGCAGCACGCTGGCTGCGGTTCGGAGGTTTCATGCGCGATATCAGGCACGACGGCGCGATCACGGCGTTTCAGCAGAAGCGGGGCGGCGATGCGGCCGCCTTCTTCGTGCCGTTCCTTAGCCCCGGTATGAGGCTGCTCGACATCGGCTGCGGCCCGGGAACGATCACGGCCGCGCTTGCGGAGAGCGTGGGCACGGCGATCGGCGTTGATATCAATCCGAACGCGATCGCGTCAGCCCGGCAGCTTGCCGCGCATGCGGGCCTGACCAATCTGTCCTTTGTCGAAGCCGACATGACCGCGCTTCCGTTCGAGGACGGTGCGTTCGACGCGATATTCTGTCATGCGGTGCTCTACCATCAGAGCCAGGCGATGTTGGCGAAAACGCTGGCCGAAGCGCGACGTGTGCTGAGGCCGGGTGGCCTGCTGGGCACGCGTGACGCCGATGTTGGCGGCAACATTCTCCATCCTGAGGTTGACGGCGTGCGCCTCGCGCTCGATCTCTGGCAGCGCTGGTACGAGCACGACGATCCCGAGGCACTTCGCTTCGGCCGCCGACAGAGCGCCGTTCTTCGCGCGCACAGCTTCACGCCGGTCTGGGCCGGCGCGAGCTATGTCAACCACAGCGCCGATGCTGCAAGCCGCACTGAAGCCGTCGCGGATGCGCGGCAGAGCCTGCTCGGTCTCGGGCCGCAGCTTGTAGGCAAGTCGCTCGCGACCGCCGACGAGATTGAGACCGCGCTTGCCGGCTGGGACGCCTGGGGCTGCGATCCCGACGCGGTTTATTTCAGATGCCGGTGCGAATGCATCGCGCGCAAGCCGTGATCCGCGGCCTTACGCCTCGACGTGGACGATCCCGTACGGGTCGAACTTGAAATCGTCCTCGGCGTAGTGCGATCCGCGCGAAAGTGCGAGGTTGCGCGCACGCAGAATTGCATCGACGCCGTCCGCGGCCATGTCATCGGCGATCTCGTCCATGAGCCTGGCCGCATCGCGGTCGCTGCCGCGCGACTTCGCGACGTAGATCTCCGGCAGCCCGACGAAATGGTAGCCGACGCTTTCATAATAGACGTCGCCGCCGAGTGGACGCTTGGCGAAGGCGAGGCGGCAGACCCGGCTCATCGCTGCCGTGACGGCGAGGCCCTGGTTTGTTTTCGCCGCCGCCTTGCACTCGGAGGCCAGCTGCATCCACCGTTTGAGACCATGCGCGACGCCGGCGCTCTCGCCTTTGGCGGCGGTGGCTCCCGCCTCGATCATCGCCTCGACGATGCGCAAGGCTGCGGCGGAATAGGCGACCGTCGTCTCCCGCTCCATCGGCGGGCTCAGCACGTAGAGAACCGATTTGTGGTTGGCGACAGCGGCCTCATCGGCGGCGGACCAGGCATTGGGAAAGGTGCGGTCCCAGCACACACCGAATGATCGCTCCATGTGCGGATCGGGTTTTGCTTGCGAATAGGTGCGGTCGATCTCGAAGCCGAAATCGGCGATCATCGTTGCGACGGCTTTCGGCGGATGAAGCAGACCGTCGTCCTTGCCGAGGAAACAGAGCACGTGGCGCGGCTTCACTGACGACGGCTGCATGTCCTTGCCTTGCTGGATTGACTGATCATCACTGGCCCACGCGGGAACGGCGGCGAGGAGTCCGATGGCCTTGAGCAGGTGTCTGCGAAACGGGTTCATGTCAGCGAAAAGCCCCCGGCTCGCGAAAACCGGGGGCTCGGTCCTTTTCAAGCGGAGACTGGCAATCAGCCCTTCGTCATCGTGATATTGACACCGCGGATCTCGCCCTTGGACGAGATCTGCACCGTCTGCTTGGTGCCGTTGGTGCGCAGCGTCAGGTTGGCGGCAAAACCGTTGGCCTCGACGAACACTTCGATCTGGCCACCGCCGGCGGTGCCCTGCAGATTGCCGAAGATGTTGCGGCTGGCCTCGCTCCAATTGCCGGAGATGCGGTCACCCTGGCTCGTCACGTCGCTGGTGAGGTCGAACTTGTAGCTGTCGGAGGCGCAGTGCAGCGCCTGCTTGAGGCTGAGGCCGGTGCCGGCGACCTTGTAGTCCGCCTTGCAGCGGATGCGCTCGGTCGAGCCGTCGGACAGCGACACCGTGCCGGTGCCGGTCCACGCGCCGTCGAAACCGGCGAACGGGCCGGACGACTGAGCGTGGCTTGCCGCAACCGAGAAGAGCAGCGCCGCACCGATGCCGGCTGCCTTGAGTGCCAGTTCAGATCGCCCAAAGAATTTCATCATCAATATCCCGTTTTGGAACCACGCCTGCTTCATCGCAAGCCGTCTCGCCACATCGAAAGTTTAGTGTTGTGAGCCTGTGTCAGGTTCAAGCTTCTGTGCCGGATAAGCCTAGTCGCCCGCGATGTCAGGCGCGCGAAGCGGCCTTGCCGCGGTCCGGCCCCGATTTCCCTCTGTTTCCATATGTTTCCGGCCCAAATGGCCGGTCGGACAGATGCAGCGCTGCAACAGGTATGCAGTAAAACACCACGTGCCAGAATTATGACGTAGTATCAAGCCCTTACATCTGCCAATGAAGACCGAGGGAAGACCTGATTTGGTGAACGCGGCGCCAATTTGGCCGCATTTACCAGCGCTTGTGCCTTCTCCGGTGCCGCACTCTCCGTGGCAACTTGCCAACAGAACAATCCGTTCCCGTCGGCCCTGAGCTGCCCGGGATTGGTGCGATTCTGCCGTCAGAATGAAGGAATACAATGCGTAAGCTTCTCGTCGCTCTCACCGTGCTGTCGGCAACCCTGTCCACGGCTGCGTTCGCCCAGCAGGGGCGTGGCACGGATGCCGAGCAGAAGGCCTGCACGCGCGATGTGCAGAAGTTCTGCCGTCCGGTTATCGACCAGGGCGATTTCACCATCCTGGCCTGCCTCAAGGAGAACCGGTCCAAGATCTCGCAGGCCTGCGACCAGGTCCTGAAGGACCACAACCAATAAGCTCGGCCACTGGCCCATAAAGGCGGCCCTGGGGCCGCCTTTTTCAGGCCGGATCCGCAGAGGGCGGCCATCGCGCGACAGGATTGGTTTTGCGGCCGTATTCCCCTATATGGGGGCCGCGGCGGCGTCGCCGGCATGAGCCCGCGCGAACGCAAAAGCCCTTTCTGTCCAAACGATTGTTGATCAGCCCTCGATGACCTCTGCGAGCGAATTGCGATCCGGCAAGGGTGACCGCGACGAGAATTTTCCCGTCGCGTCCTGGATCATTCATCCGCGTCATCGCGCCCTGATCTTGGCCTATTACAATTTCGTCCGGACCGCCGACGACATCGCTGATCACGCCACCCTGCAGGCGGACGAGAAGCTGCGCTATCTCGACCTGCTCGAGGCGGAACTGCTCGGCAAGGGCGAGACCCAGGTCGAGGCCGTCACCTTGCGGCGCGCGCTCGCCGAGCGCGGCATGGCGCCGCGCCACGCGCTCGACGTGCTGATCGCGTTCCGCATGGACGTAACCAAGCTGCGCTACGAGACCTGGGACGAGGTCATCCACTATTGCCGTTATTCGGCGATGCCGGTCGGCCGCTTCATGCTCGACGTCCATGGCGAAAGCACCTCGACCTGGGCGGCGTCGGATGCGCTGTGTGCGGGCCTCCAGATCAACAACCACCTCCAGGATTGCGGTAAGGATTATCGCGAGCTCAATCGCGTCTATCTGCCGCGCGATGCGCTCGCCGCAAGCGGCGCCTCGGTCGAGCAGCTCGGCCTGGCGCAGTCGCCGCCGGCGATGCTGGCCTGCCTGCAGTCGCTCGCGGTGCGCAACGAAGCGCTGCTGGGCGAGGGCAGGTCGCTGAGCGCCGAGATCCGGGATGTCCGCCTCGGCGTCGACGTCGCGGTGATCCAGGCTTATGCGGACCGTATCGTGCGCCTCTTGAAGGTGCGCGATCCCCTGCGCGAGCGCGTGCATCTGAACAAGTTCGAACTGCTCACCTTCAGCCTTGCCGGCATCGCCGGTGAACTCGGCCGCCGTGCGATCGGCCGCAAAACCATTACCAATCCGGGGACTGCCCATGACGCTTGAGGCGACCGCGCCCAGCGCCAATTATGGCTCTTCCGCATCGAACAGCTCCTTCTACGCTGCGATGCGAATCCTGCCGCGCGACCAGCGCGAGGCCATGTTCCAGATCTACAGCTTCTGCCGCCAGGTCGACGACATCGCCGATTCCGACGGCCCGCGCGACCAGCGGTTGGCCGCGCTGCAGGAATGGCGTAACGACATCGATGCGCTCTACCAGGGCAATCCGCCGCCGCGGCTGAAGGACTACGTCGCCTCGGTGAAGACTTTTGGGCTCAAGCGCGAGGATTTCCTGGCGATCGTCGACGGCATGGAGATGGACGTGCCGCAGGACATTCGCGCGCCTGATATGGCGACGCTGGATCTTTACTGCGATCGTGTCGCCAGCGCCGTGGGACGGCTGTCGGTGCGGGTGTTCGGCCTGCCGGAAGAGGACGGCATCCTGCTTGCGTATCACCTCGGCCGCGCGCTCCAGCTCACCAACATCCTGCGCGACATCGACGAGGACGCGGGCCTCGGCCGGCTCTATCTGCCGCGCGAAGCGCTGCTGCATGCCGGCATCACCTCCAACGATCCGAACCGCGTGATCGCCGAGCGCGCGCTGCCGAAGGTCTGCCTGCCGCTGACGCAGCGTGCGAAAGCGCATTTCGAGAAGTCGGACGAGATCATGAGCCGCAACAAGCGTCGCGCGGTGCGCGCGCCGCGGATCATGTCGAAATACTACCATTCCATCCTGGACCTCCTGATCGCGCGCGGGTTCAACGCACCGCGCGAGCCCGTGCGTGTGTCGAAGGTCACACGCATTTTGATCCTGCTCCGCTACGCTTTCATCTGATGCAAAACACAGCTCACATCATCGGCGCTGGAATTTCCGGCCTCTCCGCCGCTGTGCGGCTCGCCAATGCCGGCTACAAGGTCGCCGTGCACGAGGCGACGCACCAGGCCGGCGGCCGCTGCCGCTCCTATTTCGACGGCGCCACCAATCTCACCATCGACAACGGCAATCATCTGCTGCTGTCCGGCAACAGCCACGCGCGCGCCTACGCACGCTCGATCGGCACCGAGGCGGGCCTGGTCGGGCCTGAAAGCGCGCAGTTTCCCTTCGTCGACATCAAGACCGGGCAGCGCTGGCAGATCGATCTCGGCACCGGCCGGTTGCCGACCTGGGTGCTTGATGAGGGCCGTCGCGTTCCTGATACGGGTCTCACCGATTATCTCAAGCTGGCGCCGCTGATCTGGGCATCGGAACAGACGCTGGTCGGAAAATCCATTCCTTGCGAAGGCACGCTCTATCATCGCCTGGTGCAGCCACTGCTGCTAGCGGCGCTCAATGTCGATCCGCCCGAGGGGTCGGCGGGGCTCGCCGGTGCCATCGTGCGCGAGACGTTGCTGGCGGGCGGGCAGGCCTGTCGTCCGCTGATCGCGCGCGATGGGCTCAGCGCCGTGCTGATCGAGCCCGCCGTAAAATTCCTTCAGGACCGGGGGCACACGGTTCAGCTCGGCCATGAGCTGCGCTCCTTCGTCAACAGCGACGGCAAGGTCAGCGCGCTGAATTTCGGCGGCGAGGACGTGATCCAGCTCAGCGAAGGCGACGTGATCGTGATGGCGGTGCCGCCGCGTGCCGCGACGAGCCTGCTGCCGGGGCTGACCGCGCCGACCGAATTCCGCGCCATCGTCAATGCGCATTTCCGCTTCGAGCCGCCGCCGGGATCGGCGCCGATCCTCGGCGTAATCGGCGGCGTCGTGGAATGGCTGTTCGCCTTCCCGAACCGGCTCTCCGTCACCATCAGCAATGGCGACCGCCTGGTCGACATGCCGCGCGAGGAACTGGCCCAGACGATCTGGAACGACGTCTGCGCGGCCGGTGGGGTCTCCGGCGAGCTGCCGCCGTGGCAGATCGTGCGCGAGCGCCGTGCCACATTCGCGGCAACGCCGGCCCAGAATGCCCTGCGTCCGGGGCCGGTCACGTCGCTGAAAAACCTGTTTCTCGCCGGTGACTGGACTGCTACGGGATTGCCTGCAACGATCGAGGGATCGGTCCGGTCGGGTGATCGCGCCGCCGATCTGGTACTGGCCGCAAAGCGGGCCTGACGGGCAATGTCACGGTCACTTTCAAATCGACGCCAGGAGCAATCGAGCGACATGGATTCCGTGAACGCGAGCCGCGAAGCTTTGGAATCGAGCATTGCGTCGGCCACGCAGGGCGTGATCGGCTTCCAGCAAGCCGATGGCCATTGGGTCTTCGAGCTCGAGGCCGACTGCACCATTCCGGCCGAATACATCCTGCTGCGTCATTATCTCGCCGAGCCGGTCGACACCGCGCTCGAGGCCAAGATCGCCAACTATCTGCGCCGCGTCCAGGGCGCCCATGGCGGCTGGCCGCTGGTGCATGACGGCGAGTTCGACATGAGCGCCAGCGTGAAGGCGTACTTCGCGCTGAAGATGATCGGCGATTCCGTGGACGCGCCGCACATGGTGCGTGCGCGCGAGGCGATCCACGCCCGTGGCGGGGCGATCAACAGCAACGTCTTCACCCGTTTCCTGCTCGCGACCTTCGGCGTCGTGACCTGGCGCGCGGTGCCGGTGTTGCCGATCGAGATCATGCTGCTGCCGTTCTGGTCGCCATTCCATCTCAACAAGATCTCCTATTGGGCGCGCACCACCATGGTGCCGCTGATGGTGATCGCGGCGCTGAAGCCGCGCGCGAGGAATCCGAGAGGCGTCGGCATCGACGAGCTGTTCCTGCAGGATCCGCGCTCGATCGGGATGACCGCGAAGGCGCCGCACCAGAGCATGGCCTGGTTCCTGCTATTCCGTTCGCTGGATGCGATCTTGCGCGTCGTCGAGCCGCTGTTTCCGAAGAGCCTGCGCAAGCGCGCGATCGATGCGGCGCTCGCCTTCACCGAAGAGCGGCTCAATGGCGAGGACGGCATGGGCGCGATCTATCCGCCCATGGCCAACATCGTCATGATGTACGACGCCCTCGGCAAGGATGAGAACTTCCCGCCGCGTGCGATCACGCGCCGGGGCATCGACAAGCTGCTCGTGTTCAACGGCGACGAAGCCTATTGCCAGCCCTGCGTCTCGCCGGTGTGGGATACGACGCTGACGGCGCATGCGCTGCTGGAAGCCGGCGGCGACAAGGCGGTGCCTGCGGCCAAGCAGGGCCTCGACTGGCTGATCCCCAAACAAGAGCTCGAGGTGAAGGGCGACTGGGCGGCGAAGCGGCCGGATGTGCGTCCAGGCGGCTGGGCCTTCCAGTACAACAATGCCCATTACCCCGATCTCGACGACACCGCCGTGGTGGTGATGTCGATGGACCGGATGCGCCGGGAGCATGGTGCCACCGGCTATGACGCCGCGATCGACCGCGGCCGGGAGTGGATCGAGGGCATGCAGAGCGACGACGGCGGCTGGGCCGCCTTCGACGTCAACAACCTCGAATATTACCTGAACAACATCCCGTTCTCGGACCACGGCGCGCTGCTTGATCCCCCGACCGAGGACGTCACAGCGCGCTGCATTTCGATGCTCGCCCAGCTCGGCGAGACCGAAGCTACCAGCAAGCACGTCGCCGCCGGCGTCGCCTACTTACGCAAGACCCAGCACCCCGAGGGGTCCTGGTACGGCCGCTGGGGCATGAACTTCATCTATGGAACCTGGTCGGTGCTGTGCGCCCTCAACATGGCCGGCGTCCGCCACGACGACCCCATGATGCGCAAGGCCGCCGCCTGGCTGGCCTCGATCCAGAACAAGGACGGCGGCTGGGGCGAGGACGCCGTCAGCTACCGGCTGGACTACCGGGGCTGGGAACCCGCCCCCTCGACCGCCTCGCAAACGGCATGGGCCTTGCTTGCCCTGATGGCTGCTGGCGAGGTTGATCACCCGGCCGTCGCCCGCGGGGTGGAGTACCTGATTGCAACACAAAACGAAAAAGGACTGTGGGACGAGCAGCGGTACACCGCCACAGGCTTCCCCCGCGTGTTCTATCTGCGATATCATGGTTACCCAAAGTTCTTCCCGCTGTGGGCGCTGGCGCGGTATCGGAACTTGCGGAACACCAACAGCAGGGTGGTAGGGGTCGGGATGTGACTTTGGGGACGGGGGACTATTTTACTGCGGGCAATGCCATTGATCCGCGGCCGATCTTGATCGTGACCGGACTTGTCCAGGAGGCCCGCATTGCCGCCGGCCCCGGCATGGCGGTCATTTGCTCGTCCAGCAGCCCGACACAATTGCGCGCGCTCCTGACGGTGGTGGACCCCGAGACGATTCGCGGCGTGATCTCGTTCGGCGTCGCCGGCGGGCTCGATCCGAGCTTGCGCTCCGGCGACGTCGTGGTGGCGACCGAGGTGCTCTCCGGCGATGCGCGCTGGGGGGCCGGGCTGTCGCTCAGCGACGACCTCATCGACAAGCTGACCTCCGGCCGCCGCCGGGTCGTGCGCGGCAGCCTCGCCGGTGCCGAGGAAGTGGTCACGGGTTCATCCTGCAAGGCGGCGCTGCATTCGGAAACCGGCGCCTCCGCCGTCGACATGGAAAGCCACATCGCCGCCGCCTACGCCGCCGAGGCCGGCCTGCCGTTCGCCGCAGTCCGCGTCATCAGCGACCCCGCCCACCGCGCGCTGCCGGCGCTCGCCCGCGCCGCCATCAAGCCCAACGGCCAGATCGACCTCGCCGCCGTCCTGCGCGGCATCGTCCGCAACCCGGCCACGCTCCACGCCCTGGTCTCCACCGGCCTCGACTTCAACCGCGCGCTGCGGTCCTTGCGCGGCTGCCGCGATTTCCTGATCGGCACGGAGCTGGTGGACAGCGAAGCGCTGGTGGCGGAGACGATCTGAGCTTTTCAGCCCGGCAAAACAACAGGCCCGGTCGCGATGCGATCGGGCCTTTTTGTTTTGGTGCAGTCGTCGCAATGGAGCGACTTGTCCGCCACCAGCGGGACTCCCTAGGATGGGCTGAGCCCTTGCGAAGCCCATCTCTTCCCGCTCTCCGTAGTCGCGGCCATCACCTGACTGATCGCGAGCTTAGTCGGCTGGATAGTTGCGAACTTCGAAACAAGCGGATGGATTTCGCGAAGGGATCAATCCACCTACGGGACTGACGTGTTTTGCAATTTCATGAGGTCCCACGAATGGGCGATCATCCCATTTTTGATGCTTTAGCGAGCTGGCCAGGCCGGGTTCCGACCCAGCGTGCCTTCGAGGCACGTGGCTTCCTGATTCCGGCTGCCTGGCAGAACAGGATGATCGAGTTCTGCGGAGCGAGCCAGGCGGAATTGCTCAATCGTTATTGGGATGAGGTAGCGATGGAGACGATGCGATCCGTCGGAAAGGTGCAATCGGACCTCAGGAGATTCCTCATTGAGCCGCGATATCGCTCTGCCTTTCTGGATGATCTGTTTGCCCGGAAGGATTTCGTCGACCCGGCTGTTCCGAATGGACCTCTCATCAAAGGTTTGCTCGATCATTTCAAAAGAGCATGGAGCGATCAGGAGTTTCGAGACAAAGACATCGCCTTTCGAAGAGAGTTACAGAAGCGCGAGTGCGCACGTCTGGGAATCCAGACGACAGGATGGACCGGAAAGAAGCGGGGCATCATTCCTTTTATTGATGAGTTCTGCGTTGCACTCGCATTCAAGCGCCGCCGTAACCGTTGGCATAAGAGGCTGGATTGTGGCCTTGTCTTCGAGGTTGGCCTGGATCTCGGCGGCGACCCCCAGCGGGTGGGAGCCCCTCTGGTTTTTCGGATACTCCATGAAAGTGATTCAGAATGTGTTTTCGAAATGGGAGGGAATGAAGCGTTTGATCGGCTCATTTACGGAAGCCGATTGTATTGGGCATCTGTTGATCCCGACGAATGTATTCTCGGAATCCGGGCTTACATTGAGCTATTCGACGTTATCGCTGCATCGTTTGGTGCTTCTCAGAAGCCTAGTTCGTAGAATGAGCTGAGCCCTTGCGAAATCCATCTCGTCCCCGACTACCGTGACAGTGCTGGACTGCACCCCTGGAGTGAATCACGATAATTACAGTGACGGTGCCGGGGCTGTCGCTCAGATTATCAGCCCGCGGCAATCACGAAGTATCTGGTTCAGCACGAAATGAAGACCGCGGCGTCGAGACTTCGTGCCTCGCGGAAAGCGACCAGCTGGTGCCGCTTTCGAAACTGCCAGCATGGCATAGTGCCACTGTTTTGCCCGACGGGTCAAATGATATTCGTAAAATACGAAATTTGGTCGGTCTTAATCGCGGCCGGCTGACGGCGCCGCTGGTTACGAAAACGGACCCGCGCCGCAGCTGCGGCGATCCTTGCCGGTTTGATGCCGATTTGCTCGACGCTGCAATGACCTAACCAGGTAGAGCCGATGCCAGCGAGCGATCGCGCTTCTACTGTGCATGGGGTTGTTTTTCATTTTGTGGGAGAGTGAGCAAAAGAAAAGGCCCGGTCGCGATGGCGACCGGGCCTTTTTTCGTTCGCGCGTGCTCGCGCGACTTACGCCGCCGTCGAAGCCTTCCGTGCCGCCTTCGCCGTGGCGGCGTCGGCCTCGTCCTTGCGGATCTCGGAGAGCTTCTTCTGGACCTGCTCGGAGAAGATGTACTGCGCCGGGCGCTGCTTCGACATGTCGATCTCCGGCGCCATCGGGCCGGTGGTCCTGATGCCGCGCAGCGACACCCACATCGCCTTGATCGGGTTGTTCAGCGCTGCGGTCGCCGCCGTCGGCTCGTAGCCGCAATGGGCCATACAGTCGGCGCACTTCTCGTACTTGCCGGTGCCGTAGGTCTCCCAGTCGGTGGTGTCCATCAGCTCCTTGAAGGTTTTGGCGTAGCCTTCACCGAGCAGATAGCAGGGCTTCTGCCAACCGAAGATGTTGCGCGCGGGCATGCCCCAGGGCGTGCACTCATATTCCTGGTTGCCGGCGAGGAAGTCGAGGAACAGGCCGGAGTGCATGAAGTTCCACTTCTTGCCCTTGCCCATCGCAAAGACGTCGCGGAACAGCTTCTTGGTCTTGGTGCGGTTGAGGAAGTGCTCCTGGTCCGGCGCGCGCTCATAGGCGTAGCCGGGCGACATCGAGACGCCGACGCCGAGCTCGACGGTGAGGTCGAGGAACTTCGCGATCTCCTCGGCCGGATGGCCGTCGAAGATGGTGGCGTTGACGTTGACGGTGAAGCCGCGCGCCTTGGCCGCCTTGATCGCAGACACCGCGCGGTCGAACACGCCCTGCTGCGACACCGCCTTGTCGTGGTGGTCGCGCAGGCCGTCCAGATGCACGGAGAAGAACAGGTAGGGCGAGGGCTCGAACAGGTCGAGCTTCTTCTCGAGCAGCAGCGCGTTGGTGCAGAGCGAGACGAACTTCTTGCGCGCGACGAGGCCGCGCACGATCTCGCCGATCTCCTTGTGGATCAGCGGCTCGCCGCCGGGAATAGCCACCATCGGCGCGCCGCACTCGTCGGCCGCGTCCCAGCACTCCTGGGCGGTCATGCGGCGGTTGAGGATCGCATCCGGATAGTCGATCTTGCCGCAGCCGACGCAGGCGAGGTTGCAGCGGAACAGCGGCTCGAGCATCAGCACGAGCGGATAGCGTTTGCGGCCAAGCAGTTTCTGCTTGAGCAAATAGCCGCCGATACGCATTTCCTTGAAGAAGGGGATTGCCATTACACGTTTCTTTCTGGGCTTGAAATTCGGGTAGGTCAGCTTGCAGCCAGTTCGGCCGGAAGCCTGAATTCGATGTTTTCCTCGCGGCCCGGGAGCACCGAAACCGTCACCGGTCCGATCCGCCGCAGCGCTTCGATCACGTCATCCACCAGCACCTCGGGCGCCGAGGCGCCGGCCGTAAGGCCGACGGACCTGGCACCTTTCAACCACTCCGGATTGAGCTCGCGGCCATCGGCGATCAGATAACTCGCGACACCGGCCTCAGTGCCGATCTCGCGGAGCCGGTTCGAGTTCGAGCTATTGGCAGCGCCCACCACCAAAATCACGTCGACCAGCTTGCTCAAGTCCCTTACCGCAGATTGGCGGTTCTGTGTCGCATAGCAGATATCCCGGATGTCTGGGCCTTGAATATCTGTAAATTTGGCTTGAAGGGCCTCAATAATGCCCTTGGTGTCGTCGACCGACAGGGTGGTCTGGGTGATGTAGGCCACTGGCGTATCCGCCGGCAGCGTCAGGGCCTTGGCCTCTTCGACGCTCTGGACCAGCAGAACCGGGCCGGGAACCTGGCCCATCGTGCCCTCGACCTCGGGGTGGCCGGCATGGCCGATCAGGATCAGGGTGCGGCCCTTGGTGATGTAGCGCTTCCCCTGATTGTGAACTTTCGTGACCAGGGGGCAGGTGGCGTTCAGCACCGGAAGGTCGCGCGCGGCCGCCTCTACTTCGACGCTGCGGGCGACGCCATGGGCACTGAAAACGGTCACGGCCTTCGGCGGAACCTCGGACAGCTCCTCGACGAAGACAGCGCCTTTGGCCTTCAGGCTCTCGACGACGTATTTGTTATGCACGATCTCGTGGCGCACGTAGACCGGCGGGCCGTATTTCTCCAACGCCCGCTCGACAATCTCGATCGCGCGCACCACGCCTGCGCAAAAGCCGCGCGGCTGCGCTAGATAAACTTCCATTGGACGCCCATCACGCAAGTTGCACCAATCCGCTTATTTGTCCCCGGCGGCACCCCGATATGGGCCAACGCTGCAATATCCGCACCATTGGTGTCGCAACCGCGGTAACCGCCCACCCCATCAGGGTCTCGGCGCATGCAGGCACAGCACTTTGTGTCAAAAAATCGGCAATAAGGAAAGGTGTAAGGAGCCGCGGGTTCCGGGTAGGACCGATATGAGGTATTATAGTGCGCCATTTCGGATGAGCAAGACGGCGACGTTTGTGCTCACCCCTTCGTCACTTTGCCGCCTCAAGTCTCCGGCTATACCGCCGTCCCGCATGATTTTGCCATGGTCTTTCGCCGTTTACTTCGAACCTTGTTCCGGTGAGAACGACCCAAAACGGCAATAGGTTTCGCCCGGGAACTCCGCTAAACAGCGGGCGTTTTCGGCAGGCTGCTAACACTAGAAAGAAAAGATGCTGCAAAGCGTAGTCGTTGCCATCGTCAGGGCCTGTACCCGGTTTGCCTCCCTCGTCGTCGTTCTCGGGCTCCTGCTGGCGGTAGGGGCCGGCTATTACACGTCCCGGCACTTTGCCATCAACACCGACATCAATTCGCTGATTGCCCAGAATCTCGACTGGCGCCAGCGCGACCAGCAGTTCGATCGTGCCTTCGACCGCGATGCCACGATTCTCGCGGTCGTCGAGGCCAAGACACCGGAGATGGCGACCGCGGCGTCAGACGCGCTGTTCGCCAAGCTGAAGGACAACAAGGCCGAATTCCAGTCGATGCAGCAGCTCGGCACCGGCGAGTTCTTCGAGAAGAACGGCCTGTTGTTCCTGCCGACCGAGGAAGTCGGCAAGATCACCAGCCAGTTCGAATCCGCAGCGCCCCTGATCGAGATCATGGCCGGTGATCCCTCGATCCGCGGCCTGACTGGCGCGCTGGAGACCGGGCTTGCCGGCGTCAAGCGCGGCGAGGTCAAGCTCGACAGCACCGAGCGGCCGTTCAACCAGATCGCGGAGACCGTCGAGACCGTGCTCAGCAAGGGCAATGCGATTTTCTCCTGGCGCGAGCTCGTCAGCGACAAGCCGCTACAGGATTCGGACAAGCGGGCCTTCATCGAGTTCAAGCCGATTCTCGACTACAACGCGCTGGAGCCCGGCAAGGGCGCGACCGACGCGATCCGCAAGGCCGCGGTCGATCTCGATTTCGCGACGAAGTACCAGGCGCGGGTGCGGCTGACAGGTCCGGTCCCGATCGCGAACGAGGAATACGCGACCGTCCAGGAAGGCGCCATCGTCAACGGGGTGGGCACGGTGGTCGTGGTGCTGCTGATCCTGTGGCTCGCGCTGCACTCGTCGAAAATCATCTTCGCGGTATTCGTCAATCTCTTCGTCGGCCTCGCGCTGACGACCGCCGCCGGCCTGATGATGGTCGGCTCGTTCAACCTGCTGTCGATCGCGTTCGCCGTGCTGTTCGTCGGTCTGGGCGTCGATTTCGGTATCCAGTACAGCGTCCGCTACCGTTCGGAGCGCTACAAGCACAACGATCTCTCCGGCGCGCTGGTGCTTGCCGCGAAGCGCTCCGCAGTGCCGCTGTCGTTGGCGGCAATGGCGACTGCCGCCGGCTTTCTCTGCTTCCTGCCGACCGACTACAAGGGCATCTCCGAGCTCGGCCAGATCGCCGGCGTCGGCATGCTGGTGGCGTTCGTCTCCAGCATCACCGTACTGCCCGCGATGCTGAAGCTGCTGAATCCGCCCGGCGAGATGGAGCCGGTCGGTTATGCCTTCCTGGCGCCGCTCGATTACTTCCTGGAGAAGCACCGTGTGTTGGTCGTGGGCGGCACGTTGCTGCTGGCGCTCGCCGGCCTGCCGCTGCTCTACTTCCTGAAGTTCGACTTCAACCCGATGAACCTGCGCAACCCGAACGCGGAGTCGATCGCGACCTTCCTCGACCTGCGCAAGGATCCCAACACCGGCGCCAATGCCATCAACGTGATGGTCACGTCGGAAGAGCAAGCCAGGCAGGTTGAGGCGAGGCTCGAAAAGGTCCCCGAAGTACTGCGGGTGATGTCGCTCAACAGTTTCGTGCCTGAGGACCAGCAGCCGAAACTGAAGCTGATCGCGCAGGGCGCCAAGGTGCTGAACCCCGCGCTCAATCCGGATCAGATCGATGCAGCGCCGTCGGACCAGGAGAATGTCGAGTCGCTGAAATCCTCGGTCGACAATCTCCGCCGGACTGCGGGCGACGCCAAGGGCCCTGGCGCGGTTGCCTCGCGTCGACTCGCGGACGCCCTGGAGAAGCTCGCCAACTCGGATGAAGCGACCCGCAACAAGGCGCAGGACGTGTTCGTCGCGCCGATGAAGATCGTGTTCGACCAGCTGAGAAATGCGATGCAGGCCGGGCCGGTCACGCTGAGCTCATTGCCGCCGGATCTCGTGAGCGCCTGGAAGAGCAAGGACGGCATCATCCGTGTCGAGGCTCAGCCCAAGGGCGATCCGAACGATAACGATACGCTGCGCAAGTTTGCGGCCGCCGTGCTCGCTGCCGAGCCGACCGCGATCGGCGGACCCGTCTCGATCCTGAAATCCGGTGACACCGTGGTGAATGCCTTCATCCATGCCGGCATCTATGCGCTGCTGGTGATCGGCCTGTTGCTGTGGATCACGCTCCGTCGCATCGTGGACGTGCTGATGACGCTGGTGCCGCTTCTGGTTGCGGGTGCGGTGACGCTCGAGATCTGCGTGTTGATCGGCCTGCCGCTGAACTTCGCCAATATCGTCGCGTTTCCGCTGCTGCTCGGCGTCGGCGTCGCGTTCAAGATCTATTATGTCGTCGCGTGGCGGTCCGGCAGGACGAACCTGCTTCAGACCAGCCTGACGCGGGCGATCTTCTTCAGCGCGCTGACGACGGCGACGGCGTTCGGCAGCTTGTGGCTGTCGAGCCATCCGGGCACATCCAGCATGGGCAAGCTGCTCGCTTTGTCGCTGGTGACGACGCTTGCCGCAGTGTTGCTGTTTCAGCCGGCCCTAATGGGCAAACCCCGCAATCTCAGGGAGTAGGCAGATATCGCCGACGGGGTCAGTGGAGCTCTTCTGACCCGGCTTGGCCGCGGCGGCACTCTTCGGCGTGGTCGCGGTCGGCACAGGTGCCGCGGCAGCCGGCGCAGACTTGGGCGCCGCACCGGTGGTTTTTGGCGCGCCCTTGGCCATGGCGTTGGCGGTGCTCAGGGGAATCGGCGGACCAACGCGGGTCCAGGTCTCGCCGCCGCACAGGAAGCCCAGCACGCAACCCTTGATCTCGAGCTGGTCGGTGCCATTTGGCGTGATGGTCGCACTATACATCTGACCATCCTTGGCGTTGTAGACCTGACCTTCCCATTGCTCGGCGCCAGCCGTCTTCTTCATGTTGATCAGGGTCGCCATGCCCAGTGTCGGCCTGTTCTTTTTTGAGACATCCGGGTTGTTCTCGTCACGGCCTCCGGGCTGCTTTTCCCAGGAAACCGCGCCCCACATGCTGCCATTGCATTGCGCGACACGGATATTGGCGACGCCATCGGCGACGCGCCAATCGCCGGTGGGATCGGCGGCAAGCGCCGGTGTCAGGCCGGCGTAACCACCTGCCAGTATTATTCCGGTGTAAATGGCCAAACGCATATGTGTTCCTCGGCAGTGCAACATGGTCTAAAGCTGTGCTTGCGAAGATGGTCCGAAAAAGGGCAAAAGGCCGCACAGACCCTTTTCCGTTCGCTGATCGTTTTCAGTTGACGAAGCGGCCCTCAACCGAAGTATGTAGCGGATGATCAGTCCAAATCCAGACATGTCCCAGTTGTTCGCGGACCGTCAGGCCCAGCGCAGCACCCTGCATAATCGGTACCTGAACGAGCAGTTCGTCCGGGTTCTCAAGACCATCGGCTACGACGTCGGCTTCCAGAAGGGGCAGGGGCAGTACCTCTACGATCGCGAGGGGGCACGCTACCTCGATCTCTTGTCCGGCTTTGGCGTGTTCGCAATCGGGCGCAATCATCCTGTCATGCGCGAGGCGTTGAAAAGCGTGCTCGATGCCGATCTGCCCAATCTGGTCCAGTTTGACGTCTCGGTGCTGGCCGGCGTGCTCGCCGAGCGGCTTCTGAAATATGTTCCCTATCTCGACAAGGCGTTCTTCGCCAATTCCGGCGCCGAATGCGTCGAGGCCGCGATCAAGTTCGCGCGCGGCGCGACGGGGCGTCCCGGCATCGTCTATTGCGCCCACGGCTATCACGGCCTGACCTATGGTGCGTTGTCGCTGACCGGCGATTCGAACTTCCGCACCGGCTTCGAGCCGCTGCTGCCGGGCTGCACCTCGGTTCCGTTCAACGATCTGGCCGCGCTCGAGAAGGCGCTGGCCTCGCGCGAGGTCGCTGCCTTCGTCGTCGAGCCGATCCAGGGCAAGGGCGTCAACATGCCCTCCGACGAGTTCCTGCCGGGCGCGGCCGCGCTCTGCAAGAAGTACGGTACGCTGTTCGTCGCCGACGAGATCCAGACCGGCATGGGCCGGACCGGCCGCTTCCTCGCGGTCGAGCACTGGAACGTCGAGCCCGACATGGTGCTGCTGTCGAAGTCACTGTCGGGCGGCCACGTGCCCGTCGGCGCCGTGCTGACGCGCAAGAGCATCTTCGACAAGATTTTTAATCAGATGGATCGCGCCGTGGTGCACGGCTCCACCTTCTCCAAGAACGATCTCGGGATGGCCGCGGGCATCGCCACGCTCGATGTGATGGAATCGGAGAAGCTGATCGAGGCTGCGGCCAAGCGCGGTGCCGAGCTTCGCCTCGCGCTCACGCGTATGGTGCCCGGCTACGAGCTGATGAAGGAAGTGCGCGGCAAGGGTCTGATGATCGGCATCGAGTTCGGGCCGCCGAAATCGCTGCGGCTGCGGGCGTCCTGGAACGTGCTGGAGGCCGCCAACAAGGGCCTGTTCTGCCAGCTCATTACCGTGCCCCTGTTCAAGGACCACAAGATCCTGACCCAGGTCGCCGGTCACGGCAGCCACACCATCAAGCTGCTGCCGCCGCTCACCATCACCGAAGAAGACTGCAACTGGATCGAGCGCGCCTTCGACGACGTCATCGCCGGCAGCCACAAGGTCCCCGGCGCGATCTGGTCGCTCGGCAAGACGCTGGTCGACAACGCGGTGCGACGGTCGGCATAGACACCGAGCGGTCCGCGGCTCAGCGGAGCCAGCGCGGTACGTGAGGCGCAACGGCGAGCGTGTTGTGCTCGACATATTTGCTGCTGCCCCTCAAGATGCCGCTTCATGCGATTTGCAATTGTTCTCGTCTCGCTTCTCCTGTTTCTGACGTTCGTCGTGTCCAGCGCGCGCGCCTGGCTCAGCTACAACGGTTACAGAGAACTAATGCCGAAGCCCCGCGTGGTCGGGGCGCTTGCGGCCATCCGTGTCTCCATGCGTGCGATGCACGATCCCGGCGATCCCGACCTGTCGCGGGAGTGCCTGGCGCAGCTCAAGAGTTTCAGGATTGCAGCTCTGATCGCCGCCACGACATGGATCGCGACGGGATTATTTATCGTCACATTGAGAGCATTTGATCTTCAGCGGCTCTTCGACTGAAATCGACCGCGGAAATAAGTCTATCCCTCCACATTCGCCTTCATCGCCGCCTCGAACTTGTCGACGAACTCGGTGAGCTCGTCGCCGCCGATGTCGCTGACGGCCCAGAAGTTCAGGCCGCGCTCACCCCAGCGGCGGCAGTTGAAGCCCTGCATGGTCTGCGTCTTCGGTGGCCGATGCTCGGTGCTCGCGGTCTGCGACACGAACAGGTTGATGATGTGCTGCCGGCGCTTGTAAACGACCGCGCCGATCGCACGTGCATCAACGTAATCGAGCCGGCCGCCGACCAGCGTAAAGCCTTGCGCGGTAAGGTCGATCACCGGCGGGGCAACGTCGAGCTTGCCGTTGAACCACGGCTTGACGGTGTGCTGGTCGGTCGAGACGACGTCGATGAGATGGCCGGCCTGGAGCGAGCGCAGATGCGCGGAGACGACCTCCGAGAGGATGCGCTGCTGGTCGTCCTGGCGCAACACGACGGCGACGACGCCGGAGGCGGCGAGCGCGGAGACGGCCGAACCCATCGCAAAGCCGCGCAGCACCGAGCGTCGGCTGAGCTGCGGCCGCGCCTGCGGGAGCGAGGCCTCGATACGTGCGCGCAGGCTCGCCGGTGCCGTGTAGCGCAGCTTCGCACCGGCAAGCGCGTGCCGCATTTCGCGTTGCGCGGCAAGTTCGGCCGCGCAGGCCGGGCAGGTGGCGATATGGGCTTCGACCTCGCGCGCGTGGCCGGCATCAAGCTCGTTGTCGAGCAGCGCGTGAAGCAGGATCTTTGCTTCGTCGCAGGTCATCTCAAATGCTCCTCTTCCGCCGTCCAGGCCGCGCGCAGCATGGCGCGGGCGCGGGCGAGGCGGGACATCACGGTGCCGACGGGGGCGCCGACGGCTTCTGCAATTTCACGATAGGACAGGTTGTTGATCTCCCGCAGCACGAAGGTTTCCTTGAACGGCTCGGCCAGCGCGTCGATCATCTTGCGGATGGCGCCGGCGTCGCGATTGCGCAGCACTTCAGCCTCCGGGCTCGCCTCGTTCTCCTGCCACATCGGCGTCTGGTCGGCTGCTCCCGGCGTATCCTCGATCGCGGCATGCGAATGCGCGCGTCTGGCATATTCTGCGTTGCAGACATTGCGCAGGATCGCGAACAGCCACGGCTTCATGGCCGGGCCGCGATAGCTGTCAAAGTGCTTCAGCGCTCGCAGATAGCATTCCTGCACCGCGTCCTCCGCGTCGGAGGCGTCGCGCAGCAGATAGCGTGCGAGCGTGTAGACGTCGTCGAGATGGGGCAGTGCCGCCTCGCGGAAGCGCTGCGCCTTCTGGAAATCGTCGCTGACGGGCATCGCCTCTCGCTCTGCCTCTTGCTGCGTTTGGTACGTCGTATCGCCTTGGGGCCTGACCGAAGGCACGCGAGCCCGGCCGGCGTGTGACCACCGGCCGGGCAAGACAGAGATGCCTTGGTTGGAGACGTTACTCAACCTTGATCATCCCGGTCATGTGCGGGTGCAGCGAACAAAAATACTTGTAGTCGCCCGCATCGGTGAAGGTGAACGAGAACTTGTCGTCAGTGTCCAGGGCCTTGGACCGGAACTTGCCGGCCGACACCACGGTGTGCGGGATGTCGTCCCGGTTGGTCCAGGTCACGGTCGTGCCGACCTTGATCTTGAGTTCCGCCGGCTGGAAGACGAAATTGTCGATATGCACCTCCATGGCGTTGTCGTCGGCACGGGCAGTCGTGATGGGCAGCAGGATGGCCGCGGCCACAGCGACGGAGAAGTCGCGGCGATTGAGCGTCTTCATTGTCAGCTTCTCTTCAACCTTGAATCAACCTTGGAGCGGCGTGTCGATGATGGCGAGCCGCTGCTCGTTTTGCTTGAAGTTGATGCTGGCGACCCCGAGCATCGATCGGAGCTTGGCGTCCTCGACCTTCATCGGCCCGGGAGAGGGGGCGGCACCCGGCGCCGGTTGCGGGAAGGCGGTCGAACGTGCGGTGTGGAAGGTGACGTTGCCCTCGACCTTCTGCATCACCTGGTGGATGTGGCCGTTCAGCACGGTGACCGAGCCGAAGCCCTTGACGTATTCAAGCGCGCGGCCGCCATCCTCGGTGCCCCAGCCCCATTCCGGATAGACGGTCCAGAGCGGAATGTGTGCAAATAAGACGATAGGTGTGGATTTCGACTTGCCGCGAAGGTCGTCCTCGAGCCAGGCGAGCTGCTCGGTGCCGAGATTGCCGAGGCCGCCGGCCTTGAGGTCGACGACGTTGACGAGGCCGACGAAGTGCACACCGCCGGCGTCGAAAGAGTACCAGCCCGCGCCCTTGGTGCCGCGACCGTAGCGGTCGCGATAGAACTTCACCTCCTCGTCGAGGAAGTCATGCTCGCCGGGCACGTAATGCACGTCCAGCTTGGACTGTGAGATGATGCGGTCGGCGTTGTCGAACTCGGACGCCTTGGACAGATGGGTGATGTCGCCGGTGTGGATCATGAACGACGGCTTGGTCGGCATCGCATTGATCTTGTTGACGGCTTCTTCCAGCGTGCCCAGCGCATTGGGGTTCGCCGGCTTGTCGAAGCCGACATGGCTGTCGCTGATCTGGAGGAAGGTCATGCCGGGCGCGGCGGCAGTTGCGGCCTCAGCGGAATCGATGATGCCAAGCGAGCGCGGCACGCCGCCGGTAATGGTCCAGAGCACCCCGGTGCCGGCCCACGTCATGCATTCGAGCACCTTGCGGCGGCTGACGCCGTCGTCCCCGTGATCGTGTCCGCTCATCGCAACGTCTCCTTTGGCCCGGAATTGGGCTTCGGGGAGTTGATCGGGGGAGGGGGAGACTTATTCCCGGACGCGATGACGTTTTCGTGAGGTGGGGTCACATACGCCGGGCGGGGGATAAGAGAGCTGAACGGCGACCTACGCCGAAAATTCCCGGATCGCCCGCGCCACGAGCGCGGGAGCTTCCTGCACCACGCAGTGGCCGGCGCCTTCGAAAACGAGCGTTTGGGCGTGCGGGATGAGGGCCAGGGCGTGCGTCGCCATCTCCTTGTAAATCGGCCACGACATCTCGGCGGTCGTCACCATCACGGGGCACGCGATCTCACTGAACCAGGTAAAGGGATTGCCGCGGGGGTCGCCGACATAAACCTGTTCCATCACCTCGTAGATCGGACGCAGCATGGCTGACTCGATCTCCGGCGTGCAGCAAAGGCGCACCCGCCCATTGTCGAGCGGCGTGAAGCCGTGCCGGACATAGGCCCAGAGCGAAGCCTCGGTCCAATCCACAAAGGCGGGAGCCGCGCGGTAGCGTTCGAAGACAGCGTCGGGACTGTCGAACTCGGCCTGCCTGCGCAACGCGCCTTGCACGCGGGACAGCGATTGCTCGCTCAATCCGACTGATGGATCGCGCGCCGCGAACGGGTTCATCGCGGTCGGCTCCATCACGAACAGGCGCGTGAAGCATCCCGGCACCAGCTTCGCTGCCAGCAACAGGTCGGTTGCGCCTGCGCTGTGGCCGATGCCGTAGACGTTACGCAAGCCGAGCGCGTCGACCACCCGGCAGATGTCGTCGGCATAATCCGCAAAGTGATAGGTGCGGGGCTTGTGGCTGGCGCCGTGGCCGCGACGATCGAGCCCGTAGACGGTGTAGGTCGACGCGAGCTCGCGCGCGACCTCGTCCCAGACGTCGGCGACGAAGCCGGTGCCATGCACGAGCAGGGCAGGCGGCTTGCCGCGCTCGCCCCATTGCAGCATGGCGATCTCTGCGCCGGCGGGGCCGATGGAAAAGCGCTGAGGGATCATGGTGACGGGATGCTACTTCGCATCCTCCAGGATCATCGTGGCCCCCTTCTCGGCGATCATCGCGGTCGGCGTGTTGGTGTTACCCGAGGTGATGGTCGGCATGATCGAGGCGTCGACGACACGCAGGCCGCCGAGTCCATAGAAGCGCAGGCGTTCGTCGACCACGGCCATGGGATCGTTCGCCGATCCCATCTTCGCCGTGCCGACGGGATGGAAGATGGTGGTGCCGATGTCGCCGGCGGCTTTCGCCAGCGAGGCATCGTCATCGCCGACCGAGGGGCCGGGCAGATATTCCGTGGGTCGATACTTCGCGAGCGCCTTCTGCTGCATCAGGCGGCGCGTGGTGCGGATCGCGTCGGCGCCGACCTGGCGGTCGTCGTCGGTCGACAGATAGTTCGGCGCGATGATCGGCTTGTCGTCAGGGCCCGCCGAGCGCAGGCGCACGGTGCCGCGCGAGGTCGGCTGGAGATTGCAGGCGCTCACCGTGATGGCGGGGAAGCGGTGCAGCGGATCGCCGAACTTGTCGAGCGACAGCGGTTGCACGTGGAACTGGATGTTGGCGCGCGCACGTGTCGCGTCGGAACGCGTGAAGATGCCGAGCTGCGACGGCGCCATGGTCAGCGGACCACGACGGCGGAAGGCATAGTCGAGACCCATCAGGCCGCGGCGGAACAGGTTGTAGTAGGTCTCGTTCAGCGTCCGCACCCCCTCGACCTTGTAGATCGCACGCTGCTGAAGGTGGTCCTGCAAGTTGCGGCCCACGCCGGGCTTGTCCATCACGATGTCGATGCCGAGCGGCGACAGCCAGTCAGCCGGCCCGATGCCGGAGCGATGCAGTACCTGCACCGAGCCGATCGAGCCGGCCGAGAGGATCACCTCGTGCTTGGCGCGCGCCTCGACGATCTCGCCGTTCTGGATGAAGCGCACGCCGACGGCGCGGCCTTGCTCAATGACGAGACGATCGACCAGCACATGCTTCTCGAGCCGAAGGTTCGGGCGGTTCAGCGCCGGCTTGAGGAAGCCGCGCGCCGACGACCAACGCCGGCCACGCTTCTGGTTGACGTGGAAATAGCTGGTGCCCTCGTTGTCACCGGTGTTGAAGTCGGGAATGCGCTTGATACCCATTTCCTCTGCAGCATCGCCAACGGCATCGAGAACGTCCCAGGACAGTCGGGGCGCCTCGATGCGCCAGCCGCCGCCGGCGCCGTGATGCTCGCTGGCGCCGAGGAAGTGATCCTCCAGCCGCTTGAACAGCGGCAGCACGTCATCGTAGCCCCAGCCGGTCATGCCGAGCTGGCGCCAGTGATCGTAATCGGCGGCCTGGCCGCGCATCGAGATCATGGCATTGATCGCCGAAGAGCCTCCGATCACCTTGCCGCGGGGATAGGCGAGCGAGCGGCCGTTCAGGCCAGGGTCGGCCTCGGTCTTGAACATCCAGTCGGAGCGAGGATTGCCGATGGCAAAGAGGTAGCCGACCGGAATGTGGAACCAGATCCAGTTGTCGTCGCCGCCGGCCTCGAGAATCAGGACGCGGTTTCCGGATACGGCCGACAGCCGGTTGGCGATGATGCAGCCGGCCGTGCCGGCGCCGACGATAATGTAGTCAAAATCACCTTCGAGCCGCCTTGGCATTCTGCTTTCCACCCCGAATGGTCTCCAAACGCGTTCCGTCCTAATAGGCAGACGGACTGGGCCGGGACAAGCCCGGCCATGCCGAACGGGCAGAGCCAGCCCCGTTCTCCGGCAGTTAGGTGGACTGGCGCTTGCATGGTAGACGGGCTTGTATTTTCAACAGAGCTCGAGATCCTCCATGCCCATCGTGAGCCGCGTCGCCGACCTCCAACCCGATATCCAGACCTGGCGGCGGGACATCCACCAGCACCCCGAGTTGCTGTATGATGTCCACCGCACCGCAGCATTCGTGGCGGATCGCCTGCGCGAGTTTGGCTGCGATGAGGTTGTGACCGGCATTGGCCAGACCGGCGTGGTCGGTGTGATCAAGGGCAAAAAGCCCGGCGGCGAGGGGCTCAAGGCGATCGGCATGCGTGCCGACATGGACGCGCTGCCCGTCGACGAGCAAACTAACCTGCCTTACGCCTCGAAGACCCCCGGCAAGATGCACGCCTGCGGCCACGACGGCCACACCGCGATGCTGCTCGGTGCCGCGCGCTATCTCGCCGAGACCCGCAATTTCGCCGGCGACGCCGTCGTGATCTTCCAGCCGGCCGAGGAGGGCGGCGCCGGCGGCGCGGCGATGGTCAAGGACGGCATGATGGAGCGCTTCGGCATCGAGCAGGTTTACGGCATGCACAATGGTCCCGGCATTCCGATCGGCTCCTTCGCGATCCGGCCCGGCCCGATCATGGCGTCGACCGACGAGGTCGATTTCATGATCGAGGGCCTCGGCGGCCATGCCGCGCGTCCGCACAAATGCGTCGATTCCGTTCTCGTGGGTGCACAGCTGATCACCGCCTTGCAGTCGATCGTCTCGCGCAGCGTCGATCCGCTGGAATCGGCCGTGATCTCGATCTGCGAATTCCACGCCGGCAATGCCCGCAATGTCATTCCGCAAACCGCGACGCTGAGAGGCACGATCCGCACGCTGACAGCTGATGTGCGCAAGCTGGTCGAGAAGCGCGTGCGCGAAGTCGTGGCGGGCGTCGCCCAGATCACCGGCGCAAAGATCGACCTGCAGTACAAGCGCGGTTATCCTGTCGTGAACAATCACGCCGCAGAGACCGAGGTGGCGACGCGCATTGCCAGGCAGGTCGCGGGCGATACCAATGTGCTGGAGATGTCGCCAATGATGGGCGGCGAGGACTTTGCCTACATGCTGGAAGCGCGACCCGGTGCCTTCATCTTCTGTGGCAATGGCGACAGCGCCGGCCTTCATCACCCCGCCTACAATTTCAACGACGAGGCGATCGTGTTCGGCACGTCCTACTGGGTCAAGCTGGTCGAGGAGCAGCTCGCGGCGTCATGACACGCTGAACCGAGGCACGAATGAAAAGGGCCCGTGCATCGCACGGGCCCTTTTTCTTGGCATGTCGTGTCGCGGCTCAGACCACGTGCGAAAACAGATAGTACAGCACGCCCGAGATGATCATCGCGGCCGGCAGGGTCAGCACCCAGGCCATGGCAATGTTGCGAATCGTCGCCCATTGCAGGCCCGAGCCGTTGGCGGCCATGGTGCCGGCGATGCCCGATGACAGCACGTGAGTAGTCGAGACCGGCAGGCCGTAGACGTCGGCGGCAGCAATGGTGGCGGCCGCAGTAATCTCGGCGCAGGCGCCTTGCGCATAGGTCAGGTGCGTCTTGCCGATTTTCTCGCCGACGGTGACGACGATACGCTTCCAGCCAACCATGGTGCCGAGGCCGAGCGCGATGGCGACCACGATCTTCACCCAGCCGGGGATGAACTTCGTGGCGCTGTCGAGCGAGCCCTTATAGGCGTTGAGCACGGCAACGTCGGTGGCGCTGAGCTCGGCTTCCTTGTCCTTCATCAGGAAGCGCAGTGCTTCCGATGCGAGGTACATGTCGTTGCGGGTGTTGCCGACGAGGTCGGCAGGCACCTTGGCGAGCGAGCCGTAGGTGCTCACCTGCTTGGCGATGTCGCGCACAAGTACGGCGAGCGACGGGAACGTACCGGCGTTGACCTCGTGCTGCGCGACAAAGTTGGTCACGGCCGGCCGCGGATTGCCGATCACGCTGTAGCCGGCGGCCTTACCCTCGATGATCTTGCTGGCGGCTTCCGAGTTCTGAATGAACGCGGCGATCTGGCTCTCCGGCAGGGCGCGGTTGAGCGCGTAGGCGGTCGGCACGGTGCCGATCAGGATCAGCATGATCAAGCCCATGCCCTTCTGACCGTCATTGGAACCGTGGAAGAAGCTCACCAGCGTGCAAGTCAGGATGAGAATGCCGCGGATCCACCACGGCGGCGGCTGGTCGCCCTTCGGTTCGCCGAACAGAGCGGGTGTGGCGCGCAGCAGCACCGTGCGCAGGATCAGCAGCAGGCCAGCGGCGAGCGCGAAGCCGAACAGCGGCGACAGCAGCAGCGCCTTGCCGATATTGGTGGCTTGGGACCAGTCGACGCCGGTGGTGCCGCTGCGGCCATGCAGGACCGCGTTCATGATGCCGACGCCCATGATCGAGCCGATCAGGGTGTGCGAGCTTGAGGCCGGCAGGCCGAAATACCAGGTGCCGACGTTCCAGATGATGGCGGCGATCAGCAGCGCGAACACCATCGCGAAGCCGGCGCTTGAGCCGACCTGGAGGATCAGCTCGACCGGCAGCAGCGAGACGATGCCGAACGCGACCGCGCCGGAGGACAGCAGCACGCCGAACAGGTTGAACATGCCGGACCACACCACCGCGACATGGGCGGGCAGCGAGCGGGTGTAGATCACGGTTGCGACCGCGTTGGCGGTGTCGTGGAAGCCATTCACGAACTCGAAGCCGAGCGCGATCAGGAGCGCGACGAAGAGCAGGAGGAAGGGGGCGAAGGCCTTGACCTGCACGCCGGACGCATCAACGTCGACCCAGATGCTGTAGGCGACGAACAGCAATGCGGCGGCGATCACCCCCATGTAGATCACGCCGGTGAGGGGATGAAATCCGCGATTGAGGTCTGGCCCCTTACTCAAAGCAGGCTCAATCGAGCCCGGCAAAGCAACGTCACTCATTGGAAATTCTCCTGTCCCAAGGCCCCGATTTTGCGCGCGGCATGTGACAGGCGGTTGAAATGGCGGAAGGGCCGCCGAAATGACGTGAGTTCTCCACGGCTTGTTGCCGTGCATCGGAGCTGCGTCAGGCGGCGCGCGCGGCTTTCTTCTGCAACGCGGCGGCGATCTTCAGGTCTTCGACAAAGCGCTGATATTCCATCACCTTCGCCTCGGGATCAGGTAGCCGCAGCAGATGGGACGGATGCACCGTCACCAGAGCCTTGCGTCCGTCGGGGAGGTCTATGAGCCGGCCGCGAGTCTTGCCGATGGGCGTGATCTTGCCGAACACGCTTTGCGCAGCGGTTGCGCCCATCGCCACGATGAGCTCGGGCTGGATTGCCGAAACTTCCCGCTCATACCATTGCCGACAAGCTTTGATCTCCGGCGTTGCCGGCTTCTGGTGCAGGCGGATCTTTCCGCGCGGCACGAATTTGAAGTGCTTCACGGCGTTGGTGACATAGACCTTCTTGCGATCGACGCCGGCCTCCGCAAGCGCGCGGTCGAGCATCTGGCCGGCCGGGCCGACGAAGGGATGACCGGCAAGGTCTTCCTTGTCGCCCGGCTGCTCACCGACCAGCATGATGGTGGCGTGCTTCGGGCCTTCGCCGAACACGGTTTGTGTTGCGTCCTTGTAGAGCGGGCAGGCGCGGCAATGCGCGGCCTCCTCGCGGAGGGCTTCGAGATCATCGGCAGCCGTCTTGCGTGTCATCGGGGCCTCCGGCCGCTTCTGAGGCTTGTGCGGATCGGTCGCGGCATTGGCGATCATAGCACCGGTCATGCGCTCCGCGTCCTCGATCAAGGGCTTAATGATCGAGGCCTCGGGCAGGTTCCTCCAATATTTTTTCGGCATCTCCGTCTGCATCGCTTTCACCTTGAGCCGTGCCGGATTGAAGATGCTGGCGTAATAGCGCCGCCAGGTTTCCTCCAGCCGGTCTTCGCTTGGCGCCTCGCTCTTGCTCACGCCAGGCGTGAATGAGAGCGCGTGGCCATCCCAATGCGCGCAGAGATCGGGCGTCAGGATCGACCAGGGCATGTCGGCAAAGCGTCTTGCGAAGAATGGCGCGGCGAGCTCGACGATGTGATGTTCCGGCTCGAACCACGCGACGTAATGCGCGGCGCGTTCCCGGCCGATCTCGCGAAAGCGCACGAAGGCGTGCATCTTGTGCTCGTCGCGATGGACCGCGCGTGCCATCGCCGTCACCAGCGCGATGTCGGGATCGGTCGCGACCTCGATGAGATCGTGATGGTCCTTCAGCCGCCAGAGCAGGCGATAGAGAATCGCAAAGCGCTCGCGATCGCGATGCAGGATTGCCGATTTCGCGAGATCGACGAATTTGCCTGATACATTGAACGTGCCGTCATTCACTTCGAGGATCGGCGACGGTGCGGGCGGCGCAAACAAATCGGCGTCGTCGCCTTGCACGGCCCAGGTGACATCGGCGGGCTGCACATGATGAAGCACGAGGCTGCGTGCGGCTTTGCGCCAGCCGTCGAAATCGGTTTCGCTGTCGAGGGTGATGTACTGCATCAGAATCCAAACCCCAATTGCGTTGCTTTCGGCTTGAATCGTTCGATCAGCCCGGCAGCATCGAGACGATGCGGCGTAGGGTGATGATCGCTGAGGATGATGAACGGCAGCGCTTTGTGACGGGGCACGTGTAGCCGCGCCAGATCGGAGAGGCGGATCGTGGTGGTGCGCCGCGTCGCGATAATGCGCTCGACCGCCTTGGTACCGAAGCCTGGCACCCGCAGCAGCTCCTCGCGGCTGGCGCGGTTGACGTCGAGCGGGAAGCGGTCGCGATGGCGCAGCGCCCAGGCGAGCTTGGGATCGATGTCGAGCGGCAGCATGGCGCTGTCGTCGACGATCTCCGCAACATCGAAGCCGTAGAAGCGCATCAGCCAATCGGCCTGGTAGAGCCGGTGCTCGCGCAGCAGTGGCGGCTTGACCAGAGGCAAAGCGCGGCTGGCGTCCGGGATCGGGCTGAAGGCGGAATAGTAGACGCGCCTCAGTCGATAGGAGCCGTAGAGATTGGCACTGGTATGGAGAATGGTGTGGTCGTTCGCGCTGTCTGCGCCGACGATCATCTGCGTGCTTTGTCCGGCCGGCGCGAAGCGCTGCGGCTTCGCTCTCGTTTTCGCGGCGCGATCGTCCTCGGCCTCGTCCAGCTTGAGTCGCAGCCGGCCCATGGTGCGGCGGATCGCGCGCACGTCCTTCTCCGGCGCGAATTGCTGCAAGCTCGCCGCTTCGGGCATCTCGATGTTGATGGAAAGACGGTCGGCATATTTGCCGGCTTCCGTGATCAGCGCGTCGTCGGCCTCCGGAATGGTCTTGAGATGGATGTAGCCGCGGAAGTGATGTTCCTCGCGCAGTTTTCGCGCGACGCTCACCACTTGCTCCATCGTGTAGTCGGGGCTGCGAATGATGCCGGAGGAGAGAAACAGTCCCTCGATGTAATTGCGTCGGTAGAAGTCCAGCGTCAGCTTGACCACCTCGTCGACGGTGAAGCGGGCGCGCGGCACGTTGGAGGAAGCGCGGTTGACGCAATAGAGGCAATCGTAATTGCAGGCGTTGGTCAGCAGCACCTTGAGCAGCGAGATGCAGCGTCCGTCCGGCGCGTAGGAATGGCAGATGCCCATGCCCGGCGCGGTCGAACCCATGCCCTTGCCGTCGCTGGAATCCCGCTTCTCGGTGCCGCTGGAGGCGCAGGACGCGTCGTACTTGGCGGCATCCGCGAGAATTTCCAGTTTGCGTTGTACGTCCATGTTTGAATCTCTTTGATTCCGCTCATGAATCTTTGGCGCGCCAATTCGATTGACTCTTCGGCTGCCGTTAGCTTTATATTAGAACATATCATGAACAAATGAGCCAGCCGTTGGTTCTTCTTTTGAAAGCCACGGCATCAATCTCTAGGGAGCGGCGAGCATGAGCGGCGCACGCATGAGCGCGCTTGCGACCTTGCGCAGCCAGATCGAACGGATCGAGACAGCGGAGGTCGTGCATCATCACGACCGCGTCGCGCTCGGTCACGGTGAGGTCGATCGCGCCTTGAAAGGCGGGCTCGCGCGCGCGGCGATCCACGAGGTGTTTTGCGAAGGGCGCCAGGGTGCGGCCGCGACGGGCTTTGTCACGGGGCTTGCGGGCCGCGTCACGACGCAGCGGCCGCTATTGTGGGTTCGGCAGGATTTCTCGCAGATCGAGACCGGCGCGCTGTCGATGAGCGGGCTCGCCGAGCTCGGCCTCGATCCGCGTCGCGTGGTGATGGTGCGTGCGGCTGACGTCGAGAGCGCGCTGCGCACCTCGGCCGATGCGCTCGCCTGCGATGCGCTCGGCGCCGTCGTGCTCGAGCTCTGGGGCGAGACCAGGCAGTTCGACCTGGTGGCGAGCCGCAAGCTGACGCTGGCCGCGCAAGGCTCAGGCGTCACTGGCCTGTTGCTGCGGATGGCGGCGCAGCCGCTGCCTTCGACCGCGGAGACCAGATGGATGCTGCGCGCGGCGCATTCGCCGCCGGGTTCAGCATGGAGTGCCTGGGGCGCGCCGCGCTTCGATGTCGAGCTGTTGCGCAATCGTCATGGCCCGTGCGGCCGGTGGATCATGGAATGGAAGTGTGATGAGTGCCAGTTCAGTGAACCGTCGGCGTATCCTCAGCCTGTGGCTGCCACGCCTGCCCATCGACCGGATCCAGCGGTTCTTCAGCAGCGCCGGGCTGGGTAAGACCAATGCGCCGAGCATCGTTGTCATCAAGGACAACAATGCGCTGGTGATCCATGCGCTGGACGAAGCTGCCGAACGTTTGGGTCTGCATATCGGCCAGCCGCTGGCCAATGCGCGAGCGATGTGTCCGGACCTGAAAGTGTTCGACGCCGATGTCGTCGCCGATGCCAAGACGCTCAGCGACATCGCCGACTGGTGCGACCGCTTCACGCCGCTGGTGGCGCTCGATGCGCCGCACGGCCTGTTCCTCGATATCACCGGCTGCGCGCATCTGTTCGGTGGCGAGGCGGCCTTGTTGCAGACGCTGGTCCGGGCGCTCGGTCGACAAGGCTTTGTCGTCAGCGCAGCCGTTGCCGGCACCTCGGTCTGCGCGCGCACGCTGACGCGGCAGGCCGCGGGCAGCATCGTTGCCGATGGCGGGGAGGCAGCGGCGATCGACCGGTTTCCGGTGTCCGCACTCGGTGCGGATGAGGCGATCACCACCGGCTTGCGCCGTGCCGGTCTGAAGACCATCGGCGATGTCGCCTCGCGCACCCCGAGCGAAATCACGGCGCGGTTCGGTGCGCGGTTCTCCACGCTGCTTGCGCATGCGCTGGGACAGGGCGATGCGCCGATCAGCCCTCGCAAGCCGCTGCCCGATTACATCGTGGAAAAACGCTTTGCCGAGCCGATCGCGACCGACACCATGATCGCGATGACGCTGTCGCGGCTCGCTAACACGTTGATCGTCGCCATGGAGAAGCAGGGCAAGGGCGCGCGGCGGCTGGAAGCCGCGTTCTTCCGCACTGACGGCGTGGTGCGCGCGATCACGGTCGAAACCGGACGTCCGGTAACGCGAAGCGCCGTGATTGACCGCCTGTTCCGCGAACGGCTCGATGCGCTCGCCGATCCGCTCGATCCCGGCTTCGGCTTCGACATGGTGCGCCTGTCGGCAAGCCGCACCGAGATCGTGGTGCAGGAGCAGCGCGATCTCGATGCTCACATCCATGACAATGACGAACTCGCCGCGCTGATCGACCGTATCGCCGCGCGCATCGGCGGAAAGCGTGTCGTCGTGCATCTGCCGCAGGATACCCATATCCCCGAGCAGGCGGTGCTGGCCGCGCCCGCCCAGCATCATCTCGCTGCTGCCGTGCAGGCCGAGTGGCCCGCGCGTGCCGAAAGCGAGCCACCGCTGCGTCCCCTCAGACTGTTCGACCAGCCGGAGCCGGTCTCCGTGCCGTTCGCGACCGTGCCTGACGGCCCGCCGCACCAATTCACCTGGCGGCGCGCGAAACATGCGGTGGTGCGGGTGGAGGGGCCCGAACGCATCGCGATGGAATGGTGGCGGCAGGACGGCAAGCCGCTGACGCGGGATTATTTCCGCATCGAGGATGCAGAGGGCCTGCGCTTCTGGATTTTTCGCGACGGTCTTTATGAAGGGGAGGTGTTCGACGCCGACGGCGAGCCCGCTCCACCCCGCTGGTATGTGCACGGTCTCTTCGCATGAACATTCCTGCCTATGCCGAGATCGGCATCACCACCAATTTCTCCTTCCTGCGCGGCGGGTCGGATCCGCGCGCCTATGTGCATCAGGCCAGCAAGCTCGGCATTCCCGTGATCGGGATTGCCGATCACAACACGCTGGCCGGCGTGGTGCGGGCCTGGAATGAGCTCGACAATGACAAGGTGCTGCACAAGCCAAAGCTGCTGATCGGCGCACGCATCGTCTTCATCGACGGCACGCCCGACATTTTCGTCTATCCACGCGATCGCGCTGCCTATGGCCGGCTCTGCCAGCTTCTGACCCGGGGCAAGCGCGGCGACGACATCACCCGGATCGAGAAAGGCGAGTGCCATCTCAGCTTTGGCGATCTGTTGGAGTTTGCGGAAGGCCAGCTCCTGGTCCTGACGCTGCCGCATCGGTTTGATGATGCGCAAGCGCTGGATGTGCTTTCAAAGCTGAAAGCAAGCCGCGCTGACGGTGTGTGGCTGGCGGCGAGCCTGATCTATCGTGGTGACGATCGCCGTCGCCTGGCGCGGCTCGATGATCTCGCCGCCAAAGCAAAGGTGCCGCTGCTCGCGACCAACGAGGTGCTCTATCACGATCCCGGCCGGCGCCCCCTCCAGGACGTGCTCACCTGCATCCGGGAAAAGACCACGATCGAGGCCGTCGGACGCAAGCTGGAAGCCAATGCCGAGCGCTTTCTGAAGACGCCCCGCGAGATGTCCCGGCTGTTCCGCGATGTCCCCGAGGCGATCGCGGAGACCATGCGTTTTGCCGACAGGATCCAGTTCTCGCTCGACCAGCTCAGATATCAATATCCTGATGAGCCGGTGCCGCCGGGCAAGACCGCGCAGGGACATCTGGAGGATCTGACCTGGGCGGGGGTTGATAAATATTTCGGCGGCAAGATCGACGACAAGCTGCGTGCGACGCTCAACAAGGAACTCGCGCTGATATCAGAGCTGAAATACGCGCATTACTTCCTTACCGTGCACGACATCGTCCATTACGCGCGCAGCCAGAACATTCTGTGCCAGGGGCGGGGATCGGCGGCGAATTCGGCCGTCTGCTACGTGCTCGGGATCACCTCGGTCGATCCGACCAAGGTCGATCTCTTGTTCGAGCGTTTCATCTCTAAGGAGCGGCTCGAGCCACCCGACATCGACGTCGATTTCGAGCATTCGCGGCGCGAGGAGGTGATGCAATATGTCTATCGCCGCTACGGCCGCCACCGCGCCGCGATCATTGCCACCATCATTCATTATCGTCCGCGCAGCGCCATCCGCGACGTCGGCAAGGCACTCGGCCTGACCGAGGACGTCACCGCCGCGCTCGCTGACACTGTCTGGGGCAGCTGGGGCAAGGGCCTCAACGATATGCAGGTCCGGCAGGCCGGGCTCGATCCGCAAAACCCCATGATTGGCCTTGCGGTCGAGCTGGCGACCGAGCTGATCGAATTCCCGCGCCATCTGTCCCAGCATGTCGGCGGCTATGTGCTGACGCAGGACCGGCTCGACACTTATGTGCCGATCGGCAATGCCGCGATGGACGATCGCACCTTCATCGAATGGGACAAGGACGACGTCGACGCGCTCAACATGATGAAGGTCGACGTGCTCGCGCTCGGCATGCTGACCTGCATCAGGAAATGCTTTGATCTGATCGATCAGCACAAGGGCGAGCGTTTCGTGCTGGCAAGCGTTCCACAGGATGACCCCAAGGTTTACGACATGCTGTGTGCTGGCGAGTCGCTCGGCGTGTTCCAGGTCGAGAGCCGCGCCCAGATGAACATGCTGCCGCGGTTGAAACCACGGACCTTCTACGATCTCGTCATCGAGGTCGCGATCGTGCGCCCGGGGCCGATCCAGGGCGACATGGTGCATCCTTACTTGCGGCGCCGGAATAATTTGGAGAAGGTCACCTATCCCTCGCCATCGCCGGAGCATGGTCCCGCTGACGAACTCTACAAGGTGCTGCACAAGACCAAGGGCGTGCCCCTGTTCCAGGAGCAGGCGATGCGCATCGCGATCGAAGCGGCGAAATTCACCCCCGAGGAAGCCAATGGCCTGCGCCGCTCGATGGCGACCTTCCGCAATGTCGGCACCATCGGCCAATACGAGGAGAAGCTGATCGGCAACATGGTGGCGCGCGGCTATGATGCAAACTTCGCCAGAAGCTGCTTTGACCAGATCAAGGGCTTCGGCTCCTACGGTTTTCCCGAGAGCCATGCCGCGAGCTTTGCGCAGCTCGTCTACATCTCGTCATGGCTGAAATATCATCACCCCGACGCCTTCTGCTGTGGCCTCTTGAATTCGCAGCCGATGGGCTTTTACGCACCGGCGCAGATCGTCGGCGATGCCCGCAAGAACAGCGTCGAGGTTCGCGAGATCGATGTGTCCTACAGCTTTGCGCAGAATACGCTGGAGAATACGGAAGGCAGATATTGCGCTGTGCGTCTCGGCTTTCGCCAGATTGATGGCTTCCACTGGCTCGATCCGGATGAGGAGTTCCTCAAAAAGGAGCAGGCGAAGAGGCAAGGCAAGGTCTATGTCACCCAGAAAGATTGGGCCGATCTTATCATTGATGCCCGCAGCCGCCGGCCCTTCACCTCGCTCGAGGACTTCGCCCGCGACACCGGCCTGCCCAAGCGTGCGCTGATCCTGCTGGCCGATGCGGACGCGTTCCGCTCGCTCGGGCTCGACCGCCGCGAGGCGTTGTGGCAGGTGCGGCGGCTGCCTGACGACGTGGCGCTGCCGCTATTCGAAGCGGCCACCGCACGCGAGCAGCCGGACGAGCGCGCAAAACCGCTCCCCGTGATGCCGCGCCCCGAACAGGTCGTCGCGGATTACCAGACCATCCGGCTATCGCTGAAGGGCCATCCGATGGAATTCCTGCGTGAGATGTTTTCGCGCGAGCGCATTGTCGCCTGCAAGGAGATCAGCCACGAGAACGAGCGGCGCCGCGTCCGCTGTGCCGGTGTGGTGCTGGTGCGGCAGCGGCCGGGCAGCGCCAGCGGCGTCGTGTTCATGACGTTGGAGGACGAAACCGGCATCGCCAATGTCGTGGTGTGGCCCAAGGTCATGGAGCAGTACCGCAAGGAGGTAATGGGCGCGCGCCTCATCGAGGTTCAGGGCTACATTCAGAGCAGTCCCGAGAAGGTCACGCATCTGATCGCGCAGCGCATGATCGATCGCTCGCACGATCTGGTCGGCCTCGCCAACGATGCCCTGAGCCGCAAGCACCCGGTGCCATCAGGCGCCACTGTGGTCGAGCCGCTCAACGAAGACCCACGCGCGCTCGCAGATATGCCGGCGCAGAAAATCCGCCACCCCCGCAACGTCCGTATCCTGCCGCCGTCGCGGGATTTTCACTAAGGCTCCGATGTCGTCCTGGCTTTCGCCAGGACGACATGACCTGTCAGAAATTCACCCGGTTCGAGATCGCGCCGTCCACGACGAGATTGGAGCCGGTGGTGAATCCCGACACCGGGCTCGCCAGAAACACCGCGGCGTTTGCGATCTCCTGCGGCGTCGCCATGCGTCCGGTCGGATTGCGCTTCATCGCGTCGTTGTAACGCTCCGGCATGTTCTTCTCGATCATCTCCCAGACGCCGCCCTTGAAATAGACGGTGCCGGGCGAGACGACATTCACGCGGATCTTCTTCTTCGCGTATTGCCGCGCCAGGCCCTTGGCCATGTGGATCAGCGCCGCCTTGATCGGGCCGTAGGAGCTGGCGACATCGGCCTGCGCCGCCGAGATCGAGGAGATGATGACGAAGGCGGCATCGCCGCTCGTCTCGCCGCTGGCCTCGAGGAACGGCCGTGCCGCGTCGAATGCATGCACGGCGCCGAGCACGTCGAGCCGGAAATTCTGCTCCCACGATGCAGGATCGTGGCCTTGCGCCATTGCGCCCGCATTGGCGAACAGCAGGTCGATGCCACCGAGCTCCCTGGCTGCGCCCTCGACCCACGCCTTCAGCGCCGCGCCGTTGGTGACGTCAACGCTGCCGCCGGTGGCGTTGATGCCGCCCGCCTTTAATTCAGCAACGGTGGCCGCGACCTGCTCTGCATTGCGCGCGCACACCGCGACATTACTGCCTTCCCCGGCCAGCGTTGCCGCAATCGCCCGCCCGATGCCGCGCGTGCCGCCGAGCACGATAGCGTTTTTTCCCTTGAGACCGAGATCCATTGTTGGTTTTCCTTTTGTTGGTCGTAATCAGCTTAGTTGTTTGAACGAGGATGTCGAATTCGTTCTCGGGGTCATACCCCGCGAAAGCGGGGTATCCAGTACGCTGCGGCCTCTCGGTTCAATCACAACCGCCTCTGTAATACGGGATCATCCGCTTTCGCGGATGATGACACCGTGCGAACCGGAGGAGCGGCCCCCTCACTCCGGCGCAGCCCCCACCGGTGGGCCGCCCGGCGGGCGGTGCAGGAAGGTCAGCGAGGCATAGGCACCGACCCAGGAGCCGATCGCAGCGAACGCCACATATACGGCGTTTTCTGTGTAGCTGATCACCGCGTAGGAGGAGAGCAGATACCAGATCGCGCTCCAGCTCGCGGCCGGTACGCGCTTGCGCGCGACCACGGCTGACGTAAACATCACATAGACCGCATCGGTCGCCGCCGTTGCAACGAACACGGCGCCTGCGGTGAGGGGATCGATGGCGGCCATTGCAATCCTTTCCGTGCTCATGGGATGGTCGCAAGAAAACTACAGCATGATCCGGAAAAGTGCGCAGCGGTTTTCCGAAAGATCATGCTCAAATGACAAGGGAGAGGCTACGATGCAAAGCCCCACCGACATCCTCAGCGACATCTGGACCTCCGCCGGCGGCGATAAAGCCGCACTCGCGCGCGTGCATCTGACCGGCGAGGAGCCGCAGGTTCCGTCCTCGTTCCGCGTCGCCGTCGCCGGCCAAGCGACAATCGCCGCCGCAGGCCTTGCCGCCGCCGAGATCTGGCGACTGCGCGGCGGCGAGGCGCAGGACGTGACCGTCGACATGCGCCACGCCGTCGTCGAATGCCGCTCCGAGCGCTATCTGCGCCTCGACGACAAGCCTCCGCCGCCGGCCTGGGACGCCATCGCCGGCGTTTACAGGACCGGCGACAACAGCTTCGTCCGCTGCCATACGAATTTCCCGCATCACCGCGACGCCGTCTGCAAGGTGCTTGGCTGCGCGCCCGAGCGCGAGAAGGTGCAGGCCGCGCTGATGCAATGGAAGGGCGAGGATTTCGAGACCGCGGCCTATGCCGCGGGTGGTGTCGTTGCCTTGATGCGGAGCTACGACCAATGGTCGTCGTTGCCGCAGGCGCGTGCGCTGGCCGAATTGCCGCTGGTCTCGATCGAGAGGATCGGCGAGGCGCCTCCGAAGCCGTGGCCTCGAGGTGATCGTCCGCTCTCGGGTCTGCGCGTGCTCGATCTCTCCCGCGTCATCGCAGGGCCCGTCGCCGGCCGCACGCTCGCGGCACATGAGGCGGATGTGTTGCTGGTCTCGGGGCCGGAGCTGCCGGCCATTCCCTGGCTCACCATCGACACCGGCCGCGGCAAGCTCACCACCTTCATCGAGCTGAAGAGCGAGGCGGGCAGGGCGCAAATGCGCGAATTGCTGAAAGACGCCGACATTTTCTCGCAAGGCTATCGCCCGCGCGCGCTCGCTGGCCTCGGCTTCGCGCCGGAAGAGGCCGCGGAAATCAATCCCGGCATCGTCTACGTCACGTTGTCGGCCTATGGCCATTCCGGCCCCTGGGCCGAGCGACGCGGCTTCGATTCGCTGGTGCAGACCACAACGGGCTTCAACCATGCGGAAGGCAAGGCGGCCGGTATCGATGGTCCGAAGGAATTGCCGGCGCAGATGCTCGACCACGCCACCGGCTATCTGATGGCGTTCGGCGCGATGATGGCGAAGGCGCGCCAGGCGCGCGAAGGCGGCAGCTGGCACGTGCGCGTGTCGCTGGCGCAGACCGGTCGCTGGCTGTGGAATCTGGGCCGGCTCGAAAGCGGTCTCAACACCCCTGATCTTACGGGCGAGGTTGTACATGCAGCGTTCATGGAAACGGTGTCATCTGGCTTCGGCGCATTGCAGGCGGTGCGTCATTCGGCCGTGCTGTCGAGGACACCGGCGCAATGGAGCCGTCCGGCAATGCCGCTCGGCAGCCATTCGCCGCGATGGCCGCGCTGAAGCTGACGTGAAGCTGACGTGTCGCAAAATTTTAACGCAAACCGAAGGACGGCCAGCGTTTTTTAGGTTGTTTGAAATCCCAAATCGGCACTATTAGCGCGACCGATGAGGCAGTCGTCTGCCGAGATCGTCGCAGACACGACCGGGCCCCATGGTATCTGAAAAGACCAAGCGATTGCAGGTGCTTACAAAACAACGGGTGATCGCATCCGTAGTTTTACTGGTGCTTGCCGGAGCTGGCGCCTATGGCTTCCTGTTTGCCGGCGGCAAGGAGAAGAAGCTCTCCGAAGTCTCCAGTCAGTCGCGCAAGAACGCGCAGAATTTCACACCGACACCGTCCGAATGGGCGACGCTGACCATCGAGCCAGTCAACGCCAAAACCTTCCGTGCCGAGTACGTCACCGAGGGCAAAGTCGCGGTCGATGAGGACCGCTCGACGCCGGTCTTCTCGCCCTATGCAGGCCGGGTGACCAAGCTGCTAGCCAAGCCGGGCGAGAGCGTGACGCAGGGTCAACCGCTGTTCACAATCGAGGCCGCCGACACCGTGCAGGCCCAGAACGATTTCATCGCGGCGATGACGTCGCAGAACAAGGCAAAGTCTGCGCTAGAGCTTGCCGACATCCAGTACAAGCGCGCCAAGGATCTCTACGAAGGCCGCGCCATCCCGCTCAAGGATTATCAGCAGGCGGAAGCGACCCAGGTCCAGGCGCAGAACGACATGCGCTCGGCGGTGACGGCGCTGGAGGCCGCAAACAACAAGCTGCGTATCCTCGGTTTTACCGACGAAACGATCAAGACGTTCCAGAACAAGGGCACCATCAATCCTGAAATCACGATCTATGCGCCGCTCTCGGGCACGGTCGTGCAGCGCAAGATCGGCCCCGGGCAATATGTCAGCGCCGGCGCCAGCGATCCAGTCTTTGTGATCGGCGATCTTTCCACGGTCTGGCTCACCGCCTTCGTGCGCGAGAGCGATGCTGCCATGGTCAGCGTCGGACAGGACATCAGCGTCAACGTGATGGCGTTGCCGGGCCGCCCCTTGACCGCCAAGATCAATTACGTCGCCACTGCAATCGATCCCAATACCCGCCGCCTGCTGGTCCGCGCCACCATCGACAACAAGGACGGCCTGCTCAAGCCGGAAATGTTCGCCAACGTCACGATCTATTCGGCCGGCGACCGCGCGGCGCCTGCAGTGCCGAAGCAGGCGCTGATCTACGAAGGCGACCAGGTCCGCATCTGGGTCGCGCGTGAAGACAAGTCGGTCGAGCTCCGCCAGATCAAGATCGGCCTCATCAATGGCAACCTCGTCGAGGTGACCAGCAACCTGAAGCCCGGCGAACAGATCGTCGTCAAAGGCAGCCTGTTCATCGACCGCGCGGCGTCCGGTAGTTGATCGACGAGCCCCACGAAACTGCGAAAAACCTGAATGGACCGTCTCGTCGCCCTTGCCGTCAACCGGCGCTTCCTGATGGTCGGCATGTTCGCCGCCGTGCTCATCGGCGGCCTGATTGCGTTCAACCAGCTCAACATCGAGGCCTATCCGGATCCGACCCCACCGATGGTCGACATCGTCACCCAGAGCCCGGGCCTGTCGGCGGAAGAGATCGAACGCTACATCACGATCCCGATCGAGACCCAGGTCGCGGGCCTGAAGAACCTGACGACGATCCGCACCATCTCGCTCTACGGCCTCTCCGACGTCAAACTGCAGTTCTCCTTCGCCTACACCTATGAAGAGGCGCTGCAGCAGGTCTTGAACCGCCTGGCGCAGCTGGCGCCGCTGCCGGGCAACGTGCAGCCGCAGATATCGCCGCTGAGCCCGATCGGCGAAATCTTCCGCTATCGCCTGGTCGGCCCGCCGAACTACAGCGTGCTCGACCTCAAGACCATCCAGGACTGGATCCTCCAGCGCCGCTTCCGCGCCGTGCCCGGCGTGATCGACGTCACCGGCTGGGGCGGCAAGAGCAAGACCTATGAGCTCGAGGTCGACAACAACAAGCTGGTCGCCAACGGCCTGACACTGCCGCAGCTGCTCCAGGCGGTCAGCAACTCCAACGTCAATGTCGGCGGCAACACCGTCAATATCGGCCAGCAATCGGCGGTGGTCCGCGGCGTCGGCCTGATCAAGTCGATCGACGACCTCGCTAACACCATGGTCGCCCAGACCAACGGCAATCCGGTGCTGGTGAAGGACGTCGCCACCGTCACCGTCGGCCAGAAGCCGCGCCTCGGCATCGCCGGCCTCGACGATTCCGACGACATCGTGCAGGGCATCGTCTTGATGCGTCGCGGCGAGCAGAGCACGCCGACCATCAGTCGCGTCGAGCAGCTCGTCGCCCAGATCAACAATTCCACCATCCTGCCGCCGGGCGTGCGCATCGAGCGCATCTACGACCGCAAGGACCTGATCGATCTCACCACCCACACCGTGCTGCACAACATGGTGGTGGGCATCCTGCTGATCGTGCTGCTGCAGTGGATCTTCCTCGGCGATTTGCGCAGCGCGCTGATCGTCGGCGCCACGATACCATTCGCGCTGTTCTTCGCCGTGATCATCCTGGTGTTGCGCGGGGAATCGGCCAACCTGCTCTCGGTCGGCGCCATCGATTTCGGCCTGATCGTAGATGCCACCGTCATCATGGTGGAGGCGATCTTCCGCCGCCTGACGCAGACCACGCCACCGTCGGAATCCGAGCAGATGTCGCAAGAGACGCTTTTCGGCATGAAGAGCCACGCCATCCTCAGCGCCGCGGCCGACGTCTCGCGCTCGATCTTCTTTGCCGCCGCGATCATCATCGCGGCCTTCCTGCCGCTGTTCACGCTCTCTGGCGTCGAGGGCAACATCTTCGGACCGATGGCGCGCACCTATGCCTACGCGCTCGCCGGCGGCCTGCTGGCGACCTTCACCGTCACGCCCGCGCTGTCCGCGATCATCCTGCCCGCCCATGTCGAGGAGACAGAGACCCGCGTGATGCAGGTCCTGCACCGGCTCTACATGCCGTTGCTGAACTGGGCCGTCGCCAACCGAAGCATCATGCTCGGCGGCGCGATCGGCCTCGTGGTGATGACGATCATGTTCGGCCGGCTGCTCGGCCTCGAATTCCTGCCCAAACTCGAAGAAGGCAATCTCTGGATCCGCGCCACGCTGCCGCCGACCATCTCGCTGCAGGAGGGCAACAGCTACGTCAACGAGATGCGCAAGCTGATCCGCGCCCGGCCCGAGGTCGAATCCGTCGTGTCGCAGCACGGCCGCCCCGACGACGGCACCGACGCCGCCGGCTTCTTCAACGCCGAGTTCTTCGCGCCGCTGAAGCCCGCGAGCGAGTGGCCCGGCACACATGACAAGGACGAGCTGACCGCGCAATTGCTCAAGCAGCTCGACGACCGTTTCCCGGGCGTCGAGTTCAACTTCTCGCAATATCTCCAGGACAACGTCTCCGAAGCCGTCTCGGGCGTGAAGGGCGAGAACTCGATCAAACTGTTCGGCAACGATCTCCAGGCGCTGACTGACACCGCCAACAAGATCAAACAGGTGCTGTCGACGGTGCAGGGCGTCACCGACCTCGCCGTCTTCACCTCGCTGGGGCAGCCGACCGTGCAGATCGACATCGACCGCGCCAAGGCCGCGCGCTACGGCCTCGCGCCCGGCGATATCAATGCCACCATCAAGGTCGCGATCGGCGGCGACACCGCGGGCGATCTCTACGAGCCGGGCAGCGACCGCCACTTCCCGATCATCGTTCGCCTTGCGCCGGAGTACCGTCGCAGCGCCGAGGCGATCCAGAATATCAGGATCGGCGCGCCCGGACCGAACGGCACCATCACGCAAATCCCACTGAGCGAAGTCGCCAATATCAGCCTCGTCTCGGGTGCCGCCTATATCTATCGCGAGCAGCAGGAGCGCTATCTGCCGATCAAGTTCTCGGTGCGCGAGCGCGACCTCGGCAGCGCCATCCGCGAGGCGCAGCAGAAGATCGCCGATCAGGTGCAGTTGCCGCCCGGCTCGCACATGGAATGGGTCGGCGAATTCGGCAATCTCCAGGATGCGATCCGGCGGCTGTCGATCGTGGTGCCGATCTCGCTGGCGCTGATCGCCATCTTGCTCTGGTTCAATTTCGGCTCGATGACCGACACCTTGCTCGCCATGAGCGTGATCCCGATGGCGATCTTCGGCGGTGTGCTCGGTCTGTTGATCACCGGCACGGCGTTCAGCGTCTCGGCTGCGATCGGCTTCATCGCTCTGTTCGGCATCGCCGTGATGGACGGCATCATCATCCTCTCGCAGTTCAACCAGCTCATCGATGAAGGTATGGACCGCATGAGCGCGGTGATCCGCACCGGCGAGTTGCAGCTCCGCCCGGTGTTGATGACCTGCGTCGTCGCCGGCGTCGGCCTGCTACCCGCCGCGCTGTCGGGAGGCATCGGTTCCCAGGTGCAGAAGCCGCTCGCGGTCGTCGTCGTCACCGGCATGATGCTGGCGCCGGTCGTGATCCTGGTGACGCTGCCGGTGCTGATTTCGTTCTTCTCGCGCCGGGCGCGCTGATCTCAAAAGCCGTAGAGCCGCGCGGGATTGTCGACGAGGATTGTCTTGCGCACCTCCGCATCCGGCGCCCACAGCGGAAGCTGGTTGAGCAGACGGCCGTCGTCGATCTGATGGAACGGGGCGAGGTCTGTGGCCTTGCGGCCCGCGACCTGCGCCGAATCCGGATGCGGCCAGTCGGTGCCCCAGAGGATGCGATCCGGGTTTGCCGTGATCAGCGCACGCGCATATGGCGCCATGTCCTGATAGTCGGGCGCGAGAGTCGATGAGCGATAGGCGCCCGAAATCTTCACATACGCCTTGCCGGATTTGGCCAGCGCGACGAGGTCGGAAAATCCTGGCTGCTGCAGCCCGAGCGAGGCATTGAGCCCGCCAAAATGATCGAACACGGCTGGCACCGGTGAGGCCAGCACGAGATCCTTGATCGCCGAGATCATCGACAGCGTGGTGTAGAGCTGCACGTGCCAGCCGCGTGCCGTCATGCGCTCGACGGCGGCTGTGAAGCGCGCGCGGCCGACATCGGGATTGTTGACGCCGTCGGTTGCCAGATTGATGCGGATGCCGCGAAAGCCGTCCGCATACATCGCGTCAAGCCGGGCTTCGGTGGTCTTGTCGTCGATCACGGCCACTCCGCGCGCGGTGGCGCCGCGTGCCTTGATGCCGAACAGGCTGGTGGAATTGTCGGTGCCGTAGACGCTCGGCGTGACGATCACCACGCGCTCGATATGTAGTGCTTTGTGCAGCGCCGCCATCTCTTCCGGGCTCGCAGGTCCCGGCGTATAGACGCGCCCCGCGAAGAACGGAAATTTTTCGGCGTCGCCATGGATGTGGGTGTGACAGTCGCAAGCATGCGCAGGCACGTCGAAATTGATCGGCGTCGAGGGTTGCGCGGCTCGCGCGTAGATGTTGTCGGTCATGGCTGCTCCGGAGTCGCGACAGGCGGCGAACGATATCACATCAGCCTGGCAGTCCCGCCACGTCGCTGCATAGCTGCTCGACCAACTCCGCAACCGGCTGCGAACCGTCGACGCGGACGACCGGGCAGGGCAGACCCGCGAGCCACGCCTCATGTTTTGCGAGACTGCGGCCCTCGCGATCACCGGCTTCGTAGTGCGAGGCCCATTCGACGAACGACTCGGACTCCTGATGACGCCAGCCGCCCTCTGCAACGGCATCGGCGCCGAAATGAGCGGCTTCGCGGGCACGCAGCCGCTGCATGCGAAGCTCGCGCGGCGTCGTCACATAGACGACGAGATCGAACAACGGCACGAACTCGTCGCCCCATCCGGTGACGGATCCGCTCAGCACCCAATCGAAACGCGGCAGAAACATCTCTCGCATCAGGCGCAGCCGATCGGCGGCATGACGTGTGGTCTGGTAGGGCGGAACGGTCGGCAGCCAGAAATAGTCGTCGCTGTCGTGATGCGGCAGCGCCAGCCGGCCCGCCAGTGCGCGGCCGAGCGTCGTCACGCCGGAGCCCGAAGCTCCCATCAGATGGATGCGGCGGCTCTTCATCGGTCGACCCGAAGAATTGAGATTACTGCCCCGACGGCGTGCGCAGACCGTGCCAGGCGTCGCGGACCTGCTGGTAATGCACCTCGGGCAGGTAGTCCGGCGTGTTCAGGCTCAGCGTCTTGACGTCGAGATGGCCGACAGCGCTGAGCAGAGTGTAGGAGGCGATGACGCGGTCGCGCAACGCACCGATCAGGCGGGCCCGGGCCTGGATCAAGTCGGCTTGCGAGTTCAGCACGTCGACCGTGGTGCGCTGTCCGCCGGCGGCCTCGCGCTGCACGCCCTGAAGCGCGACGGTCGCCGCCTTCACCTCGGACTCGGATGCCGAGACCGCGATCTTGGCGCCTTCGTTGGCGACCCAAGCGCTGACCGCCGCCGTGCGCGCCTGGTTGCGGACCTGATCGAGCACCAGCCGGCTCTGCGCCGTAACTTCCTTGGCCTGCCGGGTCTGCGACGCCGCCTGGCCGCCGTCATAGATCGGCGCGGTGACGTTGGCGACGATCGAGGCCTGGTCGGTGGCGAAGGTGCCGAGCGTCTGGTCGCTGTCGCGGCTGCGGCTAACGCTGCCCTGCAGGCTCGCGCTCGGCAGCAGCGCGCCTTCTGCGACGCGGATATTGGTTGAGGCAACGTCCACATCGAAGCCCGCTGCCATCACCGCCGGGTGTTCGCGGATCGCCATCGCGATCGAATCCTCGCGGGTCTTCGGCAGATAGCGATCGACCACCTCGGCGGGGCGAAGTGCGGCGGGCGTAGTGCCGATCACCTGGGTGTAGGTCGCCTGGCTCACCGCGAGCGCGACCTCGGCGGCATTGAGATCGGCAAGGCCGCGACTGAGGCGCGCCTCGGCCTGCGCGGTGTCGGTCGGGGTGACGTCGCCGGCGTTGAGGCGGCGCTGGGTGATGGAGAGCGTCTCCCGCAGGAAGGCGACATTGGAGCGCTGCGCCTCGACCAGCGACTGGTTCGCCAGCACGTTGGTGTAGGCGGTGACCGCGTCAAGCAGCACGCCCTGGCCGACATTGCGTAGCGCCTCGCGGCCGGACTGCACCTGGAGCTCGGCAACCCGCACGCTGTTGGCGGTGCGGAAGCCGTTGAACAGGGTCTGCGACACCGTGACCCCGATGGTCCAGGGTTTCAGCGTTGCGGTCTGGATGGTGTTGTCAGGAAGCAGGTTGCGCACGGCTTGCAGGCCGGCGCTGAGGCTGGCCACGATCTGCGGGCGATAGCCGGCGAGCGCCTGCGGCACGTTCTCGTCGGTGGCGCGCTGCCTTGCGCGCTCGGCATTGAGCTGCGGATTGGTCTGGTAGGCCTTGGCCAGCGCCTCCGGCAGCGCCTCTGCATTGGCCGCGGCGGGCAGAGCGCAGCAGAGCCCCAGCGCCGTCCATGCCGCCAGGACACGACCCACGCCCGATCGTCGCCGCGTCATCACGCGACCAGCTCTGGCGGCACGCCCAATCATGTAATCCCGCAAAACCCCGGCTGTCCGCCCCCGCCGACGGCGGCTCTCTTAACTGTTTACCCAGCGCCGGTCCCGCAGGCAAACTGCCGCGGAGGAAACCCCCATGAAATCCGTGCTTGTTGCAGGTGCGTCACAGGGGGCTGCGGGAAAGGGATGTAGTCTTACGCCAACCTTACCGTCGGTCGGCTCTCACCGGTTCTTGTTCGCCGGCTTGCGCTTCTCGATGAACGCAGCCATGCCCTCGGAGCGGTCCTCGAGCGCGAAGGTCGAGTGGAACAGATTGCGCTCGACGCTCATGCCCTCGGCGAGCGTGGTCTCGAAGGCGCGGTTAACCGCTTCCTTGGCCATCGCGACGGCGGGGCGCGACATCGAGGCGATCTTCTCCGCAGCCGCAATCGTCTCGTCCATCAGCTTGTCGGCGGGCACAATGCGGCTGACGAGGCCGCTGCGCTCTGCCTCCGCAGCATCCATCATGCGGCCGGTGAGGCAGAGATCCATGGCCTTGGACTTGCCGATCGCACGGGTGAGACGCTGCGTGCCGCCGATGCCGGGGATGGTGCCGAGCGTGATCTCGGGCTGGCCGAACTTGGCAGTGTCGGCGGCGATGATGAAATCGCACATCATCGCGAGCTCGCAGCCGCCGCCAAGCGCATAACCTGCTACCGCGGCAATGGTCGGCTTGCGGCAGCGCGCGATGCGATCGCCGCCGATCGCGGCGAAATCCTCGGAGAACATGTCGATGAAGCCCTTCGGCTGCATCTCCTTGATATCGGCGCCGGCGGCAAAGGCCTTCTCGCTGCCGGTCACGACGATGCAGCCGATGGCGTCATCGGCTTCGAGATCGTCCACGGCTGCGGCGATCTCGCGGAAGACGCCGAAGGAGAGCGCGTTGAGCATCTTCGGCCGGTTCAGCTTGATGATGCCGACTGCACCGATGCTTTCGACGATGATGTGTTCGAACGTGCTCATGCTCCACCCACGCGTTTGATTGGGCGGGCAATGTGCCCGCTCGCGTGGATGCCTTCAAGGGGCCGGAACGCGCCAAGTGAGCGCGTCCCGAGCAATCAGGCCATGAACATGCGCGCGGCCGAGGCCAAGGTCAGCAGCGTGCCGACGCCGATGAAGATCTTGCCGATCAGGGAGCTCTGGTCCCAGGCCGAACTGGGCTGGCTGCTCGCCATGACCGGAGCGGGGCGGGGCTGCGCGTCGGTCGCGGCAATCACCGCTTTCTGCGCGGGCGGGTTGTCCTGTTGCAGGGCGCGGTCGAGGTCGTTGAGCTGGTCGGGCGGCACGACCTGGTTCTCGGGAGCGGGCGCAGCGGTATTATCGGCTGCGGCCTGCACATTGTCGTTGGCGCGGCTGGTCATCGCCGAGGCTGCAGCCGCAGGCGGCGTATCCGTCGCGGCGAGCTGTGCGTTGGCGTTGGCGACTTCCGGCGGCATCTGGCTCGAGGCCGGCGTATCGTTGCCGGCCTTGTTATCGGTCTTATTATCGGACTTGGCCTCGCCAGCCTGCGGCGTTGCGTCCGCGCTGGTCTTGTCAGTCTTGTCGTCCGATTTTTGCGCTGTCTTGCTGTCGGTATGACGGCGAGCGGCGTGGTGGCGCTGCTTGCCCGCATCGGCCTGCTTGCTCGCGCTGTCCGGCTTGGCGCTCGCGGCGGAGCTCGGCGCGGCCTGAGCCGCGCCTGCGGACAGCAAAAACAGCCCGGCCAGAACAATCCATGCCGCGCGCCCGCTGGCTTTCATCATGTTGACGATCTCCCCAATTCGCCCGTCCCGGATGCGAACAGAGACCCCGGCGCATGACGACAGCGGGGCAAAAAATGGGAATCTTCGGGCCACACCGGGCAAAAAGGCGGCAAACTGGTTGGTGCGGCACGCTCCCGGATGCGAGATGGACCGATCGGTGTTATGAGCCTCCGGTCTTTTCCGGGTGGGGACCGGATTCCCTGGCTGCGCCTTGATCACGACTTCGTGATATCAGGGTTGGCGATGTAACAAATTGAAAGAGCGGCCGAATTGCCGTGTAGGAGCGCGCGTGCGCGGACGTGAGGACGAATGGACCGACCTGATGCGGTCGGCCATGGCGGGGGATGATGCGGCGTATCATCGTCTGCTGAAAGCGGTCACGCCGGTGCTGCGCGCTGCTGCGAGGCGCGGCCTGGCGCGTGCCGGGCAGCCTCCCGATCAGGCCGAGGATATCGTGCAGGAAATCTTGTTGGCGGTGCATCTGAAACGGCACACCTGGGACAGCGAGGCCCCCTTCGCCCCCTGGCTGTTCGCGATTGCGCGCAACAAGCTGATCGATGCGCTCAGGCGCCGCGGCCGGCGCGTTTTCGTCAATATCGACGATTTCGCCGAGACGCTGCCCGGCGAGACGCCACAGGAGACGGCCTCGGCGGGCGCGGTCACCGCGCAGCTCAACACGCTGCCGCAGCGCCAGCGCGACGTGTTGCAATCGATCGCGGTCGACAGCGCCTCGATCAAGGATACGGCGACGAAATTTGCGATGAGCGAAGGTGCGGTGCGCGTCGCGCTGCATCGGGGGCTTGCGGCCCTGACCGCCAAACTACGGGACCACTAGTCATGGATACCGATCAACTCATTCGCACGCTCGCGGCCGACAACGCCCACCGCGCCCCGCGCGTCGGCGCGCTGCTGACCACCGGACTTCTGGTCGCGGCGCCGTTCTCGATCCTGATTTTCGCGACCTTCCTGGGCGTGCGGCCGGACGTGATGACGGCGATGCACAACCCGTTCTTCGATACGAAGTTCGCGGTGACTTTGTCGCTCGCGATTCCCGCGATCATCATCAGCCTGCATCTGTCGCGTCCCGAAGCCTTGATGCGCGGTTGGGGCTGGCTCCTGCTGCTGCCCGTCGGACTGCTTGCTGTCGCGATCGGCAGCGAGGCGATGATGGCGCCGGCGATGCCGATGACGATGCGGCTCGTCGGCAAGAATTCGCGGTGGTGCATGTTGGCGATCCCCGCGATGTCGCTGCCGCTTCTCGCGGGTGCATTGTTCGGCCTGCGCCATGGCGCGCCGTCGCGACCGGCGCAGGCCGGCGCGCTCGCCGGCCTGCTGTCGGCCGGGCTCGCCGCCACGCTCTACGCCTCGCATTGCACCGACGACTCGCCGCTGTTCGTCGCGACCTGGTACACGATCGCGACCGCAATCGTGACCGCGATCGGCGCCGCTGTCGGGTCGAGAGTCCTGAAGTATTAGAGCCTGATCCGGAAAAGTGCGTAGCGGTTTTCCGAAAAGATCGTGCTCAAAAAAACCTAAAGCGCGATGACTCTCATCACGGTTCAAGCCGCGGACGTCTGCATGCGGTGGAAGCGCAGCACCTGCTGTGCGGTGGATGAGCGCAGGGCCTCGTAAGCGTCGCGCAGCGACAGCATGTCGGTCTGCGAGCCGCCCGAGAGCTTCTCGCGCATGGCGATGATTGCGCGCACGCTTGACCATTGCATGCCGGCGACCTTGGCGAGGATCATCAGGCCTTCGGTGCGACTCTCGATCATCATGTTTTCGGCGGTCTCGACCGCAACGCCTGCGAGGGCCGCGAGCCCGGCATTGGCCTCGTCGAACTTGCCCTGCTCGGCGAAGGTCGCGACCTGGAATTCGTTGAGGCGGCCGTCGTCGTGCAGCGATTTCACCAGCGCCCGCGCCATTTCAGTCTGCTTCGTCATGGCAGCGGCGCGGACCCGCTGCGCCGCTTCCTGGACCACGCTCGACACTTCGCTGGCGAGTTCGGGATGGGCCGCTTCCAGCTTCCTGCGAACGCTGAGAGAAGCCTTGGCGACCAGCTTCAGGTAATGATGCCGCGGCAGGTCCGGACGCAGGCCGATGCAGGTAGCGAGATCGTCGTCGCGCTCGGCGCGCGTGACGAGATCGGCGAGGCTGCTCTCGGAAAGGCGTGCGCCGTGGTTGTTGACGGTCGACTGTACCACGTCTTCATTGCCGCGCGTGACCAGCACGTCGGTCAGTGCCTCCGACAGCACCCGCCGCAGCGAAATCGCCTTGAGATGTGCCTGGCTCTTGCCGCGCGCGATTTCGATCAGGGTGGTCTCGTCCAGCCGCTCCGATTTTGACAGCACGGGACCTGCGACTTCGATGACGTCGTCGAGCGCAAGCGTACGGATGATCTGCGGCGGCGCGGCTCCGATCGGCGCGAGACGGTCGGCGAGCAATGCTTTTGCCGAAGTTTCGATCTGCTCGATCAGGCACTGGAAGACGTCGTCGAACACGCGGATATGATCGTCGGAATAGTCCACCGCATTGTTGATGAAGAGATCGGTGACGCGCCGCAGCGTCTCGACCCGGCGTGCGACGGTGCCGTGCGCGAGCGCCGACTGCAATTCCTCGAGCAAATTTTCGGATGACTTGACGGTCTTTGATCTCATAGCCCTGTCCTGGAGCGTTCGGTCCGGCGGCGTGTTCTCACGTGCCGGCGACAAATGGATTGGTCAGCTCGTTGCAATGCGGTTGCGCCCTTGCGCCTTGGCGGAATATAGCGCGCTGTCGGCGCGCGCGAGAAACGTGTCGGCAGTATCATTGGTGCGCAGCGTCACGACGCCGGCGGAAATCGTCACGCGCATGCCGGGCGAGAATGCGCTCCAGTCGAGCTCGGCGATGATGCTGCGCAGCCGATCGAGCATGCGCGATGCAGCCTCGCTTGCGGTCCCGGGCAGCAGCAGCAGAAATTCCTCGCCGCCATAGCGGCCGAAACGGTCGTCGGGCCGGATGTTGGCGAAGATGGTGATGGCAAAGGTCCGCAGCACCTCGTCGCCGACGGGATGGCCATGGGCGTCGTTGATGCGCTTGAACCAGTCGAGGTCGATCAGCGCGATGGCGCAGGGGGCGTCCGCCTGCCGCGACTTTTCGATCTCGGCGTCGAGAAGTCGCATGATGCAGCGGCGATTGTAGGAGCCGGTCAGCTCGTCGAGCTCGGCGAGCTCCTCGATGCGCTGATAGGCGGCCTTCAGCTCGATGCTGCGCCGGTACAGGATCTTGCGCAGCGTGGCGCCGAACAGGCCGAGGAAGGCGCACTGGCCGATCACCAGCACGAAGCACAGCATCGAGGCGGTCCGCTGCAGCCGTGTCGCGACCGGCATGCCGATCGGCAGGTCGGAGGCGAGGAAGACGGCCGCGAGTGCGCAGGTCGCGAGTGCCCAGGTCAGCATCGCCTGGACCGAGGTCATGCGCAGCGTACCGAAGGCGAAGATCAGGAACAGCACGCTGATGAAGGCAATCCCGATCGTCGGCACCGATACCAGAAAGACGAATTGCAGCGCCATATGCGCCGAGATCTGGAAGACCGTGAGATAATGGTCGTTGTGCCTGTCGCCGACGCCGGCCTCCGACATCACGACGAAGATGCCGATGATCGTGACGCCGCCGACCCAGAACAGCGATGGTACGTTGCCACGGATGGCGCCGTCATAGGCGTAGAGCAGCAGCACGAAGGCGCCGAGCGAATAGCTCGCGACCTGGCCGACATACATCTGCCGACGCTGCCGGATCCGGCGCGCCAGCACTCCAGGCGCCGCCTCCTCACGCGTAAGGACGAGATCCGCGGCCTCTGCGGCACTCCTCTCAGGAAAGGACGTCGCGGCCGTGTTCATGGTCCCGCCAATGGTGGATGTCAGCCGAAAAAATCTACGTGGCAAGCCTTTAGGTTTGGTATCCTTTTGAACCGAATCCGGGGGACGCTGCGCGGGTGAGGGGCCTCGGGCGGCACGGAATTTGGTGGTCGATTAGCCATCGCCGCCGATATCGCGGACCAAATCCTGCGTCGTGCGACATAATGTGCACGGGGCCGTGATAGAGGCGCTCGACCGAGCCATCCGCGCCCGGCCCACGGCAAGTCCGCAAGAGAGTGTTTCCGTATTATGTTACCGTCTTGGAGCCAAACGGCCGACCGCCACGGGTGGGACAAGGAAATTGCGCGTATGTGTGGTAGATCACACAAGTCCCCGTATGACTGCGGTAGGTTGAAGAATTTCACCCCTCCCGTCGAACCGTCCCCCGCATCGACCCGACCAATCTTGCGAGACGGGCTTTGAGCGTGACACAGGCGGCTACGGACGAGGTCCTGATCGCCAGGATCGCCCAGGGTGACCGGCTTGCCATGCAGGTGCTGTACGGGCGGCACCATGTCAGGGTGTACAGGTTCGGGCTCAGGCTCGTGCGGGACGAGCAGACGGCGGAGGACCTCATCAGCGAGGTGTTTCTCGACGTCTGGCGTCAGGCCGGTAAGTTCGAGGGCCGGTCCGCAGTTTCCACCTGGCTACTGGCAATCACCCGATTCAAGGCCCTGTCTGCGCTTCGCCGCAGGAAGGATTTTGAGTTGGACGACGAAGCCGCCAACGCGATCGAGGATTCGTCCGACGATCCGGAGACGGTGGTGCAGAAGAAGGATACCAGTGAAGCGTTGCGGGAGTGTCTGACGGGCCTCTCGCCGGACCATCGGGAAATCGTCGACCTCGTCTACTACCACGAGAAGTCCGTGGAGGAAGTGGCCGAAATCGTCGGGATCCCGGAGAACACGGTAAAGACGCGCCTGTTCTATGCGCGCAAGAAATTGGCCGAACTGCTGAAGGCAGCCGGCATTGAGCGAGGCTGGCCATGATGGCTTTGAGCAAGAAGATGCTGCAGCAAGAGCCCAGTGAGATCGAGTTGCTGCTGCCGTGGCATGCCGCCGGCACGCTGAACGCGCGCGATGCGCGCCGCGTCGAGGAAGCGCTCGCCAGCGATCCGCAGCTTGCAAAACAATATGCGGCGATCCGCGGCGAATACGAAGAGACCATCCACCTGAACGAGAGCCTGGGTGCTCCGTCGGCGCGCGCGATGCAGAAGCTGTTCGCCGCGATCGACGCCGAGCCGGCGCGCGCGACCGCTTCGCTACCGTTGTCGGCGCGCATCGCCACGTTCTTTGCGAGCCTGTCGCCGCGCACGATGGCCTGGTCGGCGAGCCTGGGCGCCATCGCGCTGCTGCTGCAGGCAGGCATCATCGGTGCCGTCTTGATGAAGACTCAGACTGCGACCTTCCAGACTGCGTCGCTCTCGACCGGCGCGCCGATCACGCGTGAGCTCGGGGCGGCTGCGCCTTCGCGGGCGCTGGTGCGCTTCACGCCCGAGGCGCGCGTCGCCGACATCACCGCGCTGCTTGACAGCTATCAGGCCTCGATCATCGGCGATGCCAAGGGCGGCATGTTCCGCCTGCAGTTCGACAAGGCGATGAGCCAGGACGAGCTCACTGCGCTGCTCGCCAGAATGCAGCGCGAGAAGTTCATCAACCTCGCCGTAGCGGCGCCTTAAGCGCCTGCACCAATGATGCGCAAGTCCGAGAGTAAGTTGCGAGCCGGTGCCTATGCTTCCTCGGCTGGAGCTGGGCTCTTGCTCGCCGCCTGTCTCGGCATCGGAGTGGCGCACGCCCAGGCGATCATGCGCACGCCGACGATCAGCGTTCCCTCGCGCACGCCGACGATCTCCGTAACTGGCGCGGCGAGAGCCGTGGGCGGCGGCGATCATGGTCCGCACCTGACGCCGACGGTTCATATCACGGGGCGGATGGTGCCGAATCCCGTGCTGCCCTACGCGCGCTACTCGCCAAATCTCTATCCGGCCTGTTCCAACGCCTATCGCGATGCCGATGGCGAGTGCCTCAGCCAGCCGAATGGCGGCGGCGACGGCTCCGGCAAGTCGGCCAAGAAGAGCGCCGGCAAGGGGCGTGGCAAGGCGACGCCCGTCGCCATGACGTCGCGCAGTTTCGCCAATGAATTCGTGGCCGAGATCGACAGCGCGCTGTCGCCGACCGAAGCCGATGAGCTCGCCCGGCGCCACGGCTTGACCCGCGTGTCGTCGGAAAACTTTCCGCTGATCGGGGCCACGGTCGGCCTGTTCCGCATCACCGACGGCCGCCCTTATGAGACAGCGCGGCGCGAGTTCGCGGCCGACGCCAGTGTGCGCTCGCTTCAGCCGAACTTCCGCTATGTGCTGCAGGACCAGAAGCCGGGGGTCCCGACCGAAGGCGATCCGGCTCAATACGTGCTATCCAAGCTGCGCCTGCCGCAGGCGCATACGTTGGTGCACGGCGCCAATGTCACGGTTGCCGTGATCGATTCAGGCATCGATGCAAAGCATCCCGAACTCGCCAATTCCATTGCCGACAATTTTGATGCGCTCGGCAGCAGCGAAGGCGCCCACGTCCATGGCACCGGCATTGCGGGCGCCATCGTGGCCCATACGAAGCTGATGGGTAGCGCGCCGGAGGCGCGCATCATCGCCATCAGGGCCTTCGGTGGCACCACCGGCGGAGCGGAGAGCTCGTCGTACATCATCCTGCGCTCGCTCAACTACGCGGCCGAGCACGGCGCCCAGATCGTCAATATGAGTTTCGCCGGCCCGAAGGACGCGGTGATCGAGCGTGCGATCGCGGCAACCGCCGCGCGCGGCTTGGTGCTGATCGCGGCCGCCGGCAATGCGGGCGCCAAATCGCCGCCGCTCTATCCTGCCGCCAATCCCAACGTGATCGCCGTCAGCGCGACCGACCAGCAGGACAAGCTGTTTACTGCATCCAACCGCGGCAATTACATCGCGCTGGCCGCGCCCGGCGTCGACATCTTCCTGCCGGCGCCCGACGGCAAATACCAGATAACGTCGGGCACCTCGTTCTCGGCCGCCTATGTCTCCGGCGTCGCGGCCTTGCTGCTCGAGCGCAATTACACCCTGAAGCCGGAAGCGGTGCGCATGACGCTGGCGAAGACCGCGCGCGACCTCGGTTCACCCGGGCGTGATGATCTCTTCCGCGACGGTGAGCCCGATGCGTTTGCCGCGGTCATGGCCGTTCCGGCCGACAGCACGACGCCGGTCGCGGCCGCCGCCGCTACAACTAAACGTGAAGATTCCGAGAAGCGCCGCGACGACCCCAACATCCGCGCGATCGAGCAGCCCTCGCTGTCGAGCGCGGACGATAAATCCGCGATTTCTCAGGCGGATAGGCCGGCTGCGCGCTAGCGCCCGCGACAACATTGCGCGCCGGCCAAAGGTTAAAAAATCGAGCCGCGGTTTTGAACGTTCAGCCTGCTGCCACGACCAAATAATGTGGGAGCGGTCATCCCTCCCCATCAGTCATATCAGGCGCGAGCGCCCATCCACCCCAAGCGCCCATATGGCTCGACCCGTCCGGTTGTCCCCCCGGACGGGTCTTTTCTTTTGGGGCGTCGGATCTCTTGAAGCGTAATGCGAGATCAGCTTGCGGTTGAGACCGCGAGCGCGTCGCTGTGACGAGGAAGCGACTCCACGCGGCAGGTCCGCCATGCTTGTGCGAAGCTTGACTCCCCAACTGCTGGAAACTCCGCGTGACTACGGTGTTTTGTGACCTGAGCCGTGTCGTTGCTGGACAAGTCAAAACTTTTCCACAAAATATTCATGTCGCTCCTAAATTGATTCGTGTGCGTTGCGTCGCGTCCGTACCTTTCTCCTGACGGGCTGATTAATGACTCATCGCCATGACGCTGGCCGAGGCACGGCCAGCCGTGAAATTGCGGCACGCTGGTGCGCTCTCGCGGAGCAGCGGCTGGAGCATCTCTCTGAAATGTTCGAGACCGGGCGGTGGCGCCGCTACCATTCCGAGCTCGCATTCCTCGAAAACATCCAGGAAGCCAAGCGCGCGGTGCAGACCTGGCGCGCGCTTGCGAATGGCGAGGACGTCGCCGCGGCCGCCGCGAGCGTGACCTCTGCATTCGGCTGGTCGCCGGCGACCATGCCGCGCGTTTTTCCGCGCGAGCAGGCCCAGACGGTGCAGCCAAAGGCCGTGCATATCGCCCCAGAGACCGCCGTTCCGGTCAGGCTCGAGCCCGAGCCGGATATCCTCGCGGAAATCGTCGAGGCGCCCATTGCGCCGGCGGCCCCGATCGCCGCGCCTGCACGGGTTGCTCCGGCAATTCGAATCGCTCCAGCTGAACGGATCGCTCCGACTGCGCCGGCAGCGTCCATCGCATCGTTCCTGCAGACCTTCACGCCGCCCGCCGACGAGATCGTCGCGGCCCCCGAGCGCGTGGTCGAGTTCACCTTCAGCCTCGACGGCATTGAAGCCAAGTACCCGCTGCTGCGGAATACGTTCTAGTCTAGCGCGGGGGGCGGCCCTACTGCCGCACTGCGTTTCCGCCGACAACCACCTGCACAAAGCGCTGCGCGCCTTCCGCGGACAGATCCGCCGTCACGGCGCGTGCGTGGTCGAGGCCGACCACCGCGCCGCGCGGGGTTTCCGAGATCATGTTGTTGTTGACGAGCGCGGTGCCGGCGCCTTGCACGACGGAGACGCCGATGCCGGCCAGCGCCCTGCGGATCACATTGCCCGTGATCGCGACGTCGCGCAGATATTTGCCCCAGCCGGCGACGATGCCGTAGGACGGCGCATTCTCGATCACATTGCCTGACACCGACGTGTCGGCCTCGATATAGATGCCGACGCCGGCATCGTCGTCAGGCGCGGTGCCGATCGGCCGCTTCGGGATCAAATTGCGGATGATATTGCCTTGCACGACCGCGATACGTCCGCCTTCGTTGAAATTGCAGACGGAGACGCCGACGGCGGCGCCGTCGACCGTGTTGTTGGCAATCACGGCGGCCTCGAACGAAAACTCGGAATAGAGCGCGACCTCGCGCACGTCGCTGACGCTGTTGCCTGTGATGTGGATGTTCGAGGCCGAGTTGCCGCGCACGGCGGAGTAGTCGCAATTTTTGATGCGATTGCCGCGCACGATCACGTTGCCGGCGCGGAAGGCGTTGATGGCATTGCCATACTGGCCGGAGCCGCCCGGGCCCGCCTTGATGCCCTCGATGCGGTTGTCGGCAACAATTGTGCCGTCATCGCCGATGGCGGTGCGCAGGATTTCGATGCCGTTGTCGTTGGTGCCGACAATGGTGTTGCGGGACACGCTGAGGCCTTTGGCATCGAACGAGACCACCGCCGTCACCGCGATGTCAGTAAAGATGTTGCCGGAGATATCGCCTGAGACCTGCTCCAGCCAGATGCCGCTGCCGCCGGAGCTGGTGATCTCGCAATCGGTGATGCGGACGCCGCGCCCGCCAAGGACATGGATCAGCCCGCGCCGCGTCGGCAGCGGAATGCGGCCGCCGTCGAAAGTGATACCGGTGAGGCCGATTGAATCAGAACCGTCGCTCTGGATCGCCGCGGCGCCGCCAGTGAAGATGAGTTTCGTCGCGCCGCGCACGCCGATTAGCTGCGCCCTATCAGGCAGTCTTAAAAGGCCCGCGCGGTAGATTCCGGGCGGCAGCGCAAGCGGCATCTGCGCCCGCGAGGCTTCGTCGATCGCACGCTGGAGAACGCGCGTCTGGTCCTCGCTGCTGCCGGGTCGCACGCCGTATTGGGTTGCATCGCGGCCGAGCAGCGACGTCAGCGGCGCCGCACGTGCGGCGTCGGCGGGCATGGCAAGCGCACCGGCAATGCCGGCAGTCGAAGCTCCGATGAGATGACGGCGGTTGAGGTCCATGACGCGTCCTTGGCGGACGCGGGAGATGTCCGCGAAAGATTAGGTAGCGCAGGGCGGAGGGGGCGGTGAGGATTGTTCGCGGTAGGGTTAAATGTTTACCGCAAAGACGGTGCCGTAGGGTGGGCAAAGCGCAAGCGTGCCCACGATTGTCGCCAAGGACGTACGTGGGCACGGCGCCATGCGCCTGTGCCCACCCTACAAGACCTAACTAAGCGTTCCGCGCCTTCCTTGCCAAACCCACCATCTCCATCAGCATCGCTTCCCCCGCATCCACCAGCTCCTCCAGCGTGATCCGCGGGGCGCCCTTGCGCCGCACGGCGCCGCTGCGTGCAAGCAGCGGAATATGGATGAACGCGGCAAGCTTCGGTCCGCCGCCGCGGGCCTTCTCGATCGCGCGCCAGCTCAGATAGTTGCAGAGATAGGCGCCGGCATCGCGCGAGGGCCGCGCATCGATGCCGGTGAGCCGCGCGGCACGCAACAGTCTTGCCGTATGCGGGCCGAAATTCATGGCGTCCGCATGGCCGGCAATGCCGCGCTTGCTGGAGCGGGTGTTGGCAGCATCGGGCCACAGCATGGTGACGGCGTTGCGCGCGCGGCTCTCGATGCGCAGGTAAGGCGTACGCGCCGCGAGCCCAAACATCAGCAGCGCATCCGGCTTCACCTGTGCCAGCACATCAGGCAATTGCCGGTCGACCGCGGCATAGGTCACCGGAAAGATGTGGTGCGATAGCTCGACATCATCGAGCGCGGGACGACGAAGCCTCGCCAGCCGCGCCACCAGCGGCTGGGTCGGATTATGGGGGGCACCGGGAAACGGGCCGAAGCCGGTGAGGAGAACGCGGAGCTTATCGCTCATTGCAGCAACTCCAGAATCCGTTCGGCGGCGAGCGCCGGGGTGAGCTGGCCATCGGCAACTTCCGCCTCGATCTTCTTGACCCTGGCGCGGACGGACGCCTCGCTGCGCAATCGTGCCAACATGCGCTGCTCCAGCATCGACCACATCCATTTCACCTGCTGCTCCCGCCGCCGTACGGCGAACTCGCCGGATGCGTTCATCGCCTTACGGTGATCCAGGACCTTCTGCCAAAGCTCGGCGATGCCCGTGCCGGCCAGTGCCGAATAGGTGACGACAGGCGGATGCCAATGCTCGGAGCGGGGGCTGAGGATATGCAGCGCGCTGCGATAGTCGGCTGCGGTGACATTGGCGCGTTTGAGATTGTCGCCGTCGGCCTTGTTGATCGCGATCATATCGGCGAGCTCGACCAGGCCTTTCTTGATGCCTTGCAGCTCGTCGCCGCCGCCTGGCAGCATCAGTGCGAGGAAGAAATCGGTCATGTCGCAGACCGCGGTCTCGGATTGGCCGATGCCGACGGTCTCGACCAGGACGACGTCGAAGCCGGCGGCCTCGCACAGCAGCATCGCCTCGCGGGTTTTTGCAGCGACGCCGCCGAGCGTGCCCGAGGACGGCGAGGGACGGATGAAGGCATCGCTGGATGCCGACAGCCGCGCCATGCGCGTCTTGTCGCCGAGGATCGAGCCGCCGCTGCGGGCCGAGGACGGGTCGACCGCAAGCACGGCGACCTTGTTGCCCTGCTCGATCAGATAGGTCCCGAGCGCATCGATGGTGGTGGATTTGCCGACGCCGGGCGAGCCGGTGATGCCGACGCGGACCGCCTTGCCGGTGTCGGGCAGCAGCGTCTGCACCAGCTCGCGTGCCTGCGCCTGATGATCGCCACGCCGGCTCTCCACCAGCGTGATGGCGCGCGCGAGCGCAGCGCGATGGCCCGCACGCAGGTCGCGGGCGAGGGTGGTGATATCGAGCGAAGTCTTCTTCTCAACCATGTCCTGCTTTACAACGGCGGAAGCAGGCAGGCGAGGGCCTCTCAGGTCTTGGCAAAACCGGCGGCCCTCATGGCCTGGCCCATCTGGCGATCAGCCTCGTCCATGAAGGTTTCGAAGTCGCTTGCATCCCGCCATACGGTGCCAAAGCCGCGTCCGGTCATGAAGTCCTTGAAGGCGGCGGAGTCGTACACCGTCTTCAAGGCCCCGGTCAGCCTGGTCGCGATCTCCGGCGCCAGGCCCTTTGGACCGCCGATGCCGCGCCATGAGCTGGTGGAATAGTCGACGCCGAGCGCTTCCTTCAGCGTCGGGACGTCGGGAAAGCTCGGATTGCGCGCGTGCGCCATGATTGCGAGGCTCCGCGCCTGGCCGGCCTCGATGGTCGCGTGGGCCTCCGGCACCGAGCAGGTGGTGAGGTCGAGGCTGCCCGCGACGAGCTCCTGCATGGCCGGTGCTGCACCATTCGAGGGGGACCAATTCACTTGGTTCGCCGGCAATCCCATCGCCTGCATCCAGCCGACAAGTGCGAGATGCCAGATGCCGCCTTGTCCAGTGCCCGATGCCTTGAACCGTCCCGGGGGCGCCAGCTTGATGGCCTCCGTCAGCTCTTTCACCGTTCTGTACGGCGAGGCGGCGGCCACCTGGATGCCCGGTGGGTCTTCGTTCATCAGCGCCAGCGGCATGAAGTTCCGCGGCGTCAGATGCGTCACCGCCTGCCAATGCAGCATCGCGATTTCCACGGTGATCATGCCGATGGTGTAGCCATCCGGCCGTGCGGTTGCGATCTCGGCGTGGCCGACAACGCCGGATCCTCCGGTGAGGTTGACGACGTTGAACGGCTGGCCGAGCTCCTTCTGAAGGAGCGTCGCAATGATCCGTGCAGTCGCATCCGTGCCGCCACCCGCACCCCAGGGTACGATCAAGGTCACCGGCCGCGCCGGATAGGCTTGCGCGCGCGCAGGGGAGAGGAGAGCTGACGTGGCTGCAGCCACAGAAGAGGCCGCGAAAGCGCGGCGGGTGATTCCTGGCATCGATGTTCCCGGCATCGCCCTCGGGAATCGGGCTCGCGTCATCGCAACATGCTACGCAGCTTTGCGCCGATGTCGCAAGCGGCAGCCCTGTGGCGCCGTGGGCAACGGGTTCCGCTCCTATTGTTGTTCGTCGGCATCGGCCTTTGGCCGTGCGCCGCCGAAGATGCGTGCGCCTTCCGGCGTGAGATAGGGCTTCAACGTCTCCCACGGAACGAAGGCGACATATTGGCCCTCGGCGTAGGGGCCGACGGCATAGGGCGGGTAGTGGAAGGTCAGGCCGGAACTCTTGTCTGTCTCGGTCGATGGCGCCAGCGTCACGGCGCCGATCTTGAGCAGGCGAGGTGTAAGGTCCTTGAACCACTCCTGCGTCGCGGTCTCGCCGCTGTCGCGCTTCTTCTTCTCGATTTTCAGCGAGGCGATCACGGCTTTCACCATCGCCTTCATGGTTGCGCCATTGTCGGCGGTCTCGGTGAAGAACGGGCGGATCGAGATGCGCTTGTTCTCGGATTTGTCCCACAGCACCGTATTCACGTCCGAATTGGGATGGGCACCATGGGTGTCCATGTAGTCGTCGCGCAGGATGCTGACATAGCGATCGGCAACCACAGAGCGGATCGAATATTTGCGCTCGAAATCCCAGCCGCCGTCTTTGAAGAATTGTGGGTCCTGCTTGCGCGAGGCCGCGGCGTCAGCCGCGTTCTTGTCGAGCCACCTTTTGCCTTCGGCCAGGCAATCGGCGGCGAGGGGCGCGTCGGCCTTGATCTTGTCGTCGAGAAAGACGCGCGCGTCGATGTTCCTGTTCTTGACGGCGGCGTCGGGCTTGGGATCGGCGGCGAATGAAGGAGAGGCCAGGCCGATCGTAGTCACGGCAGACAGGATCGCGAGCAAGCCGGCCCGCACGTTTGCACGAAGATATGTCACTTCAATATCCATCAATTCTGCACCCGACCGCCGTCGCGGCGACGCCGTCGCGGCGCTTGGATGTCTGCATTGTTGTAATGACCGCAAGATGAACCGGCGCGGAGCGCGCGGTGCGAAACACTGGGACGTGAAGATTGGTCGCGGCAGCGCGCCCGCCGGTTTGATACTTCAAGCCGAGGGCGGCGGAATTACTCCGCCGCCTCGCTATGCCCGAGCCGGGCATTCAGCTTGCGGATCAGCTCCTCGGCCGCGTCCGCGATCACGGTGCCCGGCGGGAAGATAGCCTCGGCGCCAGCCGCATAGAGCGCTTCGTAATCCTGCGGCGGCACCACGCCGCCGACGATGATCATGATGTCCTCGCGGCCCTGCTTCTTCAGCGCGGCCTTCAGCTCGGGTACGGCAGTGAGATGGGCTGCGGCGAGCGAGGAGACGCCGAGGATGTGGACGTCGTTCTCGACCGCCTGCCGCGCCGCTTCGTCGGCGGTGGCAAACAGCGGTCCGATGTCGACGTCGAAGCCGATATCGGCAAACGCAGAGGCAATCACCTTCTGGCCGCGGTCGTGCCCGTCTTGGCCGATCTTGGCGACGAGGATGCGGGGGCGGCGGCCCTCGGCTTCCTCGAAAGCGTCGATCAGCGCCTGAACCTTCTCGACCTGGTTGCCCATGCTGGACGCCTCCCGCTTGTAGACGCCGGTGATCGACTTGATCTCGGCGCGGTGCCGGCCGAACACCTTTTCCATCGCGTCCGAAATCTCGCCGACGGTCGCCTTGGCCCGCGCAGCATCAATGGCGAGCGCGAGCAGATTGCCGTTGCCTTCGCCGGCGGAACGCGTGATCGCGGCAAGCGCGGCATCGACCTCCGTCTTATTGCGTTCGGATTTCAGCCGCGTCAGCTTGTCGATCTGCAGGCGCCGGACATTGGTGTTGTCGACCTTGAGAATGTCGATCGGCGCCTCGTCCGTCGGCTTGTACTTGTTGACGCCGATCACCGCCTGCTTGCCGGCATCGATGCGGGCTTGCGTCTTGGCGGAGGCTTCCTCGATGCGCAGCTTGGGCACACCGGCCTCGATGGCCTTGGCCATGCCGCCGAGCTCCTCGACCTCCTGGATGTGGCCCCACGCCTTCGCGGCGAGGTCACGCGTCAGCCGCTCGACATAATAGGAGCCGCCCCAGGGATCGATGATGCGGGTGGTGCCGCTCTCCTGCTGCAGGAACAGCTGGGTGTTGCGGGCGATGCGCGCGGAGAAGTCAGTCGGCAGAGCCAGCGCCTCGTCGAGCGCGTTGGTGTGCAGCGATTGGGTGTGGCCTTGCGTCGCCGCCATCGCCTCGACGGTGGTGCGCATCACGTTGTTGAAGACATCTTGCGCGGTCAGCGACCAGCCCGAGGTCTGCGAATGCGTGCGCAGCGACAGCGAGCGGGGGTCCTTCGGATTGAACGGTTTCAAGAGCTTCGCCCAGAGCAGCCGCGCGGCGCGCAGCTTGGCGACCTCCATGAAGAAGTTCATGCCGATCGCCCAGAAGAACGACAGGCGCGGCGCGAAGCGGTCGACGTCGAGCCCGGCAGCAAGTCCGGCGCGCAAATATTCGACGCCGTCTGCGAGCGTATAGGCGAGCTCGAGATCCTGCGTCGCGCCGGCCTCCTGCATATGATAGCCGGAGATCGAGATCGAATTGTATTTCGGCATCTTTTGCGAGGTGTACGCAAAGATGTCCGAGATGATCCGCATCGACGGCGCGGGCGGATAGATATAAGTGTTACGCACCATGAACTCTTTCAGAATGTCGTTCTGAATGGTGCCAGACAGCTTCTCAGGCGGAACGCCCTGTTCCTCGGCCGCCGCGACATAGAGCGCGAGGATCGGCAGCACCGCGCCGTTCATGGTCATCGACACGCTCATCTGGTCGAGCGGGATGCCAGCGAACAGCGTGCGCATGTCGTAGATGGAGTCGATGGCAACGCCGGCCATGCCGACGTCGCCGCCGACGCGCGGGTGATCGCTGTCATAGCCGCGATGGGTGGCGAGATCGAAGGCGACCGAGAGGCCCTTCTGTCCTGCCGCCAGGTTGCGGCGATAGAAGGCGTTGGAATCCTCCGCCGTGGAGAAGCCGGCATATTGCCTGACGGTCCAGGGCTGGTTGACATACATGGTCGGGTAGGGGCCGCGCAGGAACGGCGCGAGGCCCGGATAAGTCTCGAGGAAATCGAGCCCGGCGAGATCGGCCTCGCCATAGACTGATTTCACCAGGATGCCCTCGGGCGTCAGCCACGGCTCGGCGCTGCCTGATGGAGCGGCGGTCGCGGCGCGCTCAAAGGCGACGTCGGCGAAGTTGGGAATGCGGGTCATGGATTCAATCATATCATCGGCGCTCAATCATGATCCGGATGCTGATGGCTGACGATGGTCGCCATCTTCTCCGGCCCGTAATTCTGCTGCGTGGTCTGGCTCGGCAGGTTGGAGATTCCGACCACCCAGCCGAGGCGGGACTCGGTCCCGTACTGACGCGTCGGCACCAACCGGTCAGGTCGGTCGAACGCGCCGGTCATGATCTCGATGCGCGGGCCGTCGATGCGACGGAAGCTCAGCGGCGTGCCGCACGCGGCACAAAAGTCGCGCATCGCGATCGTGGAGGATTGGAATGCGGATGGCGTGCCCTTGGTCCAGGCAAAATCCGTCCGGTTGATATCGGCGAAGGAAGCAAACGGCGCGCCGCTCGCCTTCTGGCACATCCGGCAGTGGCAGATCGATACCTTGTTGGGTGTTGCCGAAATCGCAAAGCGCACCGCCCCGCATTGGCAGCCGCCGGTGAGAACGGGTTTGCTCGCGTCGGTCATGTCTGCTCCATCAGGACATAGGCGTCTTGCAGCGTCGCAAGCGCGTCGCCCCCGGCAAATACGAAGCCGGTGACACCGGCCGCGCGCAAGGCCGCCTCCGCCTCGGCCGGACGACCCGCCAGATAGATATGTCGCGCGCCCACCGTTTGCAGGGCCTTCGCGGCGGCTTCGGCCCGTTCCGCATAGACCTTGTCGCTGGAACACAGGCAGGCTAGCGCCGCGCCGGACGCCTTGAAGGCCGCAGCCAGCTTGGCCGGGTCGGCAAAACCTTCGCTGTCGAGCGCCTGGATGCCGCCGGCCTCGAAGAAGCTTTTTGCGAACGTCGCGCGTGCCGTAAAATCGGCGGGCGTGCCGAGATTGGCCAGGAATACGCTGGGCCGCGATCCGCGCGCCTTCAACGCCGCGTCGGATTTGTCGCGCAGCGCCTCGAATGGCTGCGCAAGGCGGATCGGCGCGAGGGCATCGAACTTGTACTTGGCTTCACCATAGGGTGCGAGCGCGATGGGCGTCGCCTTCAGCACGGCCGTCTCGCTTTCGTGCAGGTTCGGAAACTCGCTGGCGCCGGTCAACACGTCGCGGCGCTTGGCGATGCTGGCCTCGCGCGCCTTTCGCGCCGCTGCGACCTTGCTCTGGAACAGGCCCTGCTGAAGTGCGGCGAAGGCGCCACCGGCCTTCTCGCTCTCCTGAAACAGCGCCCAGGCGGCCTCGCAGAGCTGCGCCGTGAGCGTCTCGATGCCGCCGGATCCCGCCGCGGGATCGCTGACCTTGGCGAGGTTGCTTTCTTCCAGCAGCAGGGCTTGCGTGTTGCGTGCGGCGCGCCGCGCGAACGGATCGGGCAGTCCGAGCGCCAGTGTGTGCGGCAGCACGGTGATTGCATTGGCGCCTGCGAGCCCGGCTGCGAATGTCGCGATGGTCGCACGCAGCATGTTCACGTAGGGGGCACGCTGCGTCAGCATGCGCCAGGCCGTATCGGCGGCAATGAACAGCGGCTTCGGCGTCAGGCCGCAGGCGACCTCGATGCGCGCCCAGAGCAATCGCAGCGCGCGGAACTTCGCCATGGTCAGGAACTGGTCGGCATCAGCGGCGAGCCGCGCATAGACCATGCCTTGCGCCTGCTCGAGTGGAACGCCGGCGCCCTCGATCGCGCGCAGATAGGCGACGCCGCAGGCAAGCACGAAAGCGAGCTCCTGCACCTCGGAGCCGCCGGCATCATGGATCACACGGCCATCAGCAGGTGCGAACGGCCCCTTGAAGCCGAGCGCGGCGAGACCCTTGATGCCGCCGGTCACCGCGGGAACGATCTCTTCCCAGCTGTAGGGGCTGTTTCCCCACACCGCGCAGGCCGCCAGCGGATCGAGCCCGAAGCGGATGTCGCAGGCGGCGGGGTCGATGCCGTTGCTCTTCACATATTCCGCGATATGGATCGCAGCCATCCGCGATTGCGGACCGATCTGAAGCTCGAGGCCGATGCCGGCGTCGAGGTGAATGTCCTTCAGCGCCCTTGCAACCGCATCGGCTGTCGGTTCCAGGCCGAAGCCGTGGCTGCCGGCGCCGCCGGCGAACACGAGCGCGAGTCCCGTGGCGCCATTCTCAAGATCGGTCAGGGCCTGCGCATTCGCAGCCGCCGCATCGGGATGATCGATCCGCTGCATGATCTGCCACGGCGCGGCCGCCGGGCGCCCCGCGACCGGCGCTACCCCCTTGGCGCGCGGGTAGAGCGGCTCGATCTTAAGACCGTCATAGGTCTTGCCGACCAGCTTTTCGAACGGCGCGCCCTTCAGCACGCCGTCGACCAGCTTGCGCCAGTCCGCGTCCGTCGCCTTGGGAAAATCGGCCGCCAGCGGCAGATCGTCAGTCACGGAGGTCATACGGCCAAGGGCTCCCGAACATCTTGTTATGTGCAGGCGAATTTGCCACGGCGGCCCCCGTTCCTGCAAACGGTGGATTTTGGTTAACCGGTATCCGGAAGCTGCTCAATGCCTTGCGTCGAGACGCTGGCGAGGGCATCACGCACACGAATGCCCGAGATCACGCGGTCGGCTGCGATTTCGGCCAGCGGCACCAGCACAAAGGCGCGCTCGAACAGGCGCGGATGCGGCAGGGTCAGGTCGGGCTTGTTCATTGACACATCGTCATAGGCGATCATGTCGAGATCGAGCGTGCGCGGACCCCAGCGCCGATCCTTGTCGCGCATACGGCCGAATCTCTGCTCGACCTTCTGCATCACGAACAAAAGCGCGTGCGGATCGAGGCCCGTCTCGATCTCGACGCAGGCATTGATGAAGGGATCCTGGTCCTCGTCGCCCCAGGGTGGCGTCGCATAGTCCGACGAGCGCGCGATCATTGCGGCCTGCGCCATGCCGCAGATATGGGCGATCGCCTTCTTGAACGTCGTGCGGACATCGCCGACATTGCCGCCGAGCGCGATCAGCACGCTCGCCATCAGGGATGCCGCGAGCGCGTCAGCATGATGCCGACATCGTCGAAGATCGCGGCGATCGGCGCGTGCGGCTTGTGCACGGTGATCTTCACGGCGCGGATGCGTGGAAAGTTCGACAGGATGGCGTCGGCGACCGCACCCGCCGCGCGTTCCAGCAATTTGTAATTGGTGTTCTTGAACGCCGCCGTTGTGGTCGCCACCACGTCGGCATAGGAGACGGTATCGACCAGGCGATCGCTGCGCGAAGGCTCCGACAAATCGGTGTAGAGCTCGAGGTCGATCACAAAACGCTGGCCGACTTCGGTTTCGTGATCCAGCACGCCATGGCGTGCATGGATCGACAGGCCGGTCACGAAGATCGTATCTGTCATTGCTTGCTCTCGATTGCGTTGGCGACCCGCAGGGCCTGCAGGGTCTCGGCGACGTCATGGGTCCGGATGATCTTCGCCCCCTTCTGCACGGCAATCAAATGCGCGGCGATCGAGCCGGCCAGCCGCTCTTTCGGCTCCGAGGGCGACACAGAGGCGATGAAACGCTTGCGCGAGGCGCCGACCAGGATCGGCAGGCCGAACATGTCGAGCTCGCGCAGGCGCGCCAACGCAATCATGCTCTGCTCGGCGGTCTTGCCGAAGCCGATGCCGGGATCGAGCACGATCTTGTCACGCCCGATGCCGGCCGTCGTGGCGATGTCCAGCGAGCGCATGAAGAACGCCTTCATGTCGGCGACGATGTCGATGGCGGAATCGACGGTCTCGCGGTTGTGCATAACGATGACAGGGACGCCTCTCGCGGCCACCAGCGGCGCCATGCCGGCGTCGCGCTGCAACCCCCAGACGTCGTTGGCGATGGCGACACCCTGGTCGAGCGCGAAGGCGACAACCTCCGCTTTCATGCTGTCGATCGAGACCGGCACGCCGAGCGCAACGATGCCTGCCAGCACCGGGTTCAGCCGCGCCAGCTCGTCCGCGGCCGTCACTGGCTGCGCACCCTTGTAGGGCCGGGTGGATTCGGCGCCGATATCGATGATGTCGACGCCATCGGCAATCATCGCCTGCGCCCGTGCCAGCGCCTGTTCCGGCGCGATGAAATCGCCGCCATCGGAGAAGGAGTCGGGCGTCACGTTGAGCACGCCCATCACCGCTGGTAGCGGCCGGCCCATGAGCGTCCGCAGCACATCTGGCCCGGCCGAGCCGGCCGGCGGGACGGATGGGGAAGGCGAGGCATTCATGCGGCCCGCTTTGCGCGGTCGGGGAGGGGGTGTCAAGACCATCCCTCCCTGTCATTGCCCGCGAAAGCGGGCAATCCAGTACTCCAGGGCCGTGCAGTGATGCGGAGGAGCCGCAGCGTACTGGATACCCCGCTTTCGGGGTATGACACCGAGAGCTAACGCTGCAGATCGTATGTCGAGAGCGCCTAATACGTAATCTTCGGCGACAGCTTCCTGGCCTTGGCGATGATGTCGCCGACCGACTTCTCGGAAGGAAGGATGCGGACGAGCTTTTTGCGATCGTTCGCTTCGCGCATGCTCTGCGCCAATCTTGCCGGATTCCGATAGGCGAGCTCGCGCACCGTGGTGACGCCAGCGGCGCGGACCAGGCCCACCTTGGCCCGGCCCATGCCGGGAATACGCATGTAGTCGGAGACGTTGGCCCACTCCAGCAGCAGCTGCTCGCTGATGCCGGTCTTGGCCGAGAGCGCCTTGCGGCCCTTGGCGGTGCTCGCGGCTTCCAGCAACGCGTCGGTGGTGCGGATACCCTGCGCCTTCAACTTGTTGGCGGCAAAGGCCGGCAGGCCCTCAATCTCGGAGATCGGATATGTCATGATACTCGGTATGAAAAGCGTCGCTCAGGCGAACTGGCTGAGGCCCGGCGTCCCCGCGATGATCTTGCCCATCTGATCCGCTCCGATTTTGTCTCGGCCGAAGCGAAAAAGTTCACGGGCAATGGTCTGGATGTCGGACATGCCAAGCCCGAGGCCCATCAGGCGCGTGCCGACGGCCATCAGGCCGCCGCCCATCAGCCGCGACAGTCCGCCGCCGCTCCTGGACGCCTCGATCGCCCCTTCTGCACCGGGGATCTGGTCGATCAGGGCCTGCACGCTGTCGGAAGGACCTTCACTGCGGAGGAATCCCAGAATAATGCCGACGGTCTTTTCAGCGACAGCACTATCTATGCTGGCGTTCGTCGCCAGCTGTCCGATCAGCTCGTCCATATGGGCCTGCCCCTCAGCCGGTTCACATGCCGGATTATTTTCGAAGAGTGATCTTGAGCCCCCGCGATGTGAAATACAAGCGATGAACGCATGCGACGTTCCGATTCATTCTCGAAGACACGAATAGTGTTGCAGCGATGCAAGAGCGGAGACGAAATTCATGAAAAATCACCGCGGTTCGAATGCGCGCATCCGACTTTTGGCGCATGCCGGGCGCGAGTTCTCCGACGATGTCGCATGTCGACGGCGCCCTGAAAGGTTTCAATCGGCTTGTGACATGCGTTAAACTACGGAACTGGCTGGCTCGAATTTTCAATGCGCGAAACCAACAATAGAGAGTGTGATGACGGTGCAGGACAACAAGCTCGGCGATACCGACGACAAGATTTTTGTCGGCAAGGGAGACGAGCTGGCCTGGCTGACACTGGCGCTCGCCAATCGCCACGGCCTCGTCACCGGCGCCACCGGGACCGGCAAGACGGTGACGCTGCAAGTGATGGCGGAAGGATTTGCGCGGGCCGGCGTTCCGGTGTTCGCAGCCGACATCAAGGGCGACCTCTCCGGTATCTCCGAGGTCGGGGAAGCCAAAGACTTCATTGTCAAGCGCGCCAGCGAGATGGGACTGAATTTCCAGCCCGACCAGTTCTCGACGGTGTTCTGGGACGTGTTCGGAGAGCAGGGCCATCCGGTGCGGGCCACCATCACCGAGATGGGGCCGCTGCTGCTCGCACGCATGCTCGATCTCAACGACGTGCAGGAGGGCGTGCTCAACGTCGCGTTCCGCGTCGCCGACGACAATGGCCTTGCTCTTATCGACATGAAGGATCTGCGGGCGTTGCTCGATGCGATCGTGCCCGACAGCGGCAAGAAGGGGCCGGACGCGGAAGAGGATCCGCTCGCGCCGATCCGGAAAGCGGCGCAAGGGTTCGGCAACGTCACCAAGGCGACCGTCGGCACCATCCAGCGCCAGCTCTTGGTGCTGGAGAACCAGGGCGGCACCAAGTTCTTCGGCGAGCCGGCGCTGACCTTGAAGGACTTCATGAAAACCGACCGCGACGGTCGCGGCATGGTCAACATCCTCGTTGCGGACAAGTTGATGCAGAGCCCACGGCTTTACGCGACATTCCTGCTGTGGATGTTGTCAGAGCTGTTTGAGGAGCTGCCCGAGGCCGGCGATCTGCCCAAGCCCAAGCTGGTGTTCTTCTTCGACGAAGCGCATCTGTTGTTCAACGATGCGCCGAAGGCGCTGATGGACAAGATCGAGCAGGTGGTTCGCCTGATCCGCTCGAAGGGCGTCGGTGTTTATTTCGTCACCCAGAATCCGATCGATGTGCCGGACCGCGTGCTCGGGCAGATGGGCAACCGGGTGCAGCATGCGCTGCGCGCCTTCACCCCGCGCGACCAGAAGGCGGTCGCCGCTGCCGCCCAGACCTTCAGGCCCAACCCGAAACTCGACACCGCCAAGGTCATCATGGAGCTCGGCAAGGGCGAAGCGCTGGTGTCGTTCCTTGAAGGCAACGGCACGCCGGCGATGGTCGAGCGGGTGATGATCCGGCCGCCATCGGCTCGCATCGGGCCGATCACACCGGAAGAGCGCAAGGCGATCATGGATGCAAGTCCGGTCAAGGGCAAATACGACACCGCTGTTGATGCCGAGTCGGCGTATGAGATCATCCAGAAGCGGATCGCAGGCACTGCGGCGCCGGCCGATGGTCAGGCGGGTGGCGGTGGCGGCCTCCTCGGCCAGATCGGCTCGATCGTCGGCACCGTCTTCGGCACCAATACCGGGCGTAATCGCCTGACGACCGGTCAGCGCATTGCGCGCGACGTCACGCGCACGGTCACCGACAAGGTGGTCGGCGGCGTCGTGGCTGATCTCGGCAAGTCGGTCGGCGGCCAGCTCGGCGGTTCGGTCGGCCGGGCGCTGGTGCGCGGCGCGCTCGGCGGACTGCTCCGACGCTAGGCAGGCAAGGACATTTTTGAAGCGGCTTTCTGCGACCCCCGCAGCTCACCTCGCGCCTGCGGGGCGAGGGAGAGACTTGCGGCTTGTGTCTGGGTAGACATATATCGACACTCTCCCGGCCGCAGATTGAAGGCATTGTGACCACAGCCCATTCGCCCAACAAACCCGGTGCGCTCCGAGCTCTTTCGCTGCGTGCGCCGCTGGACCTGCTCTTCTTGCTCTGCTGCCTGATCCTGACCGCCGATGTCCTCGGGCCGGAGATCTTCGGTCACGGCAAGACCAAGGACTATTCCCTGTGGTACTGGGCCGGGCAGCAGGTGCTGCATGGCGGCTCGCTCTATCCGAGCGACGTCCACGAATATTTCGAGTTCATCTATCCACCGCTGTCGGCGATTCTGCTCGCGATCCCGAGCTGGTTCGGCAAGATCCCGCTCTATATCGTGCTGTCGGTGCTGAACGCCGTGGCGTGGTGGTACACGGGGATGCTTTCCAACGCCATGACCGGATCGGATCGCAAGCCCGGTCCGTGGCTCGAAGCGCTGCCGGCGCTCGTCACCGTGACCTTCGTGTTCGACATGTTCGATCTCGGGCAGCCGAACCTCGTTCTGCTGGCGATGATGCTCTACGGCTTCTGGAGCCTCCAGCATCGGCGGTCCTGGTTGGCGGGCTTCATGTTTGCGCTCGCCACCGCCATCAAGATGTATCCGATCGCGGTGCTGCCTTATCTGGTCTGGCGTCGGCAATGGGCGGCGGTCGTCGGCATGCTCGCCTTCATCGGCATCCTGCTCTACGTCGTGCCGGCACCGATCCGCGGCTTCGAGCGCAACGCGGCCGAGCTCAAGACCTGGTACCAAGGCATGGTCGGCTCGAGCTCGGAAAAGGGTTTTGGCCAGCGCGACGAGCAGAACTGGTCGTGGGTCAACCAGTCCATCATCGCCGTGACGCACCGCCTGGTTCGGCCGATCAACTTCAATCTGGAGGATCCCAGCAAGCCGGCGCACACGATGAATGTCATCGACGTGGACTACAGGACGGCGAACTGGATCGTGCTCGCGGTATCGGTGTTGCTCGGGCTCGGCTTTATCGCACTCATGCCGTCAGAACGGCAACGAACGGCGCGATCGGATGCCGAGGAGCTTGGCATCCTGTTCTGTCTGATGACGGTGGCCTCGCCGCTGGCGCGACAATATTACTTCATGTGGCTGTTCCTGCCGCTGACGGTGCTGATGCATCGGGCCGCCTTCGACATCAGGCCGAAGGTGCGGCTGGGAACCTGGCTTGCGCTCGGCGCGGCCGGCATCCTCATGCTGCTGTCGCTGCCGCCGTTTCCCAACGCCATCCAGGCCTGGGGCAACAACCTCGTCGCCACGGCGATCCTCGCCCTTGCGCTTGCCTGGCACATCCGCCATCCGCCTGATGCGGCTAGCTCCGACGCCGCGGCAGGGCTAAAATCACAGCCATCCTGAGACTCCAAAAGCGGAACATCCGACCATGGCCAATGCGCAGCTTCAATCCGTGCTCGATCACATCGACAAGGACTTCGACAACAGCCTCGAGCGCCTGTTCTCGCTGCTGCGGATCAAGTCGATTTCCGCCGATCCGGCCTATGCCGGAGATTGCAAGGCGGCAGCCGAGCATCTGGCCAAGGACATTGCGAGCCTCGGCGTCGCCACCGAGGTAAGGCCGACCGCCGGCCATCCCGCGGTCGTCGGCAAGGTCAAGGCGGGCGGGCGGCCGCATGTGATCTTCTACGGCCATTACGATGTGCAGCCGGTCGATCCGCTCGAGCTCTGGCACCGTCCGCCATTCGAGCCCGCAGTCACGGATCACGCCGACGGCCGCAAGATCATCGTCGCGCGCGGCGCCGAGGACGACAAGGGCCAGGTGATGACGTTCGTCGAGGCCTGCCGCGCCTGGAAGAAAGTGACGGGCTCGCTGCCGATCGACATCACCTTCCTGATCGAAGGCGAGGAGGAGGTCGGCTCCAAGAACTTCGTGCCGTTCGTCGAGGCCAACAAGGACGAGTTCAAAGCCGATTACGTCCTGGTCTGCGACACCGGCATGTGGGACCCGAGCACGCCGGCGATCACCACGGCGCTGCGCGGCCTGCTCTACGAAGAGGTGAAGATCACCGCGGCCAGTCGCGATCTGCATTCCGGTGTGTTCGGCGGCACCGCCATGAACCCGATCCGGGTGCTCACCAAGATCCTTGGCGGGCTGTTCGACGACGACAACCACATCACCATTCCCGGCTTCTATGATGGCGTGAAGGATACGCCGCCGGAGATCCTGGAGCAGTGGAAGAAGCTGAACTTCACGCCGGAGACGTTTCTCAAGCCGATCGGCCTGTCGATTCCCGCTGGCGAGAAGGGGCGGCTGATGGTCGAGCAGGCGTCCACGCGTCCGACCTGCGACGTCAACGGCATCTGGGGCGGCTATATCGGCGAGGGCTCCAAGACGGTGATCCCGTCGCATGCCTCGGCCAAGGTCTCGTTCCGCCTCGTCCAGGGGCAGGACCCGCAAAAGATCCGCAAGGCCTTCCGCGATTACGTGACCGCCCGGATTCCTGGCGACTGCAAGGTCGAGTTCGGCGACCATTCCGCCGCGCCCGCCGTGGCGCTCGACTGGAACATGAAGCCGCTTGCTGCTGCCAAACGAGCGTTGACCGAGGAATGGGGCAAGGAGACCGTACTGATGGGCTCCGGCGCCTCGATCCCGATCGTCGCCGATTTCAAACGTGCGCTTGGGCTCGACTCGCTGCTAGTCGGATTCGGCCTCGACGACGACAACATCCATTCGCCGAACGAGAAGTACGATCTGCGCAGCTTCCAGAAGGGCATCCGCTCCTGGGCAAGAATCCTCGCGGCGCTGGCGGAAGTGAAGTAAAGGCGCAAAACACTCTCCTCGTCATTGCGAGCGTGGCGAAGCAATCCAGAATTCCTCTGGGGATCGGTCTGGATTGCTTCGTCGCAAGGGCTCCTCGCAATGACGGTGTGCCCAAAATAAAAACGCCGCCCGGGATTGGACGGCGTTTCATTCCAGAACGTGCAGAGGTCGTTCGACGAAAACACTACCCCACATTCATGAAAATCTCAAGACCGGTAGCCCGGCAGCTCGCGGTCGAGCTTGCGCAGCAGCGGTGGCCACACGAGGGTGTTGGAGCGCAGCTCGGCATTGTCTCGGTTGGCGAGCAGCTCGGTGTTCTTCTCGATCGCGATCGGCTCGACCGGATAGATCGGCGTGCCCAGCGCGCGGGTGCGCACCTGCATCGAGCAGGCGCGCTCGAGATGGTACATGCGCTCGAAGGCGGAGGCGACCGAACGGCCAACGGTGAGCGTGCCGTGGTTGCGCAGGAGCATGTGGTTGTGGTTGCCGAGATCCTTCTGCAGCCGCGGCCGCTCGTCGTGATCGAGCGCGATGCCTTCATAGTCGTGATAGGCGAGGTCGTGGGTGACCAGCTGCGCGGTCTGGTTCAGCGGCAAGAGCCCTTCGGCGCTGCTCGATACCGCGGTGCCGTCCAGAGTGTGGAGATGCAGCACGCAGATCGCGTCCTCGCGCACCTCGTGGATCGCCGAATGGATGGTGAAGCCGGCCGGGTTGATGCTGTACTCGCTCTCGGAGAGCTGATTGCCGTGCAGATCGACCTTGACCAGGCTCGAGGCCGTGATCTCGTCGAACATGAGCCCATAGGGGTTGATCAGGAAGTGATGGTCGGGGCCAGGCACGCGCGCCGAGATGTGGGTGTCGACCAGATCGTCCCATCCATAGAGCGCGACGAGGCGATAGCAGGCGGCGAGATTGACCCGTTGCTGCCACTCGGCCTCCGTCATGTTCGACGGCACTTCCTTCAGGCGGGCTTCCGCTGGCGACATGGCAAATCTCTCCGAACTTCGTTGTTGCGGAGGGGGAGCGTAGTCTCGGGTGAAGCGGGCAGCAAGGCGGGCAAAGCGCGGCAGTTCAGCGTAGCCCGCATGGAGCGGGCTGCGGTGGAGGCGAATTTTACGGTGCCGGGATCGACAGCAGGCTGGAAATGCTGCGGCCGCGGATGTCGTAGACGCGGGCGAACACCACGTCGTCGCGCTTGATCTCAACCATCACAGGCGCGGTGAGGCCCTTGCAGTAGAATTCGCCGAGCGTCATGGCGAAATCGGCCGCATTCGAATCCCAGCCGATGGTGAAATCGGGGCCGAGCGCGACCTGGGCCGGTCGCTGCGGACCGCACACCGCGACCTTCCATTTGCGATTGCGCGGCGGAACTTCCTGACGCTCGACCAGCTGTTCGCGCAATTCGTCGGAGGCCTGCTTCAGCGCGAGGCCCCAATAGTCCAGCATGAACCGGTCGTCGGCGGCGCGCACGGTGCCGGCGATGTGGTTGAAATGGGTGTATTGATAGGGATGCAGCCGGATCATCTCGGCCAGCGGCAGCGCGAGACCGAAGCAGAATAGTGCGAGCACGGCCGGTTGCCAGGCGCGATGGTTGGCGCGCAGGCGCTCGATGGTCCAGGCGAAGGCGACGCCGCCGAGCACTGCCATCGGCGGGATCACGAACACGAAATGGCGGATGCCGTTGTAAAGCGCCGGACGCTTCACCATCGCGATCGCGAGCGGCAGGGTCGCTGCCAGCGTCAGCATCAAAAGGATGGTCTTGCGGCGTGCTGGAACCGCGCGGCGCGGCAACATGGCGATGGTGCCGATGATGGCGCCGGTCATAAACACCAGCATCACTTCGGGAAGCTGTAGCGCAAACAGCGTCGGCAGATACGACCAGGGCATGTCGGGCACGGACACGATCGCGCCGTCGAACATCTCCTTCCAGGGCTTCTCGAAGAAGTGCGAGAAATAGGTCAAAGCCTCGAAGGGATTGCCGGGCTCCATGATCGACCACGGCCAGATCAGGCCCATCACGAGATAGCCGAGCACAAGGCCGGGCAGCAGCACGTAGACGACATGGGCGAACCGTCTGGCGGCCTCGCGGACGCCCTCGCCGCGCAGTTCCTCCAGGAACAGCGGGACGAAGCCGATCATCGCATAGACCAGCGCGAGCCCGCCGAGAATGCGCGAGCCGATCGAGAGACCGGCTCCCAAGCCGACGATCAGGATCGTGCGCGGCGAGGGCTTTGGATATTCCTCGGCGAGCCTGACGAGGCCGAGCATCAGGATGATCATCGCCACCGCGAAGGGCGCATCCTTCGGGTTCATGAACATGTGGCCGTAGAAGATCGGGCAGAGCGCGAGCAGCAGCAGCGCGGCGAGGCCCGCAAGAGGTCCGCCGATGCGGCGGCCCAGTCGCCATGTCACCGCAAGACCGATCACGCCGACGATCGCGCCGACCAGGCGTCGCGTCTCGAACAGCTCGAGCGGGAGAATCTTGTGCAGCAGGGCTGCGACCATGTCGAAGCCGCCGCCATACATGTAGAGATTGGCGAAGGAGAGGGCGGAGGTGTCCCTGAAGCCGGAGCCGTACATGCGCAGCAGCAGGTCGGCATATTCGGCGTGGGTGTAGTCGTCCCAGCCGAGCCCGTAGTCGCGGAAGGTCAGGCCTGCGATGACGGCGACGGCAGCCAGCACCAGCATGGCAAGGTCGTCGCAAGTCCGTTCAACCGAGCGCCCCTGAGGCGTGTCGATCGCCGAAGTCGTGATGGATGTCATGGCTATTGGTGACCCGGAATCCCCTCGTGGCCCTGCTGGTGCGCGCGGGCCTGCTCCCCGGAATCCCTATAGCGCAGTTCCATAACCAAGTAATTGGGCATTATGGCTAAATTCCTGATGCGACGCAGCAATTTCCGATACGCTTGGCAGCCCATGAGAGCTAGCGGACCATTGCTGAAGGGAATGTGAATAAGTCCCTGATATCCTTCCCTTTAGGAACAGTGGCGCCAATTGGTCGTTGGCGTGGAACGCAGTATGACGGTATCGTGGCGTAGCGGGTGTCGCGCATGGATGCGCGGCCGGGGGTGTGTTCGATGAGTGTGGCTTTGTTGATCGCTGGGATTTTCGCCGTTCTGGCGGGCCTCCTTGCGGTCGCTTTTGGCTATTCCATCAGGGATTTCAGCCTCGGCAGCACGCTCATAACGAGCGGAACGATCGGCGTCTGCTCCGGTATGTTACTGATAGGACTCTACGTCGTGCTGCTCGAGCTGCAGGCCATCGCCCGCCGCCTGGCCGGGACAGCCGCGGCCTCGGAGGTTCGCGTCAGGCCGGTGCTGCCGCCGGGCCTTGCCTCGCCCAA
>NZ_LBJX01000101.1:0-529235 GCF_028128895.1 Bradyrhizobium sp. CCBAU 11434
TCGACTGGTTGGCGATGCTGGCGCCTTCGCCGGCATTCTCGTCGGCCATCGACTTCTTCGGCGCGGCCTTCTCCTTGGGAGCCTTTGCAGCAGGCGCCTCAGTAGCAGGAGCCGGCTCGGCCTTCACTTCGGCCTTGGCAACGGGCGCGGGTGCTTCGATCGCGGTCTCGCGGAAGGCGCGCTCGAGCTCGTCGAGCGAGACCTCGCCCGGACGCAACGGGCGCTCCAGGGTCTGGTCGATCAGCGAGCCCGTGGTCATCTCTTTTGCGGGAGCGGCAGCAGGTGCTTCCGGCACCAGCGGCGGGGCGTCGGCGACAGGAGCAGCAGTGCCTGCCGCCGGCATCGGCTGCGCCGAGCCTGACGCGATCGGCGAAGCCGACGCTGACATCGCGGCCATGCCCTGCTCGACCATCGCTTCGAGCTTGTCGATGAGATCGCGATCGTTACCCTCAGGCTCGGCTTCGGTCGCCTCGAGGCCTGCCAGGATCTCCTTGATGCGGTCGATCGAGGACAGGATCACCGTCACGGCCTGGCCGGTCACCGGCATGCCGTCGCGGAATTTACCCATCAAGGTCTCGCCGGCATGCGCCAGCGCTTCAAGTCGCGGCAACCCCAGGAAGCCGCACGTACCCTTGATGGTGTGGACCAGGCGGAAGATATTATCCAGGATCTTGGCGTTGTTCGGCTCCTGCTCGAACTTCACCAGCTGATTGTCGACGGTGTCCAGGCTCTCGCTGGTCTCCGTCAGAAACTCCCGCAACAGATCATCCATGAAAACAGGCCTTCATACAGGGAGGGCGCGCACGAGACGTGATGCGCCAGATCGGAATGGGGCCAGCTTCACCGCAAAGCGTTTAATATTGGTTGAGTATGTGCAAAAGAACGGAACCAACAAAGAGATAAGGCGCTCCGGACAAGCCGAAGCGCCTCGTAAAGGATAGATTAACGTCTAAGGGCGATACGCGCGTTTACGAAGCGGTAACGATGACGGCTTCGCCCTCCAGCTTGAGCGTCACGGTGAGCCCGCAGGCCTGCGCCAGCAGCCGCGTGTAATAAGGCTGGATCGCGTGAGCGTCGGCCGCCGGGCCACGCTCGCCGCTCAGCAGCTCGGAGATGTTCTGCGGCAGGCGCGCGTTGTGTCCGGTCGCGGTGATGCGGAAGCTCATCGTCTCGCCTTCGCCGATCGCATCGACTGTCAGCATGCCGCCGCGCGGGATCGTGTGCTGGGAGACGACCAGCATATTGAGCAGCAGCTTGACGCGATTCTTCGGCAGCAGCAGTCGCGGCAGATTCCACGTGATCGTGCACTTGCCGTCCTCGATGTGGCCCTTGGCCATGGTCTGGGCATCGCCGAGGTCGATCTGCGCGCCGGAGGAGCCGGCCGCGCCGAAGGCGAGACGACAGAATTGCAGGCGGGCGGAGGCGGTCTTGGCACTCTTGCGGATCAGGTCGAGCGCGAATTCGCGATCCTCGGGCTTGGGATCGTCATCGAGCACTTCAAGCCCATTGACGATGGCGCCGACCGGGCTGATGAGATCATGACAGACCCGCGAGCACAAAAGGGCCGCGAGTTCGAGCATATCGGGAGCAGAAGCGGTAGCGGGTGACGGAGCGTCAGACATAAAGGGTTCCTGGAATTGCACGGCGCGGACGCGGCGAATCACGCATGGCTTGGACTGTCGCTGCGGGTTCTATCATTCGCCAGCCCGTGGCAGGAAGCTTGCGATAGGTTCGAAGCGGCCATAAGGGGACACGGGCGAATCACGTGAAGAGGGGCAAGACTTGCCACAAGACTTGCCGATGAACAGGACTTGCCGATGAATGAGGCATGCAGGTGAGGATCATCGACGGCGAGGCCGCTGACCGGCTGATGGAGCCCCTGACCGCGCTGGTGGTGCAGGCCGGCGAGGCGATCCTTGGCGTCAATCGCTCTGCGATGCGGGTCGATGGCAAGCAGGACGGCTCGCCTGTTACCGAGGCCGACCTTGCCGCCGACCGGATCATTGCCGAGGGCCTCGCCCGGCTCGCGAACGACGTGCCGACGCTGTCGGAAGAGCGGACCCATCTCGCCTCGCCGCCATTTCGCGGCAGCTTCTTCCTGATCGATCCACTCGACGGCACCAAGGAATTCGTCGCCGGCCGCGACGAATTCACCGTCAACCTCGCTCTGATCACCGAGGGCGTGCCGCTGCTCGGAATCGTCAGCGCGCCCGCGCTCGGGGTGCTCTGGCGCGGCATCGTCGGCCGCGGCGCCCAGCGCGTGACATTTGCCGGCACCACCATCGGCGCCGCCGAGCCGATCCGGACCCGCAAGCTGCCCGGGCATGGCGAGCCCTGGATCGCGGCGGTGAGCCGTTCGCACGGCGACCCCAAAAGCGAAGCTTTCATCGACAACAGGCCCAACGCCGTCAGAAAGACCTGTGGCTCGGCCGTGAAGTTCGGTCGGATCGCGGAGGGCAGTGCCGACATCTACCCCCGCTTCGGGCCGACTTGTGAATGGGACGTGGGAGCGGGCTGCGCGGTGGTGACCGCGGCCGGCGGCAAGGTCACCGACGGCAAAGGCGGCGAAATCAGGTTCGGCGAACGGGGCGGCACCGGTTTCATCATCCCTGATTTCATCGCCTGGGGCGACGCCGAAGCGGTAGCGACCTACTGACTGAGCTTGTCCTGCAGCGCCGGCCAGCGCTTGCCCACCTCATACAGGAAGCGTTCGGGGTCGACGGCGAAGGCGTCGCGATTGTGTTCCCGGCTGAACAGATAAAGCCGCTGTGCCGAGATCACGAAGAAGCGGGGATTGCCGGCGACGGTGACGCCGCGGGCGATGTCGACGGGATCATAGCCGCCGAACTGCGGTCCATAGATCTCGGGATGGGACAGGAACTCCGCCCGGTTGCCCTCATTGCGGAAGCGCCAGACCGCGCCCCAGTGATTGGCCTCGAACTCCGCCGTCCCCTGCTCGGCTCCGCCATCGACGAAATAGGCCACGGGGTCGAAGCCCTCGATGGCGACGCCGGAGAAGCGATTGACGACGATGCGCTCGGTGGTGGCAGCCCGTGCAGGCAACCAGGACAGGCCGAGCCAAATGCCCGCCAACAGGCAGACCAGACGGCCGATCAAGGCAATTCCGGGGCGCAAAGGGCTATCTTCCTGCCGTTGTGCCGTCATAGTTGCTGCGGATAACATCCGAGTCGAGGGGACATCCGGCGCAACCTAGAGCCGTGCCTAATAGCATCAGGTTAAGGGAAGCGGACCGGGATCGATACCAGGGGTTCTTTTATGACTTTCGCATCACGCCTTGCCGCAGTGGCGCTCATCGCGCTGGCTGGCTGGACCGTGCCGGTCTCCGCCCAGACGGCCGCGCCGCCGCCGGACCTGCCGCCGCCGCAGCGGACCCCGACTCCCAATACCTACGGTCCGGACGAGCTTGTCACCGCCGGCCATCGCTTCTTCGGCAATGTCTCGCGCGGGCTCGCCTCGATCATCGAGAAGGCGGTCAGCCAATGGGGCCTGCCGAACGGCTACATCCTCGGCGAGGAAGGCTCCGGCGCCTTCGTCGCTGGCCTGCGCTACGGCGAAGGCACGCTCTACACCAAGAACGCCGGCGACCTGCGCGTCTACTGGCAGGGCCCCTCGCTCGGTTTCGACTGGGGCGGTGACGGCGCGCGCACCATGACGCTGGTCTACAACCTGCCCGCCACCAACGCGATCTACCAGCGCTTCGCCGGCATCGACGGCTCGGCCTATATCATCGGCGGCTTCGGCATGACGGCGCTCACCGCCAACAACATCGTGCTGGTGCCGATCCGCTCAGGCCTGGGCTTACGCCTCGGCGCCAATATCGGCTATCTCAAATATACGCCGCGGGCGACCTGGAACCCGTTCTAGGGTTTTCTCCTCCGATCCAGTTGAGGATTCACGTTAACAACAGGGCGGGGCTGGCTTTTTGCCGGCCCGCCATGCATTGTCTTTGGTAAATTTTTCCTTGTCTGTCGGAGCTCTGAACCATGGTCGAACCGATCATGTACCTGGCGATCGGTTTCCTGCTGTCGATGCTGTGCGGGCTCGCCATCGTGCCGCTGGTGCATAACCGCGCGGTGCGCCTGACCACGCGACGGCTCGAGGCGGCGACGCCCTTGTCGATGGCGGAGATCCAGGCCGACAAGGACCAGCTCCGCGCCGAGTTCGCCATGTCGGCGCGCCGGCTGGAGATGAGCGTCGACCAGCTCAAGAACAAGACCACGAGCCAGCTTGCCGAGCTCGGCAAGAAGAGCGACGCCATCAACCGCATGAAGATCGAGCTCGGTGAGAAGAACGCGACGATCTTCGCGCTCGAGGCGCGCGAGAAAGCGGTGAAGGAACAGCTGCGCGCCACCGAGGAGGAGTTCAACGCCAAGACCGAGGCGCTGCGCGAGGCCGAGATCGCGCTGAGCAACAAGCAGGGCGAGCTCGCCAAGATCAACTCCGAACTGTCAGACCGCTCGATGATGGCGGAGACCCGCCAGGTCGAGCTGGTCGCGGTGCGGGCTCAGATCGAGGAATTGAAGAACCGCGTCGGCGATGCCGAGAAGGAATTTGCCGCGACGCAGGCCCGCCTGACGCAGGAGCGCTCGGAATCGGAGACCGTCTCGCGCGAGCTCGGCGACGCGCGTGGCCGCGTCGAGAGCCTGAGCCAGCGCGTCACCGAGCTCGATCGCCAGCTGATCGTGCAGGTCAAGGAGGCCGAGATGCTGTCAGGCCGCGTCGCCGACCTCGAAGGCCGCCTCGCCACCCAGGGCAAGCTGCTCGCCGAGCGCGACTATGAGAACAACCAGCTGCGCCAGACCAACGAGGGCTCCGAGCGCACCATCAAGGAGCTGCGTGTCGAGATCGCCGCATTGAGCGGCGGCAAATCGTCGGCCGCGATGGAGACGCTGCGCAACGAGAAGGCCGCGCTGGAAGAACAGCTGCGCACCGCCCGCGACGAGCGCGCAAAGCTCCAGCGCGACATCAATGCGATCCAGCAGCAGGCCGAGAGCTCCTGGGCGACCGAGCGCATGGAGAACGCGCTGTTGCGCGAGCGCATAAACGACATCGCCGCCGAAGTGGCAAAACTCGCGATGCAGCTCGAGGGCCCGAACTCGCCGATCGAGGCGCTGCTTGCGGCCGAGGCCGGCCAGCCGCCGAAGCCCGCGCCGCGCCCGGCCAACGGCGTCGCCAGCAATGGCGCAGCAAGCCCCCTCCCCGAGGGCGGCGGAACGCTGGCCGAGCGCATCCGCGCGCTCCAGGCCCACGCCTCCCGCGCCCGCCAGCAGGGCGCGTGAGCGGCCCGAAATCCGGCCCCGCCACCGAATTGTGACACCAATGGAAGGTTTTCCGGCCCCAAGCCGCCTGAAAACTTGACACTGATAGCCCGCACTTCTAAATCGCGGGCTCCGATGCGCCGGCCGGCCGAAAAGTCCGGCCGCCTGCATGATGGTCCCGGGCGCATAGCTCAGCGGGAGAGCGTTCCCTTCACACGGGAGAGGTCCAAGGTTCGATCCCTTGTGCGCCCACCACGCTTCGCCAAAAGGCTCCGCGTGGCGCAGCCAAGCCCAATGATGGCGAAGCGTGTCCGGCGTAGCGCGAAGAGCTTAGACGGACTGGGGCGTCTTTGCTCCCGATCCGTCAAAACGTCAAAACAACCCCATGCACAGTAGCCGGCCTCGGTCGGCTTAACGAGGCCTGCGAATTTTCCGAAATCCACTTGCTCCGTCGGGCAAAACAGGAGCATGATGGCACCATGCCTGCCGCGTGTTGAACTGCCTGGCGATCGGGCCCGCCCTTCTCAGGCCGGCATCCTCGCAATTCGACGTTGGATAGCCGAGCCCTAATCCTTCCGGCCTTCATCGAAAAAAGCCTGAACGGCCTCGAACAATTTGAGGCGGTTCTTCTCCATGAGGATGGAATGCGTTCCCTCGGCGAGCTGGACGTAGCGCTTGCCGGGCGAGTTCACCAGAAGCGGGAAGAGCGTTTGCGCCATGTAGGGCGGCGTATCCTTGTCCCATTCGGCATGGACCAGCAGCGTCGGCACTGTGATCTTCGCCGGATCGTAATAGGCTTTGCCGTCGCCAAAATATTGCTGGCTGTCCTGGACCACACCGTTCGGCGCACGCAGGACGGGAGGCGTCATTGCGGCGCCGACGGGATCAGTGGCAAAGGTTGCGTCGGCCCAGGCATCGAACCATCCCGCCGGGATGAGGTCTGCCTTCTTGTCGTCGGCTACCCCAGTGTACCACCTCTCCTTGGCTTGCGCCCTCGTGACGGTGCGGTAGGCGCCGAGCTTGCCTGGACCCGCCTGCACCAAGGATGCGGTCTGCCGTATCCACGCTGGCGCGTACAGCACCAGGCGTTCGACCTTCGATGCGTTTCGAACCGTGTAGGTCGCCATGAGCGTCGTGCCCCACGACCAGCCCAGCAGATTGACACGCGCAATGTTGCGGCGCTGCAAGACGTAATCCACCACCGAACCGATGTCCTTGACGGCGGTCTCTCCCGTCACGATCGGCGAGTTGGCTTCGGGCTTGTCCGCCATCTCCGCAGGACGCGTCGACTTGCCGTAACCGCGCAGGTCCAGCAGCCAAACGTCATAGCCGCGCGATGCGATGTACTCCATCCATGACTGACCATCGAGCTTGAGATCGAAGGCCGTCTCGGACGGGTAGGTGGCCCCGTGGACATAGATGATCGTCTGCTCGGGCCTGAAGGTCGTCATGTTGGCAGGCCGCTTGTTGCGGACGTAGATCTCGATGCCGGGATCGCTCGCCTTGACCATGGCCTCTTCGGTCACAAGCATATTCGATTGAGCGAGCGCAGAGCTGCCGAAGACAACAGTGGCGAGAATACCAAACAGCGGCGATGCCTGCATGTCCTGCCCCTCCTCCTTGTACCCGACCGGTCCAGCGCGATCGTTGGCCGAAGCTTAGCGTCGAACGGTTGCGGTTCAAGCGGGGATGGACCTACCCGATCGCCAAAATCTCGATCTCCTGCGTGCCCGTCCCCACCACGTCACCCACGGCCTTCCCCATCAGCGACTTCGCGACCGGCGCGACGAATGAGATCGAGCCCGCTTTCGGATCGGCTTCGTCCTCGCCGACGATGCGGTAGGTCTGCACGCGGCCGTCGGCGCGGCTGAAGGTCACGGTGCTGCCGAAGGCGACCGTGTCGTTCGACGCTGGACGGGCGATGAGTTGCGCGGTGCGCAACCGTTCGCCGAAATATCTGATATCGCGCAACGGCACCGCCGACTGCCGGCGCTTTTCGTTGACATCGTCGATGGCCTGCGCGGCCTCGTAGGCTTCGCGCGCCTGATGGAGCTGCGACTGCAAGGCCTGCAGGCCTGCTTCCGTCACGAGGTTCGGATGCGGCGAGATCGGGCGATCCGGCAGCAACGTCTCGGAGGCGGTCTCGGCGCTTTCTTCCTTGGTAAAGGCGACGCTCAATTCGAAGATCCTGTCGAACAGTTTTGCAGTGAGGCCGCGCCTTGACGCCACGATCCACCGAAGTGAACCGCGCCCGGCCGGCCGCGATCATCCCGACTATATCTCAAGTTCGACGAAACGACGGAGCTTGAAGACGAGGTCGGGCAAGGCCTGGCGGAACCGCGTCGCGTTCTGGAAATTGGTCGAGAACGGGGCGAAGGTGATCATCGCGTTCCAGTGCCTGTAACCATAGACCGTGACCGAGACTCCGGACGCAGGAAACCCCTCGATCTTCCTGAGCTCGCCGAGCACGAGATCGGCGATCGCTTCGGCCGGCAAAAGCCGCTTGCCGTCAGGCGTCAGGGACTGAGTCGCAGGCGCGGCCGGCTTCGCAGGCGCCGCCGCCTCATCGGAAGCGCCGTTGGATATGCCATTGGACGCGTTCTGCAGCTTCGGCGACTCCGCTTCGGGAATCTCGGGGACCCCAGCAGCTGGCTCCGGTGCCGGCGCGGCCGGAAGGAAGTCGGCAAGCGGCGGCGGGCTCGCCGCCTCTGCGCGCTTGTTGCCGCCCAGGATGCTGCTGATCATCGCCACAAGGCCAGCATCCTTCGCGTCGTCACTCATCTGGTCATCCCCCCGGGGCCCTCGCCTACTGTAACACCGGTACAGGAGGCCGCCACTGGGGCCGCTGATCAGATCACGCCGTCACGCCTGCATGGCTCCCGTCCGGTTCCACCACGGCGCGAGGCGGGTGAACATCGCGCCGCAGTGCAATCCGTCACTGCTTATCGAACGGAATATATTGCTGGTACTCCTTCGGTACCGAGTTGCGATAGCGCGCCGGAACGGTGCCGCTGTCGACCGAATGATCGATCTCCTGCTGCCGCGTCATCTTCTTCTTGGCCGGCTTCTTCTCGGCACTCTTCTTTGCGCCGGCCGGCGGGGTTGACGTGTCGGTGGCAGCCGGCGTGGACGTCGCAGCCGGCGCAGTGGTCGCAGTCGGTGCCGTGTTGGCGGCCGGCGGCGTGGTGGCCGCAGCCGCCGGCGGTGTGGTCCCCGCGGCGGGCGCGCTCTGCGCCAGCGCGAGTGGTGTTTGGATGATGAGCGCCAGCGCAGCGGTCGCAGCCAGCAGATATGATCTTTGCATCACAACCTCCAAAATGTCTGATCCCCAATATGGGAAGCGTAGTCCCGCAGGATCGACGCGTGCAAGTGCTCCGAAGATAGGCGGGACCACGGCTGCAAACTGTGGCCGGGATCACATTGCCAAGATGGTTTGGCCAAGATGGTTTGGCCAAGACGGTTTGGCCAAGACGGTTTGACCAAGACGCCTCGCCGCATCATGAACCCTTGGCGAAGGCGACGCACGCTCCGGCACCAGGACACAAACGACAATGTGTCGGAACAGCCCGGGAAACCGCGACCGTCGACGCGGCAGCACATCCACACAAATACAATTTTTACGCGAACACAGAGTTCGCTTCGTCAATCGCTTTGCCTGATAGGTCGTCGAAGCTGACATTGCTTCGAACCGCCGATGGCGATGACGAGAATGTTATTCGGCATCTGCGTCGGAAAAATTTGCAAAGCGCATCCGCAGCTTGCTCGCAATGCTCGCCGCTGGAACCGCATCGACGCTGCGCAATGTGTGAAGCAGCGCATTGCGACGTCAAATTCCGCGATCTAGCCTCGCCTGCATATTTCATGACGAACAACCTTAACTTTAGTTACTTGCCGTCGTAACTTTTCATGGAGGTACTTTATGAGCAGTCGTCACGCCACTCCGCCCCGCGGTCTCAACGCCACCCGTTCGCCACTGTCACAAGGCCGTTTTGGCCGCATGTTTCGCACCCTGACGCCGGCAACGTTCGGTCCGAACGAGGCCGACAACATTGCCAATCTCTCCGCCCTCGCCGACAACATGGTCGGCGATTTTGATCCACCCAAGGACGGCCCCGACGCCGAGGAGAGCGCAATTCCCGCGCTCTACACTTATTTCGGCCAGTTCGTCGATCACGACATCACCTTCGATCCGGTGAGCTCGCTGGCCAAGCAGCAGGATCCCGACGGGCTCATCGACTTCCGCACGCCGTCGTTTGATCTGGACAATCTTTACGGGCGCGGGCCGAACGACCAGCCCTACATGTACGACAGCAACGGCAAATTTCTCCTCGGCGATCCCTTGACCGGCACCGGCGTTTCCAACGCCCTCGACCTGCCGCGTTTCAAGGGCCGCGCACTGATCGGCGATCCCCGCAACGACGAGAACAGCATCGTCTCGCAGTTCCAGGGGCTGATGCTGCGCTTCCACAACCGCATGGTCGACGACAACGACAGCCTCTCCTTCCAGGACGTGCAACAGCGTGTCCGCTTCCACTACCAATATGTCGTGCTCAACGACTTCATGCCGCGCATCGTCAATGCCGCCGTGCTGAACGATCTCAAGTCCGGCGGCCGCTACGATCACAGCAAGCTCGCCTATTATCACTGGAAGAATTATCCCTACATGCCGGTCGAGTTTTCGGTCGCGGCCTACCGGCTCGGTCATTCCATGATCCGGCCCGGCTATCGGCTCAATGACGCCGACAACATGCTGTTGCAGATCTTCCCCGACCCCAACAACCCCGACAACAACGCGCTGACCGGCTTCCGTTCGATGGGCCCGGGACGCGCCATCGACTGGGGCCGTTTCATCGACGTCGACACGCGCGCCTATGGCGTCGAGGGCGACGGCACCAATCCTGATAACAAGCGGCGGCTCCAGCTCGCCTACCGCATCGACACCTCGCTGGTCGATCCGCTGCGCAAGCTGCCGCCGGAAATCGCCTCCAACCCGGCATCGCTGGCGCTGCGCAATCTCGAACGCGGCTGGCGGCTTGGCCTGCCCTCGGGCCAGGCCGTCGCCAAAGCGATGCACCAGACGCCGCTGACCGACGAGCAGATCATCGTCGGCCGCGCCGTCGACACTCCCGGTGATGGCGACCCGCAGGTTCCGATCGCGTCGATCGCGAACGGCGCGTTCAAAGGCAATTGCCCGCTCTGGACCTACATCCTCGCGGAAGCGCGCCAGTTCGCCACAAAGGTCGCGCCCCCCGCCACCGGCGCGCCGGCGGCTGGAATCACGACGCCACAGCTCGGCCCGGTCGGCGGCCGCATCGTCGCCGAAGTCTTCCTCGGCATGATGTTCGGCGATGCCTCCTCGGTGCTGTCGCTCGACCCGAACTGGGCGCCGGTGACAGGTCCCGATTTCAAGCTGAAGGATCTCGTGACCTACGCGCTCGGTGGCGGCGCTCCGCTGCATTGAGCTGGCAGGGGTTGAGGACGCAAAGGGCCGCTCGCGCCAAGCGGGCGGCTCTGTTGCTCACCTATCGCCCGACGGAGCAGACCGGTCTACACGGCATTCGGGTGAGAGCTGCGGCACACAGTGAAGCCTAAATCCCCCACCCGAGTCCCGTTGAAGCAAACGCCGCCGTTAGACCTTCATCTCGAACGCGATGTCCAACGCGTAAGCGCGGCTCTCGCCTGGCATCAGCACCGCTTCGGTTCCATTCACCTTGGCGCTTGTGCAGGGCTCGATCGCCAGCACGCAGGCATGCGGCCGCAGATCGTGCCAGAGCTGAAGATGCGGAAGAGTCCTGACATCGAATCTGACGGCAATCTCCAGCGTTCCCTGTTGCGTCGGTGTCGCGAGCCTGCAGACGGCGGAGGCGCCGTCTCCATCGGCGGGAAAGCTGACGGATTCGGACAGCAGCGAGACATCAGGCAGCGCCGCGACCTCGAGCAACTGTCGTGAACCAAGGGTCACGGATGATCCCGGCGCGAGCACCGGGTAGCCGAAATTGAAGTGATAAAGGCTTGCCTGCGGCGTGGGCTCGTTCGAAAGGTTGGTCACCTCGTCGCGAATTCGCAGCAGATTGCCGCCGATCGGCGCCTCGAGCCGGCGCCTGAGACGCAGCGCCTCTCCGCCAAACCGGAACTGTATCACCTCGCCCTCGCAGAACAGCACGGGCTCACTTCGGTTCCAGTCTTCGCCATGCGCAGTCACGCGCGCCGGCGTGAACGGCAGGCGGCCGTGCATGGGATGACCGGGCACCGGTTGGCGAAAATGATCGAGGCCGCAAGTGACGAGGAATCCGGAATTGGTGCGGCTGTAGCCGCGCCCGCCCTCCTCCTCCGGATGGTGCAGATGCGGACTGCGAAATCCCGCCATGCTCTGCCAGGCCACTGGCATGCCCCTCCACCAGAGCGGCCCGATGTCGAGCGAGCGATCAGCAAGCGCCCAGAAGTCGAGGCCGCCTCCGTTGGAGAAGGCAAGCGCGGCGACACCGCGCTCCACGCCGTCATCGAGCACGACGCGCCGGACGCTCGCGAATTGCCTGAGATCGCCGACCTTGGCGCGCAGATCCCCGGCCATCACGAGGACATCTCGCGTTGGGCTGCCGGTTCCGGCAAGTCGAGCCTGCCGAAGGCTTCGGGCGGAGCCTCGTTGGCCGCCATCAGACGCGCCATCAGTGCCACAAGGCGTGCCTCCTGCGCCGCGTTCGTCACGGGCTGCTGTTGGCCTGGATCCTTCGCAAGGTCATACAGCCGCGTGTCGTTCTCGAGCAGCGCGCCCGGGCCGTAATTGAGATACATCGGCGAGCGCTCGATCACAGGGACCTTGAGCAGCTTTGCACCCTTGGTGAACGGGAAGCCGTCCGACAGCGATGCGCCGGCGAGCTCCTCCGGCAGGAACGGCGAGCGGATATGAGTCGGCATCACCGTGTACTGGAAGATCTCCTGCGTCTTCAGGTCGGCGGGAAAGCGATGATAAGTGTAGTGGCCATCGGTGATGTTCACGGCGCCGCCGAAATAGCCGAACAGCGCCGCCTCCCGTAATGGCCTGGCGGAATGCGCAGCCTTCAGGATCGAGTGCCCCTCCATCTCGGGCGGTGGCGCCACGTCGAAGAGATCGAGGAATGTCGGCGCGAGATCGATGGACTGGGTGAGGACTCCGCTTCGCGCGCCGGGTTGCGGGCGTCGTGGATCGTGCACGAACAACGGAATGTGCACGATCTCTTCATAGAGGTTCATGCGGTTCTTGGCCCAGAAATCGTGTTCGCCGAGCAGGAAACCGTGGTCGGTGGTGACGACGAGGGCGGTGTCCTTCCACATGTCGCGGCGGTCGAAATCGTCGAGCAACTGCCCGAGCAGGAAGTCGCACATCGACACGACAGCATAATAGTTTGCGCGCAATTCCTCGCATTCGGCCGGGAGCTCGTCGACCCGGCCATAACGCGGCCAGTCGCGGATCGGCCCGTTCCAGCCGCTGTCGAACGGCGCCTTGAACCTGACAGGCGCGTGGAACGGCTCATGCGGATCGAAGGTCTCGAGCTGGAGCAACCAGTTGTCGGCGTCGTAATTGCGGTCGAGGAAGTCGAAGGCGTGCGCGAAGCATTGCACCGACGGGAAGTCCTTCTCCTCCTTGATGAACTCGCGGTTGATGATGTTCTGCGAGTGGTACTTGCGCCGGTCGGTGGTGAACTGGCGCGCGTGATACATCTCGCGCAGCCGCTCCCAATGCGGCTGGACCATCGCCTTCCAGGGGTCGCCCTCCTGGCCGCGCACGAACTCGTAACTGTCGTAGCGATTGTGATAGGTCGCGCCGCCGTCCTCCCAATAGTGGAAGTGATCGGTGATGAGGTGGCTGTAGATGCCGGCGTGATGCAGGAGCTCCGGCATCGCGTTGTCGAACGGCTCGAGCGGGCCCCAGCTTCGGTGCAGGAAGCTCAGCCGGCCGGTGAGGAGATCGCGCCGCGCCGGCATGCAGGGCAGGCTGCCGACATAATGGCGATCGAAGGTCAGCGTCTTCGCGGCAAGGCGATCGAAGTTCGGTGTCGGAATTCGCTTGCCGCCATAGGCGCCGAGCAGATGGCGGTTGAGGGAATCAAAGAGAACGAAGACCGTCTTCATGGCATTTCCTTCGTTGATCGCGTCTTATTTCACGGCGCCTTGGGTGAGACCCGCCACGATGTAGCGCTGGCCGATGATGAGCAGCACGAGTGCGGGCAGGATCGACAGCGCGGCGGCGGCCGCCATCTGCGTGTAGAGAATCTCGTAGTCCTGGGCGAATTTGGCGATCGCGACCGGCACGGTTGCGGTCTGTTTCATGGTCAGCGTCAGGGCGACGCCGAAATCGTTCCAGCTGAACACGAACGTCAGGATGCCGGTCGCGGCGAGGCCCGGCGCGATGATCGGCAGGACGATCCGCCACAGCAGGACCGGCGTCGTGGCGCCGTCCAGCCGGGCGGCTTCCTCGAGCTCGACCGGCACGTCGCGCACGAACACCCCCATCAGCCACAGCGCCATCGGCAAATTGAGCACGGTGTGCGCGAGCACCACGGCGGTCAGCGTGTTGTCGAGGCCGACCGTGCGCATGATGGTGAACCAGGCGCTCGCCAGCGCCAGCGGCGGGAACATGTGAAACACCAGCGCCCAGCCGAGAAAGATGTGCACGAACCAGCGCGGCCAGGACATCCGGTTGAGCGACCATGCGGCGAGCGTGGCGGCGACGAGGCAGATCAGCGTGCTCAGCGTGCCGACGACGAGCGAGTTGCGGTAGTTGACGAGAAAGTCCGAGGTCTTGGAGAACAGCACCTCATTGAAGTTCTTCAGGACCGGCGAGAACCAGAACGCGCCTGACAGCAGCGAGATCTGGGTGCGGAATCCGGCGGCGACGACCCAGACCACGGGGATGAGCACAAGCAGGGCCGCCGCGATCAGCAGGGCATGAACGATCAAGGAGCGTGCTCTCGGAGACGTCGTCATTTCGCGGCTCCCATCCGTCCGCGCGCCGCAAGAGCGGCCGACAGCAGAATGCAGGTCATGAAGATGATCGCGACCGACATCGCCGAGCCGTATCCGGTCTGGTCCTCGCGGAAGAAGCGCTGATAGAGCGTGAAGCTCATGACCTGGGTCGACGTGCCCGGCCCGCCGCCGGTGAGCAGATAGACTTCGTCGAAGACCTTGAAGGCGAGCACGAGGCGGAACGCGAACGTGACCATGATGGTCGGCAGCATCATCGGCAGCGTGACATATGTCAGCTCCTGCCAGCCGGAGGCGCCATCGATCTTGGCGGCCTCGTAGACATCCTGCGGCAGCGACTGCAGGCCGGCGAGGAACAGCAGGAAGCAGAACGGCGTCCAGTGCCAGATGTCGACGAAGATCACCGAAGCCAGCGCCGTGTTGGCCGAGCCGAGCCAGTTGAGCGGATCGATCCCGACCAGCGCGATCGCCTGATTGACCAGGCCGAAATCAAAATTGAGCAGGAGCTTCCAGATCGCGCCGACGACGATGCCGGGAACCAGGATCGGCAGGATGAAGATGGTGCGATAGAGCAGCCGGCCGCGCGTGACGCCGGTGCAAAGCAGCGCGAGCACGAAGCCGCACAGCATCTGGCCGCCGACGGCAAACAGCGCGAACAGGATCGTGTTGAGAATGCCGGCGCGGAACAGCGTGTCACCGGCAAGCGCGCGATAGTTGTTCAGGCCTGCGGCGGCGAAGCTCGAATGTCCGCCGCTCCAGCTCACGGTGAAGAAGCTGGTCGCGAACAGATTGACCAGCGGCAGCACGCTGAGCGCCAGCAACAGAAGGAGTGCCGGCGACAGCGTCAGCCAGCGCCACACCCGCTCATCGAGGCCGCGCTGGAAGTCGGCCGCAGCCGGCTGGCCTGCCGGGGTGGATGGTTCTGCCACCACCGCAGCCATTTGCGCGGCGGCGCTCGCCGATGGCTTCATCTCTAGCCTCAGAGCAATGCGGGCAGTTTGCCGGTATTGTAGCTGCGCTTCGACATCACGCCAAAGATCTGCTCGGCCATGCTGTTGAGTGCCTGGACCGAGGTCGAGTTGCCGGCGACAGCCTGGTTGAGGCCAAGCTCAAGGATCGAGATCACCTCGCTCGCTTCCGGGAACTGATAGATGTTGACCGCGTGCGGCAGGGCCTCGCCGAGTGGCTTCATCCAGCGATAGCGGCGTTCCTGGGCGATCGGATCGCGATAGCTTGCGGCGCTGACCGGAATGCCGCCGACCTTGGTATAGGCGAGCTGGGCCTCCTTGGTCTGGAACCAGCGCAGGAATTCCAGCGCGCTGCGCTTGCGATCATCAGGCACGTTGCGTGCGATGCCGCCCAGCCAATGGCCAAGGCCGGGACCGGTTGAGAAGCCCTCCGCATGCGGTGTGACCGCGAACTCCACCTTGTCGACCACGGCGGATTTGTCAGGATCGTCCATCTGCGACCATGCCGACACCACCACCATGATGTGCGCGGCCTTGCCGGTCAGCATGTTCTGGATCACCTCGGCCTGCTCCAGCGAGGCGGTCTGCGGATGACCGGCTTCCTTGGCGATCCGCAAATAATAGTCGAGCGCGGTACGGCCGGCTTCGTTGTTGAGCGTGACCGTGTAGTCGCCGGCGGCCTGGTTCTTGAAGATGCCGCCACCGAAGCCGTAGAGATAGGGATAGAAATCGTAGCTGACGGTCGCCGGGCCGCGGGCGCCGCGCTGGACGATGCCGTAGCGGCTCGGCGGCTTGTGCAGCTTCTTTGCGTTGGCTTCGAGCTCGGCGAACGTCTCGGGCGCCTTCAGGCCCGCCTCCTTGTAGAGATCGCCGCGATAATAGAGCAGCGGGATCAGCGGCGAGATCGGCACCGACATCAGCTTGCCGGAGGCCGACATCGTCTTCTTGTCGGCATCGAAATAGACGGTGTTGTCGAGCGTGTAGACGTCGGGATCGAGCTTGAAGGACGGATCGATCGCTGCGATCGGCTCGACGAAACCGCCGAAATACATTTCGGCGACCCATCCGGAATTCATGATCAGCAGGTCGTACTGGCCGTTCGCGGCGCGCACGGAGTTGCGCTGCTTCTCAAGCGATCCCGCAAAGGGATTGACGTCGAGCTCGACGTGGTTGCCGGTTTCCTTCTCGTAGAGCTCGACCGTCTTGCGGAAGCTGTCGAACCAGGGCGACTGGTTGATCACGATGGTCATCGGCGCGACCTTGGCCGCCGCCGCGTATCGCCACGGCGCAGCGAACCCCAGCGCAGCCGCGCCACCCGCACCCACGACCTGACGGCGCGTCAGGCCACGCTTCCCGCTCTGTCCCGGCATCTCAATCCTCCCCGCGTTTCGGCCGATTCCGGCTCTCTCAGGGGCCAAGCAAAACAGGATTCAGGTATTCTTACAAAGAGATAATTGTGTCGTAGGTATAGACAAAAGCTATGGCTTACCCTTGCGGCCGGCCGTCTCGGCGGCGCAAACGGCCTTGAGCGCATCGATGATCCCCGCGGCCGCCGGCGAGACCCAGCCGTCCTTGCGCGTGATGATTCCGGCATCGCGCGTCAGCGCAAGCTCGGGAACATTGAGCATGACGAGGCCGTCGCCCTCCGGCGTCTGCAGCGTCTTCGACACGGTGGTGGCGAGCGCATCGGAGTGCCGGAGGACGTTGAGTTGAAGCGCGACCGACCCGCTTTCGAGCATGCTTTTCGGCGGCGCCAGATCATTGGCGACGAACAGCGAGTCGAGCCGGCGATGGGCCCGCGTCGCATGCGGTGGCTTGATCCAGGGATATTGCAACAGATCGCTCATGCTGACCCGCCTTCGCTGGGTCAGCGGATGACCGCGGCGGCAACAGACGCCGAGCCGATCGGATGTCAGTGTCAGCGTCTCGAACTCGCGCTGGTCCTCGGGCGAGGGAATCTCGGCGACGACGAAGTCGAGCTCGCCTTGCCTGAGCGCACGGAGCAACGACTCGTCGAAGCCGGCGTCGACGCGAACGCGGATCAGCGGATGCGCCGAGAACGTGCGCGCGAGTGCCGCCGGGAGATATCGTCGCAGCCAAGTCGGGCCGGCGCCGATCAAGACTGTTCCGACGGCGCCGGAACGTTGCGCGGCAATCTCCTGCCCCGCATCCTTCATCTGGACGTGCACGGCCTCGGCGTGTCGCAGCAGCGTGGTCCCGAACGATGTCAGCGCTACGCCACGTGGCAATCGCTCGAACAATTTGACCCCGAGTTGCTCCTCGAGCAGCCTGATGCTTTTGGTCAGGGTCGGCTGGGCAATGTTCAGATCGGCTGCGGCAAGCGATATGTTCTTGCGCTGCGCGACGCGCAGGAAATATTCGAGCTGTCGGAAATCCATCGCTGCATGTACCCCGAACGAATCGCCGCTTTCATATTTCCATTGTGCAAGGCCAGGCGGGACGACTTCCGCTTATCCCCAAAATCCGACGCTTACGGGCAAGCCGCTAATGCATAGCCCCAAGGCCGCTCTCCGCAAGCCGGCCTGCGAACCAGAGCGTCTGCGGCTGATCGACACCGCCGCTGACATAGACCTCCGACGTCGTCACGCCGTGCTTGTCCAACACCAGGAGCACGCCGATCCAATAGGCGAACCAGATGTGCGGGTCGGTCAGCGCCATCAGCTTGTGCTGGTCGTGGTCCAGCGGCGTGTGATTGCTGGCCTTGCGGATCTCGACGGTCAGCAGATTGTTCGGGATCTCGCGCTGGTGCACGACGATGTCAGGATAGATCGACTTGCCGAGATGATCGTCGGTCGAGATGATGCTGCCGTGCGGCAGATGCAGCGTGCGCTCGCCGAGGCGGTCGTAGTTGCAGTCGACGGCCCAGCCTGAAAAATGCTGCTCGAGATAGACGGCGAAGCGGTGCGTGATGGCACGTTCGCCGACGTCCTTCTCGAACAGGAATTTCTCGTGGGCATAGAACTCCCTGAGCGCCGCGATCACCTTGTTCAGCTCGGTCTGCATCGTGACTCCGGGCCCTCGGCGCTCTGGGTTGGATGCCCTACATCTGCACTTCGATCAGCCGCGGCCCGGGCTCGGCGACGGCCTCCGCCAGCGCCTTGTTGAACTCGTCGGCATTGGTGACGGCGCGGCCGGGCACTCCCATGCCCTTGGCCAGCGCGACGAAATCGAGCGTCGGACGGTCGAGGCGGAGCATGTCGTTGGCGCGCTGACCGGGCTCGCCGGCGCCGACATTGTCGAACTCGCCGCGCAGGATCTGGTAGATGCGGTTCGCGAACACGATGGTGACGATGTTGAGGTTCTCGCGGGCCTGGGTCCACAGCGACTGGATCGTGTACATCGCGCTGCCGTCGCCGACCATGGTGATGACCTTGCGGTCCGGGCAGGCGATCGCGGCGCCGATCGACAGCGGGGTCGAGAAGCCGATCGAGCCACCCATGTTCTGCAGCCAGTCGTGCGGGGCGGCGGCGGCCGTCGGCGGGAAGAAGCCGCGGCCGGTGGTGAGGGACTCGTCGACCATGATGGCGTTCTCGGGGATCGCACAGGCAATCGCCTGCGCGATCGAGGCGAAGGTGAGCGCGCCGGTCGGCTTGACCAGCTCCTGCAGCGCCTGCGGCTTGACGTCCCTGGCGCTGGCCTTCACGGCGCCGGCGAGCGCCTCCAGCGCCGCCACCGAATTCTCGCCCCAGGAGGTCATGCGGTGGACCTCGCAGCCCTCGGGCTTGAGCATGCTCGGCTTGTTCGGATAGGCGAAGAACGCCACGGGATCGTCGGACTCGACCAGCACGATGTGACGGAACTTTGCCAGCATCGGCAGCGCGTTCTCGATCACATAATGGATGCGGTCGATCGAATAGCGGCCGCGGCCACGCGCCATCTTGGGGCGGAAGGTCGGGCCCATCACGGTGCAGCCGGTCTTGCCGGCGATGCGCTCGGCCAGCGCCAGGCCGTGCTCGCTGAGCGCGCTGCCGGTCATCAGCAGCAATGTGCCCTCGCCGTCGCCGTGCAGGATTTTTGCGGCCCGATCGACCGCCTGCGGCGAATAGCTGGCGCGCTGCTGCTCGGCCGGCACCTCGGCGATGCCGTCGGCCTCGTTCCAGGCGGTGTCGGCCGGCAGGATCAAAGTCGCGATCTGCGGCGGGGCGCTTTTGGCGGCGGCAATCGCGGCGGCGCCGTCGGCGGCGACCGCTTTGGAATTCGGCGAGGTCCGGACCCAGGACGACATCGGCCGGGCCAGGCCCTCGATGTCGGAGGTCAGCGGCGCGTTGTAGTCGATGTGGTAGACGGCATGCTGGCCGACGATGTTGACGATGCCGGAATTCGCCTTCTTGGCGTTGTGCAGATTGGCAAGGCCGTTGGCGAGGCCGGGGCCGAGATGCAGCAGGGTCGAGGCCGGCGTGCCCTTCATGCGGAAATAACCGTCGGCGGCACCCGTCACCACGCCTTCGAACAGGCCGAGCACGCAACGCATGCCGGGCACGCGGTCGAGCGCCGCGACAAAATGCATCTCGGAGGTGCCCGGGTTGGTGAAGCAGACGTCCACCCCGCCCTTGACCATCGTCCGCACCAGGCTTTCCGCACCGTTCATCCCAACACTCCCGCAGGCCATTTCCGACGTTCCGTCGGATCATCATTGTTCGCTCGGCCCGTCAAAGCAATAGCGGCCATTGCGGCCCTGTCCCGCGCCGCGATGTGCGGGTTTGGCTAATAGTGTTTTGAGGCGGTTTCCGATTTGCTAACGGCAACCACCGGGCCTCACGCGGCCGTGGCTTGCGAAATGCCGGCAAATATGGCCTGTGTTCGTCATTGAATCGATTTTTTTGCTGGGGGAATGAATGATCCGGTTTCTTGCCGCAACTGTCGCCACCATGGTGGCCGTGACGATCGGAGCGAGCAGCGCATCCGCCGCGGGGATGGTGGACTTCACGGGCACCAGCTCCACCGGCTATCTCGGTGGCGGCGCGAGCCCGATCCCCCGCGCCACCGTCATGTATAACGGCAATTATGCCCCCGGCACGATCGTGGTGAACACCGCCGAGCGCCGGTTGTATCTCGTCCTCGAGAACGGCCAGGCCCTGCGCTATGGCATCGGCGTCGGCCGCGACGGCTTCCGCTGGGGCGGGGTGCACAAGATCACCGCCAAGAAGGAATGGCCGGAGTGGACGCCCCCGTCGCAGATGATCGCCCGCCGGCCGGACCTGCCGCGCCACATGAAGGGTGGCATCGAGAACCCGCTCGGCGCGCGCGCGATGTATCTGGGATCGACCCTCTACCGCATCCACGGCTCCAACGAGCCGGAGACGATCGGTCAGGCGGTGTCCTCGGGCTGCTTCCGCATGACCAATGACGACGTCACCGACCTCTACGGCCGCGTTGGCGTCGGCACCACCGTGGTTGTGCTGAACAACTAGCGCCCAGGCGGGCTCCCGTAGCTCTCGTAGGGCGGGCAAAGGCGCACTTGCGCCGTGCCCACCATCACCCTCGATCGCGAAAAATGCGTGGGGCACGCTTCGCTTGCCCACCCTACGGCACCGTGGCTGAAGCGACCGGAACCTGCCCGGCCGCGTGAATTTGCGGACTTGTGCGCACGACGCGAATACGGCAGCGTTGCGCGACGATGAGCGCATTGGTCCCGCCCGCGCCTGCCCTACGCTTCGCCCTGCTGACGCTCGCAGCGCTCGCATGTGTGCCCGACATCGTCCCCAAGGCGGCCGCCGGCGAATTGCCGGCGATCGCCTCACGCCAGCGCAGCGAGAAGAAGAGCTTTACCGACGCCGAAATCGTCGACGGCTTTTTCAAGACCGCGTTCGGCGCCGAATATCACCTCGCCGGCCGCGTCGATCGTATCCGCAAGTTCGACGGGCCAGTGCGCGTATTCGCCGAGACCGATCGCGCCGACCGCAAGGCGCAGCTCGCAAAGGTCGTGGCCGACATCGGCAAGCGCGTGCAGCATCTCGACATCGCCATGACCGATACCAGCGAGGCGGCCAATGTGCGGGTGAAGCTGGTGCGCGACCGCGACCTCTACCGCACCATTACGAGCTTCTACGGCGCGGAGAAGGCGCGCGAGATCCGCACCTCGCTCGATCCGCAATGCCTGTCCGGCTTCCGCAAGAACGAGCAATTCGAGATCGAGCATTCCGACGTCATCCTCACCGTCGACGTCAGCGACTTCACCTTCCTCGACTGCGCCTATGAGGAGGTGCTGCAATCGCTCGGTCCCATCAACGACACTGCGAGCGTGCCGTGGACCATGTTCAACGACAATGTGTCGATGGGCTATTTCGACGTCTACGACCAGTACATCCTCAATGTGCTCTACGATCCCCGCATCAAGGCCGGCATGACCGTGCCGGAGGTGAGAGCGGCGCTGCCCGAGGTGCTCGCGGACGTGCGGGCCTGGGTGAAGCAGGTGAACGAGTTGAAGGAGTGAGGTGAGCCCGCTCGCAATGACGGAGCAAGTTGCAGCGTCCTACTGCACCAGATCGGCCACCGTGGTCGCGGCCTTCAGCCCGGTGCCGGTGAGGACCGCAACCGTTGTCTCATTCGCCTTGATGGCGCCGGTGGCGGCGAGTTTCTCCAATGCCGCGGCCGCGCTGGCGCTGGTGGGCTCGGCGAACAGGCCCTGCCGCGCCAGGCGGCGCAGGGCGGCGACGATTTCGTCCTCGGTGAGCGCCACCGTGCCGCCGCCGCTCTCGCGCAAGGCGGCGATGATTTCGCGCAACCGCAACGGATGCTTGATCGCCGTGCCCTCGGCGATGGTCTTGCTCACCTCGCGCGCAACTGATGTATCGACGCCGGCCTTGAAGCTGGCATCGATCGGCGAGCAGTTGAGCGGCTGGGCCGCGAACAGGCGCGGCAGCTTTGCGATCTGCCCCGCCTTCAAGAGCTCGCGGAAGCCGAAAGCACAGCCAAGCAGGCTGCTGCCCGCACCGACGGGAACGATGACATTGTCGGGCGCACGAAAGCCGAGATCTTCCCAGATCTCATAGGCGAGCGATTTCGTGCCTTCGAGAAAGAACGGCTGCCAATTGTGGCTGGCGTAAAAGGTCTGGCGCGATTGCCTGATGGCTTCGGCCTCCGACTCCTCGCGCGGACCCTCGACCAGCTGCACCTCGGCGCCATAAGCGCGCACCTGCGCGATCTTGGCCGGCGAGGTCGAAGCCGGCGCCAGGATCTTCACGCGCATGCCGCCGGCGGCGCCAAGCCCCGCCATCGACGAACCGCCATTGCCGGAGGAATCCTCCAGAATGGCGTTGATGCCGATCTGCCGGAGGAAGGACAGCATCACCGCCGAGCCGCGGTCCTTGAAGCTGCCGGTCGGGTTGAACCATTCGAGCTTGAAGAGAGGCCGCAAATCGCCCCAGCCCTGCTGCACCAGCGGCGTGCAGCCGGTACCGAGCGAAATCGGATCCTTGATCTCCACCGGCAACGCCGCCCGGTAGCGCCACAGCGAGCGCGTGCCGCTGTCGATGTCGGCGCGCGAGATCCCTGCCCCCGGTGTCACCAGCAGCGGCGTTTGCTCGTCGGAGCACCAGCGCGGCTCGAGAAGCGGATAGAGCTTTCCATTGCGGGGATCGATGTAGCTGGCGGCGGACATGGTGTTCTCCGGGGGGCAGAGCCGATCCGGTCGATATGTCCGAATATGCAGGTTTTATCCAGTCGCCGGACGCGCCCCTTCAAAAATTTGAACAATTACATAGATATAGGGCGTGTTCTGGCGCCCTCCGCCGGTACGGACCGGCGGCGCGACCAGCCGCTCCGCACGATTAACTTGTCTGTCGCCAAGGGCCGCTACAATATGATGGATTGCGTCGCCGGGCTCTGCTCCGGCAGCGCTGATAAGCCAGGCCCGTCCGAGCGGCGGGCCGTTGGCTTTTTGGGAGTTTGGCCATGAGCCGCGCGAATCGTACTGAGCATATCCGCCTCACCTCTCATCCGGAGCCGGGCAAGAAAGCCGCGTACCCGATTCACTGGGGCGCAGGCGATGCGCGCGCCCGCGGGCCGATCATCGGCACGGTGTCGCGCGCCGGGGATCGCAACGTGATCGGCAGCCACGGTGGCTCCTATGCCATGTACCGTGCGCTCGCGGTCTCCGCCGGCGCGCTCGATCCGATCAGGCGCCCCGATCTCACCAACACGTTCCCCGCCGCGACCATCGGACCGTTCGAGCAATGGCGCGATCCCGCAAAGATCGTCGCGCTCGATCCCTGGGGCCATCTGGTCGCCGAGAACTTCGGCAAGGACATTGCCGAGGGTGTCGACATCCGCCCCAGCATCGCAGTGACGCGCGCACGGCTCGACCTGCCCGAAATTCGCGAGGCGTTGGCCGCCAAGCGCCTGCGCGCCGATGGCGAGGTCGTGCATGCCAATGGCAGCGTCTCGGTGGTGAAGATCGCGATCGATCCGGTCTGGTACCTGCCCGGCCTTGCCGAGCGTTTCAAGACCAACGAGACCGAGCTGCGCCGCACGCTGTTCGAGCAGACCGCCGGCATGTTCCCCGAGCTGGTGACGCGCCCGGACCTGAAAGTGTTCCTGCCGCCGATCGGCGGCACCACGGTGTACATGTTCGGCGATGTGACCAAGCTGCCGGATCATCGCACCAAGATCACCTGCCGCGTGCATGACGAGTGCAACGGCTCCGACGTGTTCGGCTCCGACATCTGCACCTGCCGGCCTTATCTCATCCACGGCATCGAGGAATCCGCGCGCGGCGCGCAGGAGGGCGGGCTCGGGCTCGTCGTCTACAACCGCAAGGAAGGCCGCGCGCTCGGCGAAGTCACCAAATTCCTGGTCTACAATGCGCGCAAGCGCCAGGAGGATGGCGACGCAGCCGCCGCCTATTTCGAACGCACCGAATGCGTCGCCGGTGTCCAGGACGCGCGCTTCCAGCAATTGATGCCGGATACGATCCACTGGCTCGGCCTCAAGCGCATCGACCGCTTCCTGTCGATGAGCGACATGAAATACGACGCGCTGACCTCGCAAGGCATCGACATCGTCGAGCGCGTGCCGATCCCGCCGGAGCTGATCCCGGCCGACGCCTATGTCGAGATCGCCGCCAAGAAGGCCGCCGGCTATTACTCGACCGACATCGCGCCGGAGAAGGACGTCGATGGCGTGGTCGGACGTTCGCTGGAAAAATACTGATCTCGTGATGGCGGAGGCCTCAGAACAAGAAGCACGCGCCTTGCTGTCCGCAAAGGCGGTTCGCGCGCGTGCCGTCCAAATGCTCGACATTGGCCTGCGGGGCGGGCTCAGGCATTTCACCGTCGATCTCGATCGGATGGATGGCGTTGCGGAGGCCGTGCTGGCGGTGACGCGAAAGGCCTACCCGACGCTCGACATTCCCTTCCACGCGCGCTGGCGGCATTTTGTGTTCGGCGGTGTCGACCGCTGGGCGCAATTGGCCGACGCAGCCGTGTGGTCTGATCGAGCCGCGCGGGCGCGCGCGGAGTTCGACCTTGCCATCGTCAGCGTGCTGCTCGATGCCGGCGCTGGCGCAATGTGGCGATACCGTGATGCGGTGACGGGACAAGGCATCGGTCGCTCCGAGGGGCTGGCACTCGCAAGCCTCGACATGTTTGCGGGCGGGCTGTTTTCGCGCGATGCGCGCGCGCCGTTCAGGGTCGATGCCGATGTCCTGGCAAAGCTGCCGCTCCCGGCACTGACGTCGGCCTTCCAGGCAAGCGATGCCAATCCGCTGCTCGGCCTGGAGGGACGCACCGACCTGCTGCAACGTCTGGGCCGGCTGGTGGCCGCACGCGCCGAGATTTTTGGCATGCACGACACGCCGCGGCCGGGCGGGTTGTTCGACCACATCGCCGCGCGGGCTGTGGATGGCACCATCCCCGCGCCTGCGATCCTGTCCGCGGTGCTGAACCAGCTTGGACCGATCTGGCCGTCGCGGCTCGAACTCGCCGGCGTCCCGCTCGGCGATTGCTGGCGACATCCGGCGATCAGGGCCGACGATGCGACCGCCGGCCTCGTGCCGCTGCACAAGCTGTCGCAATGGCTGAGCTATTCGCTGATCGAGCCGCTACAGCGCGCAGGCTTCGATGTCACCGATATCGATGGCCTCACCGGCCTTGCCGAATATCGCAATGGCGGCCTGTTCGTCGATCACGGGGTGCTGCGCCTGCGCGATACCTCGGACGCCGAGCGTCCACATGCGGTGGATTCGCTGCTCGTCGTCGAGTGGCGCGCGCTCACCGTCGCGCTGCTCGACCGCGCTGCAGATCTCGTTCGCGCCAAGCTCGGCCGCACGCCGCAGTCGCTGCCGCTCGCCAGCATCCTGGAAGGCGGCACCTGGGCCGCCGGCCGGGCCATCGCCTTTGCGCGCCGTCCCGATGGCTCCCCGCCGCTCAAGGTGATCAGCGACGGCACTGTTTTCTAGCCCAGCATTGTTGTCCGCCGCACTGACTTGATGAATTTCAGGAGCATCCGATCATGGAAGGCGTCACGATCGTCGATCATCCGCTGGTGCAGCACAAGCTGACCCTGGTGCGGGACAAATCGATCTCGACAAAGTCGTTCCGCGAGCTGATCAAGGAGATCGGCATGCTGCTCTGCTACGAGGTGACGCGCGACTTGCCGCTCACCGACACCATGATCGAGACGCCGCTGGCGACGATGCACTCGGCCAAGATCGCCGGCAAGAAGCTGGTGTTCGTGCCGATGCTGCGCGCCGGCACCACCTTCGTCGACGGCATGATGGACCTGGTGCCGACCGCGCGCGTCGCCCATATCGGGCTCTATCGCGAACCCGAGAGCTTTGCCGCAGTCGAGTATTTCTTCAAATCGCCGTCGGATCTCAGCGAGCGCCTCGCCATCGTGGTGACGCCTGTCGTCGCCACCGCCAACACGGCCGTGGCCGCAGTCGACCGGCTGAAGGAGCGCGGCGCCAAGGACATTCGCCTCGCCTGCCTGATCGCAGCACCCGAAGGCCTCGAGCGCCTGCGCGGCTTGCATCCCGACGTGCACATCTGGACGGCGGCAGTGGATGAAGGCCTCGACGAGAACGGCTTTATCCTGCCGGGCCTCGGCGATGCCGGCGACCGCGCCTACGGGACGCGATAGTCGCGAACTAGATCCTCCCGCTGCCGCAGATGCCCTTCAGCGCCTGCCATTCCTTGTCCGTCAGCAGCGGCGGGCCGCTGGCGGGGCGGTCCTCCCTGGTCATGCGCGCGAGGCGGTCCTCGGTGAGCGGATGGCTCGCCAGGATTGTCGACAAGCCCGAGCCGCCCTCCTTGCCGGTGATGCGGAACATCAACTCGGCCGCGGGCTTCGGCGAGCGGCCGAGCTTGTGCATGATCTCGATCGCGAACGTATCGGCGCCCGTCTCGGCCTCGCGCGAATAGGAGGCTTCGACCACGCTGCGCGAGGCGAAGATCACGGCGGAGGAGCCGGTGACGTCGCCGAACAACAGACCGATCAGGAACGAGGTGCCGCCGTTGTAGATCAGGCCGCGCATGTTGTCGTGATGCTTCAGATGCCCAAGCTCGTGGGCAAGGATGCCGGCAAGCTCGTCGGGATTTTCGGCCTTGTCGAGCAAGGCACTGAGCACATAGACCTTGCCGCCCGGCAGCGCGAACGCATTCGGCACTGAGGTTCGCAGCACGCCTGCCGTCATGGAATCGTCGTCGAGGCCGGCGGCGTCGCGCAGGCTGTTGACGAGCTTGCGGAACGCCGCCTGACCGGCCGTGTCATCGCAAGCCTGACCGCGGAAGATCGTTTTCACCTGCACCTCGGACGCATCGCCGATGCGCCGCTCGATCGGCTTCGGCACCAGCGGCGCGAGGCGATCCGCGGCCAGCGGCACGCCGAACAGCACGACGCAGACGATGGAGATGGCGGCCGCGACCGACCAGCCCACGATCTTTGCGACACCGCGACCGGTGGTCTGGTGCTCGTCGATGCGAGGACAGCGTGCGATCAGACCAGCGCCGAAAGCGGCATCGCGAATCTCGAGCCGCGCCAGCGCCGGCGCAGACGTCGAGGTCAGGCGCAGGATGCCGGCCGGACTGTCGGCGCGACGGATGTCGTCATACGCCCAATGCGTAACGGCCGAGCTCGCCTGGACGTCGCTGAGCTCAGCGATCTCAAGCGCATTTCCCAGAGTCAGCGTGACTTGCCGACGGCGGCTCGACAGGCCGTCGAAGAAGATCGCCGTCTGTCCGGGCTTCGGTTCGGCGCCGGGCTCGGCAGTCACATCACTCACGGTTCAAAATCCTGCGACATCGAGACCATCGGCAAACCCTTCGCCGAGCGCGCTGGCGAGCTCGCCGCTGGCGCGGACGTCGGCTGCAGCTCCGATATCATGCACCGCGACGGTCTCCAGCACCATGGCCCAGAGATCGCGCTGGAGATAGACGCGCATGATGATGTTCATGGCGAGGGCCAGCGCGAAGTAACCGATCACCATCATCACCAGCATCGGAATGCTCTTGGCCGCATGGCCCGGCCCGAACAGCTGCTCGGCCGGCACACCGCTCAGCTTGACGGCGAGCATGGTGGCACCGCCAAGATAGAAGCCGAACAGGGTCGAGAGCAGCAGCCACCAGCCGACCATCTTCCAGTAGAGGCCGTAAAAAGCATTATGCGGCAGGTCCGAGGACAGGCCGACGCCGCCGACGCGGATGCCGTTCAGCCACCAGCGCCATTCGCGCGCCTTGAACTCGGCATAGAGGAACGGCGCAAGCGGGAAGATCAATACCGCGATCGGGCTGAGCAACCACAGCCACCAGCCGCGCTTGAAGAACTCCCATCCGTTGCCTTCGAAGTCGCCCTGCAGATCGCCGAAATGCGTGTGCTGCATCTTGTAGCGCTCGAGCGAGGCCTCGCGCCATGGCAGCGCCAGGCCGAGCGTCAGGAACACCAGGAGACCCCACAGCATCGCGCGGAAGGAATAGGCCCAGCCGGAGCCGTCCATCCAGAAGCGTACGCCGCGCCAGACCGTGCGCGTCAAACGATACCGACGGGCGCGAAAGATCGCGAACTGGCCGAAGGCATAAAAGGAGATGAACAGCGGCGTCGAGGCAAAGCCCTGCCAGCGCTCGAATTCGATGCCGACGAGGAAATAGGCGAGATAGATCGGCACCAGTATCGCGAGCGCGAACAGGAAGCCGATCAAGAGTTCTTTGCCGCGGCCGGTGTATTCGGCGGCGTCGCCGTCGATGGACGTGTTCGACCACAGATGGCGGCGGATGTCAGTGACGAGCCAGAACCGATAGAAGCCGAAGGTGACGAGCTCCAGCATGGCACCCTTGGTGACCATCTTGCGGAACTCGGTCCGATTGCCGGTGAAATCGACCCGCGTGGGCGGCAACGGCGGCGGGACCGGTTCAGAGGGGCCCATGGGGGTCCATTGCATATCGTTCACGGCAACAACCTCGGGATGCGGATCGTTTTCTCTCAAACTATAGATCAGAGGTTAGTCGATCCCCAACATGAGCGGGTTCGATTTGCCTCGGTTTGGAGCGATTTCTGACAGGATTTCATGACGAACGGCGTGCGGCAGGTCACGTTCGTGATGACACCTCTGTTGCGGCAAAACTGCCGCTTGCTCCGAAGCACGTAACGCGTTGTAATTGTAGTTCAAATACCGCGACGCAGAATTCACAAAAATCGAGCGGTCATGTCAGGGAGAACGGTCATGCATGGGACCATGGAAAGCGCGGCAAATCTCGACGCATTGCGCGAGCGCGCGTCATCGCTTCCGCTGGCGCAGTTCGACCCCGGTGACCCCGAGCTGTTCCGGACCGATACGTTCTGGCCGTATTTCGACCGGCTGCGGCGCGAAGATCCCGTGCACTATTGCAAGGACTCGATGTTCGGTCCGTATTGGTCGGTGACGCGCTACAACGACATCATGGAGATCGAGACCAATCATTCGGTGTTCTCTTCGGCATCTTCGCTCGGCGGCATCACCATCCGCGACGTCGATCCCGATCTGCGCCGCGAGAGCTTCATCTCCATGGACCCGCCGCGTCATGCCGCGCAGCGCAAGACCGTGGCGCCGATGTTTACGCCGACGCATCTGGACAATCTCGCGCTCAACATCCGCAAGCGCTCGGCCGAGTGCCTGGACAATCTGCCGGTGGGCGAGGTGTTCGACTGGGTCGACCAGGTCTCGATCGAACTGACCACCCAGATGCTCGCGGTGCTGTTCGACTTCCCCTGGGAGGACCGCCGCAAGCTGACGCGCTGGTCTGACATCGCCACCACCATCCCCGGCCCAGATGGACTCGTCGCGACCGACGAGGAACGGATGGCCGAGCTTGGCGAATGCGCCGCCTATTTCTCGCGCCTCTGGAAGGAACGCGCCGAGCAGCCGCCGAAGAGCGACCTGCTCTCGATGATGGTCCACGGCGCGGCGACGCGCGACATGGATGCCAAGAACTTTCTCGGCAATCTCATCCTTTTGATCGTCGGCGGCAACGACACCACGCGGAACACCATGTCGGGCTCGATTTACGCGCTGAGCCAGTATCCGGACCAATATCGCAAGCTGCGCGAAAACCCTGATTTGCTCGACAGCTTCGTGCCCGAGGTGATCCGCTGGCAGACGCCGCTGGCGCATATGCGCCGCACCGCGCTCTCCGATTTCGAGTTCCGCGGCAAGCAGATCAAGAAAGGTGACAAGGTCGTGATGTGGTACGTCTCGGGCAACCGCGACGAAGAGGCCATCGAGAAGCCCTACGACTTCATCATCGACCGCGCCCGTCCGCGCACGCATCTCTCCTTCGGCTTCGGCATCCACCGTTGCGTCGGACTGCGGCTTGCCGAACTCCAGCTGAAGATTATCTGGGAGGAGATCCTGAAGCGTTTCGACCACATCGACGTGGTCGGCGAGCCGAAGCGGGTGTATTCGAGCTTTGTGAAGGGTTTGGAAACGTTGCCGGTCAAGATTGCGGCGTGACCTCCGAATTATAGTGTATAACATTGGCACTTGCGACGACGCGCCACTGCGACGGCGTGAACGAACCTACTGGAGCGACTGCCCATGAACATTCAGACCCCGGTCAAGGCCGACAAGGCCGAACGCATGCGGCGCGCGCGCGAGGAAGCCTATGCGACGCCGCTGAAGAATTTTCATCCCGGCGCGCCCAGGCTGTTCCAGGACGACACGCTGTGGCCGTGGTTCGAGCGGCTGCGCAAGGAAGAGCCGGTGCATTACTGCACCAATGCGCCGATCGAGCCGTATTGGTCGGTGGTGAAATACAACGATATCATGCATGTCGACACCAACCACGGCATCTTCTCGTCGGACTCGACGCTCGGCGGCATCTCGATCCGCGACGTGCCTGAGGGCTACGACTGGCCGAGCTTCATTGCGATGGACCAGCCCAAACACTCGTCGCAGCGCAAGACCGTGTCGCCGATGTTCACGCCGACGCATCTTGACGAGCTCGCAAAACTGATCCGCCAGCGCTCGCAGACCGTGCTGGACAATCTGCCGCGCAACGAGACCTTCAATTTCGTCGAGCGCGTCTCGATCGAGCTGACGACGCAGATGCTGGCAACGCTGTTCGACTTCCCCTGGGAGGAGCGCCGCAAGCTGACGCGCTGGTCCGACGTCTCGACCGCCCTGCCCAAGAGCGGCATCGTCGCCTCGGCCGAAGAGCGCCGCCGCGAGATGGACGAATGCTACGCCTACATGTCGAAGCTGTGGAACGAGCGCGTCAACTCCGCGCCGCGCAACGACCTCTTGTCGCTGATGGCCCACAACGACGCCACGCGCTTCATGGACCCCGACAATCTGATGGGCAACATCATCCTGCTCATCGTCGGCGGCAACGACACCACGCGCAACACCATGACCGGCTCGGTCTTGGCGCTGAATGAGAATCCTGAACAATACGACAAGCTGCGCGCCAACCCTGGCCTGATCGACACCATGGTGCCCGAGGTGATCCGCTGGCAGACGCCGCTGGCGCACATGCGCCGCACCGCGCTCCAGGACACCGAGATCAACGGCAAGCACATCAAGAAGGGCGACCGCGTCGTGATGTGGTACGTCTCGGGCAACCGCGACGAGGAGATGATCGAGCGGCCGAACGACTTCATCATCGACCGCGCCCGGCCGCGCACGCACCTCTCCTTCGGCTTCGGCATTCACCGCTGCGTCGGCATGCGGCTCGCCGAGCTGCAGCTGCGCATCGTCTGGGAGGAGATGCTGAAGCGGTTCGACCGGATCGAGGTGGTCGGCGAGCCGAAGCGGATCTATTCCAGCTTCATCAAGGGGTACGAGACGCTGCCGGTGAGGATTCCGGGCTGAGCTCGATCCTCCGGAGCTTCGCCGTTAAGGCAATCCGCATCCTCAATCTCCGCCGTCATGCTCCGCGAAAGCGGGGCATCCAGTAGGCCGCGGCTTCTCGGCTCTCGCCGCGCCGTCTCTGGAATACTGGATTGCCCGCTTTCGCGGGCAATGACAGCGGAGTGCGGAGCCCCCAGCTATAAAATTTCGGCATGACAGGTCGCGCCAGATGCGAAGACAACGCAGCGCCCGGCTGGTCTACGACACCAGCACATCTAACTCAGCTTGATATCCCACACGCCTTCCTTGCGGCAGGCGGCGACTTCCTCGCGCAGCAGTGCAGTCACGGCGAGCGAGGCCGTCGAGGCCGGGCGGTCGATCGGAGAAGCGAAAATGAGCTCGCGCGTCATCGGCTTGGACACCATCGCCGTTTCCAGCCTGCCGTCGGCGACCTCGGCGTGGACCGACGATGGCGGCAGCAGCGCAAAGCCGAGCCCTTCCTCGACGAGGCTCGTCAGCACGCGGAACGAATCCGCCTCGAGCTGGACGTTGAGCTTGATCTTGCGCTGGGCGGCGGCGTGCTCGATCAGCGCGCGGAGGCCGTGGGAATGACTTGGGAGCACCAGCCGCTGCCGCAGCAGCCAGCCGATATCGACGCTCTTCTTGCGCGCGAGGCCGCAGCCGCGCGGGCCGACCGCGACGATGTTGTCGCGCCCCAGGCTCTGCACATTGAGATGCAGATCGGCGGAACGGCCGTAGAGGATGGCGAGGTCCATCTCCCCGCGATGCAGCCATTCGACGATATGGCCGCTGTAGCTCTCGACGATGCGCAGCGAGATGCCGGGAAATCTTTCGACGCAGCGCCGCGCAAAGCGCGCCGACAGCACGCAGCTCACGGTCGGAACCAGGCCGAGCACGACCTGTCCGGACGGCGGCCCCTTGGCCGACTGGATGTCATCGCGGATCTGGTCGATCTGCCGGACGATGCCGGAGGTGCGCGCCAGCAGCAGCCGACCCGCTTCCGTCAGCACCATGCCGCGACCGTTGCGGGTGAACAGTTCCGTGCGCAGCTCGTGCTCCAGCAGCTTGATCTGCCGGGAGAGCGCAGGCTGCGCCACACGCAGCGTGTCGGAGGCCTTGCTCAGGCTGCCGAGCTCCGCCACGCAACTGAAGGTCCTGAGCTGCCGGAAATCCATACTTGCCAATCCTGGAAGGCTACTCCATACGCTATAGCAAATGAGCATAGGGGGCTGGCGATGTTTTCACAACGCCAGAGGATCGGCCGGCGTTATCTTGACTGCCGCACCAAACAGGAAACGCCATGAGCGAACAACACCACAGCGAAGATTACGCCGATATCCGCGATGCCGTCGCAAAGCTGTGCGCGCAGTTTCCCGGCGAATACTGGCGCAAGCTGGATCGCGAGATGGCTTACCCGAAGGCTTTCGTCGATGCGCTGACTGAGGCCGGCTATCTCTCGGTGCTGATCCCGGAGGAATATGGCGGCGCGGGTCTGAAGCTGTCCGCGGCGGCGGCGATCCTGGAGGAGATCCAGCGCGCAGGCTGCAACGGCGGCGGCTGCCATGCGCAGATGTACACGATGGGCACGGTGCTGCGGCACGGCAATGCCGAACAGAAGGCCAAATACCTGCCGAAGATCGCCAGCGGCGAGTTGCGCCTGCAGGCGTTCGGCGTCACCGAGCCGACCAGCGGCACTGATACGTCCTCGCTGAAGACTTTCGCGCGCAAGGAAGGCAACGACAGCTATATCGTCAACGGCCAGAAGATCTGGACCAGCCGCGCCGAGCATTCCGATTTGATGGTGCTGCTGGCCCGCACCACGCCGAAGGAGCAGGTCAAGAAGCGCACCGACGGGCTCTCCGTGTTCATCGTCGACATGCGCGAGGCCAAGAACAATGGGCTCGAGATCCGCCCGATCCGCACCATGATGAACCACGCCACGACAGAAGTGTTCTTTACCGACATGAAGGTGCCGGCGGAGAATCTGATCGGCGAGGAAGGCAAGGGCTTCCGCTACATCCTCTCCGGCATGAACGCCGAGCGCATCTTGATCGCGGCCGAATGCATCGGCGATGCGAAGTGGTTCATCGCCAAGGCGACGAATTACGCCAAGGAGCGCGCGGTGTTCGGCCGTCCCATAGGCCAGAACCAGGGCATCCAGTTTCCCATCGCCAAGGCCTATGCCTCGATGCGTGCGGCCGAGCTGATGGTGAAGGAAGCGACGCGCAAGTACGAGGCCGGGCTCGATTGCGGCGCGGAGGCCAACATGGCCAAGATGCTGGCAGCCGATGCGTCATGGGAAGCGGCGAATGCCTGCATCCAGACCCATGGCGGTTTTGGCTTTGCCGAGGAATACGACGTCGAGCGCAAATTCCGCGAGACGCGGCTCTATCAGGTCGCGCCGATCTCGACCAACCTTGTGCTGTCCTTTGTCGCCGAGCATGTGCTCGGCATGCCCCGCTCGTACTGAGGTCGCACCATGGGAGCTCTTGACGGGATAAGGGTGATTGCGGTTGAGCAGGCCGTGGCGGCGCCGTTCTGCTCGTCGCGGCTGGCGGATGCCGGGGCGGAGGTCATCAAGATCGAACGGCCGGAAGGCGATTTCGCCCGCGGCTATGACGCGGCGGCGAAGGGCCAGAGCAGCTATTTCGTCTGGCTCAATCGCGGCAAGCAATCGGCCGTGGTCGACCTCGCCACCAAGGAGGGGCGCGCCGAGCTGGAAAAGCTGATCGCGAGCGCCGACGTGCTGGTGCAGAACCTCAAGCCGGGCTCGATGGACAAGCTCGGCTTCTCGCGCGAGCGCCTGCTGAAGGATTATCCCAGGCTGATCTCCTGCACGATTACCGGTTATGGCGACGAGGGCCCCTACGCGCACCGCAAGGCCTATGATTTGCTGATCCAGGCCGAGAGCGGGCTGGCCTCGATCACCGGCAATCCTGACGGCGCTTCGCGCGTCGGCATGTCGATCGTCGACGTCGCGACCGGCGCGACTGCGCATGCGGCGATTTTGGAAGCGCTGATCGCACGCGGGCGCACCGGCAAGGGCTGCGACATCCGCATCTCCATGTTCGACGTGATGGCCGACTGGTGCACCGTGCCGCTACTCAACGCCGAGGCCGGCAATCCGCCGAAGCGCATGGGGCTGCGTCATCCCTCGATCGCGCCCTACGGCGTGTTCACGTCGAAAGACGGCAAGGATATCCTGATCTCGATCCAGAGCGAGCGCGAATGGAAGACGCTCTGCGCCGAGGTGCTGGACCGACCGGATCTGCCCAAGGACCCCCGCGTCGCCAACATGGTGGAGCGCGTGCGCAACCGCGACTTCACCGACCAGACGGTGGCAGATATCTTCGGCAGGATGACGCGCGATGAGCTCTTGAAGCGGCTGTCCGATGCCGACATCGCCTTCGCCGAGGTCAACACGATGGCCGACCTCACCAACCATCCGCATCTGCGCCGCATCGAGGTGGATACGCCGAACGGCCGCGTCAGCTATCCCGCGCCGGCGCCGATCATCGTCGGCGAGACGCGCACCTACGGCGCCGTGCCCGCCATCGGCGAAAAGCCCAAGACGTAACAAGAGCGAGGCATCATGACCGAGAAGCTCGACATCGATCACCTCAGGCAATGGATCGGCCGCAGCACCGAGGCCAGCGACATCGTTACTGCGCAGCTCGTCATGAGCCTGCGCGCGACGCTGTTCCAGGACGTCGGTGCACCCAAGGCGGGCGATGCCGCGCCGTTCACGGTGCATTGGTGCCTGGCGCAGCCGGTATTTCCGATGTCGATGCTCGGGCCCGACGGCCATCCGACCCGCGGCGGCTTCCTGCCGCCGGTGCCGCTGCCGCGCCGGATGTGGGCCGGCGGCGAGATCGAATTCCTGCAGCCGCTGCGCGTCGGCGACGAATCGACCCGGACCTCGCGCATTGCCGACGTGCAGGTGAAGACGGGTTCGACCGGCACACTGTGCTTCGTCTCGGTCGAACATAGCGTCTCCTCGCCGCGCGGCATCGCCATCCGCGAGCGGCAGGACATCGTCTATCGCGAGGTGACGAGCAGCGCGCCCGCAGCCGCGAAATCTCCGCCTCCGCCGCCGAAGGCGCAGCACCGCGAGACACATGTGTCCGATCCCGTGCTGCTGTTTCGCTACTCGGCGCTGACCTTCAACGGCCACCGCATTCATTACGACCGTGACTATGTCACCAAAGTGGAGGGCTATCCGGGCCTGATCTTCCACGGCCCGTTGCAGGCGGCGCTCATCATCGAGATGGCGGCGAAACTTCGCAGCGGCAAGGCGCCGAAGAAGTTCACCTATCGCGGGGTGCAGCCGTTGTTCGAGGGCACGGAGTTCTCCGTCAACGCCAACGAGACGGCCGACGGCATGGAGCTGTGGACCGCGAATGCGGAGGGGCAGCCGACGATGAAGGGGACGGCGGTGTGGTGATCTGTTAGATGTTCACCCCGAAGAGTTGATAGGGACGGAAACCAATGTCCAAGAACGGCAAGACCGGCAGCAAGTCCGTCACCGTCAAGCAGGCGACGCTCGACCTGCTGCGCGCCTTCGGCATCAGACGCGTGTTCGGCAACCCTGGCTCGACCGAGCTGCCGTTCCTTTCCGACTGGCCTGACGACATCGACTATGTTCTGGCACTGCAGGAAGCCTCCGCCGTCGGCATGGCCGACGGTTATGCGCAGGCGACGCGCAATGCGGGCTTCGTCAATCTGCATTCGGCCGCCGGCGTCGGCAACGCGCTCGGCAACATCTACACCGCGCATCGCAACCAGACGCCGCTGGTCATCACCGCGGGCCAGCAGGCGCGCTCGATCCTGCCGCTGCAGGCGTTCCTCTATGCCGAGCGCGCCTCGGAGTTTCCGCGGCCCTATGTGAAATACAGCGTCGAGCCGGCGCGGCCCGAAGACGTGCCCGCCGCAATCGCGCGGGCCTATTACACCGCGATGCAGCCGCCCTGCGGGCCGACCTTCGTGTCGATCCCGATCGACGACTGGACGCACGCGACCGCGCCGGTCGATGCGCGCAAGGTCAGCCGCGAGATCGGCCCTGAGCCCGAGGCGATGAAGGCGCTGGTCGCCGCACTCGGTTCGGCAAAGCACCCTGCCCTCGTCGTCGGCCCCGGCGTCGACCGCGCCGGCGCGGTCGATTTGATGGTGCGCGTCGCCGAGAAGGCGAAGGCGAGCGTCTGGGTCAGCCCGTTCTCGGCGCGCTGCTCGTTCCCCGAGCGCCATCCGCAATTTGCCGGCTTCCTGCACGCTTCGCCCGCGCAGCTGTCCGACGCGCTGCGCGAGCACGACCTGGTCGTCGTGATCGGCGCGCCTGTCTTCACCTTCCATGTCGAGGGCCATGCCGCGATCTTCGATGGCGGCGCCACCATCTTCCAGATCACGGATGATGCGGATGCAGCCGCGGTGACGCCTTCAGGCACCAGCATCATCGCGACGATGAAGCCAGCGCTGAGCGCGCTGCTCGACCTGCTGCCCGAGAGCAAACGCGCCGCGCCAAGAGGCCGCACACTGCCGCCGGCGCCGCAGGCCGCCGATCCGCTGCCGGTCGAGTTCCTGCTGCACTCGCTGTCGCAGGCGATGCCGGATGGCGCGTCACTGGTCGAGGAAGTGCCCTCACATCGGCCCGCGATGCAGAAATTCCTGCCGATGCGCGGCCAGGATAGTTTTTACACGATGTCGAGCGGCGGCCTCGGCTACTCTCTCCCCGCTGCAGTCGGCATGGCACTGGGCAAGCCGAAGCAGCGCACCGTGTGCCTGATCGGCGACGGCTCGGCGATGTACTCGATCCAGGCGCTGTGGACCGCCGCTCAGCGCAAGCTGCCGCTGACCATCGTCGTCATCAATAATTCCGGTTACGGCGCGATGCGCTCGTTCAGCCAGGTGATGCAGGTGCGCAACGTGCCGGGGCTGGAGCTGCCAGGGATCGACTTCGTCCGTCTCGCCGAAGGCATGGGCTGCCATGCGGTGCGCGTGAGCAAGGCGGCGGAGCTCGGCGAGGCGCTGAAGCGCGGCATGGCGTTTGAGGGCACGAGCCTGGTGGAGGTGGTCGTGGATTCGGCGGTGCCGGTGCTGTACGGGCAGAAGCATTAGGGGAGCGCGTAGCCCGGATGGAGCGAAGCGCAATCCGGGCTACAGAAGATTACTTCCCGAACTCTTCCCGCATCTTGGCCTGGATCTTGGCCATGCCGCCGATCCAGCGGTCGTAGTTCTCGGTCTTCTTGCGCATGTAGCCGAGCACCTGGGGGTGCGGCAGGATCAGGAAGGTCTCCTGCTCGAGACCGGCGAGCACATCCTTCGCCACCTGCTCGGGCGTGAGGTCGCCGTCGCCGGATTGCGGGCCCTTCGGGATCGAGCGCAGCATGTTGGTGTCGACACCCTGCGGGCAGAGGATCGAGACCTTGATATTGTGCGCCTTGTGCGAGATCGCGAGGTTCTCGGCAAAGCCCACTGCGGCATGCTTGGTGGTAGAATAGGCTGGGCTGCCGACCTGCGACAGCAGGCCCGCGGCCGAGATGGTGTTGAGGAAATAGCCGCCGCCGCGTGCCTTCATGCGGGGGATCAGATGCCGCGCCGCATAGACATGCGCCATGACGTGGATCGCCCAGCTGCGTTGCCACGGCTCGTCGGAGGCGCCGCCGGCATTCAGCGACATCGGATCGAAGCCGCCACCGATGCCGGCGTTCGAGCAAAAGAGACCAATAGGGCCAAACTGCCGCTCGGTCTCCTCGATGACGTGCGCGACCTCCTTTTCCTGCGCGACGTCGCATCTGAACGCCGCGCCGTCCACCGTGGCGGCGACGGCCCGCGCGTTGGCGGCATCCATGTCCGCAACGACAACCTTGGCGGCCCCCGCCTTGTGAAAGGCTTCGCACAGCGCCTTGCCGATGCCATTGGCGCCGCCCGTGACGACCACGACTTTGCCGGTCACCTGCATGCGACGTCTCCTCTTTTCTTGTACGATCTCGCCTTGTGTGGTCTCATCCCGCGTCGCGGGACGTGCTCAGTTCAGCACGAGGTCGAGCACCGCGGTATAATGGCATGCCGCGCCGGCCAAGACAAAGCCATGCCAGATCGCGTTCTGGAAACGCAACCGCCGCCAGGCGTGGAAGATCACGCCAAAACTGTAGAGCAGGCCGCCCGCAAGGATGAAGCCGAGCGCGAGCGCGGGCAGCGCCTGGACCACGGGTCCGTAGAGCATCACACCACTCCAGCCCATGACGAGATAGATGCCGACCGAGACACGATCAAACCGGCCGGGATAAAAAAGTTTCAGCACGATGCCTGATATCGCGGCACACCAGACGCCCGCGAGCAGCACCAGCGCGAACGCGCTGTCCCTCACCTCCAGAATGAAAGGCGTGTAGGTCGCGGCGATCAAAAGATAAATCGCGGAATGGTCGAAGCGGCGCAGCAGCCATTTGGCGGGCGAGACTGGCCAGAGATTATAGGTCGCGGACAGCACCAGCATCGAGAGCAGCCCCGCGACATAGATCGAGACGCCGACAATGTCGGTGCCATCGGCATAGACCGCTGCCAGCACCATCAGCACGGTCGCAGCGATGATGCCGGCAAGCACGCCGATCCCATGGATGATGCCGTCGGCGATCAGCTCGGCGCGATCGTAATTCCAGCGGATCGCGTCGGCTGCGGCGTGGACGGAGGTGGATGCAAGTTGTTTCAATTGGAAGACGGTCATGGCAATCCGCAAAGGCTGAGATAATGCCGTTTTTGTATGGGTCTTTCGGGATCGGCGCGTCGTTCAATCGGCTGATTTGCCGACAAAGGCGGTGGAAGTATGAAGCTTGATTTTCCTCACGCAATTGCCACTTTTGTGAACGGCTTCACTGTTCCGCCCGCCCGAGATTAATCACGTTCATATGGCATTCAGTTTCCAGGATATGGTCGAAGAGGCGCGCCTGTCGGCCCGGGCGCTGATCGACTATGGCGAGCACTTCTTCAACCCGACGGTGCGGCTTGGCGTCACCGGCCTGTCGCGCGCCGGTAAGACCGTATTCATCACCGCGCTGATCCACGGGCTGACGCGCGGCGGCCGGTTTCCGGTATTCGAGGCCTATTCATCGGGCCGGATCGCGCGGGCGCATCTGGCGCCGCAGCCTGATGATGCCGTGCCGCGCTTTTCCTACGAGAGCCATCTGCGCGCGCTGATCGAGGAGCGGCGCTGGCCGAGCTCGACCGTCGACATCAGCGAGCTCCGTCTCGTGATCGACTACCAGCGCCAGAACGGCGCCGACCGCACGCTGACGCTCGACATCGTCGATTATCCAGGCGAATGGCTGCTCGATCTGCCGCTGCTTCAGAAAAGCTACGAGCAATGGTCCGCCGAGAGCCTGGCGCTGTCGCGCGAGACGCCGCGCGCGCATCTTGCCGCCGATTGGCACGCACATCTGGCGACGCTGAAACCCGAGGCGCGCGAGGACGAGCAGGCGACGCTCACCGCTGCAAAGCTCTTCACCCAATATCTGCGTGCCTGCCGCGACGAGCGCTTTGCCATGAGCCTGCTGCCGCCCGGCCGCTTTTTGATGCCCGGCAGCCTCGCCGATACGCCGGCGCTGACCTTCGCCCCGCTCGACGTGCCCTCAGGCGGACAAGCACCGGAGGGATCGCTGTGGGCGATGATGGTGCGCCGCTTTGAAGCCTACAAGGACATCGTGGTGCGGCCGTTCTTTCGCGATCATTTCGCCCGGCTCGACCGCCAGATCGTGCTGGCCGATGCGCTCGCCGCATTCAATGCAGGACCGGAGGCGCTGCACGATCTCGAAGCGGCGCTATCTGGCATTCTCGATTGCTTCAACATCGGCCGCAGCACCTTCCTCTCCAGCATGTTCAGGCCGCGCATCGATCGCATCCTGTTCGCGGCAACGAAGGCGGACCATCTGCATCATTCCAGCCACGACCGCCTCGAGGCCGTGCTGCGCCGCGCGGTCACTCGCGCTGCGGCACGCGCCGAAGACACCGGCGCTGCGATCGATGTCGTGGCACTCTCCGCCGTCCGCGCCACGCGCGAGGCGCAGGTTGCGCATGGCCGCGACAAATTGCCCTCGATCCTGGGCACGCCTGCCGCGGGCGAGAGCGCGAATGGCGAGTTCTTCGACGGCAACACCGAGGTCGCGACCTTTCCGGGCGACCTACCGCTGGATCCCGAACCAATGTTCAACGGCACCGATGCGTTCCGCGGCCTCTCCACCGAAGCCGCCGAGAAGAGCGATTTCCGCTTCCTGCGCTTCCGCCCGCCCAAGCTCGAACGCGAGGGGACGGAAGAGCCGACGCTGCCTCACATCCGCCTCGACCGTGCCTTGCAGTTCCTGATCGGAGACAAGCTCGTATGAACGACCGATCGAAGCCACGGCGGCCGGCGACGTTCCGGCTCGACGATCCCGATGTCGTCGTCACCGAAGCCGACGAAACCAGCCGGCTCGGCCGCACCACCATCCAGATTACGCCGGAGCACGATCCGTCGACCTTGCCGGTGCCGATCGAGACCGCGCTTCCGGCGCGGCGTGGCTTTCGCTGGGGCGTGCTGTTCTGGTCCGGCGTCGCCGGCCTCACGCTGCTCGGCACCGGGCTTGGCGTGGTCCGTCTGATCGAGGATCTGTTTGCACGCAGCGAAAGCCTCGGCTTCGTCGGGCTTGCGCTGGCCTTCGTCACCACGCTGGCGCTCGCTGTGGTGATCGGACGCGAGGCATTCGGCCTCGCCCGGCTTGCTACGATCGAAAAACTGCATCGGCGCGCCGCCGAGGTGCTGGCCAGCGACGATCGCAGGGAGAGCAGCGCCATCGTGCAGGACCTGATCGCGATCGCGCACCAGAACCCGCAGCTCGCACGCGCCCGTGCCGCACTCGAAAGCCACACAGGCGAGATCATCGACGGCGCAGACATGATCCGGCTCGCCGAGCGCGAATTGATGTCGCCGCTGGATGCGGAGGCGCGGCGGCTGGTGTCGTCGGCGGCGCAGCGGGTGTCGATCGTCACGGCGGTGTCGCCGCGCGCGTTGTTCGACGTGCTGTTCGTGTTCGTGGCCTCGTTGCGCCTGATCCGCCAGCTTGCCCGCCTCTATGGCGGCCGGCCCGGCACGCTCGGCATGATCCGTTTGCTCCGCCACGTCATCGCCCATCTCGCCATCACCGGCGGCCTCGCCGCCAGCGACAGCCTGATGCAGCAGGTGCTCGGGCACGGGATTGCGGCAAAGCTGTCGCAGCGGCTCGGTGAAGGCATGCTCAACGGCCTGCTGACGGCGCGGCTTGGCTTGGCGGCGATCGACGTCACGAGGCCGCTGCCGTTCGCCGCGCTGCCGCCGCCGAAACTGTCGGATCTCGCGACGGATCTGCTGCGGCGGAAAGAGGAGGAGGAGTAGCTCTTAGAGCCAGCACCCGCCACTGGAACAGCGGCGAGTCCTTTGGTGGGGTGAGCTCCGGGGTCCATCCGGTGAGCTTGTCGAGCGTGTAAGTGTCGATCAGGACGCCACGCCAGCGGCGCTCAACCTGGCCAAGTTGCTCACGCTTGGCGGGGATCGTCTGCCACAGCGGTGAACGATCATCGGGCTGACGACCAATATAGAGTCCCGCATGGCCCTTGATCCTGTCCATGCCGGGATCGCGAAAATCCTGGAAGCGGCCACGTTCGTTGATTTCGACCACGGGCACCCGGCCGCGGAACAGCCAGCGCATCATCGCGTAGGTGCGGTAATCCGTGGTCGCGATCCAGGTCGCGCCGGTCTCATCCAGCGCGGCCTGCGCGCGCGCGGCGACCTGCTCAAAGCCGGCCTCGGCGCCGATCGGATCCATCCTGCCGAGGAAATTCCAGGGCGCGGCGACATAATAGAGGAACACGATCACGACGAAGGCGATCCCCGACACCAGCGCCGTGTTGACCCAGAAGAGGCCCGAGCGGAGCGCCCGCGCCGACCAGCCTTCTCTCCGTATCAGCACAAGATTCACTGCAGCAGCCGCGAAGCCAACAGGCCACATGAACATGGGCCAAGTATCGCCGACCCTGAGTGTCAGCGACTTGAAGAAGAAATAGACGAACGGCACCAGCACTGCCGTCGACAGCAGGATCGCAACCGACTCGCGGGAGCGATAGCCACGCCACGCCGTCATCACCAGACCGGACAACACCACCGGCAGCATCACGAAACCGACGAGGCCGAATTGCAAGCCGATGTAGTCGCCGAGGGTGCGCAGCGAGATCCCGTAATTGGCGGTGGCGCGCACGCCCTGGAAACGGAACGAGGCCCAGTCGTGCTGCGCGTTCCAGATCAGGACCGGCGAGAACACGGCGATTGCGATCAGCAGCGCAAGGTAAGGATACGGGCTGCGCAGCCAGCGCCAGCGCCAGTCCGGCACCAGAAGAAAGGCGGCGACCGCAGGCGCGAACATGATGACGGTGAATTTCGACAGCAGCGACAGGCCGGCGAACAAGCCGGCCGCGAGCCACCAGCGGCCGTCGCCACTTTGTGCTATCAGCACCAGCGACCACATCATCGCCACCGCGAACGGAATCATGGCGACGTCGGGGGCGACCTTGGCCATCAACAGACCATAATAGAGCGCGGCTTCCGGCATCAGCACTGCAATCGCGATGGCGCGCGCGTCGTGGGTGAGGCGGCGAACGATGTCGGCGAGCAGACACTGCGTCACCAGCATCGCGACGATGCCACCGAAGCGGACGCCCAGTGCGCTGTCACCGAAAATGAGGGTGCCGAAGCGGATGAGCCAGGCGATGCCGGGCGGATGATCGAGGAAGCTGAGCGCCCCCTCCTTCGACCAGGTCCAATAATAGGCCTCGTCGGTGCGCAGCTCGATAACAGAGGCATAGACAAGGCGGAGCACGGTCATCGCGGCGATCACCAGCGTGGCCGCGACGAGCGGCCGGCGCGATGCGCCATTGGGCTTTGCGGTGATGTCGAGAGCCAGCGTCACGGCCGCGCTTTTCCCTGACTTGGGAGGGGGAGTCAATGTGCGGACGGTCTCGTAGGGTGGGCAAAGCGAAGCGTGCCCACGTCTTGCCTATTTGATGGAAAGACGTGGGCACGGCGCAAGAGCGCCTTTGCGCATCCTACGGGACTTTGCCAAGCCTACGAGACTTACCGTTACGTAACCTTGTCGGTTATGTGATCCTGTAAGCCGTCTGCCCGCGGAATTTAACTCTCCGCTGGCTGTTCTCCTCAGTGAACTGGTACAACCGAATCATGGCCACGACCGCGCTTTCACGATTGCCCGAACTCGTCCGCTCGACCAGCCCGCGGCAGGTGCGGCTGGTCTGCGGCGTCATCCTGTTCGCTTACGTGGTCAGCCATTTCCTCAACCATGCGCTCGGCAACATCTCGGTCGATGCCATGCAGGTCGGGGTCTATTACCACACCGCGTTCTGGCAGTTCCTCCCTGTTACGATCGTGTTCTATGGCGCGGCGTTCACCCATATGGGTCTCGGCGTCTATGCGCTGTACCAGCGCCGCCAGTTCCGCTGGCGGACGATCGAGCCGCTCCAGCTGGTGCTGGGCCTGAGCATCCCCGCGCTGGTGATGGCGCATGTGATCGGCATCCGGCTGGGCCAGGTGCTGTACGATCACGAGAAGCTCTATCCGCAGGAGCTCTATCTGTTCTTTGTCGTGGCCCCCGGCCGGCTCTGGACGATGACGATCCTGCTGATCGTTGCCTGGGTCCACGGTTGCATCGGCATCTATTTCTGGCTGCGGCTGAAGCCATTCTTCACGCGCGCGGCACCCTATTTGCTCGCAGCCGCCGTGCTGATCCCGACGCTGGCGCTGCTCGGCATCTACCAGGGTGGCCGCAGTGTCGCCGCGGACAGCGAGGACAGCGATTGGCGCCGGCAAAATTACACGCAGCGCGAGGTCGGCACGTTCGCACAGGCCGATACGCTCGACCGCATCACCGGCGGACTGACGATCGGTTACTTCGGCCTGCTCGGGCTGGTGATGCTGTCACGCGGGGTGCGCGGCTGGCGCGAGCGGCGCGGCGGCACGATCGCGCTGTCCTACGGCAACGGCAAGACGGTGCGCGTGCCCAAGGGTCTCTCCGTCCTGGAAGCGAGCCTGCGCTACAATGTGCCGCATGCCAGCGTCTGCGGCGGCCGCGCCCGCTGCTCGACCTGCCGCATCCGCATCATCGGCGACCACGGCGCCCTGCCCGAGCCCTCGCAGCGCGAGGCCTTCGTGCTGGCCCGCGTCGGGACCGCCGATCCCTCGATCCGGCTTGCCTGCCAGCTGCGGCCGAACTGCGATCTCTCCTTCTTCCAGCTGTTCATGCCGCAAATGCTGGCGGCCAACGCCCAGGCGTCCTCGCCCGCGCGAATCGGCCAGGAGCGCTATCTCGTCAGCCTCTTCGTCGACATGCGCGGCTCGACGCAGCTTGCCGAGAAGCGGCTGCCGTTCGACACCGTGTTCATCGTCAACCGCTTCTTAGGTGCGGTATCGCAGGCCGTGATCGAGAATGGCGGCCAGCCGAACCAGTTCGTCGGCGACGGCATGCTGGCGCTGTTCGGCCTGACCAGCGATCCGCAAACCGCCTCCCGCCAGGCGCTCAAGGCCGTTGCCGGCATTGCGACCCATGTGGACGAGCTGAACGAGCTCCTGAGCCACGATCTGCGCCAGCCGATTCGCTTCGGCATCGGCGTCCATGGCGGCGAGGTCATCATCGGCGACATCGGCTATCGCGACCACATCGTGTTCACCGCGCTCGGCGATGCCGTGAACGTCGCCGCCCGGCTCCAGGACATGACGAAGACGCTTCAGTGCGAGGCCATCGTCTCGGACGAGGTCCGCCGCACCGCTGGTCTTCACGAGGATACGCTGCCGAAGCAGGAGGTCGCGATCCGCGGTCGCGACGAGCCGATGGTGGTGCGGGTGGTTGCCGACACCAGGACATTGTCCGCGATCATTGCCGGCGGCGAGCGCGCCGCCGCCTGATTCTTCACCTCTCCCGCATGCAGGGCGAGGGAGCACACCGTCCGACGCCGCCACAGCGCGGCTTCTCATCAACGTGTAACACCGCCCTGTTGCAGCGCAACGGCATGGGCTTGCTGCGAAAGCACGAATTGACTTCAACCTGGCGGTTGAGACAGATGAGCGCAGGTGTTGCGGTGATGACCGCGAACCAACGAAAAGCTCCGGGAGGAGACCTGAATGTTCGACCGACGCGACCTGCTCAAAGGAGCGGGCCTTGCCGCCATGGCGGCCACACTGAATTCCACCAAGGCGCTGGCCCTCGACACCGTTACCCTGCCCTTCGCCAATGGCGAGCGGCCGCTGGTGAAGTATCCGCAGAAGCGGCCAATGATCGGCTTGACCAGCCGGCCGCCGCAGCTCGAGACGCCGTTCGCCATATTCAACGACGGCCCGATCACGCCGAATAACGCGTTCTTCGTACGCTACCACCTCGCCGGCCTGCCCTACGATCTCGACCCTGACAAGTTCACGCTCGAGGTCAAGGGCAAGGTCGACAAGCCGCTCAAGCTGTCGCTGAAGGACATCCGCAAAATGAAGGCGACGGAGATCGTCGCCGTCAACCAGTGCTCCGGCAACAGCCGCGGCTTCTCGGAGCCGCGCGTCGCCGGCGGCCAGCTCGCCAATGGCGCGATGGGCAATGCGCGCTGGCGCGGCGTGCCGCTGAAGACCGTGCTCGAGATGGCGGGCGTGCAGGCCGGCGCCAAGCAGGTCGTGTTCGCCGGCATGGACGGACCGGTCAGCGACAAGACGCCCGACTTCGCCAAGGCGCTCGACCTCGATCATGCCACCAATGGCGAGGTGATGCTGGCCTACGGCATGAACGGCGACGATCTGCCGTTCCTCAACGGCTTCCCGCTGCGCCTGGTGGTGCCCGGCTATTACGGCACCTACTGGGTCAAGCACCTCAACGAGATCACCGTCATCGACAACGTCTTCGACGGTTTCTGGATGAAGGGCGCCTATCGCATTCCCGATACGCCTGACAATTCGATCGAGCCTGGCACGACGCCGAAGGCGACGATCCCGATCAACCGCTTCACCATCCGCTCCTTCATCACCAGCGTGACCGATGGCGCCAAGCTGAAGGCGGGACGCACGACGCTGCGCGGCATCGCCTTCGACAGCGGCAAGGGCATCAAGGACGTCCAAGTCTCCACCGATGGCGGCAAGACCTGGACCTCCGCCAAGCTCGGCAAGGATTTGGGCAATTACTCGTTCCGCGAATGGAAGCTGCCCGTGAAGCTCGCGGCCGGGCAAGTCGAGCTCAAGGTGCGCGCCACCAGCAATTCCGGCGAGACGCAGCCGGACACGCCGCGCTGGAACCCGGCGGGTTATTTGCGCAACGTCGTCGAAACCACCCGCGTCACCGTGGCCTGAGGAGCATGATCATGCAGCGCACCGTTCTCCTCGCCGCCACGCTTGCCGTTATCACTGTGGTGGGTTCGGCGCTTGCCGCGCCGGTCAGTTACAAGACGCCGGACGAGGTGGCGGCCTTCAAGCCGGGGCCCAATCTCGAGGTGGTTCAGGGCAATTGCGCCGCCTGCCACTCGTCCGACTACATCGCCACGCAGCCGCCGATGAAGGACAAGAAAGGCTTCTGGCAGGCCGAGGTCACCAAGATGATCAAGGTCTATGGCGCACCGATTGACGATGCCGACGTGGGCAAGATCGTCGACTATCTGGCCGCGACTTATTGACGGCCTCAGACGCAATTGACCGCGAAACGGGCAAAACCGGCAAAAACGCTGCGAAGTTGAGCGAATTTCGGCGAAATGCGGATGTGGTTTGATCTACCAAGCCCGCCACATTCCGCGTATCCTGTAGGACCGAACCGGCCGGTTGGCGGGGACTGGCGGTTCGTGATCTCGGAGGAAGACCCGCGGAGAAGTCGTGATGGCTAAAGGTACGGTCAAGTGGTTCAACCCGACCAAGGGTTATGGATTTATCCAGCCTGCGTCGGGCGGCAAGGATGTGTTCGTGCATATCTCGGCAGTGCAGAAAGCCGGCCTGTCCTCGCTCAACGAAGGACAGACGGTGGAATACGAAGAGATCGCAAACCGGGGCAAGACCTCCGCAGAGAACCTCAAAGTATAAGCCGCCAGCTTTTGCTGCCTCCCGGATTTGTCCGGGAGTGAGGCCAAGAAAATTTCAGAAGACGATCAGTGCATTCGACGACAGGCGTTGCGACTGCACACGATAGGCTATTTGCCTTGAGAGATCGCTGATCGACGCCGCAGCAATGACAATCGCGACCGCATGTGGTCAGCCCACCGGCAACGGTGCGTCGCGCTTGATCTCTTCCATCACCGCATAGGTGCGCGTCTCGCGCACGCCCGGCATCGACAGCAAGGTCTCGCCGAGGAAACGCCGATATGCGGTCATGTCCGCGAGCCGCGCTTTCACCAGATAGTCGAAGCCGCCTGCAACCATGTGACACTCCAGCACTTCGGGCGCGAGTTTGACCGCGCGCGCAAAGCGCTCGAAATTGTCGGGCGTGGTCTTGTCGAGCAGCACCTCGACGAACACGAGCAAGCCCAGCCCAAGCCGGTGCGGATTGAGCCGCGCCCCATAGCCCTCGACAAACCCCTCGCGCTGCAGACGCTTCAGCCGTTCGCCGACCGAGGTCGGCGACAGGCCGATGCGCTCGGCGAGCTCGACATTGGCGATTCGTCCATCCTCCTGCAAAATTGAGAGGATTTTCCGGTCAATCCGATCAAGTTCCATATTTTATACGGCCAACATGTCCATAGTCTTCATTTCCTAAGGCAAAATGGCTATCTTGTCTATCGAACTACGGTCATGTGGGCCTTATCCTGAGCTCCAGCCACAGGACACGCCATGCCGAATATCCCGCCGCCCTTTTCCGCGCCCTACGCCCCTGATGATGCCGACATCGCCGCGCGGCTGTTTCCATCGGCGCATCTCGCCCCGCCGCAGGAAGTGCGGGTCGACCGCACGGCGACAAGGCTGATCGAGGCGATCCGCAAGCGCGACGACCGGATCGGCGGCGTCGAGGACATGCTGCGGGAGTTCGCGCTCTCGACCAAGGAAGGTCTCGCGCTGATGGTGCTGGCCGAGGCGTTGCTGCGCGTGCCGGATGCCCGCACCGCCGACCAGTTCATCGAGGACAAGCTCGGCGAGGGCGACTTCATCCACCACGAGACCAAGTCCACGGCGTTCCTGGTCAACGCCTCGGCCTGGGCGCTCGGCCTGTCGGCGCGCGTGATCCAGCCCGGCGAGACGCCCGACGGTACCATCGGCCGCCTCGTGAAGCGGCTCGGTGCGCCGGCGGTGCGTACCGCGACGCGCCAGGCGATGCGACTGATGGGCAATCACTTTGTACTGGGCGAGACCATCGAGCAGGCGCTCGAACGCGGCAAGCCGCGCTCCGGCCAGAAGCCCCGCTATTCATTCGACATGCTCGGCGAAGGGGCACGCACGGCTGAGGACGCCAAGCGCTATTTCGACGCCTATGCGAGCGCCATCGAGACCATCGGCAAGGCGGCAGGCAACCATCCTCTGCCCGACCGGCCCGGCATCTCCGTCAAGCTCTCGGCGCTGCATCCGCGCTTCGAGGCGATCAGCCGCGACCGTGTGATGCGCGAACTGGTGCCGCAACTGCTGGATCTCGCCCGGCGCGCCAAGGCGTATGACCTCAACTTCACCGTCGATGCCGAGGAGGCCGACCGGCTGGAGCTGTCGCTCGACGTAACCGCGGCCACGCTCGCCGATCCGTCGCTGGCTGGCTGGGACGGCTTCGGGCTCGCGATCCAGGCCTACCAGAAGCGCGCCAGCGCGGTGATCGACTACATCCACGAGCTCGCGCGCGCCCATGACCGCATGCTGATGGTGCGGCTGGTCAAGGGCGCCTATTGGGACACCGAGATCAAGCGCGCGCAGGAGCGCGGGCTCGACGGCTATCCGGTATTCACACGCAAGGCGATGACGGATCTGAACTACGTCGCCTGTGCAGCAAAGCTTCTTGCCTTGCGGCCACGCATCTTCCCGCAATTTGCGACCCATAACGCCCTCACCGTCGCGACCGTGCTGGAGCTCGCCGGCGCTAGCTCCGGCTTCGAATTCCAGCGCCTGCACGGCATGGGCGAAGCGCTCTACGAGCAGCTCGCCAAGGATCACCCCGAGATCGCCTACCGCACCTATGCGCCGGTCGGCAGCCATCGCGATTTGCTCGCCTATCTGGTGCGGCGTCTTTTGGAGAACGGCGCCAACTCGTCCTTCGTGGCGCAGGCCGCCGACTATCGCGTGCCGGTCCCGGCGCTGTTGAAGCGCCCGGTCGATCTCATCATGCGGCCCGATCACGCCCACCATGCCAAGATCCCGCTGCCGGGCGACCTGTTTGCGCCGGAGCGGCGTAATTCAAGGGGCATCGAATTCGGCGAGCGCGCGGCGCTCGATCGGCTGGTCGCGGACGTCACGGACGTGACGCCTGATCTCAAGCCTGTCGCTGACGCAACGCCCGAGCAGGCGGGCGCCGCAATTGCCACTGCCAGCACGGGCTTTGCCGGATGGAGCCGGACGCCGGCGGCGACACGCGCGGCGGCGCTGGAGCAGGCTGCCCATCTGCTGGAGAGCCGCGGTGCGCATTTTATCGCGCTGCTGCAAGCGGAAGGCGGCAAGACGCTCGATGACGCGCTCTCCGAGCTGCGCGAGGCCGCCGATTTCTGCCGCTACTACGCCGCGCAGGGCCGAAAACTGTTCGGCTGCGAGACGGCGATGCCAGGACCGACCGGCGAGAGCAACGCGCTGGCCATGCGCGGCCGTGGCGTGTTCGTCGCGATCTCGCCGTGGAATTTTCCGCTGGCGATCTTCCTTGGCCAAGTCACCGCGGCCTTGATGGCCGGCAACAGCGTCGTGGCAAAGCCCGCCGAGCAGACGCCACGTATCGCGCGCGAGGCCGTCGCCTTGCTGCACGAAGCTGGCATCCCCGCAAACGCACTGCATCTCGTCACCGGCGACGGCCGCATCGGCGCGGCGCTGACCGCGCACGCTGATATTGCCGGCGTCGTCTTCACCGGCTCGACCGAAGTCGCACGTCACATCAACCGGACGCTCGCCGCCAAGGACGGGCCGATCGTGCCGCTGATCGCGGAGACCGGCGGCATCAATGCCATGATTGCGGATGCGACTGCGCTGCCCGAGCAGGTCGCCGACGATGTCGTCACCTCGGCGTTCCGCTCCGCCGGCCAGCGTTGCTCGGCGCTGCGGCTGATGTTCGTACAGGAGGACGTCGCCGACCGCATGATCGAGATGATCGCGGGCGCGGCGCGCGAACTTAGGATCGGCGATCCCACAGATATCGCGACCCACGTCGGTCCTGTCATCGATGCCGAAGCCAAGCAACGCCTCGACACCCACATCGCACGGATGAAGACGGAGGCGCGGCTGCATTTTGCAGGCACAGCGCCAGAGGGCTGCTTCGTCGCGCCGCACATCTTTGAGCTCCGGGATGCCAGCCAGCTCACTGAGGAGGTGTTCGGCCCGATCCTGCATGTGGTGCGCTACCGGGCCGAAACCCTCGAACGCGTCCTGCAGGCGATCGCGCGCACCGGGTACGGGTTGACGCTCGGCATCCACTCCCGCATCGACGACACGGTCGAGGCCATCATCGACCGCGTTCAGGTCGGCAACATCTACGTCAACCGCAACATGATCGGCGCCGTGGTCGGCGTGCAGCCCTTTGGCGGCAACGGCCTGTCCGGAACCGGCCCCAAGGCCGGGGGTCCGCATTATCTGACGCGCTTCGCCACCGAGCAGACCGTGACGATCAACACGGCCGCGGCCGGCGGCAACGCCGCGTTGCTTGCGGGAGAGGAGTAAGGCCTTGCACTGGGCGCCGTTGCATCCGGGCAAGACATTGGTCTAATGGCTCCCAGACTTGCCCGCGCCAATTCCAGCCGGCGGGAAACAACAAGAGCGAGGGAGCAACGCCGCGATGGAAAAAGGCATTTTTGCAGGGCTCAAGGTTCTGGACTGCGCGAGCTTCATCGCAGCGCCCGCGGCGGCCACCGTGCTGTCCGATTTCGGCGCCGATGTCATCAAGATAGAGCCGCCCGGCGCCGGCGATCCCTACCGCAATCTGCCCAACCTGCCCGGCTATCCCACCGGCGAGCACAATTTCGCCTGGCTGCTCGAGGCCCGCAACAAGAAGAGCCTGGCGCTCGACCTCTCCAAGCCCGAGGCGCAGGCCGTGCTTTACAAGCTGGTTGAAGAGGCCGACGTCTTCATCACCAACATGCCGCCGCCGGTACGGACCAAGCTCGGCATCACCTATGACCATCTCGCCCATCTCAACGACCGGCTGATCTATGCCTCCTTCACCGGCTATGGCGAGAAGGGCGAGGAGGCCAACAAGCCCGGTTTCGACAGCAACGCCTATTGGGCGCGCTCCGGCCTGATGGATCTTGTCCGCGCCGACACCGACACGACGCCGGCCCGTTCGGTCGCCGGCATGGGCGACCATCCCTGCGCCATGGCGCTGTACAGCGCGATCGTCACCGCGCTCTATCAGCGCGAGAAGACCGGCAAGGGCTCGCATGTCGCCTCCAATCTGATGGCCAATGGCGTGTGGGCCGCGAGCGTGCTGGCGCAGGCAAAACTCTGCGGCGCCAAGTTCGGCGAGCGGCGCCCGCGCGAGCGTGCGCTCAATGCGGTCGCCAACCATTATCAGTGCAAGGACGGCCGCTGGCTGATCCTGTCGCTGCTCAGCGAGGAGAAGCAGTGGCCGACGCTGGCCAAATGCCTCGGACGCGAGGACCTGATCAACGATCCGCGCTTCGCCACCAAGCCCGACCGTCACGCCCGCTCGGTCGAGCTCATCAAGATTTTTGACGAAACCTTCGCCACCAGGGACCTCGCCGAATGGCGCAAGATCCTCGATGGCAACGGACTGGTGTTCGGCATCGTCGGCATTTTGGACGACATCCCGAACGACAAGCAGATGCTCGACAACGAGGTGCTGGTGCCGTTCGAGAACGATACCATGCTCACCATCAACTCTCCGATCTGGATCGACGGCACCAAAAAGGTGCAGCCGCGCAAGCCGCCCGGCGTCGGCGAGCACAGTGACGAGATTTTGCGTGGCGCGGGATACGACGAAGCCGCGATCAAAGAGCTGCGGGCGAACGGGGCTGTGGGGTAACGATCCGACGATCTCGATATAATCTCACGACCACATTCGCGCGCGAGGTCCCATGCCCACTTATCGCCTGCACTACTTCCCTGAATCCGGCAATAGCTACAAGCTGGCGCTGATGCTGACGCTTTGCGGCGAGACGTTCGAGCCGGTCTGGACCGATTTCGGCGGCGGCGTCACGCGCACGGCGGATTGGCGCAAGACCGTCAACGAGATGGGCGAAATTCCCGTGCTCGAGGTCGACGGCGTGAAGATGACGCAGACCGCCCCTCTCCTGCTCAAGCTTGCCGAACAGTATGGGCGTTTCGGTGCCGAGACCGAAGCCGAAAAATTCGAGCTGCTGCGTTGGCTGTTCTGGGACAACCACAAGCTCACCGGCTACATGGCAACCTACCGCTTCATGCGGGCCTTCACCGAAAAGAACGATCCGCACGTGCTGAAGCATTTTCGCCGGCGGCTCGACGACTTCCTCGGCATTCTCGACGGTCATCTGCAACACAACGCGTTTGCGATCGGCACCAAGCCAACCGTCGCCGACATCTCGATGATGGCCTATCTGCACTATCCCAGCGACGAGCACGGCTTCGATTTCGCCGCGAGCCATCCCGCCATCCACGCCTGGCTCGGGCGAATGGCCACGCTGCCCGGCTGGAAGCCGGCGTATGAGCTCTTGCCCGGCAAACGGATGACGAATTACGCGAAGTGAGGGCGCCGCTTATCTCAGCGCCAGCCAGCCGAGCGTGAACAGGATGCCGCCGATGATGACGACCACCGCGACCGCCGTGGTGCTGACGCGGATGCTGCCGGCGACTTGCTTGGCTTCCTCATTCTGCGCGATCTCGCGATTGCGCTCCTTGTTGGCGTCGCTGGTATCCGTCATGAATCATCCAAATCGCTTGTTGGCTGACGCATGACCTCGGGATCATGCGCTAACGCGTCTTGATGAAGCACATGCCAATGCGGCTCGAAGCCGCCGCAGCCTGACAGGTGAGACCTTTAGCACAGGTCCATGACGTAAAACTCTTGTCGGCCGTTCCCGATCCCTCGTTTTGCAGGGAACAATGCGCGCCCCAGCCGTCCTGATATTCGGTGCCGGCAAGCTCCGCGCTGCCGCGTGTCTGCGGCCGGCTGGCAAATCCGCGTGAAAAATCAGGACGTTTGCCGCTAGCAAAGGCGGTCAGGATGTCACGGCGGCGGAGCTGGTCACCAAAGAAATGCGGCGAGGCCGGCACGATGGTGGCGTTCGATGCCCCCTCCGTCAGCCAATCCACGCCGGGAAAATGGAAGCCGCCGATGCCGCGGGTCTGGTGGCAGCCGGAGCAGGTGACATCGTTGAGGCGGCGCTGGAAGCCCGCGACCGAGCGGATGTTCTCCATCGCGATGCCGCGCGCGGCCGCCTGCTTCAGCGCGCCGACGACGTCGTTGTCGGTGAAGACAGGGTCGCTGTTGCCCTCGCCTTCAACCAAGCCGAACTCAGGCTGCAACGTCGAGGCATCGAGCCCCGCAGGTGTCAGCGCCACGGCCGCCTTGGCGAGATATTTCTCCGGGATCAGCACAGTGCCGCGATCGAACTCGCGCAGATTCGCGGGCTCGAGCAGCCAGGCCTTGAAGTCATGCCGGAGCGCGTCATCTGCGAGGATGCGTTCGCGGTCGATCTGGTTCTCCAGCGTCGATTCCACGAAGGTCTTGGTGGCGGCGTCGTATTTGAACACCTTGAGCAGATAGTCGGAGCGGAAATCGTGCAGCGCTGATTTCGGCGCGATCGAGATCTGGATATTGGTCTCGACGCGGTCGGTCATCGCATCGTAAGGCCCAGTGCGGCTGCGGATCAGTCCTTGCCAGTCGCCATTGTCGAGCCAGCGCCGCGCCACCTCGGCGCAGGTGATGGCCTTGCCGCTCGCGTCGGTCTGGCGCGCATCGCGCGCCTTCATCACCAGGTTGAACGTCATCGGCAGGCGCGTCGCGGTGCTGCCGCCATCCGGCCCGGGACCGAACCGCGCCAGACGATAGATCAGCCGAATCTCGCCGCAGGACTCCTCAGACACGTAGGCGCGGTCCATGCGGTTAACGATGCCGGCCAGCACGAAGCGCGTGCTGGCGGATTTCAGACTGAAACGATCGAACAGCTGGACGTCGAAACCGTCGCCGACGCCGATGGTCTCGCTCGGCACCGACTGCTTGTGCTGCGCGATGTAGCGATCGAACTCCGTATCGATTGCGGGGAGAATCTCCTTGAGCTGCGGCAGCGACGCGAACAGCTGGCCGCTGGTCAGGGGAACAGTCGCGTTCCGCTCGGGCTCTAACAGGCGCGAGATTGACAGCGCATCGCTCTGGTCGAGCTTCTTCAGGAGATCGGGGTCGATGATCGCGGTGCCGCGCGCGAGCGGCGCATTCTCCGCTGCCGAGAGCGATAGGACGCCGCCCAATAACAATATGGCAGCCAGGAGAATTCGCAGCGCGCGGCTCATGCCTCCAATAACACCGCGCCTGACGGCCTATTCAAGTAAAAAGGCGCTTCACGCGGTGGTGAAGCGCCTTTTCGCAAGTCGTTTATCGGACGCTTAGCGCGCGACGATCAGGCCCTTGGGTGTGACCACCACCCAGCGACCGTCCTGGCGCCGGATCGCATCGACGCGGCCGAGACCGGGGATGGGATCGCCGGCATAGACTTCGTACAGGCCGCCCCGGCCTTCGATCAGCGCACCGCCATTGGCGACGTCGCGAAGCCTCCAGCCGTCGATCGTCGGCAGGCGGCCGACTTCGGTCTTGGGCGCGGCGGGCGTGGGGGGCACGGGAGCCGGCGCAGCCGTCGCGACCTGGGTCGGGGCCGGCGCGATCGTGCCAGTGGTCTCCTTCGCAGGCGCCGCGGCGGCGGCCGGCGCGGGGGCGGCAGCAGGCGGTGTGGCGCGGAGCTTGTCGACGGTCTCGGACAGTTTTGCCAGCTTGGCCAACGGTTCGGCCTGCGCTTTCTCGAGCTTGTCGAGGCGGTCGTTGGCGCGGTTGAACTGGCTGAGGCCGGTCTTCGAGGTGTGCTCGACATTGGCCTTGAGCGCAACCATGTCGGCATCGATCCGCGCGACGGAGGCGTCCAGCGCGCTGGTATCGGCGACCTGCGCCGAAGCTGGCGTCGGGCTGGCTGCGAAGTGCATCATGCCGGCGGTCGCAAGCGCGCCGCTGATGGCGCCGACGCAAGCCGCAATCGCGACTACCGCGGCCATCGCCGACAGGCGGCGCTTGTTGCCGGTGTCACGCACCTCGTCTGGCTTGACATGCGGGGCGAACTCTTCCCGGTCCCAGGACCGCTCCGAGGGCGCCATGACGATGAGCTTACCGGGCTTTGCCTCGGCTTTGGCCTCGGGCTTGGGTTCGGCCTTCGCCTCGAACTTGGGGACCACGATCCCCGAAGACTCGATCTTTGGCGGCTCGACCTTTGGGGCATCCGCCTTGACCGGATCAGGCTTGGGCGGCGTCTCATGGTCGGGGGCGATCGAGGGGGCCTCGATGCCGGCGGCGGCGTCAACGGCGCCAGTCCGGTCGTTCGCTCGGTCATTGGTCTCTTGGCCGGCCAGGTCGGACATTGGTTCGCTCACGGCTCAAATACTCCAGTCTGGATTGACCTTTTGGTAACTTTCATTGCTTGCGAATTCCTTACCTCGGGACCCGCTTACCGAAATTTTAGGAACTCGTCCGAGGCCGAATTGGGTCGGGAAAGTGGAACCGGCGTGGCGGCGTGCAACAAATCGTCAACCGATGCTGCCCTGCGGCAGGCTGCCTGCTTAGCCGAAGGCGTTGTTTGCCCGTCGCGGTTCCGCGGCTAACATGGCGCATCCCGTCAGCCAGAAGGGCGTTTGGGGGTGCCATGACGATCGAAAAGTGCATCAACGCGTTTGATGTGGATGACGTCATCTTCGAGGAGGGCTCGACCGGTCGCGAGCTGTTCGTGGTGCTCGACGGCGAGGTCGAGATCGCCAAGATGAACGGCGCCAGCAAGACCAGCATCATCAAGCTCGGCAAGGGCGAGTTCTTCGGCGAGATGGCCGTGATCGATGGTTCGGCGCGCTCGGCGACCGCGATCGCGTCGGCGCCCAACACGCGCGTGATGCGGATCAACCACGCACGCTTCGTCTATCTTGTCAGCCAGCAGCCGGCATTCGCACTGATGGTGATGGATGCGCTGTCGAAACGCCTGCGCGCCTCCAACGCAGTCACCTACCGGGCGGCGCAATCATGAGCGAACGCAAGCCGACCGCATTCCCGATCCTGATGAAGAACGACATCTGCTCGCTGATCCAGGCCGCCGATGACGTCTATCAGATCCGCTTCTCCAACCGCGCGGCCAACGCCTATCTCATACGCGGTTCGGCGCGCACCATCCTGATCGATGTCGGCCTGTCCTCGAACTATCCGGCGATGGTGGAGTGCCTGACCTTTGCCGGATGCCCACCTGAAAAAATCGATATGGTGGTGCTGAGCCACGAGCATCTCGACCATATCGGTGCGGCCTGGCACTTCAACGAGCGCCGCACCTATGTCGCGGCTCACAGGCTCGCCGCCAACAAGATCATGCTGCGCGACGACTTCTCGATGCTGCGCAAGATGTTCAACGAGCCGGACGTGCCTGTTAATATCGACATCTGGCTCGAGGAAGGCAATCTGATCGACCTCGGTAATTTCCGGCTCAACGTGATGTACACGCCGGGCCATACATCGGCCTGCATCACCCTGTTCGAGCAGGACAAGGGCCTCTTGTTCGCCGCCGACACCTTGATGCCTGGCGGCGTGATGGGCGGCGTGTTTGGCTCGGGCAGCATCGCCGACTACATCCAGTCGCTGGAACGCATCAAGGGGCTGAACACCAAGATCCTGCTATCGGGGCACGGACGGCTGTCGGACACGCCGCAGGACGACGTGCGCATTGCCATCGCACGCTCGCACGGGTTATTGGAAGATACCGCGCAATTATTCGACGCACTGGACGCGCGCTCGAATTTCGAGCCGATTATGCAGTCGGTAAGGGATTTGAATAAGCTGGATGATTGATACACGATGTCGTCCTGGCGAACGCCAGGACGACATCGGGGCTACATCACCACCGGCTTATCCGGCAACTCGTTCGGATGCGGCCCTCGCGGCGGAAAATACTTCGCCAGCTCCCGCGACACCGCCGCAACGCCATGGATCACGCCCTGCTCGAACCGGCCCGACCTGAACTCCGCCTCCATCGCACGGCAGATCGCCTCCCAGCCCGCGGCGCCCACCTTTGCGTCGATGCCGCGGTCGGCGATGATCTCGACGTCGCGGTCGGCAAGCAGCAGGTAGATCAGAATGCCGTTGTTATGCGCGGTGTCCCAGATGCGCAAATGCGAGAACACATCGAGCGCGCGCTCGCGGGCGTGCTGATTGCGGAACAGCGGCCGGCCGTCGAGCGCGCCTTCGACGACGAAGCGGACCTGACCGGAATGCGTCGTTTCGCTTTGCTTGATTGCATGCTCGATGCGGTCGAGCACATCGTACGGAAACACTTGCTTCGCGCGCCAATGGTGCTGAAGGAGATGCCTGGTGATACGCCCGATGCCCATGACTACCAGCTCCCCGAGGCGCCGCCGCCACCAAAGCTGCCGCCGCCTCCGCTGAAGCTGCCGCTGTCACTGGATGATGAACCGCTGCTCCAGCCTCCGGACGAGGAGCCGCTCGACCACGACCCGCCGCGCGAGGGCCCTGTGGATGCCGGAAACAGATCGGCAATGAAGGACAAGACGAAGCCGATGATCCCGGCGAGCAAGGCCAACGCCCCGGATCCGAGAATGAGCAGCGCCAGGATTCCGATCGCGCTCCCGGTCGCGACCGAGCCCAGCAATCGTCCCAGCAGCGTGCGCAAAAATCCGCCGACGACGAGCGAGGCAAACAGGACGAACGGGACCGCCGGCCCGATGTCGTCCAGATTGGCAAAGTTCACGCTGCGCGAGGGAGCCGGCAGCGGTTCGCCATCGACGACGCGCATCATCCGCTCGGCACCCGCGGAGATGCCGCCGGCGAAATCGCCCTCGCGGAATTTCGGCGTGATGACCTCGTCGATGATCCGACGCGACGTGACGTCGGTGAGCGCACCTTCCAGGCCGTAACCGACCTCGATGCGCAAGTGCCGGTCGTTCTTGGCGACCACCAGGATCGCGCCGTCGTCGACCTTCTTGCGGCCGATCTTCCACGCTTCCGCGACACGGATCGAGAACTGCTCGATCGTCTCCGGGTCCGTCGTCGGCACGATCAGCACCGCGATCTGGCTGCCCTTGCGCTTTTCGAAATCGCCGAGCTTTTGCGACAGTGCGGCGATATCGCTGCCCGACAGCGTGCCGGTCCGGTCGACCACGCGGCCGGTGAGCTGGGGGACAGCGACGTTGGCGAAGGCGGCAAACGTCCAGCCGAGCAGCAAAACGAATACAATGACCGCCCGCCACCCCCTCGCTGTCATCGCCCGGCTCGACCGGGCGATCCAGTATTCCAGAGACGCCAGTGGATCATCGAGAAGCCGCGGCGTACTGGATTCCCCGCCTTCGCGGGGAATGACAGTGGTGGGTGGGGCGCGCATCGGGGGCGGACGCACTTACTTCGACGGCGCGGGCGCGTTGAAATCGACCTTCGGCGCGGTCGAGATCTCCTTTTCGTTCTCGACCGTGAAGTTGGCCTTCTCCTTGTAGCCGAACATCACCGCCGTGAGATTGCTCGGGAAGGAGCGAATGGTGACATTATAGTCCTGCACCGACTTGATGTAGCGGTTGCGCGCGACCGTGATACGGTTTTCGGTGCCCTCGAGCTGCGACATCAGATCCTTGAACAGCGCATCCGACTTCAGCTGCGGGTAATTCTCCGTCACCACGAGGAGGCGCGACAACGCGCTGGAGAGCTCGCCTTGTGCTGCCTGGAATTTCTGCAAGGCGGCGGGATCGTTCAGGACCTCGGGCGTGGCCTGGATGCTGCCGACCTTGGCGCGGGCGTTGGTGACGCCAAGCAGCACGTCCTTCTCCTGCTGCGCGAAGCCCTTCACCGAGTTGACGAGGTTGGGCACGAGATCGGCGCGGCGCTGATACTGGTTCACCACCTCGGACCAGTTGGCCTTGATCTGCTCATCCTGGCTCTGGATTGCGTTGTAGCCGCAATTGGTGAGGCTGAGCGAGGCCAGCGCCGCCAGCACGGTCAGGATCTTGCGCATCAAATTTCTCCTGGTGGAATCGGCCTGCAAACTATCAGATCGAGCGCATACAACGCCAGATGTCCCAGCGGACGGCGCGACAAGCAGCCGGCTGACGCAAGCCCCTTGCCTATCACCACGCGACATAGTCAACTCTTGGCAAGCAAGACGTCTTGGCCAACAAGACGAAGAATACAGGGAGGCGCGCCATGTCCTCGTTCGAGACCATCCTGGTGGAGCGGCCGGAGCCGGCGATCGCCCGGATCGTGATGAACCGGCCGGACGCGCGCAATGCGCAGAACCTGCAAATGACCTACGACCTCAACGCCGCCTTCGACGCCGCGGTACAGGACGATGCGGTCAAGGTGATCATCCTTGCCGGCAATGGGCCGCATTTCTCGTCCGGCCACGATCTGCGCTCCGGGGCCAAGAATGCCGCCGGCATCGATTTTCCGCCGATAGGAAATTGGGGCGGCTTTGCCGAACCAAACGCTCACGGCCGTTTTGCGCGCGAGCAGGAAATATATCTCCAGATCACGCGGCGCTGGCGCAATCTCGCCAAGCCGACCATCGCGGAAGTACACGGCAAATGCATCGCCGGCGGCCTCATGCTGGCCTGGGCTTGCGACCTCATCGTTGCCAGCGACGATGCGCAGTTTTGCGACCCCGTCGTGACGATGGGCGTCTGCGGCGTCGAATGGTTCGTGCATCCCTGGGAGCTCGGCCCGCGCAAGGCCAAGGAATTCCTGTTCACAGCCGACAGCTGGAGCGCGCAGGAGGCGCATCAGCTCGGCATGGTCAATCAGGTCGTGCCGCGCGCGGAACTGTCTACGCGCGTGCTGGAGCTGGCGCGGCGGATCGCGTCAAAGCCGTCCTTCGCGCTGAAGCTGACCAAGGAAGCCGTGAACCGCTCCGTCGATGTGATGGGCCAGCCGGCTGCGATCGACCAGGCCTTTGCGCTGCATCAGCTCTGTCACGCCCACAATCTACAGGAGTTCGGCATGGTGGTCGATCCATCCGGACTGCATCCCTCCGTGCGCAAGCCGGCAGCCGCGGAGTAGACGCCATGGATCTCAATCTCAGTGACGAGCAACGGCTGCTGCGCGAGAGCGCCGATCGTTTCGTGACCGAAAGCTACGATGCCGACCATCGTCGCAAGATGGCGAGCGATCCGCTCGGCTTCAGCCCTGCGGTGTGGAAGCAGTTCGCCGAGCTGGGCTGGCTGGCGCTGCCGATCCCGGAAGAGTTTGACGGGCTCGGCGGCGGGCCGGTCGAGATCGGCATCTTGATGGAAGCGTTTGGTCGCGGGCTGGTGTCCGAGCCCTATATCGCGACGGTCGTGCTTGGGGCCGCGCTGATCGAGCGATGCGGCAGCACGGCGCAGAAGCAGGCGAGCCTGCCCAAGATCGCGGACGGCTCGATGAAGCTCGCCTTCGCGCATTCCGAGCGCGCCGCGCGGTTCGATCTCGCCAACGTCGCGACATCAGCCACCAAGACGGCGCAGGGCTGGCGCCTCGCCGGCAGCAAGATCGCCGTGCTCGACGGCCATGCCGCCGACGAGATCATCGTCTCCGCGCATCTGCACGATCATCACGGACCGTCGGGGCGCATCGGCCTGTTTCTGGTGCCGGCAACGGCGCAGGGCCTTGCGATCTCCGACTATCCGCGCCTCGGCGGCGGGCGCGCCTGCAACATCGAGCTGTCCGACCTGCATTTGCCGGAGGACACGTTGCTCGGTGACGGCAAGGACGCGCTGCCCGCGATCGAATGGGCCGTAGATCGCGCCATGGCTGCGCTTGGTGCGGAAGCCGTCGGCATCATGCAGACGCTGCTCGACACCACGCTCGAGTACACCAGGATCAGGAAGCAATTCGGCCGGCCGCTGTCCGCCAATCAGGTGATCCGCCATCGCCTCGCCGACATGGCGATCCAGGTCGACGAAGCCCGCTCGATGGCGCTGCGGGCCGCGTTGAAGGCCGATAGCGCACCAGTCGAGCGGGCCCGCGCAGCTTCAGCCGCGAAGGCGAAGATCGGCAAATGCGGCCGCTTCGTCGGCGAGCAGTCGATCCAGCTCCACGGGGGCATGGGCGTCACAGACGAGCTTGAGGTCGGCGCCTATTTCAAGCGGCTTGTCGCATTCGACACGCTGTTCGGCGGCAGCGCGCACCACTATGCCCGCCACGCCCAGCTTGGACGCGGCACCGTTTCAGCTTGAGAGGAGGGCATCATGGACCTGTCGTTCAATGCCGAAGAGCGCGCCTTCCAGAGCGAGGTGCGCAGCTTCATCGCGAAGAATCTCACCGAGGAGATGAAGCGCGCCACCGCGCTGACGCCGTCGGTGTTCTCCGACCCCGACATCGGCATGGCCTGGCAGCGCGCGCTGCACAGCCGCGGCTGGGGCGCCCCGGGCTGGCCGGTCGACCACGGCGGCCCCGACTGGACGCCGGCGCAGCGCTGGATCTTCGAGAGCGAATGCGCGCGGGCCGGCGTGCCGAATGTGAATGTGATGGGAGTGAAGATGGTCGGCCCCGTCATCATCGGATTCGGCAGCCCTGAGCAGAAGAATTTCTATCTGCCGCGGATTCTCTCCGGCGAGGATTATTGGTGCCAGGGCTATTCGGAGCCGGGCTCCGGCTCCGACCTCTCCTCGCTGAAGACACGGGCGGTGCGCGACGGTGACGACTACATCATCAACGGCACCAAGATCTGGACCACGCACGCCCACCATGCCAACCGCATGTTCGCGCTGGTGCGTACCAGCGATGGCCCGCGGCAGCAGGACGGCATCAGTTTTGTTCTGATCGACATGAAGACGCCTGGCATCACGACGCGCCCCATTCTCACCATCGGCGGCGACCACGAGGTCAACCAGGTGTTCTTCGACGACGTGCGCGTGCCCGTCGCCAACCGCGTCGGCGAGGAAGGCAAGGGCTGGACCTACGGCAAATATCTGCTCGAGTTCGAGCGCGGCTCGGGCATTGCCTCGGCCAAACTGCGTGAAGGGCTGCGTGCGATCACCGAGCTTGCGGAGTCCGATCTCACAGGACGCGCCATCGACAGCCCCGACATCGCGACGCGCATCTCCGAGGTCGAGGTCGATATTGACGCGCTTGAAATGACGGAGCTGCGCGTGCTTTCGGCGCTACAGACCGGGCAGAATCCCGGCGCGGTGTCATCCATCCTGAAGCTGCGCAACAGCGAGATCCGGCAGGCCGTAACGCGGTTAGGGGTCGACGTGATCGGCCATGACGCACTCGCCGTCGAGCCGATGCGCCCGCTCTACAAGCTCAACCACGAGCCTGCGCTGCCCGAGGACATGCTGACGGCGGTGCCCGAATATCTCAATGGCCGCGCCTATACGATCTTCGGCGGCACCTCGGAGATCCAGCGCGATATCATCGCGAAGATGATGCTGGGGATTTAGCCCGAACTATCGCTGCAATCTCCTTCGCCGGGACGACACTGAGTATGCGGCAGCGGCCGGACGCGACTAACTCGTCTTCGCGTCCTTGATCGCCTTCCAGATCTTCTGCGGCGTCAGCGGAGTATTCAGCTGAGTGATGCCGAGTTCAGCGAGCGCGTCCATCACGCCGTTGGTGACGCAGGGCGGGCCGCCGATGGCGCCGGATTCGCCGCAGCCCTTGGCACCGAGCGGATTGGTGCGGCAGGGCGCGGAATCATCCAGCGTCACCACGATCGGCGGAACGTCGTCGGCGCGCGGAATGCAATAGTCCTGATAGCTCGCGGTGAGCAGCTGACCATCGGCATCGTACGACACGCCTTCGTACAAGGCCTGGCCGATGCCTTGCGCGACGCCGCCATGGATCTGCCCCGTCACCAGCATCGGATTCACGGCAACGCCAACATCGTCGACGGTGGTGTAGCGCACGACCTTGGAGACGCCGGTCTCAGGATCGATCTCGACCTCGCAGATATGGGTGCCGTTCGGCCAGCTCGGCCCGTCGACCTCACCCTCGGAATCGACGCTGAGCTTCGCGCCGGTTTCCTTTTCGGCGAGATCGAACAGGCTGATGCGGCGGTCGGTGCCGACCACGGTGAGCATGCCGCCCTGGTATTCGATGTCCTCGACCGAGGTCTCCAGCACGTTGGCCGCCTTCTCGCGCGCCTTCTGGATCAGATCGTTGGAGGAGACCGCCACGGCCGTGCCGCCGACGAACAGCGAGCGCGAACCAACGCTGCCAAAACCCATCGCGAGATCCGTGTCGCCCTGCACGACGTCGATCTTGTCCATGGCGATGCCGAGCGTGTCGGAGATCATCTGGGTGTAGGTGGTCTGCAAGCCCTGCCCCATCGCCATGGTGCCGGAATGCAGCACGACGCGGCCCTGCGAGGTCGCTTGCAGCGTGACCTTCTCGGTGTGAGCGCGGCCCCCGGTCCATTCGATGTACGAGGTGAGGCCACGGCCGTAGAGCAGGCCCTTCTTCTTCGCGGCCTTCTTGCGCGCGGCAAATCCGTCCCAGTCCGCAAGCTTCACGGCGCGATCGAGCATGTGTGCGAAGGCGCCGGAATCGTAAACCTGACCGGCGGCATTGGTGTAGGGCAGCTGCGCCGGCTTGATGTAGTTCACTTTCCGGATCGCACGCGGATCCATGCCGATTTTTCGCGCGGCAGCGTCAAACAGGCGCTCGACGATGAAAACGGCTTCAGGTCGACCCGCGCCACGATAGGCGCCGACCGGCGCGGTGTGGGTCATCACCGACTTGACCTCGAAATGCACCAGCGGCAAATCATAGACGCCGGTCTGCACGAACGGCCCGAGCACCAGCGGAATGATATTGGCCGCGCCGGAAGAATAGGCGCCGGTGCAGCCGATCGAGGTGACACGATACGCTAGCACCTTACCCTTATCGTCCAGTGCAAAGGAGGCGGTCGAGGTGAGATCGCGACCGTGGGTACCGCCGACGAATTCGTCGGTGCGGTCGCCGCGCCAGCGGATCTTCTTGTTCAGTTTGGTCGCGACATAGGCGACGATGCCGTCCTCGGGATAGACGTTTGTCTTCTGGCCAAAGCCGCCGCCGATATCGCCGACCAGCACGCGCACGCTGTCCTTGGGACGCTTCAGCACGGCTTCGGCGAGCACGTCGCGGGTCGAGGCCGGGGTCTGCGACTGCACATGCAGCAGCAGGCGGCCGGACTTCTTGTCGATCTCGGCAATGGTCGAGCGCGGCTCCATTGCCGACGGCACCAGACGCTGGCTGACGAGATCGAGCTCGACCGTGTGAGCGGCCTTGGCGAAGGCTTCGTCGACCTTGGCGGCATCGCCATAGCTCATCGCGCCGACGATGTTGTCGGGCGCCTCCGGCCACACCACGGGCGCGCCGGGTTTGACGGCTTCGACCGGATCGACCACGGCCGGCTGCACATCGTATTCGACCACGATCGCCTCGGCCGCGCTCTGGGCTTCCGCACGCGACGAAGCCACCACTGCCGCTACCGCCTCGCCGGTGTAACGCACGACGTCATGAGCGAGCAGTCGCCGCGGCGGCACGGTCATCGGCTTGCCGTCCGGGCGCTTGAAGATGCTCAGCGTCGGAATAGTGCCGACGTCGTCCTTGATCAGATCGGCGCCGGTGTAGATCGCGGTGACGCCGGGCATCGATGCGGCTGCGCTGGTGTCGATCGCGACGATCTTCGCATGCGCATGCGGCGATCGCAGCACGTGCAACCACAGCGCGCCGTCTTCCGGCTTGTCGTCGATGAATTGCCCCTTCCCGGTGAGCAATCGCTGGTCTTCCAAACGCTTGACGGGCTGGCCCGCTCCGAAACGCAAATTGCCGGGAAGAATGTTCATTCCGTAGGGTCCTCGAGATCTTAAATGCGGGCTGCCTTTTAGCGGACCAATTGAGGTCAGACCAGCGGCGGTTTCGTCCTGGGTGTCTTCGATTTCGTCATGCCCGGAATGACGATCAGGTCAGCTCTCGCAACGCCGCCTCCACCACCTTGCGCGCATCGGCCGTGAGCGAGGCCTGCGGCGGAACGGGATCGCCGACATCGTAGCCCTGGATCGCAAGGCCAGCCTTGATGCAGGCCGCAAGATTGAAGCGGGCGAAGGCCTCGTTGATGCGCCACAGCCGGCGCTGCAGTGCCATGGCCTCGTCCCAGCGGCCCGCCTGGCAGAGATCGTAGAGCGCAACGCTCTGGCGCGGGATGATGCAGGCAGGTCCCGCCATCCAGCCGAGCCCGCCGATCAGCATCACCGCGGCCGGAATATGGGCGGAGGCCGAGAACACGCGCAGGGAATCGCCGCAGCGATTCATGATCGAGAGCAGCCGTCCGGTGTTGGTCGAGGCGTCCTTGATGTAGCCGATGCGCGGATGCTCGGCGAGGCGCGCGATGACGTCCAGGGTCAGGTCCGAGCGCTGGAATTGCGGATTGGTGTAGATGACGACGGGAATGTCCACGGCATCAGCGATGCTGCGGAAATAGGATTCGACCTGGGCATCATTGAGCGGGAAATACGCCTCGAGGATCGCCAGGATGCCGTCGACACCAAGCTTTTGATAGGCCTGCGCCTGCGCCACAGCATCGGCTGTCGAAGTGGAAGCGACGCCTGCCACTACGGGCACGCGGCCCTTTGCAGCCTCGATCGTGGTCTGCACCACTGCCATCCGCTGCGCGGCATTGAGATAGGCGAACTCGCCGGTCGAGCCCAGCGGCGTCAGCCCGTGCACCCCGGCGCCGATCAGGTCGTCGCAGAGCCTTGCGAGCACAGCAGTCCTCACCGTGCCGTCAGCGCTAACGGGCGAGACGAGATAGGGGAAGACGCCGCGAAAATCGGTCATGTCGGGAATAAATCCGGGGGAAGCTCAGTCCAGTCTGGCAGGCGCGCGGTCCATCGCGTGCTAGCATGGGGTCTTATTGCCAGCAAGCGATCGGCGTTCGAAGAGCGTATTTGTGGTTTTGGGATTTGTCCTGCAGCGTTGGCGGTTTTCGTTGTGCTGCGTCGGCCTCCTCGTCGTCGCGCTGGGCCCGTGCATGGCCGAAGCCGGTGAATGCCCCTCGCCGCAATCCGAGATCGCGACTGACCGTCCTGATGTGACCAATTCCAGCCTGGTCGTGCCTGATGGCAGTATCCAGATCGAGAATGGCCTCAACACATCAGGCCAGAGCGCCGGCAAAGGCTTTGACGGCAGCAACAGCCGTCTCCGTTTTGGTATCGCGCCCTGCCTCGAAGTGCTGGTTGATATTCCGAGCCATGTCGGACGGCTGACCGGCTCGGTCGACACCGGCTTTACCAATGTCACCCCCGCTGTGAAATGGCAGGTCAGCGGATTGCCGGCGAACCTTTCGATGGTAGCAGGCGTCGGCCTGCCGACCGGCACACCCGCGATCACAGGCGCAGGCTTTCAGCCCTATCTGCAAGTCCCCTGGTCCTACGAGTTCGGCAGCGGCTGGGGCATCAGCGGCATGTTCACCAGCTTCTTCCGGCCATCGGATCTGACCAACCGCCAGACCACCGAAGCGACCTTCGTGGTCGAGCGGAAGGTTAGCGAGAAGCTGGCGCTGTTCGCCGAATATGTCAGCGACAGCCCGACGCGCGGCGCAAGCACGGCGCTGCTCAATGTCGGCGGTGGCTATCTCCTAGACCGGACCGAGCAAATCGATTTTCATCTCGCCTTCGGTCTCAACCGAAACTCGCCGGATTACATCGTCGGCATCGGCTATTCCTACCGCTGGGACAACATCATTGGCACGGCGGCGCGACCGCGGCTTTGGCATTGATCAATCATTGACGACTGCGTACGTCAGTCAGACTGACGTCTCGGCGCTCACAATCAAAAATACTTGACGCGATCTTATGCATCCTTTCGGTGTGAACGACTTCACATCGGACTCCGGCAGGCGGGTCTAGCGTCGCGGACGCTGCGGACAGAGAGCGCAGCGATCCCTTAGCGAGGAGTCAAGCCATGGAAATTTGCATCAACTTCGGTGGCCACCGGCATTGCTTCTTCCTGCCGATCTATCAGATCCCGATCAACTGGGGCAAGCCAGGCCCCGATCCCCACAACTACCCGGCCCTGTTCCAGGATGCGATGATCCTGGCGGCGGTGTCGAACGTGGCGAAACAGATCACCGACGAAAACGTGCGCAAATCCGTCGAGCAAGGCATCACAGCCGGTTTCCAGGCCGCACAGAAGCACGCCGGCGCCGACGTCTCGATCAACCCGGTGGCACGCGGCTGAACGTGCATCACTAACGATGCGGGGGTCGTTCGCCCCCGCGCCGTCCACCTCTTCGCAGCGACCATGAACCGAAACTGCTCATCGCCGTGTTCATGCGCCCAAAAACCGGCGAGCGAGCCTATCGCGAGCTCTGAGCAGGCCGCTTACACCTTCAGCAGCCGCACCCGTGTGCCCCAGGGATCGATCGCCTCGACGCCGTCGGGCAGCTGCGCGACGCGCGCACCACCCTTGCGCAGGCGCTCTTCCTGCGCGGCGAGGATGTCCTGCTTCTCCGTCACCAGCGAGAACCAGTCGAGCCCCGTCATGGCGTCGTCGCGTTGGCCGGCGCCCTCGCTCTGCCAGACATTCATGCCGAGATGGTGATGATAGCGGCCCGACGACAGGAACGCGGCGCCGCCACGGCTGCGGGTCGGGTCGAGGCCGACAGCGCCGTGGTAAAAGCCCTGCGCCTGCGCGAGATCGCCGACGCGCAAATGCATATGGCCGACGCGCAGGCCGTCCGGCGCCTTGGCATAATCACTGACGCGCGTGTTGGTCAGCGACAGCAGGTCCGGAATATTGAGCTCGTCGGTCGCCATCTTCACACTGCCCTCGCTCCACTGCCATTGCGAGGGATCGCGGTCGGCATAGACCTCAATGCCGTTGCCTTCGGGGTCGTCGAGGTAAACGGACTCGCTGACGAGATGATCGGCAAAGCCCGACAGTTTCACGCGATGCGAGGCGGCGTGGACCAACCAGCGCGCGAGGTCTTTTCGCGTCGGCATCAGGAAGGCGGTGTGATAGAGGCCGGCGGCATTGCGCGGCTCGATCGCGGCGTCGGGACGGGCTTCCAGCATCAGCAGCGTGATACCGGCCGTACCGAGCTTCGCGGCGCTGCCGGAGCGCTCCATCACGGTGAGCCCGATCACGTCGCGGTAGTAATCGGCCACCTTGTCGAGATTCTTCACCCGCAGCGTCACCATGCCGATCCGCATCGGCGTGCGGCTGGCATAGGTCGGCCCACCGCCTTGCGGATTGCCCTCGGCGCGCGCCGCGCCGGCCGCAGCCATCGCGAGCGAGCTGGCGCCGGCGAGTCGAAGCAGGGTGCGGCGGGTGAGGTCGATGGTCATCGGTCGGAGCTCGCTGAAAATCGTTTGGGGCCGTCAGGCGCAATTGGGAGATTGCTACACGTTCCCGTGAGGGGCTCCCAATCACATGTTCGTCGGCCGTGGCGAGATAAGGACTGGCCACCCGGCCAGTTTCGCAATTGCTCGCGAGGTACCAGATTGAGGACAGCTTAAGGAGCCTTCCATGACCGACCTCACCCCTCTCACCTCGCTGTCATCAGCGCTCGCCGATGTCGTGGCCCGCATCGCGCCGTCCGTCGTGTCAGTCCATTCGCATCGCTCCCGATCGACCGGCTTCGTCTGGAAGCCCGGTTTGATCGTCACCGCCGACGAGGCGCTGGCGGACGAGGGCGACGTCCAGATCGGCCTTCCCGACGGCAGCACTGTTTCCGCCTCGATCGTCGGCCGCGACCATACGACCGATATCGCCCTGCTGCGCGCTGATACCAGCGTCGCTCCGGTCAAGCTGGCCACGACCGTGCCTGCTTCCGGTGCGCTGTCCGTCGTGGTCGCCACCAACAGGGATGCGCCGAGTGCGGCGCTGGGCATGGTGTCCGTCTCAGGCCAGGCCTGGCGCTCCTTGCGCGGTGGCGAGATCGATGCGCGGATCGAGCTCGATGTTCGCCTGCGGCCCAGCCAGGAGGGCGGCCTTGCTGTCGATGCTTCGGGCGAGCCTTTCGGCATGGCCGTGCTCGGACCGCGGCGCGTGCTGGTGATCCCGACCGTGACGATCGAGCGCGTCGCAGCCCAGCTCGAGACGCGTGGCCGCATCGCGCGGGGATATCTCGGGCTTGGCCTGCAGCCGCTGCGGCTCGATGACGGCATCGGTGCGATGGTGATGAATGTCGACAAGACAGGTCCCGCCGCCACGGCCGGCATCCGCCAGGGCGACGTGATCGTGGCGGTCAACGACCAGAAGCTTTCCGGCGTGCGCGCGCTGTTGCGGACACTGGGACCTGCCAGCGTCGGCCGGGTGGTCGACGTCGCGGTCCGCCGTGGCGGCGAACCGGCGAGCTTCAGGGTCACGATCGGCGAGAGGCCCGAGGCGTGAGCGCGGACACCACGCCTGACATCGTGCTGTCGCTCGAGATCGACGATCCAGCCCTGGCCGACCGCCTCGCGACGCTGCTCGGCAGTGTCGCGGGGCTTCGTCTTGCTGCGCCCGGCGAGACCGCCATTGCGACGATCGTCGCCCGCGATCCGCGCGTCATGCCCGAGGACATCGCGCTGACGCAGCGCGAGCTCGACGTGCTGGCGCTGATGGCCGAAGGCGCCTCCAACAAGATGATCGCACGTCAACTCAATATTTCCGTGCATACCGTGAAATTCCACGTCGGCTCGCTGCTCGACAAGCTGGATGCGACCGGCCGTACCGATGCGGTGGCGCATGCGGCGCGCCGCGGCGTGATCGAGCTGTGAGCAGCGCGCCTCAGGGGACAACGGCCGCCTCCGCCAGCGCGCGCATGCGGTCGGTATCGACAACGCGGCCGTGGCTGATGACGACGCGCGGCGGCGCATGAAAGCGCAATGCCTCAGTGACGTCGCCCTGGTCGAGAACGACGAGATTGGCGGCGCAACCGAGGCCGAGGCCGTAACGCTCGAGGCCAATCGCCATAGCGGCGCGCGTCGTGATCATGTCGTAGAGCGTCTCGAACTCGCTCTTCTTCGTCATCCACAGCAGGTGCGAGGCCAGGAACGCCACCTCCAGCATGTTGTTGCGGCCGAGCGGATAATAGGCGTCGGAAATATCATCCTGGCCGAGGCCCACATTGATCCCGGCGCCCAGCAGCTCCTTGACCCGCGCATGCAGCGGCGCGGTGTGGGGATCACTGATGACGCTGACGCGCGCCTTCTCAAGCAGGGGTATCAGTTCGCGAAGATAGCTCTCGGGATAGAGCGCCATGGCGCGGCAATGATGGGCGAGCGCCCGGCCCTCCATGCCACGCGCGATCATGGCACGCGCCATCATGTCGAGCGTGCGCATATCGGCATCGCCGACGTCGTCGAGCAGCATCGAGATGCCGGCGCCATGCTCGGCGGCAAGGTCGAAGCAGAAATCGATATGGCGACGCATGTCCGTTTCATTCGCTTCGATCCAGGGGATGCCGCCGACGACATCGGCCCCTGATGCCATCGCCTCGCGCATCAGGCTGTCGGCACCGGGCTCGCGCAACAGGCCATCCTGTGGAAACGCGACCACCTGGATCTCGACGATGTCACGAAACTCCTCCCGGATGGCGAGCAGCGCCTTGACGCCCTCGAGCCTTGCCTTGGCATCGACATCGGCGAAGGCACGTATGTGGAGATTGCCGTGGAGGGCCGCAAGCGCCACCGCGCGCCGTGCGTTCGGAATGATCCAGGACGCGTCGTACTTGCTCTTGACCGCTGCCGCGAGCTCGATTGCCTTCGCCGCCTCGCTCATGCCGCCACCCTGATAGGCCTCGAGCGCCGCCTCCGACATCATCGGCAAGGTCCAAACTTTGCAGAGGTGCAAATGCGGATTGACGAATGCCGGCGTCACCAGGCCGCCTCTGGCATCGATGACGGATTGCGCGGCCTGATCGAGCCGGTCGCCGATCGCCGTGATCACGCCGTCGGTGATCGCGATGTCGACGACCTCGCGGCTGCGCAGGCGGGCGTTGGCAATGACGAGATCTGGCGGGCGGGACATGGCAAAACTTTCACTCGATCCATTTGCGATCATGCAAGTTGGGTGCCGGACCGATGCGGAGGAAAGTCGAGCCGGACCTTCAAGCCCGGATCATTGTCATGCAATACGATCTCGGCACCATGGAGGCGGGCCACGGCCGCGACCAGGCTCAGACCCAGGCCGTTGCCCGGGGTGTAGCGGCTCTGCTCGAGGCGGTAGAAGCGCTTGAACACATGATCGCGCTGGTCGGCCGGAATGCCCTCGCCATCGTCCGCGATCGTAATCGAGGCGCCGCTGTCGGCGCCATGGCAGATCACCGTCACCTTTCCGCCAGGGCGGCCGTGCTTGATGGCGTTGTCGACGAGATTGGCGATGGCATCGAACAGCAGGTCGCGGTCGCCTGTCACGGCGACCTCGCGATCACCAGTAAGGCTCAGGCGCGTTGCGACCTGCTCGGCGGCAGCATCGTAGAGCTCGACGACCTCGCCGGCGATCTCGGCCAGATTGAGTGGGCGAAACGCGCTGCGGCGGGCGCGGGTTTCGATCTCCGAGATCCGCGTGATCGAGGCGAACATGCCGAGCACGGCATCAAGGTCTGCGATGGTGTCGCCGATCAGGGCGGCATCGGCCTCATCGTTGCGCGGGGCATGATAGGCCTTTTCCAGCCGGCCGCGCATCCGCGTCAGCGGCGTGCGCAGATCGTGGGCGACATTGTCGCTGACCTGCTTGACCTCGCCCATCAGCGTCTCGATGCGATCGAGCATCTGGTTGAGGTTTTCGGCGACGCGGTCCCATTCGTCATGGCTGCCGCGCAGGGGAATGCGCCGGTCGAGGCCCGAGAGCATGATGGCGCGGCTGGTGGCATTGATCTCCTCGATCCGCCCGACCGTGCGCCGGGTCACCAGCACTGCCGCGACGCCCGACAGCACGACCAGCAGCACGGCGACCGCGATCATCGCCAACTCGAGCATCGCGACGAAGCCAGAGTGGTCGCCAATATCGCCGACGCGACTGCGCACATAAGCAAGCGTGCCGAAATAGACATAGGCCATGATCGCCGCGACGATCAGGCCGAAGATCGCGATCGCGATCAGCGCCAGGCGGAAGGTCGAGGAACGGAGCGTATTAACCAGGAGCACGGAGGCAATATCCGATGCCGCGGATGGTGTGGATCAATGGATAGGCCTGGGCATCGTCGACCTTGCGGCGGACGCGTCCGACATAGACGTCGATGATGTTGGTGGAGGGATCGAAATGCAGGTCCCAGACGTGCTGGAGCAGCATCGCGCGGGAGACGACGCGCCCCTCATTGCGCACGAGATATTCGAGCAATTGAAATTCGCGCGGCAACAGCGGGATCTTGCGGCCGCGGCGGCTGGCATTGCGCGCGATCAGGTCGACGGCGAGATCGCCGACGCGCAGGATAGTCTCCTTGGCGATGGTCTCGCTGCGGCGCCCGAGCGCCTCGAGGCGCGCGAGCAGCTCGACGAAGGAAAACGGCTTGACGAGGTAATCGTCGCCGCCGGCGCGCAAGCCGCGCACGCGGTCGTCGACCTCGCCGAGCGCGGAGATGATGAGGAACGGCGAGGCAACGCCGTCGTCGCGCATCTGCCGCATCACGGCGATGCCGTCGATGTCGGGCAGCATACGGTCGATGGTGATCACGGCATAGTCGCGCGCAGCGCCGTGGTTGAGGGCTTCACGTCCCGTAGCGGCGAGATCGACCTCATAACCTGATGTCGTCAACTCCTCGACGAGCTGGCCTGCGGTTTCCGGATCGTCCTCGACGACGAGGATACGGCGATGGCCTCCGGTCATGACGAACTCCGCGCAACGATCGCCACCAGATTATCCCGTTCCGGGGCTGAGCGGAACCACCCGGTGGCGATCGCGACAATGGTGCGGTCCGGCGATGCTAGTACCAATTGTCCCCGCACACATTGACCCATTGCCACCCATAGGGCGTCCAATTCCTGCGCCAACAGCCGTCGTCGTAATAATTTGAATAGTAATAGGGCGCGCCGAACACGGCGAAACGGCGGAAATGGTGATGGTGGAAGAAGAAGGCGTGACGGCCGATGAAGGGCCGCCCATGCCAGCCGCCGCCGACGAAGCGCGGCCCGATCGCCGCATGCGCAAAGCGCACGCCACCGAAGCCAGGTCCGCCGACATGGGCAAAGCGAGCCCCGCCGAAGCCCGGTCCACCAACATGGGCGAAGTGCGCACCGCCCATGCCGCCGACATGCATGCCGCCGAAGCCGCCGGCGTGCATGCCGCCGCCAGTGAAGTGGCCACCACCACCACCGAAGCCGCCGTGACCGCCGCCTCCGCCGCCGCCTCGGGCCAGCACCGGTGAAGCCAGTGCCATCGCTGCGGCGATCGCCGCCGCAGTGAGGCCTTTGAGAATCCTGTTGTTCATCGAAGCATCCTCCTTGCAGTGCGGCGGTGACCGCGCCGCACAAGGATGCTCAGATGAAAGGAAGCGACAGGCTCCTTCAACTTACAAAGGCGCCAGATTCTGACGCCGAAGTCAGGATGCATGCCCTCTCCCCGCAAAGAGCGGGGAGAGGTTAAGGAGTTACGCCCGCTTGCCGTTATTCTTCTCCGCGGCGCGGCGCATCGCCTCGGCGAGCGCGCCGCCACCGTCGGAGGATTCTTGCTTGCGCGGGGCCGAGGAGGTCATACGCGCCGGATTGCGCGCGCCGTTGTCGCGCTGCATGCCGGGGGCGTCCTTCTTGGCGCCGACCTCGTCGTCAAGGCGCAGGGTCAGCGAGATGCGCTTGCGGGCGACCTCGAAGTCCAACACCTTGACCTTGACGATGTCGCCGGGCTTCACCACCTCGCGCGGATCCTTGATGAAGTTCTTCGACATCGCCGAGATGTGAACGAGGCCGTCCTGGTGCACGCCGATGTCGACGAAGGCGCCGAAGGCCGCGACATTGGTCACGGTACCCTCCAGGATCATGCCCTTCTGGAGATGCTTGATCTCCTCGACGCCCTCCTTGAACACCGCGGCCTTGAATGCCGGACGCGGATCGCGGCCGGGCTTTTCCAATTCCTTCAAGATGTCGGTGACGGTCGGCAGACCAAAGGTCTCGTCGACGAAATCCTTCGGCTTCAGCGTACGCACGATCTCGCTCGAGCCGATCAGCGCCTTGATGTCGCTCTTGGTCGCTGCAAGGATGCGACGCACCACCGGATAGGCTTCCGGATGGACGCCGGAGGCATCGAGCGGGTCTTCGCCGCCGAGGATGCGCAAAAAGCCTGCGCACTGCTCGAACGCCTTCGGCCCAAGCCGCGGCACTTCCTTCAAAGCTTTGCGCGACTTGAACGGTCCGTTGGCATCGCGATGGGCCACGATGCTTTGCGCGAGGCCCGAGCCGACGCCCGACACGCGCGCGAGCAGCGGCGCGGAGGCCGTGTTGACGTCGACGCCAACCGCGTTCACGCAGTCTTCGACCACGGCATCGAGTGATTTGGCCAGCTTGGCCTGACCGAGATCGTGCTGATACTGGCCGACGCCGATCGCCTTGGGTTCGATCTTGACGAGCTCGGCGAGCGGATCCTGCAGCCGGCGGGCGATCGAGACCGCACCGCGCAGGGTGACGTCGAGGCCGGGCAACTCCTCCGAGGCGAAGGCCGAGGCGGAATAGACCGAGGCGCCGGCTTCCGACACCACGATCTTCGACATCTTCAGCTCGGCGAGGCCCTTGACCAGCTCGCCCGCGAGCTTGTCGGTCTCGCGCGAGGCGGTGCCGTTGCCGATCGCGATCAACTCGACGCGATGCTTGATCGCAAGCTTGCCCAGGATCGCGAGCGACTCGTTCCACTGCCGCTGCGGCTCGTGTGGATAGATCACGGCGGTATCGACCACCTTGCCGGTCGCATCTGTCACGGCGACCTTGACGCCGGTGCGGTACCCGGGATCGAGGCCCATGGTGGCGCGGGTGCCGGCGGGCGCGGCCAGCAGCAGGTCGCGCAGGTTCGAGGCGAACACGCGCACGGCTTCAGTCTCGGCCGCGTTCCACAGCCGCATACGCAGGTCGATATTGAGGTGCACCTGGATCTTGGTGCGCCAAGCCCAGCGCACCGTGTCGATCAACCAGCGGTCGCCAGCGCGCTTGAGGTCGGCGATGCCGAACCGCTTCATGATCTTCAGCTCGTAGGCGCCCGGAACGCCGGCGGGCGGCGCTTCCTCGGCCTGGATCTGGAGATCGAGGATCTCTTCCTTCTCGCCGCGGAACATCGCGAGGATGCGATGCGACGGCAGTTTCGTCAGCGGCTCGGAGAAGTCGAAATAGTCGGCGAATTTTTCGCCCTCGGTCTTCTTGCCGTCGCGCACCTTGGAGGCCATGCGCGCATTGGTCCACATCTCCTCACGCAAGGCACCGATCAAATCGGCGTCTTCATCGAAGCGTTCGACCAGGATGGCGCGGGCGCCATCGAGCGCAGCCACGGCATCGGCAACGCCCTTCTCGGCATTGATGAAGGCTTCGGCGACGATCCTGGGATCATTGGCGGGCTCCGCCATCAGCTGGTTGGCGAGCGGCTCGAGGCCGGCTTCCTTAGCGATCTCCGCCTTGGTGCGGCGCTTCGGCTTGAACGGCAGATAAATGTCTTCGAGGCGCGCCTTGCTGTCGGCGGCCATGATCGAGGCTTCCAGCGCGGCATCGAGCTTGCCCTGCTCGCGGACCGATTCGAGGATGGCCTTGCGGCGGTCTTCGAGCTCGCGCAGGTAAACCAGGCGCTCCTCCAGGGTGCGCAATTGCGCGTCGTCGAGCGCACCGGTCGCTTCCTTGCGGTAGCGCGCGATGAAGGGAACCGTGGCGCCGCCGTCGAGCAGCGTCACCGCCGCCTCGACCTGCTCCGCCCGTACCCCAAGCTCCTGCGCAATTTTCTGGTTGATATTTGCCACGCGAGATTTCCTCTCCATCCATGCACGCGACGCAAACCGAAATCGGGCCGCGGGACGCCGCTTATGGACCAACCAAGGTTGATTCATCAAGGTGCGGCGCGCAACCGTCGACAGAGGATTTTTTGCCAGACCGATGCGATCTCGCCACAATCATGGGGGTGTCGCGGGTATTGGCGCTCGTGTCCCGGACACGCTGCAACGCTCTTGCGTTGCTGCGCACCGCCGAAGGGGCGCTGCACTGCGTCCGGGGCACGAGACCAAAACAACATGATCTATGTGTTCGACCTCTATGCATTGGACATGGCTTTCGCCAGGACAACATCAGGGATTGACATCCACCCCGCTTCCACGGCTGTTGGGCGCGCCGGACCACCGAACTGCCCACGAGGACCATCCATGCGCACCACGTCGGTCGGCGTTTTCAAGATCGCCACCAAGGGTCCCGGCGACGTCTCCGGCCTCATGAGCCTGATCGGCTCAGGCGCGATTGATCCCGCCTCCATTCTCGCCATCCTCGGCAAGACCGAGGGCAATGGCGGCGTCAACGATTTCACCCGGGAATATGCCGTCGCCGCGCTTTGCGCGGCGCTGGCGCCGAAGCTGGGTCTGACGCCGCACGCGGTCGAGCAACGCATCGCCTTCGTGATGTCCGGCGGGACCGAGGGCGTGCTCAGCCCGCACATCACGGTATTCACGCGCCGCGAGGCGAAGCGCCCGGCAAACATGTCAGGCAAGCGCCTGAGCATCGGCATGGCGCAAACCCGGGATTTCCTGCCCGAAGAGCTCGGCCGCTCCGCCCAGATCACCGAGACCGCCAAAGCGGTGAAGGCCGCGATGGAAGATGCCGGCATCAGCGATGCTTCGGATGTCCATTTCGTCCAGATCAAGTGCCCGCTGCTCACCAGTGAGCGTGTCGAGGCGGCCGCCGCGCGCGGCCACAAGACGGCGACGATCAGCGCCTACAGCTCGATGGCCTATTCGCGCGGCGCTTCCGCGCTCGGCGTTGCAGTCGCGCTCGGCGAGATCGCCGCGGACGTCCGCGACGAGGACGTGCTGCGGCGCTACGATCTGTTCTCGAAGGTGGCCTCGACCTCGTCAGGGATCGAGCTGATGCACAACGTCGTCATCGTGCTCGGCAATTCGGGGGCATCAGCGAGCGAATTCGAGATCGGCCATGCCGTGATGAGCGATGCGATCGATGCTGCTGCCGTGACAGAAGCGCTGAATAGCGTCGGACTTAGTGTCGGACTTGGCGCGCCGGCAAAAGCCGGCCGCGAGCTCGTCAACGTGCTCGCCAAGGCCGAGGCTTCGCCTGACGGCACCGTGCGCGGCCTCCGCCACACAATGCTCGAGGACACCGACATCAGCTCGACACGCCACGCCCGCGCGGCGGTCGGCGGACTGATCGCCGGCCTTGCGGCTACCGGCGCGGTCTACGTCTCCGGCGGCGCCGAGCACCAGGGCCCCGCCGGCGGCGGCCCGGTTGCGGTGATCGCGCGGCTCTCCGATTGAGAGGCAACCCCTCCGCCCGGCGCAACCCTGCCCCTCGCGCCGGCTCAGTTGATTCACGCGGGTCCTTGCGAAAAAGGTGGCGCCGCTATCCAAGGGGATTTTGACTTCATGACTTTGCCGATGAGCTGGAACGAATGGGCGCAGCACGATGGCGTCGGCCTTGCGGCACGCGTCCGCAAGGGTGAGCTGACGGCAAAGGAATTGGCACGGCAGGCCGCGGCCGCCGTCGCCAAGGTCAATCCGACGCTGTCGGGCGTGGTCGAGCTGTTCGATGACGCGATCGCCGACCCCGCCAAGGACGGCGCCAATCTCGCGGGGCCCTTCGCCGGCCTGCCCTTCCTGATGAAGGATCTCGGGCCGACCATGAAGGGCCGGCTGCAGGAGATGGGCTCGCTGTTGATGCGCGGCAATCGCGCCGCGGCCGACACATTCCTGACCGGCAAATTCCGCCAGGCAGGACTCAATCTGATCGGGCGCACGACGACGCCGGAGTTCGGGGTGTGCTCTTCGGCCGACAATCCGGCTGTCTACGTCACGCGCAATCCCTGGAATACCGATTACACCACCTGCGGTTCGTCGGCGGGCAGCGCCGCGATGGTGGCGGCCGGCGTGGTGCCGATCGCGCACGCAACCGACGGCGGCGGCTCGATCCGCATTCCCGCCGGCGTCAACGGCAATATCGGTCTGAAAGTCTCGCGCGGCGTGTTCTCGCTGGCGCCGCACATGTCCGATCTCACCGGTCTCGTTTCGATCCAGGGCTGCCAGTCGCGCTCGGTGCGCGATACAGCGGCTTTCGTCGATCATGCCCGCGGGCCTGCGCCGGGCGAGTTCATGCCGTTCTGGACCACAGCGCAGCCTTACAGCGAGATGATCAAGCGCGATCCATCGAAGCTGCGGATCGCGCTGTCGCACACCTGGGGCGATTACACCGCGACGCCGGAGATCGCCGCCGAGCTGGAGAAGACTGGTCGCTTCCTGGAAGGCCTCGGCCATCACGTCGATTACGCGCTGCCCGAACTCGATTTCCGCGCCGCCTTCGCCGCGCAGACCACCTGCTACATCTCGAATTTCTCGGTCGTGATCTCCAACATGCTCGCCGCGCGCGGGCTGGAGCGCCCGCCGGAAGATCTGATCGAGCCCATGAACATCCGGATCTGGGAAGCCGGGCTTCATACCAGCTTCGCCGACCGTGCGAAGATGCAGGCCGTGTTCAACACGACCTCGCGCGGCTTCGGCAGCTTCTTCGAGCAGTGGGACGTGATCCTGACGCCGATCACGGCGCTGCCGACGCCGAAAGTGGGCACGAAGCAATATCTCACCCTCTCCGACAATCCTGACGTGCTCGACTGGTTCGACAATCTCTGGCGCTTCTTCGCCTTCACGCCGCTCGGCAATCTCTGCGGCATGCCGGCGATCTCGCTGCCGATGGCCGCCCAGGACCACGGCCTGCCGCTCGGCATCCAGGCCATCGCCAAGCAGGCCAATGACGGCCTGCTGCTGCAACTCGCCGCCCAGATCGAGCGCGCGCTGGACGGCAAGTGGAACGGCGGCAAGACGCCGTCGGTGCATGTGACCAAGGCGTAAGCCGCCGCCGCGCGCGCTAGCCTTTGTCCTTGGCGGCATTTCGTACAATGGCTTTGTCTACGCGAAAGCGCGACACGCCCTGTTCGGCGAGCATGCGAGCCGCAGGGCTTCGCGTCTCCGGAAAGAGAGCGACGAGGGCATTGACGCCGGTCACTGCGGGATCGCCGACTTCCTGGGCGTGAAGCGCGGCGCGCTGCTCGACGCGCTCGAACGCCGGCGTAGGCACGGCGCTTCCGCCCTCGGTCACGATGTGCTTGAGCTCGTTGTCGAGATACTGCGTCAGGCTTTGTCTCAGCTTGCCAAGATCGGCCTCGCAGGCGCGCATCACGGCGGAGGCGTCCGCATCATCGGTCAGGGCGAGCAGCAGATGCTCGAGCGTCGCGTATTGATGGCGACGCCGATCAGCGTACTCGAGCGCCTTTCGTTTCGTGGCCATGTAACTTGCCGAAACCGGGCGCTGCGGCAGGTCGAGTAACGCCTCGATCCGCTCGAGCCGCTTCATGGGATCGAGCGTCGCCAGAAGCTGGTATTTGTCCTTGATGGGCAACTTCATTCGCGTCGCGACGATATCCGCGATCTGCCCGGGATCACGGGTTTGGTCAAAGAACAGCCAGATATCCGGCACCAATATTCCGTGCGCCGCCGTGTAGTCCTGAAAACGCTGATAGATGCTTCGGATCAGATCCCGGGCATCGCGAACCGCTGCCTCGCTGACGTCCGCCGCCTCAGCCCGATAGGCAGCCGCTTCAACGGCAAAGCTGCCTATCGCAACACGCCGAAGTCCCCGAGTCAGCACTCTGAACGTACCATCGCCAAGCGGTTCGAGTTCGAGCAGCTGGGCCAGAACACCGATCTCGTAGACATCGGCAAATCGGGGATCATCGACACCCGCCTCGCGTTGGATCGCCAGCACGACCTCACGTCCGCCCTCAAACGCCTGGTTCAGAGCCTGGATGGTGCTCTCGCGACCCACAAACATGGGATAAGTCGCGTTCGGAAACGGAACGAGATCGCGGAGCGGAACGGCTGGATAGTACGCCGTTGTCGTCTTGAGCTTCGCAGGCGGCGCCGACAGATCACCCCGCTCCGCGTGGAGCAGCGCCGACAACGTATTCCAGTCGGCAATGCCGAGCATCCGCGACACCAGTTCGAGGCTTTCGCTGTGACTGATGGTGACGGCCTTGGTGGTCAGGGATTCGCGCAAGGTCTGCGCCATAGCCTTGGCATCGCGAAAATCGCGCATCGGTTCTTCCTCTGCATGAGCGATCCAGGTGTGTCAGGTGGTTGCGTTGCTGACCCGGTCGCTCGGGCAAAGGGGGCCGATGATGGCTCGATACATTCACCGTACCACGGAGGGTGCAACCGGCAGGTCGTATCAACCTGCACGAAAAGTGACTCAAAGCCGGATGACTGTCAATCTCAGTTCCTGCTCAGTTCTTCACCGTCGGGATCGCCTCGTCCGGTTGCTGCTGGCCGAGCTTGAGCATCGCAAGCGCCTTGTCGAGCGCTTCGCGCAAGGCGAGTGCCGCGGCCGGGCTGCAGCGTAGGTGCGCGGTCTGGACCACGTCGACCCTGACGGCGGCACCGATGGGCATCAGGAGATTTGCGGCCAGCTCGATCTGGATCGCGCCGTTGTGATGGCCGAAGCAGGATGCGCCGTCGAAATAGATGATCGGCGCCCGTTCCGAGCTCGAAGTGGAAATGGTGACGGGCCCCTGGTTGGCGGCGGGTGTTTCGGGATCGGCCATGGGGTACTCCTCGCGGGCAGGGAACGGATGCCCACCATCGTTGCTTCAGCGGGCCCTGTCGAGGCCAAACCTGCCGCGCAGCGGCGCAAGCGGGGTTTTGCGCGGCGCCCGACTGGTCTAGAACATCTCCATGTCTACATCAGCCGCTACGCTTCCGTTCGAGGAACTCGCCGAGGCCATCAAGGGCCGCCGTTCCGATTACGGCCATATCAGCGGGCTCCAGCTCGACCGGTTCGCGCCTGCTGAGGCCTGGTCAAGCCTGCCCTACCGCCCTGTCTTCGTCGGCGACACCGAAACCGGTGTGCTGCATGGCGGCGTCGTCACCGCGATGCTGGACGAGAGCTGCGGCATGGCCGTGCAGCTTGCGCTTGACGGCAGCAGCGCGATCGCAACGCTCGATTTGCGCATCGACTACCAGAAGCCGGCGACGCCCGGGCTTGCCATCAAGGCGCATTCAGTCTGCTACCGCACCACGCGCTCGATCGCCTTCGTGCGCTCCACCGCATACCAGGAGTCAGAGGACGATCCGGTGGCGACCGCGACCGGCTGCTTCATGATCGGTGCCAACCGCACCAACATGCTGGCTGATCGCCGGATGGACACACGCAGCATCCCGACGCTGGAAGCGCCTGATGATCCGGAGGGTCCGTTCGCGCGCAGTCCGTTCGCACGCGCCCTCGGCATTCGTGTCAACGATGACGTCACGCTGATAATGCCGTTCTCGCCGCAAATCATCGGCAACCCGATCCTACCCGCGATCCACGGCGGCATGACTGGCGCGTTCCTCGAGACCACGGCGATTTTTGGCGTTCGGCGCGAGCTCGGGATCGCGACGCTGCCCAAGCCAATCGGACTCACTATCAACTACTTACGCTCCGGTCGGGCGCTGGACACGATCGCCAATGTCTCGATCGTAAAACAGGGAAGGCGTATCGTTGCCTTCGAGGCGCGGGCCTGGCAGGACGATCCCGCCAAGCCGATCGCGTCCGCCTTCGGTCATTTCATGCTGCGTCCGACGCCGGGAAGCGACGAGGAATAGGCGTATTTTACTTGACGGACCGGGCTCGACGTCGAAGGTTGGGGCCCCACCATAGCGCGTTCCATCGAGAGGTATTCGCTTGCGGCATCCGATCGACATCATCGCCATGTTCGCCGCCATCTGGCTGCTGGCCTCGATGGTGCTCGACGCGGTGACGCCGAAGGAACTGACGGCAGTCATGATCGCGGTTGCGATCGCGCCCGCAATTGTCATCACCGCCGTGTTCTACTACCTGCGCTGCCCGCGCACGGATTTTGCGGTGATGTTCGCTGCGCTCTGGCTGATCTCTGACATCGCCATCGCCTTCATCTCGCCGAAGGAATTGCCGCTCTGGCTTCTGCTGCTCGGCTTCGTGCCGGCTGCCATCATCGGCCTCGTGCTGCACTGGCAGCGCTTCCAGCGCCGCCATGAGCAGCTGCCCGCGCCGTCGGTGAAGCGGAGTTAGCGCGACAGCAAGTTCGTCTTCGCGAGGTCGATCACCTCGTCGCCACGGCCACTCATCACCGCGCGCAGCACCCAGAGGCTAAAGCCCTTGACCTGTTCGGCCGTAATGGTCGGCGGCATCGACAGCTCCTGCTTGGCGGTGACGACGTCGAGCAGCGCCGGGCCGTCGTGGGCCAGCATCTCCTTCATCGCGCCCGGGAGCTCGCCGGGGTCCTCGACGCGCCTCGCAAAGATGCCCATCGCGCGCGCCATCGCGGCGAAGTCTGGATTCTCCAGATCGACATTGGTGTCGACGAAGCCGGCGGCCTTCATCTCCAGCGCGACGAATCCGAGCACGCCGTTGTTGAAGACGACGATCTTCACCGGCAGCTTCATCTGCGTCAGCGTGATCAGGTCGCCCATCAGCATGGTGAAGCCGCCGTCGCCCGACAGCGAGATCACCTGACGGCCGGGTTGCGCGGCCTGCGCGCCGATCGCCTGCGGCATGGCATTGGCCATCGAGCCGTGCACGAAGGAGCCGATCAGCCGGCGGCGACCGTTCATGGCGAGATAGCGCGCCGCCCACACCGTCGGCGTGCCGACATCGGCCGTGAAGACGGCATCCTCGGAGGCGTGGTCGCTGATGACCCTTGCCAGATATTGCGGATGGATCGGCTTGGCTCCGGGCGTGCCCTTGGCGAGGGAGTCGAGGCCTTCGCGGGCCTTCTTGTAATGCGCGACGGCGTCGTCGAGATGCCTGCGCTGCGTCTTGGCCTCGAGCAGCGGCAACAGCGCCTCGATGGTGAGCTTGACGTCGCCGACGAGGCCAAGATCGATCTTGGCACGCCGGCCCAGATTTTCCGGACGGATGTCGATCTGCACGATCTTCGCATCAATGGGGAAGAACTGCTTGTAGGGAAAGTCGGTGCCCAGCATCACCAGCGCGTCGCAGGCGTGCATGGCGGCGTAGCCCGAGGAGAAGCCGATGAAGCCGGTCATGCCGACGTCATAGGGATTGTCGTATTCGACATGCTCCTTGCCGCCGAGTGCGTGCACGATCGGGCTCTTCAAGATCTCTGCGAGTTGCATCAAGGGCGCATGCGCGCCGGCACAGCCGCGGCCGCAGAACAGGGTAATGCGCTCCGAGCTATTCAACAGGTCGGCGAGCGCCTTCAGCTCATCGGCTTGAGGAACGACCTTGGGTGCCGCGAGCGACAACCCGCGATTGGTCGACAGTGCGCGCTTCGGCGGCGAGCGGAACGCGACATCGCCGGGCATCGCGACGACGGCAACGCCGCGCAAGCCCACGGCCGCGCGGATCGCATTTTCCAGCACGAAAGGCAGCTGACTCGCATCGGAGATCAGCTCGCAATAATGGCTGCATTCGCGAAACAGGTTCTGCGGATGGGTTTCCTGAAAATAGCCGCCGCCGATCTCGGCCGAGGGGATTTGCGCGGCGATCGCCAACACCGGCACGCGGCTGCGATGCGCGTCGAACAGGCCGTTGATCAGATGCAGATTGCCCGGGCCGCAGGAGCCCGCGCAGACCGCAAGGCTGCCGGTCATCTCGGCTTCGCCGGCGGCCGCGAACGCCGCGACCTCTTCGTGGCGGACGTGGATCCATTCGATGGTGCCGCGGCGGCGCAGCGCCTCGGTGAAACCGTTCAGACTGTCGCCGACAATGCCATAGATGCGCTTGACGCCGGCCTGTTCGAGCGTTGCCACGAACAGATCGGCTATGTTGTTGATCGCCATGTCGGACTCCTGATCTCGCTATAGCAGCAAGATAGGACAACGCACGAGCGTGACGGCATCACGGCTTGTTTATTGCCGCGTCAGTCTTTCGCAATCGCCCGATCGTAGGCCTCGATCGTCGCCTTTGCGCGCGCGGCGACATCGGCGGCCGACATGCCAGGCTTGTAGAGGCTGGAGCCGAGCCCGAACGCCGTCACGCCGCCCTTGATGTACTCCGCAAAATTCTGGTCGGAGACGCCGCCGACGGCAGCGATCATTACACCGGCCGGCAGGATGGCGCGGATTGCGGCGATGCCGGAGGCACCGAGCACGCTTGCCGGAAAGAACTTCAGGCCCGATGCGCCGGAGCGCGCGGCGAGCAGCGCCTCGGTCGGCGAGAACACGCCCGGCAGCGTCACCATCGCATACTGATGTGCACGCGCGAGCACCTGCGTATCCACATTCGGCGAGACCATCAGCTTGCCGCCGACGTCATTGAGACGATCGACTTCTGCAGTGGTCAGCACCGTGCCGGCGCCGATCAGCACGCCTGAAGGCGCGAGCTTTGCTGCAAGGCCGATCGAGCGGAACGGATCCGGCGAGTTCAGGGGAATCTCGATCGCGGTCATGCCGCCCTCGATCAGCACACTGACGATCGCTTCGGTCTCCTCCGGCTTGACGCCGCGCAGGATCGCGACCAGGGGGCGCTTCATCGGCGGAAAGGGAACGCTCATCTCAAGGATCCTTCTACTGCGTCCAGATCGCAGCTGCCGCCATCGACAGGCCGCGGCGCACCGCTTCATCGGCATCGATCGGGTTCACGGTAACCGCCAGCGCATCGAATGCCTGCCGGTACAGCGCCGCGAGCCGCCCCGATGCAATCAACGTGATGCCGGTTTTCGGCACGCTACCGGAGAGGCCCGCCGCGAGCTCTACGCCGATCAGTGTGCCCGACAATGTCTCGCGCGCCGCAGCCGGCGTGCCGCCGAACAGCAGCTGCCGCGATCGCGCAGTGAACAGAAGATTGGCGGCGAAAGCTGGCGCCTCGAATGCGGCTTTCACCGCCGACTTGAAGCTCGCGGCATCCTCGGCCTCGTTTGCGCCGGCGACCGCGAGCGACAAAATCGTCTCGCGCGAGACGACGCTGAAGAGTTCGCCGGTCATGAAGGTCGAGAAATGCGCAACAGTGCCGTCCTTGACCCGCACCCATTTGGAATGGGTGCCGGGCATGCAGACCTTCGCCTCGCCAGCGGCATCGAGACCGAGCGCGCCGAGCAATTGCGTCTCCTCGCCGCGCATCACGTCGGGCGCCTTGGTGTCGCGCTGCGCGATGCCGGGCAGGATGCGGATGTCGCGCGCCTCGCCTGGCACGCGGGCGGCCTGCTTCAGGATCGCCGAGAGCGGCGCCGGCGTGTCGACATAGCCGGCCTCGACCCAGCCAGTCTTGGCGCCCGCCATGCCGCAGACCAGGACCGGCGGATGATCGGGCGCGCTGACGGCAGCAAGATGGGCTTGCAGCACGCCGGGGAAGCCGGCCTTGGCCGCCGCCAGCATGCCTTCATCGCTGCGGCGCTCGGCCAGCACTTTACCGGTGCGATCGACCAGCCAGAGCCGGAAACTGCTGGTGCCCCAGTCCACCGCGACATAAGCGGGTTCGGTCATTTCGAATCGTATCCTCGTCTCACCGCTGAGACGCCGTCTCGCGACGATGAGACGGGTCTTGCAAATCTGCCCCGGGAATATCGACAATTGCCGCCCTAAACCAGCGTTTTCTCGCGTGGGTCGGGCGCATCCCACGCTGGCACACCGCTTGCTGAAGCTGTTCCTGTTCAAGCCAGCGAACGCGCAGCAAGACGCGTCAACATCAGATGAGGAAACCCATGGAGATCGGCTATTTCACGATGCCTTCGCATCCGCCGGAGTGCGGCCTGAAGGAAGGACATGACTGGGACCTGCAGGTCCTGCGCTGGCTCGACGAGCTCGGCTATCAGGAAGCCTGGATCGGCGAGCACCACACCGCGCCCTGGGAACCCAATCCCACGCCGGACCTCTTGATCGCGCAGGCCCTGATGCAGACCAAGCGCCTGCGCATCGGACCGGGCGGCTTCCTGCTGCCCTATCACCATCCGGCCGAGCTCGCCAACCGCGTCGCGATGCTGGATCATCTCTCCGAGGGCCGGCTCAATTTCGGCGTGGCGGCTTCGGGCCTGCCGAGCGACTGGGCGATGTTCAACGTCGACGGCATGAGCGGCCAGAACCGCGACATGACCCGCGAGGCGCTGGAGATCATCTTGAAGATGTGGAGCGATCCGGCGCCCTGGACCTACAAGGGCAAGTTCTGGACGGTGACCAAGCCGGACACGATGTTCGACTTCCTCAAGCCGCACATCAAGCCGCTGCAGGCGCCGCATCCGCCGATCGGCGTTGCCGGGCTGTCGAAGAACTCTGACACGCTCAAGCTTGCAGGCGAGCGCGGCTTCATTCCGATGAGCCTCAATCTCAACCCGGCCTATGTCGGCAGCCATTGGGACTCGGTCGAGATCGGTGCGGCCAAGACTGGGCGCAAACCGAACCGGCAGGACTGGCGCCTGGTGCGCGAGGTGTTCGTGGCCGACACCGACGAGGAGGCCTGGAAGCTCTCGACCGGCGACATGATGGGCCGGATGATGAGCGAGTACTTCCTGCCCCTGCTCGGCCATTTCGGCTTCAAGGATTATCTGAAGCACGCACCTGATGTGCCCGATAGCGACGTCACGGTCGAATATTGCGCCAAGCGGAACTGGATCGTCGGCTCGCCCACGACCGTGGCCGAGAAGATCGAGAAGATCTACGACGAGGTCGGCGGCTTCGGCGTGCTCTGCGTGTTCGGCTTCGACTACAAGCACAAGCCGGAAGCCTGGCACCACTCGCTCGCGCTGCTGAAGAACGAGGTGATGCCGCGTTTGAAGCATCTCGGCTCCGCGAAGAAGGCGGCTTGACGCATGGCGGGTGCGGCGCGAACGTGTCGCACCCGCTACTGTTTCGGAGATTTCCGCGTGACGGCCGACGCCAAACCTCTCGACGCAAAGGATTTCAAGCAGGCGATGCGCCAATGCGCAGGCGCAGTTGCTCTCGTCACTGTTGGTGCCGAACACGGCAAGCGCACCGGGCTGACCGTGACGTCGGCGACCTCACTGTCGGACAATCCGCCGTCGCTGATCGTGTGCGTCAACCGCAACGCCAGTGCCCATGCCCGCATCCGCGAGGAAGGCGCGTTTGCCGTCAATTTCCTGCACGAAGATCACGCCCTGCTGGCGCTGACCTTCAGCGGCCAGAAGGGCGTCAACGGCGACGACCGTTTTGCGTTCGGGCAATGGACGCGGGGTGCAACCGGTGCGCCGGTTTTAACGGACGCCGTCGCCGCGTTCGACTGTGTGCTGGCGCAGGAGTTCGAGACCAAGACGCATTCGATCTTCGTCGGCGAGGTGCGGGGCGCCGCGCATTCGGCTACGGCGACGCCGCTGGTATATCTGCGCAGCAGCTTCCACACGCCGCAGGAGACACGTGAGACCGTTTCGGTCGGCGACCTCGACTCGAGGCATTTGAGCTGGACGGATTTTTCGTGAGCAGGCATCGGCAGTGCGCGCCCTCCCCGCTTGCGGGGAGAGGCAAAGGCTAGCCACTGGTGCTCATGTCGAGTGCTGCTGCCGAGGTGCTACGCTTGCGCCCGAGGGCGGAACTTTCAACTCATGGCCGTGCAGGCCCAACGCAATCAACACGACAGCCGCCAGGGCGACACCGCCAAACGCCACTTCGGGCGCAGCATCGGGCGAAACCACCAGGATGCTTGCGCGGAGCGGTACTTGGCGGACAGGGTCCTGTTCGCTCTTATCGCGTCGGTTGGTCGGATGTCCCGTGAACCGGCGCAGGCAAAGGAAGATGAGGAGCAGCAATGCCGCGCCGCCCGCGAGCGGCTCGATCGGGGCGCTCAAAGATGCGTAAGAGAGCGTGTGAGCCCCGGTGTAGAGAAGGAGCGTGGCCGGCAAAGCCATACTGCTAACTAGCGGAGCGAGCGCGGGACGATACTGGACAGGCCGATCTTCTCGATCCGCGAACACCACGAAAAGTATGGCGACGATCATCAAATGACCTATGCCGTCCACCTTGCCAAAATCGAGAGTTGCGGCGGTAAGCAGCAGCACCAAGGCAAGCGCGGAAAGACGTCGGACCAACGGTGTCCAGAACAGCGCGAAAGCCAGGCCGAATTCCACAATCCCGGCGGCGGTAACGACAGTCGAGACATCGAAACCCAAGGTCAACTCTGGATGATTTACCGCGATCGCCGCGACCCAGGCCGGGTACACAAATTTCTCCATCGACGGCCATAACAAGGACAGGGCGACAGTCCACCGCAGGAAATCAGAACGAAAAGCAAGCAGTTTGGCGTCGTGCGATACAGAAAGCGCGAACCACACCCCGAGCCCCAGAAAGACCGGGTAGTCCAGCATGTGAAACAGACCATAGCAGGCGGCACCATAGCCATAGAGCAGCAGTATGGCTGCCCCCGCCGCCGGGAGTGTGGGCCGCGCGGCCAAAAACAACGGGATGAGCAACTGAATGGCCGAGAGCCAGATACTGTTTGCTTCGAGTTCCGGGGTGAGAATGAGCCCGCCGTGAGCCCACAACAAAGCGAAGAACACCGCCGCGGCCCCTCGCAAGAGGTCATCGACGCGACGGCGCAGAGGCTCGGTCACGTGATTCAGAAATCTTGAGAGCATGAGCCCGAACGTGGTCTGCTCTGCCGCGCAGGCGAGATAAAACATCGCGAGAAACAGCGCCAAGAACAGAAAAAAAATGGTGGTGAATACTGCCTGAACCGGCAGCGGATCGTCGGACACGATGCATGGCACGAACCACTTCACGTGAGCGGACGCCGTGCCGGTCATTGAGATGAGGTTGACAACCAAACATCCGGAAAACATTACCGCTTTTGTGCATCTTGACCTGACGCGTCTGGAATTGAACAGGGTAGAAAGGCCGCTGCAGCCGGCCGCGTGATCAATACTCATCAGCACACCCAAATATTCTGTCAGAAAATCATTCGCGGTCGACGACAGTGGTGCGTGGACCGAAGAATGCATTCGTTGATTTAGGCGACGCTGGGCTTTTTGTGTGTGAACCGGCTCACTGCCGCTGGTCACAGATGCGTTAGGGCAGCGCGACTGCTATTCGACTCTTCAACCGCGGATTGTAATCCTGTCAGACTTCGATCCCTTCGGAAATACAGTCGCCCGCACCGTGGGAGCGGAGTGGAGCGAGTGGGGCTGAAGATCGATCGTCGGCCGGTGTCAGGCTCGCCACGAAGAGACGTAAGTACTGACAGTCGACTGTGACGCGCCCAATATCGAGGCCAAGCGCAGGCATCTGCGCATGATCGTGCTGGAGCTCGAGGGATTCCGATACTGCCTCGATTAAGGCCGCGTCAGCGCCGTGCCACGCTAGAGGACAACACCGGCATTCTCAAACACACAATTGATGGATTGCGCGACAGGCCCACAGGGGGAGAGGAGAAGAACGTCCGCCGTACGCGATCGAACGCTACCGCGCGGTCTCGATCTTCAGCTGCTTGATCTTGCGATACAACGTCGCGCGGCTGAGTTTCAGGGCACGCGCTGCTTCCGTCACGCGGCCACCGTGCTGGCGGAGCGCTTCCACGATCGTCGCGCGCTCGGCAGCTGCGAGATCGGTCTCCGCAGCCCTCCCGCCGAACGGTGGCAGATCGAGATCGGCGTCGGTGATGACGCCATCCTCCGCCGTGCAGCCGGCGAGCCGCAGCACATGGCGGAGCTGGCGCATGTTGCCGGGATAGGGATAGGCCGAGAGCAGCGCCCAGGCTTCGCTCGAGAGGCGGCAGTTCGGCGCCTCCTCGCGCGCGATCTGGGCGATGATGTCATCCCTGTCAGCGCGCTCGCGCAGCGCCGGCAGCCGCACCTCCATGCCGCGCAGGCGGAAATAGAGATCGGCGCGGAAGGCCCCCTCCTCCGCCATGCGGCCGAGATCGCGATGGGTTGCGCTGATCAGGCGGATATCCACCGGCACCGGCTTCAGCGCTCCGAGCGGCCAGACCTCGCGATTTTCCAGCACGCGCAAGAGGCGCGTCTGCAGCGCGATCGGCATGTCGCCGATCTCATCCAGGAACAGCGTTCCGCCATCCGCCTGCACGATCAGGCCCTTCGAGCCATCGCGCCGCGCGCCGGTGAACGCCCCGGCCTCGTAGCCGAACAGCTCGGCGTCGATCAGGCTCTCCGGCATCGCCGCGCAATTCAGCGCGACGTAATTGTTGCGCGCGCGGTTGCTGGCCGCGTGGATGGCGCGCGCGAACACATCCTTGCCGACGCCGGTCTCGCCGTGCAGCAGCACCGGCAGATTGTGATCGCCGATGCTCCGGAGGCGCTTCACGCTTCTGATGAGGCCGGGATCGCGACCGGCGAGCCGATGCAGCGCGTCGAAGCGATCGACGGACGCATCTTGCCCGAGCGGAGAGGGTTTTGCGCGCAGCGGCGGGGAGACATGGCTCTGACCCAGCGGACGGCCGTCGGCGCGGCGCAGCTCGACGACCTCGTCGACGTTACGCGCATGATCGAGCTTGATGTAGCGCGACAGGTCGATGCCCGAGGCGATCAAGCCGTCGGTGAGGCCGAGCAGTGCGCGGGCGGAGCGGCAGGCGCCGACGATGCGACGATCCTCGTCATAGGCGAGCAGGCCGCTGCCGCCATCGCCGGGCACGGTCGCGATCCAGGCGTTGCGGAAGTGATCGCGGAAGATCGCCCCCTCCATCCGCCGCGTCGCCTCCATGGTCACCGCGAGCGCGAGCTGATGCGCGGCGCGTTCGAGATCCTCGCGGCACGAGGTAATGTTCACAGCGCCGGCGAGACGCCCGGCCTGGTCGAACAACGGCGCCACCGCGCAGGAGAACATGTGCCACTGCGCACGAAAATGCTCGTCGCGATGCACCAGGATCGGCTTCTGCTCGGCAAGGCAGGTCCCGAGACCATTGGTGCCCTCGAAGGTCTCGGCAAAGTTCGAACCGGTGTAGATCTTCCAGTCCATGAACATCCGCGCGTCGGCCTCTCCAGGCAGGCGGCTGAACAGCATGGTCGCGTTGGCGTCGGCCAGATTGACGCAATAGCCGGCGTCGCGCAGTACGCGGGCGAGATCGTCGAGCTCGGGCGTTAGCTGCCGGATGGTCTCTTCCATCGGCTCGGCGACGTGGCGGATCTCGGCTTCGGTGAGCGTCTGCGGCGGGCCCTGACGGGCGGGATCGAGCCTGTGGCTGATCAGGCAGCGCCGCCAGGAGTTCTCGATGCGCGACGATGCGTCGACGTCGGCCGCATGATTGGCCACGGACAAGACACGGGCGACATGGTTCGAGGCCGAAAGGCTGGCCATCGCAGACGTCTCCACCCTGTATTATGATGCAAAGTCTGGCACCACAGGCGGGGATGTCAATCGGGAACCGGGACGCAGGCTATTGCTGCACTGCCCTCACCACGTATCGATGCATGGCCGTTTCTTCTCCGTCCGCACGGGCGGCTTCGGCACCGACCGAAGCCCCGCCATGATCCATCGCCGCGTCTCGGCGGGATCGATGACGTTGTCGATCTCGAACACCGAGGCGATCGAGACCGCCTTGCCGTTGGCGTAGAGCTCGGCGACCTTGTTGCGGTAATAAGTCTCACGCTCCTCGGGGTCGGCGATCGCCTCCATCTCCTTGCGGAAGCCGAGGCGGACATAGCCTTCCAGGCCCATGCCGCCGAACTCGCCGGTCGGCCAGGCCGCGGTGAAGAACGAGGCATGGAAGCCGCCGCCGATCATCGACTGCGCGCCAAGTCCGTAGCCCTTGCGCAGCACGATGCCGAACAGCGGCACGGTGAGGCTTGCGCCTGTGACGAACATGCGCGAGACGTGGCGGACGATCGCGGTCTTCTCCGCTTCCGGCCCAACCATGAAGCCGGGCGTGTCGCAGAGCGAGACAACAGGCAGATCGAAGGCATCGCAGAGCTGGAGGAACCGCGCGGCCTTGTCGCCCGCATCGGCATCGATGGCGCCGCCGAGATGGCGCGGATTGTTGGCGATCAGGCCGAACGGCTTGCCCTCGATGCGGATCAGCGCGGTGATCATGCCGACGCCGTAGTCGCGGCGCAGCTCCAGCACGCTGTCCTTGTCGGCGACAAGATCGATTACGTTGCGGATGTCGTAGACGCGCAGGCGATTCTCGGGGATGGCGCGCCGGAGCAGGCGTTGATCGGCAGCCTCCCAATCCTTCACTGCGCCCTGGAAGTAAGAGAGGTATTTCTGCGCAACCGAGGTCGCCTCCTCCTCGTCCTCGACCAGGATATCGATCACGCCGTTCGGCGACTGGAACGAGACTGGGCCGACCTCGGCCGGATGATAGACGCCAAGGCCGCCGCCCTCGATCATGGCGGGGCCGCCCATGCCGATCGAGGCATTCCTGGTGGCGATGATGACGTCGCAGCAGCCGAGCATCGCGGCGTTGCCGGCGAAGCAATAGCCGGAGACGACGCCGATGACTGGCACGAGGCCGGAGAGCCTTGCGAACTGCACGAAGGACGGGCCGTCGAGCCCGGTCATGCCGAGCCGGTCGGTGTCACCGGGCCGGCCGCCGCCGCCTTCGGCGTAAAACACCAGCGGCACGCGCCAGTCTTCCGCAAGGGTCAGCATGCGATCGATCTTCTTGTGGTTCATGTGCCCCTGCGTGCCCGCGAGCACGGTGTAGTCGTAGGCCACGACGATGCAGCGCGCGGCCTCGGGGCTGAATTTTTCGGCGTTCACGGTGGCAACGCCCATGACGAGGCCGTCGGCCGGCGTGTTCTTGATGAGATCGTCGAGCTTGCGCCTGCGCCGCTGCGCCGCGATGGCGAGGCTGCCGTATTCCATGAACGAGCCGTCGTCGACGAGCTGTGCGACGTTCTCGCGCGCGGTGCGCTGGTTGGTGTTGCGGCGGCGCTCGACCGAAGCCGGGCGGTTTTCGTCGAGCGTATTCGCCTGGCGGGCGATCAACTCGGCAAGATCAGGGCGGATATGATCGAGATCGATATCGGCTTCCGCCGCCGAATGATCGGCCGCGACATCGAGCGGCTCGAGATACATGATCGGCTCGCCATGAAGCAGCGTGACGCCGTCGTCCGCGGCGAGCTTCATGACCCGGCCGCCCTGCTCGGCCATGACAAGATGCTCCATCTTCATGGACTCGATCACGGCGAGCTGTTGGCCAGGGCGCACGATCTCGCCCTCTTTGACCTGAATGGTGACGATGGTGCCCTGCAAGGGCGCCGCGACCATCACGGCACCTTCAGGAACCGCTTGCGCGACCTGCGCCTCGGCGGCTTGCGCGCCGCCACGCTCGGCCGCCGCAAAATAGAGTGGCTTGGCCGCGCCGTCCGCCGCCTCGACCAGCTTGGCGATATTGCGATCGATGAAATCGGTCGCGATGCGGTTGGTTTTGAAGTCGGGATGTGCCAGCACCGCCTGCAGAAAGGCGATGTTGGTGACGACGCCGTCGATCCGGAACTCGCGCAGGGCGCGCGAGGCTTTTGCGACCACGTCGTGCCAGGCCTCGCCCGGCGTATGCACGATGACTTTTGCGAGCAGCGAGTCAAAGGCCGCGCTGGTCTTGTAGCCGGCATAGCCAAAACTGTCGACGCGGACGCCGGGGCCCGACGGGGGCTCGAACACGGCGAGCACGCCGCCGGTCGGATGCGTCGCCCCCGTTTCGTCCAGCGTCTCCATGTTGACACGGAGCTGCATGGCGTAGCCGCGCGGCTTGGGAATCCCGCTTTGCAAGAGGCCCAGCGAAGCCAATGAGCTGCCAGCGGCAATCGCAAGCTGGGCACGGACGAGGTCGAGGCCGAGCACCTCTTCCGTCACGGTGTGCTCGACCTGAAGCCGCGGATTGGCCTCGATGAAGGCAAAACTGTCTTCGGCGGTGCCGTCGATGAGGAATTCGAAGGTGCCGAGATTGTCGTACGACGCGGCCGCCGCCAACTGCTTCGCCGCCTCGATGATACGGCCGCGCAAGCCGTCGCTGAGCGACGGGCTCGGCGCCACCTCGATCAGCTTCTGATGCCGGCGCTGGATGGTGCATTCCCGCTCCCAGAGATGCGAGATCGCAGCATGACGGTCGCCGATGATCTGCACCTCGATATGGCGCGCCTGACGGATCAGCCGCTCGGCATAGACGCCATCGAAGCCGAACGCCGCCTTGGCTTCGGACTGGCAGCGCGCATAGGCCTCCGCAAGATCGGAAGCATTCTCCACAACGCGCATGCCGCGGCCACCGCCGCCCGCCATCGCCTTGATGACGATCGCCGCATTGCTGCCGAGCGAGGTGAAGAACGCGGTGATCTCCTCCAGCGACGACGGCCCGCTGGTGCCGGCGATGATGGGCACGCCGCAACGCTTTGCCAATTGCCGTGCAGCCACCTTGTCGCCGAACAGTTCCAGCGCGGCCGGCTTCGGCCCGACGAAGACAATGCCCGCATCGGCGCAGGCTTTCGCGAACGCCGCGTTCTCGCTGAGGAAGCCGTAGCCGGGATGGACCGCATCGCAACCCGCGCCTTTCGCCGCCTTCACCACGGCCTCGATATCGAGATAGGCCCGTGCGCCGCGACCGGGGATTTCGATCGCCTCGTCGGCGACGCGCACATGCAGGGAGAGCGCATCTTCAGGGGGATGGATCGCGACCGTGGCGATGCCGGCGTCGGCCGCGGCGCGCGCGATGCGGATGGCGATCTCACCGCGATTGGCGATCAGGAGTTTCTTGAACGACATCGTCTCTCTCACTCAGGCTGCAGCAGGCTGGTTCGGGTTGAGGTCCTGCTTCTTCACCTTGCCCGTTGCGGTCAACGGCAGCGCGTCGATGATGCGCACCTCCGGCACCTTGTAGACGGCCATTCGCTCGGCGCACCAGGCGCGAATATCTTCGCCGGAGACGGTGCCGACGGCCTCGGGCTTGAGCTGGATATAGGCCACCGGCACCTGACCCTTGTCGGGATCGTCGCGACCGACCACGCCGGAGCCCAGCACCTTCGGATGCTGGCCGAGCAGTGCCTCGATCTCCGGCGGAAACACGCTCATGCCCTTGACCTTCAGCATCTCCTTGCGGCGGCCGAGGAAGTGCAGAAAGCCGTCCTTGTCGATGACGCCGATGTCGCCGGTGCGCAGCCAGCCGTCGATCAGCGACTCCGCAGTCGCCTCCCGCTTGTTCCAGTAGCTCTTGAGCAGCGAGGGCGTGCGCACGCGGATCTCGCCTTCCGCACCGAGCGGCAGCAGCGCGCCGGTCTCGAAATCGGTGATCTTGAACTCGGCGCCGGGAACCGGCAGCCCGACGAAGATCGGCTGATTGTTGAGATCGAAATCGTCGTCCTGGAAACCTGATGTGAACGTGTTGGAGGTGTGGGTCTCCGTCATGCCCCAGGCCGCCTCCATGAGGATGGTGCCCGTGAGGTCCTTCCAGCGTTTGCGATAGTCGGCGTTGAGCTTCTTGACGAAGGAGACCACGCGGACCTGTTGCAGCGACGACAGATCGAACTCGCTCCAGCGCGGATGGTCCATCAACTCGACCGCGCCGTCGACAGGCATCGCCGTGATCGTCACCTTGTACTTGTCGATCGCGGCCATCGCGCCGACGGCATCCCAGCGCGCCAGCAGCACCAGCGTCGCGCCTGAAAACAGCGGGAAGATCAAACCGAGATTTTCGCCGGCAATCCAGAACTCCGGAAAGAACGACAGGAAGGTGCTGCTCTCGTCCGACAGCAGCGAGATGCCGTAATTGGCGGCGGCCGTATAGACCATGTCGCGGTGGGTATGGACGCAGCCCTTGGGCATGCCGGTGGTGCCGCCGGTGTAGTTGAGCGCGGCGACCTCATCGAGGCCGGGCGGCGGCAGCGGCAGGGGTGCGGGAAGCGCGGCAAGCGCAGGCAGAAGATCGGTCGCGCCTGCAACCGCAATGCGCGGCGTGCGGATCGAATCCGGCGTCGGAAAGGTGGGCGTGACGGGCACGACATCGGCAAAGCTGGTGACGATGATCTCGCGCAGGCTCACCTCGCCCCTCACCTGCTCGACGACAGGAATGAGCTGGTCGAGCGCCACGATCACTTCGGCCTTGGTGTCGTTCAGCTCATAGGAGAGCTCGAACGCACGCGACAGCGGGCTCACGGGAACATGGACCGCACCGAGCTTCAGGATGCCGAAGAACACGATGTGGAATTGCGGACAGTTCGGCAGGAAGACGGCGACGCGATCGCCCTTACGCACGCCCTTCGCCTGCAGCAGCGCCGCAAAGCGGTCGCTCTGCCGGTCGAGATCAGCGTAGGTGGTGACGTGACCGTAGAAGATCACCGCGGGACGATCGGGGCTTTGCTTGGCCCAGGCGCGCAGATATTCCGTCAAGGGGACTTCGCCGTGCAGATAGTTGGGCGAGCGCGGCAGGCCCTTGGGCCACGCCTTCTCCCACAGCCCGTGCAAGGTGGCGAGGTAATCCTTTTCGTTGAGGCCTGCACTCATGACGTTGTCCCGTGTTGCTTTTCTTGTTCGCCGGGCATGCGCGGGCCGCCCATCGACATCGTTACAGGTCGAGCACGGCAGAGGTCATGTCAAGGAAAACAGTTCTCCACGTCACGGCCGATGCCGCGACGCGGAAAAACTACGTATTGATCAGCCGCATCATCCGCGCCACGGCAGACGGGACCGGCGCAATGACAGGCACGGCAAACATCGGCTGCAGGTCGCGCGCAGCTTCACCCAGCGGGCCGCCGCCGATGATAACCGCCTCGGCGCGATCATGCTCGATGCAGGCATCGACCGCGCCCGCCAGCGCCGTGCGCAATCGTGGGGGATCGCGCATCAACTCTTGCGGATCACGGCCGGCAAAGCGGCAGCCGGTGTAATGCGAGCGCAATCCCAGCGCGTCGGCCAGCGCGTCGATCTTCGCCTTCAGCAGCGGCGTCGTGGTGGCGACGCCGAAGCGGCGGCCACCTTCGGCCGCTACCAGCATCGAGGACTCGCCGATGCCGACCGCCGGCAATTTCATCTCCGCCTTGATTGCCGCGAGGCCGGGATCGCCGAACGCCGAGACGATGATGCCGTCACAGGAACCTTGATGGGCGAGCGCGATCTCTTCGACCTCAGACGCGGCGGCCTCCAATGCGTCCGCGGAGACGATCATCATCGGCGCGCGCGTTGCCGTGGCGCCGATGATGTCGAAAGCTTCGGCCGCGGCGGACTTCGCGATCGCGACCATCATCGCGGTGGTCGCCGCGTTGCTGTTCGGATTGATCAGGAGGATGCGGTGGGGGGACGAAGCCATCCCCCAACCATACTAGGCCGCCCGCACGCCGGCAACGAAGGCACTGACCTCGTTCTCCAGCGATTGCAGCTTCTCGGTCAGCCGGCCGCTCGATTGCAGCACGCGGCCCGCGGCCTGGCCGGTCTCGGCGGTCGCATCGGTGACGCCGGAGATGTTTTGCGAGACCTGGTCGGTGCCGGAGGCCGCTTCCTGCACGCTGTGCGCAATGGCCTGCGTCGCGGCACCCTGCTCCTCGACCGCGGCTGCGATCGACGAGGAGATCTCGTTGACCTCCATGATGGTGGCCCGGATGCTCTCGATATTGCCGACGACCTGGTTGGTCTCGGCCTGGATCGCGGTGATCTGCGCGCCGATCTCGTCGGTCGCCTTTGCGGTCTGGCTCGCCAGCGACTTCACTTCGCTCGCGACCACCGCAAAGCCCTTGCCGGCCTCGCCGGCGCGCGCGGCTTCAATGGTCGCATTGAGCGCAAGCAGATTGGTCTGCGAGGCGATCTGGTTGATGAGGTCGATGACCTCGCCGATCTTGTGGGCGGCCTGAGCGAGCCCCTGCACGGTGTCGTTGGTGCGCTGGCCGTCGGCGGCCGCCTTGTCGGCGACCGTCGCAGCCTGTGCAACGCGCTGGCTGATCTCGGTGATCGAGGCCGACAGCTGTCCGGCGGCGGACGCCACCGTCTGCACATTGTTCGAGGCCTGCTGGCAGGCGGTGGCGACGAAGCTGGCGCGGTCGGTCGCCTTATCGGCGGTCTCCGACATGCCTTGCGCGGCCTGCTGCATCGCGCGCGCCTCGTTGAAGACGTCGCGGACGACGGCCTGGACGCTCGCCTCGAACTTGCCGGCGAGATCGGCCATGGTCCTGCGCTTCTCGTCGTCGACGCGCTGCTTCGTCTCCTGCTGCTCGGCGTGCATCCGGCCCACAGCCGACGCATTGTCCTTGAACACGGCCAGCGCTTTGGCGAGTCCGCCGACCTCGTCAGCGCGGTTGGTGTAGGGCACCTCGAAAGCGCTGTCACCGGCAGCGAGGCGCTCAGTGAGATCAGTGATTTTGGCCAGCGGCCGCGTCACGCTGCGGCCGATCACGAAGGAGGCGCCGAGCACGAGCACGAACACTGCAAGACACACCAGGCCGAAGGTCATCGCATCCTGGCGGAACACGGCGTCGACGTCGTCGAGATAGATCCCGGTCCCGATGATCCAGCCCCACGGCGTAAAGCCCTTCACATAGGAGATCTTCGCGACCGGCTGCTCGAAGCCCGGCTTGGGCCAAAGATAGCTGTAGAAGCCCGCGCCCTGTTTCTTGACGACGTCAACGAAGCCGAGGAACAGCGCGTTGCCGGACGGATCCTTCATTGCCGCGAGATCCTTGCCGTCAAGCTCGGGCTTGATCGGATGCATGATCATCTTCGGGGTCATGTCGTTGATCCAGAAATACTCGACCTTGTCGTAGCGGAGGCTCTTGATCTCCGCCATGGCGCCGGCCTGGGCCTGTTCGCGCGTGAGTTTTCCGTCGCTCTCGAGCTTCTGGTAGTGCGCCAGGATGCCGTAGCCGACATCGACCATGTGCTGCGTCTTGGCCTGGCGGTCGGCGATCATCTGGCTGCGCAAGGTCGACAGCGCGATCGGCGCCAGCGCGATCATGCCGACAAGACTGATGCCAACAATGAGGACCAGCTTGAAACTGATGCGGGAGAAAATCATCGGTGCTCGCAAGATTTGGCGGGGCAGATATGCCAGATTATCCTGCTCTCCCTTAGCAAAGCTTTAAGCATTCGGGTTCCCGACATGGGATCTTCGGCATCGCCTGCGAGTCGGACAACGGGACCGACCTGATTTCGGTATAAGCGCACCTTGGGCCAGGCCAATGCGCAGCGAGCGTCCCTGCGATCGGGCAGGAAAGTGCGGCCAGGCGAGCGGTCGACGCGCTTGCAGACCGTTGACTGCCTAGCGGCCGCCCTTGCCGAGCACGAGGTCGATCGTATGGGCGGCGATCTTGCGCAGCTGGGGCTCGTCATCGAAGGCGCGCTCGAGCACGGCGAGGCCGCGCGTCACCGTGATGATGTGCAGCGCGGCGGCGGCGGGGTCGCCGCTGAACTCGCCGCGCCCGGCGCCCGCCGACATTGCGTCCTGAACCAGCGCGGTGATGCGCGATATCAGGTTCGCAAAGGCCTTCCGCGCGTCTTCGTCGAGACCTTCGCCTTCAGCCGCGCCAAGCTCCATCAGCCCCCGCGTGGTCGGACAGCCGCGCGGCGGCGAGCCGGAGCGGAAATTGGTGATGGTGAGGTCGAAGAACGCCGTCAGGCGCTTGCGCAACGAGCCGGTGCCAAGCGCCTTTTGCAGGCCGAGCAGGTAATCGCCGGCGTAACGCGCATAGGCCTGAAGGAATAGCGCCTCCTTGCTTCCGAAAGCGTTATAGAGACTGCCGCGCTGAACGCCGGCATCGCGCGCGATGTCCGACAACGAGGCGCCGCGCACGCCCTTGCGCCAGAACTGGTCGAACGCGATGCGCAGGACGTCGTCATGATCGAATTCGCGCGGCCTCAATTGACACTCCTCAATATTTGACACGACGTCAAGAATGTGATTTCTGGACATCGTGTCAAAAACCAGTCGGGATTGATAGCCCGTTTTCGCCAATGGGTCCGAACGACCGGCGCTTGCATGCGCCCGGCCGGTCGGCTCCGCATGCAAAGGGACCAGCCGATGCCTCTGCTCCACATCTCGATGCGCGCCGGAAAGCCGGATGCTTACCGGCAGGCAATCCTCGACGGCCTCTATCGCGCCATGCGCGAGGCGCTGAACGTGCCCGAAGGCGACGAGTTCATGACCATCAGCGAGCTATCGCCCGCAAATTTCCGCTGCGGCAACGCCTACGGCGTCGAGCGTAGCGACGACGCCGTGCTGGTCCAGATCACCGTGTTCGCCTCGCGCACCGCTGAGCAGAAGAAGGCGCTCTACCGCCGGATCGTGGACCTGCTCGGCGACAATCCCGGCATCCGCCCCGCAGATGTGTTCGTCAATGTGCTCGACGCGCCCGCAGAGAACTGGTCGGTCGGACACGGCATCACTCAGTTTGCGTGACCGCTGAGGACCTGTCACCTTCTTGAGAATAGCGGAAGGAGGCGTGACATGACGGCATTCCGGGGAAGCTGCTTGTGCGGCGCGGTTGCGTTCGAGGTCGAAGGTCCGTTCGATCGCTTCCTCAATTGCCATTGCTCGCGCTGCCGCAAGGCAACCGGTACAGCGCATTCATGCGAGGTGATCGTCGAGGCGACCGCGCTACGCTGGCTGCGCGGTGAAGCATCCGTCGCGCGCTTCGATTTGCCTAACGCGCGCAGCTTTGCCACCGCGTTCTGCAAGACCTGCGGCAGCCCGATGCCGCATCTGACGCGCAGCGGGCGCGAGGCAATCATTCATGCCGGCGCGTTCGACGAGCCGCTGGGCGTGACACCCGACCGGCATGTGCAGTGGGCCTCGCGTGCGGAATGGTATGCGCACGGGGATGGATTACCGGTGGAGGATTAGGACTCAGCCTCCTGCGGGCACGCCGTGGTGACGGTGATACGCGCTCGGCGTCGGCCAGAACCGGTCCTTCAGTGTCGCCCGGTCCGGCTCGAAGATCTCGATCTTGAGCGGATAGCACGCCGCGGCATCGCTGGAATGGCTTGCGCTGCAGTCCCCGCCGGGACAGGCCGACAACGCTCCGAGCAGGTCGATCTCCGCGAAGAACTCGATGAAGTCGCCGGGGCGGACCGGACTTGCCTTCATGAAATATTGATGCGTGTCCCGCGTGAAGCCCGTGCACATGAAGACGTTGAGCACATCGTGGACATGATGCTCGACCGCGGCGGGATCGACCTTCAATTCGGCGGCAAGCGCGCGCGACAGGTTGGAGTGGCAGCAGAAATCGTAAGCCGTGCCGTTGAGCAGGAGATTGGTGTAGGGATCGCAGCGTGTGCCGATGACATCGTGAATGCCGGCGCCGTCAGCGTCGAAACCGTACCAACCAAGCGTATCATGACTGATGGTCGCGATCGGCCGCAGGTAAGGCATCGTGCTCCAGAGCCTGTTACCGAGGCCGACATGCGTGCCATGGAGCGCCCGCGTCTTGCCGCTGAAGAAACGCTCGGCGAGATCGTGCGCGTTCCAGAGATTGAGATCGCCGACCTGAGGGCCGTCGATGCTGACGATGCGGACAAACTGCCCGCGCGCCGCGCGAAAGGCTCGGGCATCGCGTGGCGGCACGATCAGCTCGTGTGTCTTGACCATCGTCTGCCGCGCGGATTCGAGCGTGGCCATGTCAGGCCCGGGCATTGACCCTGCCGGATAGACGATGACCGGCTTGGCAGCGCGACGTAAAGCGGTGTCGGCGGGGGAGGATGAGTTCTTCGGGAGCATGATGGCCTCGGATCGGCACCGCAAGACAGGCGGCGGCTGACAATGGACACGATCGACTCTATCGCCTTGCGTCAAGGCGAAGCAACACAGCCGTCCATGAGCGCGTCGAGCTCGGTCTTGGAGAGCACACCGAGTTCGGCGATGAAGACGATCCGCGCGCGGGGCACGCCTGGCGCGGGCGCATCGCCTGGCGCGAGCGTCGCGCGGCCGCCTGCGAACTGGAACACCATCTGGCGGCCGGGCTGCTCGACCGTCTCGAACAGGCCTTTGGCGCGCGCCAGCTTCGGCGCCAGCTTGCCGATCGCCTGCTGCAGGCGCGGCAGCGAGAGTGGCCGGTCGGAGGTCCAGCTCAGCGTCTCGAAGCGCTCTTCGGCCGGACGTTTCGGCCCTGGCTCGCGCGATACGGCTGCACGATCGCTGGCGGGAAACAGCAAGGCGGACGGAATCTCGCCGTGCTTTGCATCGACCACCAATGCGGGCACGCGCTGCGCGCGGATAGCCTCGCGCATCCGCACGCCGGCGCCTTCGCCCGCCAGATCCAGCTTGCTCAACGCCACGATATCGGCGACGCGCAGCTGCGAGCGCTGAAGCGCGTCATCCAGCGCCGCCGTCGGCGTTGCCGCGTCCATCACACACAGCACAGTTTCGAGCGGCGCCTCGCGCAGGATCACGGGATCCATCAAATTGCGGACGATGTCGCCGGGGTCGGCGACGCCGCTGGTCTCGATGACGATGTACTCCGGCTTGGGATCACGCCGCAGCAAGGTCGAGAGCGTGCGGATCAGATCGCCTTCGAGCGAGCAGCAGATGCAGCCGTTGGCAAGGCTGACCACGCCGTCGCTTGCGCCTGCGATCAACTCCGCATCGATGTTGATCGCTCCGAAATCGTTGACGACAGCGGCAATGCGCCGTCCGTCCGCGTGAGCCAGCAGATGATTGACGACCGTGGTCTTGCCCGCCCCCAAAAAACCCGTCACCAGGAGAATGGGGACCGGCATGGATCAGCTCGCGACGACGGGTCGGCGGACGGGCTTTCCGGGCCGCGCCGCCCCATCCAGCACGCCGTCGGTGATCAACGGCTGACCGCTGACGACGAGATGCCGCACGCCTTCCGACGGACGGTTCATCGCCGTGAAAGTCGCGCGGTCCGACAGCTTCTCGTAGTCGAACACGACGATGTCGGCGTCGGCATCCTTGGCGAGGCGGCCCTTGGCGCGCATGGCGGGCGTGCTCTGCGACAGGATTTCTGCGGGGATCAGCGCGCATTTGCGCACGCCTTCGAGCAGCGACACGGTCTTGCGCTCGCGCACCCATTCGCGGATGAATTTCGTGAAGCAGCCGGCCGAGCGCGGATGCGAGGTGGCGTCATCAGGCAGCGGCCAGGCATCACCGGTGTAGGTCTTGCCGTCCGACGTCGTCCACGGCATCGCATCGGAGGCGATCGCGCCGCCGGGATAGAGCACCGACATGTCGAGGAGGTCGCGATGATGCGCATTGTGCTCGGTGTCGAGGATATGCCAGAGCACCAATGAGGATGGTTCTTCGGCTTGCGCCTTCAAGAGCTCCTCACGGTCGTGGAAGCGGTAGCCGTCGGTCACGCGCTGCACCGAGTCATAGCCGGTGCCGTTGCGCTCGACGAATTGCGGATCGCTGAAGAAGGCGGCCGCCAGCACAGTCGATCCGGTGCCGTAAGGATAAGCCTCGACCGTGATGGGGAGCCCTTGCGCTTGCGCCTTCTCGATCAGCACGCGGCAGCGCTCGATGTCGGTCTTGCTCGATGAATTGAAATGGCAGATGTGCATGTGCGCGCCCGTCGCGCCGGCATAGCCGATCAGGCGGATATAGGCCTCCGCCGCGCTCTCGGGGTCGATGCGCGACATGTAGGCGACGTGGGTGAAGGTCGGCACGTTCTGCTTGGCGGCAAGCTGGCACACCGCAGTCAACTCCTGCACGCCGGCGCCCGGAGCATAGGCGTTCAAGATTCCGATGCCGATGCCGCCCTCGTTGAGGCCGCGCGCGAGGCGATCGAGGATGCCTGAAACCTCGGCATCGCTCGCGACATTATCCATCCAGCGGCGGTCGCGCATGGCATTGCCGAACGCCTCCAGCGAGCTCTCTGCGTTGGAGCCGGTCATCGCACCGATGCGCGCAAAGGCCCAGTTGGTGGCGGCACCATAATTCAGCACGCGGCCCTTCCTCGCCTGGCGCTCGTACCAGGAGCCGACCGGCAGCACGCCGGCCTCGAGATCGAGCGTCGTCGTCACGCCGTCGAACGCCTGCATGCGGTCGGCCGGGATCGACTGGCCATGCGCATGCAGATCGATGAAGCCGGGCGCGACCACGAGGCCGGTCGCATCGATCACCCGCTCGGCACTGCCAAGCGAGGCGCCGACTGCAGCGATCTTGCCGTCCACCACGGCCACGTCGCCGATGGCATCCATCCCGCTCGCAGGATCCACCACCCGGCCGCCCGAGATCACCAAACCGCTCATATCGCCACTCCGCCAAGCTATTTCCAAAGCCCCCAAAGGCCCAGCAGCAGCTTCGGAGGCGGCGACCGGCCGCATCGCGCACCGTCCCGATGCGCATCAAGGCAGATTTTTTGATGAACCACCACCACCACTGAAGCCGAGACAGTATGCAGATTGCTGCACGCCGTTGCGGAGATCGCGCAGGCAGGATGCAGTCCCGGGTTGCATCCTGGCCAAGGCCAAGCTATTGGATGCACGTATTTTCATTTTTGGAGGCGACCATGTCGACGACAGCACGCTTCCCGGGTTCGCGGCGCGATATTTGACGCGCTTCCCCGGGACCCATGTCCCGGGTGAACCATAAAGTCCCATATCAACTCTCATCTGCCGTGGCCATCGGCGCCGCGATTGAGAACCTATTGGCATGACATCCCATCTTCTGCCGGCCCCCTGTCAGGTGGCCGGGCGCTCCGACCTGCTCGAACGCAGGCTTCGGCGATATCATCCGCACGTCCAGGGAGCGGTGCGCGCGTTCGCCCTGCGTCACGCGCGCCTTGCCGACCTCGCGGCGAGCTTTCCCGCGCTTCTGTTCACGCTGGCAGTTCAGCGGAACCGGCTCGATCCCGTTTGCGCTGTTGCAGCCGTGATCGACGGCGCCGCACTCGCGCAAGTCGCGGCATTGGCCAATCTGCCGATGTGGCTGCGCAAGTTACCGCCGGAATCATTCGTGCGCCCCATCCCGCACCTGCCTGACGGCGAGCTCTTCCGCCGACAGATCGCGAACCATCTTCCGCGTTCTCCCAAGCTCGCGCCGACATGGCTTCAGCTCGTCGCCGAGGCCGCCGAGCTCGCGCATGAGCCGCTGGCGGCATGGATCGCCCGCGAATACGTCCGCGATCCACGGCAGGTACCGCTCGCACGGTTGCGGCGCATCGCTCTTTGGGCCTGGTTCTCCGCGGAGCCCGCGACATCTGGGCATGACCTGATCGAACGACGGTGGACGCCGGACATGCGGATCGATGCCGCGGGTTCGGCCGCGGGTGATTGGCAAACCGCGGTGGCCCTGCATGCAAATCTCGGGCGCCAGCCCATCGCCGATATGTGGCTGCGGGCGGGCCGGATGGCGGGTTACGAATTCCTGCCGCTGGATTCGATGTTCGCAATCACTGAAGAGGCAAAGGCCATGCGGAACTGCCTCCGGACCTATGGCGACGGCCTCGCGCATGATCAAACCCGGGTTTGGAGTGTACGGAAGGACGGCGAACGCGTCGCGACGTTGCAGATCGCCAGTCGCTATCGCGACCCGCTGCCAAACATTGTCCAGCTCAAGGGGCCCGGCAATAGCGAGGCCTCGCGCGAGTTATGGTGGGCGGCGCGTCAATGGCTGCACAAGCACGATCTGTCGCAGGTCGTGATCAAGCGGCGAAGCTGGGGAACAGCGCCGCTCGATCGCGAAAGCTGGGTGTCGCTGTGGCGGCCTTACTGGCTTGCCAAGCGTCGCATCCCCGACTGGCTGCCCTTGGCCCCGTCGCGCGCGGCGCTGGAGGCGCTGTGACCCACCAAAGCCGCTGGCAATGCGTTGACCGCCATCCGAACAGCTGAAACGATCGGCTGCGCCGGATTCTCCGGCGCGGAACAGGAGCGCGCTTCGCGGTGACCGAGATCGAAATTACCGCGAAGACACTATCACTATGCGAGCTGTTCAGATCGGCGCCGAGCGAAAACGCAATCAGCAATCTCAGCACCCAGGTCGGCCAGCGCCAGATCGGTCCCCATTTGCTTCCCGTCACGATCAACAGCGGTCTCAAGCCGACCTGCTATCTGTGCTGCCCGTCGGTCGCCTATATCGATTATGCGCGCGACGAGCTGCGTCACTTTTCGGAACACCGGCTTCTGTCGACCGTGTTGGATGGCCTGCTCAAGCTCGGCTATCCGCTGATCCGGGCAGCCGGGCTCGACCGGCAGGTACAGATCAACAACTGGCTGCTCGCGACCAACCCGATCCCCGACGTCACGTTCGAAGCCCTGCTGGCGGCGACGCAGGCGATCGTGCAGCAGCATCCCGCTCACGTGGTGGCCTGGCGCTCCTTGAACGATTTTTGCGACCGCGCGGCGATGCAGATCTTTCGCGAGGCCGGCTACCGGTTATATCCGGCCCGGCAGATCTACATGTTCGATTGCAGAAACGCTGAGCCGAAACCCGGTCGTGACGAAAAACGCGACCGAGCGCTGCTCGACGATTCCGGTCTCGCGAGCGTGGCGCCAGCGGAATTGCGCGACGACGATTTCGTTCGCGCGCAGACGCTCTACCAGTATCTCTATCTCGAGAAGTACACTTGGCTGAACCCGCAATACACGGCTGCGTTCATGAAAGCGGCACATGGGGGTGGCATCCTCGAATTCCAGGGATTGCGTGCCGCGGACGGACAGCTTGCCGGTGTGATCGCGTTCTTCGACTCCGGCCGAACCATGACAGCACCAATCGTCGGCTATGACGCCACCCTTCCGCAGGAGGCTGGTCTCTATCGCATGCTGATGGCGCTGGCCTTGAAGCGGGCGCGCGAGCGAAAAATGCTGTTCAACATGAGCGCCGGCGCAGCCGCGTTCAAGCGCAACAGGGGCGGCGTCGCGGCGCTGGAATATACCGCCATCTACAACGCCCATCATGCGCCGACGGCGCGATTGGCCGCATCTGCGGTCCGGATCATATTGCAACGGGCCGGCATTCCCGTGCTGCGGAGCTTCGAGCTATGACCGATAGGGCATCGACCTGGCATGCGGTTGCGCTGAGCCGCAAGGTCGGCACCAGACCACATCGCGTCATGCTCGACGGACAGCCCTTCGTCCTGTTCCGGTCCGGCAAGGCGCTGCACTGCCTGACTGACCGCTGCCCGCACCGCTTCGCGCCGTTGTCGCAGGGACGGGTGATCGACGACGCCATCGAGTGCCCCTATCACGGCTGGCGGTTCGACGGCGGCGGGCGCTGCCGTAGCATGCCGGGGCTCCTGGAGCAGACGCCGACCATCGCGGTGCCCGCGCATGCTGTGCGCGAGCAGAACGGCCTGATCTACATTTCGCCGGGAGACCAGCGCGGCGAACCCTATGCAGGCGTGCTGTCAGGGCCGGGCACTGTGAGCAGTGTTGTCGAGAATCGCGTTCGCTCGACGCTGCTCGACGTCGCCGAAAACATTCTCGACGCCACCCACACCCATTTCACCCACAGCGGTCTGCTGCGCGGACTAAGCAGCCGACGCTGGAAGGTCAAGGTATCGGTGACGGGCGGCGATGGCTGGGTCGAAGCGCGCTACGAGGGAGAGCCGCGGCAGGAAGGCCTGATCAGCCGGCTGCTCGAAGGCGAACGGTCGATCAGCGTCGGCCGCTTCGTCGCGCCTGGGATCGCCGAGCTCGAGTTCTGGGGACGCGACCGCATCAACCTGTCGACGACGTTTCATCTGCGCCAGGAGGACGACGATCATGTTCGCGGCTTCGGCGTGCTGGCGGGACCAATGCAAGGCGGGCTCGGATATATCAAAGCAATGCTGTTCAAGCCGCTGTTCATGATCGCGCTGCGTCAGGATCAACGCATTCTCACGGCTGCGCGAGACAACAAGCCGCCGGGCGCGCGGCCCGTGATCTGCCGGCTCGACGTGCTCAGGCCAAGTATCGAGTCCATCTTGCGTGGCGAGCGCCCCGCCGTTGCGGATGCGCCTTTCGACATCATCATGGAGTTGTGAGCCTCACGCCAGCGGCTCGCCATCCCATTCGATGTCGCGCACCGAGGCCTCGAGCAGCCCCGTGCCATTTCGCAGCGCGCGGACGGCGATCTCGCCGAGCGCGCGCAATTGGGACAACAACAGGCCGCGGTCGCCGGGCCAGACTGAGATGTCCTGCATGCCGGCGAAATCGCGTCGCCACTGTGCAAAGCCGCGATTGCGGATGGCGTCTGGCAAGCCATAGGCCAGCATGGCCAAGGGAAGCATCATCGGCGCCGTCGACGATGCGCGTGCGTCGCGTCCTTCGAGAATGGCTTTGTCGAGACCATCTGCCGGCCCGAAATAATGCACGCCGCTCGTCGTGCGCGGATTGCATTCGATGACGTACAGTTCGCCTTGCGCGTCGCGGCGAAAATCGAACGAGATCTGTCCGGTCCAGTTCAGTCGCGCGACCAGACCGTCGACGAATTGTCGCGCAACGGGATCGGCGACTGCTGCAAAGGCGACGCCTGCGCCTTGGCCGACGCGATAGGTCGGCTTGTAGCTCTGAAACGCCGCCAGCCGACCATTGACCGCGACGGCATAGGCGCTGATCTCCTCGCCCGGCAGATAGGCTTGCGCGACCCAGGGATCGGCCGCGGTCGGGCAAAGCGCATCGAGCGCCGCGCGCGAGGGGCGGATCAGCACGCGTGATCCGAACCGCGACCAGGCAGGCTTCAGGACCAGGCCTTCCGGCTGCGGCATAACAGACAGGTCGTCGCGCGAGCAGAGCCGCACGGTCGGCGGCGGATCGGCACCGAGCCCCATGGCGACCTCGGCGAAATCCGCCTTGTTGTGGACTTTTGCAAGCAGGTCGAAATGCGGCGCAAACAACTTGATGTCGATGCCTCTGATGTCGCGGACCGCTGCGAGATAAAACACCTCTTCGCAAGTCGGCACGATGACGTCAGGCGCTTCGCGCGCAACCAGCGCGGCCACAGCCGCGCAATAGTCCGAAAAGCCCTGCCGTGGCGACGGCAATTGCTCATAGGCATGCTTCATCCGCGTCGCCCGCGACATCGGATAGCGGAACGTATCGGCAAGGACGACACGATGGCCGGCGTGATAAAAGATACGCGCCAGATGCAAGGCGGCCGGCGCCCGGGCTCCGGTGATGAGGATGGTCTTTCTCATGCGGTGCTCGGCTTCCAGCAATTTTCGACGCGCCGAAGCTTTGCGTCGTTGCGCGGCTGCAGGGCCTCGTGCTGCATTTCGACGACGGGCCGCGCCTCGAGCTGCGTGCATGCCACCAGCACCGCCGTGCGCACGCCCTCAGTGGCGGAAACGCCGACGTGAAGCGGCAGGACGATGTCGATCCGGTTTTCGCCCGTCTGCCGGATACGGAAATCGTCGATGCTACGGTCCGCCGCCAGCACCGCGTTGCGCAGGACATCCGGGGTCACCATGACGTCAGGCCTAGCCGCATCGCGGTTCGGCAGAACAAAGACATCGTCGCGACGGCCGATCACTTCCGCGACGGCTTGCAGGGCCGAACCACAAGGGCAGCGCCTGGAATCGAGCCGCAAGATATCGTTCATACGATAGCGCGCCATGATCTGCGTGCGCCGCGTGAAATCGGTCACAACAGGCACAACGAGATCGGGGCTGCCAGCTACCGGTTCGAACTCGAAATGCACGACGTCTTCCGCCAGATGCAACGTGCCGCACTCGCAGGAGACGCCGAACAGGCCTTCCGTCGCCATGTAGATTTGCCGCAAGTTCAGGCCGAAGCGGCGCTCGATCACCTCCCTATCCGGCGGGTCGAGCACTTCCGCGCTCGAAAACATCGTGCGCGGCGCAATCGCGACGTCATTCTCCGCAAACCAGCGCAACGCTTTCGGCGGAGCAACGACGACATCAGGCTTGAACGCGGCGAGCGTCTCGGCGGCCGATTGCAGGCCGAGCCTGAGATCGACGAAGCGTAGTTTCAGCAATTTCGATTCGTTCGCGGCGTCGTAAAGCCGCGACGAGCGCGGGAGCACGACGGCGACGCGGTGCTGTCGCAGCAAAGAGAGAGGAATCGCCTTGGCGACAATGGTGCCGAGCCAGACGAAACGCTCTTGGTCAGAAACCAGGTAGAGGCCCTGATTCCCGCTGGTACCCGTGCTGCAACCGACATCGTAGCCTTTGGGCGCCTCGCCCCGATCGATCATGCTCCAGATCTGCGCTGCCATCAGACCGAGACGGTTAAAATCCTGAAAGCGCGCCATTACCTCGCGCTTGTCGACGAGGGGAAGAGCTGACAAGTCCTTGTCGCGAAAGCCGCGATAGAAGGCGACCTGCCGCGTCGCATCGTGCATGAGCCGCGCAAGGCGCGGTTGCTGCCATCGTTCGATCCTGTTGCGGCTCGTGAGCCAGCGCCGCAACAACCACGTGCGCAGATAGGCCGAAGCGAGAGCCAGCCGCGACATCACGATATCGGCTCGTCGACGTCGTGGCAGAGATGAATTTTGCCGCCCTGCCCGGCGAACGCCCTGAGCAGGCGCTGACTGTCGCGGCCGGCATCGCGATCGTCGAACACGATGGCACTGGATATCCACGGTGTCTTGTCCTGCATCAGCGCCTCGCGCGTCCATGCCGCATCGGTGGCGTAGATCACGGGGCCGGTAGCCTCACGCCAAAAAACGCCGAAATGGCCGAAGGCATGCCCCGGAAGCGGCACTGCGAGATAAGAGCCATCGCCGAACAGATCATGGCCGTCGCCGAGCACGGTGCCGGTCGGCACGCGCGCCAACTCTTCGACTGAGGTCAACCGCCGCGTGATGTCGGGCGGGATCAACTCCTTGAAGATCCCGTTGTGCAAGGCGGCGGCCGTACTCATGCCCATGACGGCGCGCGCCGCCGCGCCCCAGGCCGTGAACGCGGCGTTCGCGAACAACCGAAGGCTCGACACGTGATCGGCATGAAAATGCGTGACGATGACATGGCGGATATCGGCCGGCGCGACGCCAAGATTGCGCAGCGTCGTCTCCACCGCCTCGTCGGCATTCAGTTGCGGGCGGAGCACCGCGTTATAGAGCCGCAACGCGGCACTGCGCGACCCCTGCGTCACCTCGGGTCCAACGCCGGTATCGACCAGGCAGAGCCCGCGCCCGCCGAGATCGATCACGCCGTAGCGCACGGTCAGCCGCGCGCGCCTTAAGCCGGCGCCGCGCTTGACGAGACCGGCGAAGACATCGATATGCGCGCTGTTGAACAGCTTCATGCCGCCTACTCTCCTCCGAACGTCCGGCGCAGACCCTCGGCGAAATCGACGGTCGGTGTCCAGCCGAGATCCTTGCGGATGGCCGACAGATCGAGCGTCTGACTGAAGGCAAGCAGTCCCGCCGAATAGGCCGTCACGACAGGTTCGACCTGCGGTCGGAACAGCTTGTGGAAGCCCTCGATCGCACGGATGGCGGTGAGCGCGACCGGCCAGGACAGCTCGCGCCAGCGCACATCGACGCCTGCGAGCGCAGCGCTGCGGGTGATGATCTCGCGGATCGAAACCGCCTCACCGCCGGAAACATTGTAGATCGCGCCTGACGCCTTGTCCTTGACACCGAGAATGCAGGCGATCGCAGCCACGACATCGTCGACATAAGTGAGATCGATTACCGCGCGCCCACCGTTGAAGGACGGCAACGGCCCGCGCTTTGCTGCGCGCAGAAGGCGGGGCAGCAACGCCTTGTCGCCCGCCCCGTAGATCCCGCGCGGACGGACGATAGTCCAGGACAGATCGGACGTGGAGCGAACCAGCTGCTCAGCGGCAGCCTTGCTCCAGGCATAATGATTGATGGGTGCAGGCAGGGCAGATCCCTCGCTGACACCAAGCCCGTCACGGAAACGGAAGTAGACGCTGGACGATGAGACGTAAACGACATGCGGCGCGTGCCATCTTTGCGCCTGCGCCAGCAGATTGGCCGTTGCCGTGACATTGTTGCGCTCGAAATCACGCCGCGGTCCCCAATTCGACGACAGACCGGCGCAATGAACGATTGCGTCGACATCCTCGAGCTCGAGCGCGGACAATGATGCAGCGTCGGCGAGATCGCAGATCTCTACGGTGATCCGCTCGCCGCGCAGGACGTCCCGTAGCGAGGCGGACCGGCCGAGCGCGATCACCTCGTGGCCGCGCGCAGCCAGTTGGCGAGCCACGCGACGGCCGAGGAACCCACCCGCTCCGGTCACCAATATTCGCGGCATCTAGATCTCGATCGCCATGCCGCCGAACGACACGCCGGCGGAGGTGCCGAGCATGATGACGCGCGATCCCCTGATGATGCGTTGCCGCTGCCGCGCAATATGCAGCGCGGTCGGGATCGACGCGGCCACCTGATTGCCATGGGTGGCGACGATATCGATGACCTTGTCGCGCGGAAAGCCGCAGCGCTTGACGAGGTGGGTCAACGCGAAGGGGCTGGCCTGGTGCGGCACGACGAGATCGACGCTCTCTCGCGTCCAGCCCGCACTCTCGAGCAGCTCGTCGACAAAGCCGGGAAACTTGGCCGCGGTCAGCTTGAACAAGTCGCGGCCGTTCATCTGGAAGAAGCGCCCCGACGCAAAGCGCTCCGGCTCGCGCGCAAAGTCGATCCCCGTCCCGCCTGACGCGAGCGAGCAGGCCTCGTAGCCTTCATGATGAACCTCGAACCTGACGGCCCTGACATGGCTTGCTTCGCCCTGATCGGGCCGGACCAGCACTGCGGCCGCGGCGCCGTCGCCAAACAATCCGGCCGTGGCCGGATCGGTCTGCCAGGGCAGCGCCCGCGAGGCCATCTCGGAGGAGACGACCAGGGCACAGCGATGGCGCCCGGTTGCGATCATCAGCGTCGCCATGTCGAAGCCGGACAGGAAGCTGAGGCAGGTCGAGTTCACGTCGAGAGTCGAACAGGCTCCGGCAGGAATGCCGAGATGCCGCGCGATCAGCGGTGCGGTGATGGGAATGGAATATTTGGGAACGGCGCTGGCGAAGATCAGGAGGTCGACCGCAGACGGCGCGATACCGGCTTCAGTGAGCGCGACCCGGGCAGCGCTGGCCGCAAGCTCGTCCTGCGTCTCGGCCTCGCAAACGAACCGCTCCCTGACGCCGCAATTCGCCTCGAGCCATCCGTCCGGCTTTCCCAGCTCGCGATCGAGGGCGGCCGAGCTGACTTTGTGGCTGGGAAGGCTCGTCCCCGTTCCGCGCAAGCTGAACGCAATCGGCGTCATGGCCCCTCTGATTCCCTGGAAAGCGCCTCAAACTACCGGATGCGCCCGGTGGTTGCCACGCGAGAAAGGCCGACCGCGCGGGTTTGCGCATGATCGCAGCCACGCAGCCGTTATCATTCTGAAGCGACGACCATCCAAGCGATCAAATGACTCACCGCCATCACTTCTCGCGCGCTTCCTGCTTGTACCGTTCCAGCAGGCCCTCCGCCTTCATCTCCTGCAGAACGGCAGCCAGGCGGGGCGCGAGGTCGGCATTGGTCTTGTACAGATATGGATAGAGCACGACCCGGTCGCCGATCGTCAGCAGCGGCCGCACCGAGGTGACGCCCTTGAATTCGGGCGAATACAGGGCGCTCTGGAGCGCGGCATCGATCTCGCAAAAAAAATCGACGCGGCCGCTTAGCAGCATGCGCAACCCGTCATATTCGGTCGCGATGCTGGTCAGGCGCGTCTCCGGCACCAGGGACGAGAGCGAGCGCTGGCACAGCTCGACGCCGCGTCGATAGACGCCGATCCAGTTCGTCGCGGTCAGATCCTCCAAACGCGGCAAGGTCAGCCCCGGATTGCTGGCCCAGATTGCAAACCTCACCTCGTAGATCGACTCGTCGACCCGCACCTGGTCGGGGTGCGTCTCCCCGTAGGCGGGAACGCGCATGAACTGCCCGTCAACGGCGCCGGAATCGACCATCGCGCTCACCCGCTGCGTCGGCATCAGCTCGACCTCGAGCGGAACGCCGAGCCGCCTGAACGCCTCCTGGTAGGCAAGCCGCTGCCATTTGCCTTCGTATGTGGTTTCCGGCTGGTCCGTCACCATCACGAACGGACGCAATGGCTCCGCGCGGAGAGGATGAGGCAACACCGCCAGCAGCAGGAGAGCCGCGAACAGGAAACACGATCCGCAGTTCCGCAAGCAGCCGTCGGATGCATAGGAATGAGAGGATGACATGAAGCGCTCTCGCAAATTCGGTACTTGGCCTCGCAGGCATTCAAAGGATCTTGCTCAAGATCTTGCGCATCATTTTGCCGAGAGGACCTCACGGATCATCTGCGCGAGGTCCGCCCTTCGGTATGGCTTGCGCAGCAGGGCGACGCCGGTGTCGAGGCGTCCGTCATGGACGAACTCATCGGTGTAACCCGATGTGTAGAGCACTTTCATCCCCGGGCGACGCTCGAGCACGGCTTCGGCCAGTTCGCGCCCGTTCATTCCGCCCGGCATGACCACGTCGGTGAACAGAAGATCGAACTCGGCGCCCTGGTCGACCAGCGCCAACGCCGCCTCCGCGTCGCTGGCGATCAGGGTCTTGTAGCCGAGGCCGCCGAGCTGGGCGATCACATAGCCTTGCACCAGCGGATCATCCTCGACCACCAGGATGGTTTCCTGGCCGCCGATCGCAGCGATGGCCGGAGCGGATGCCGATTTCACCGGGGCCCGGATCTCCGAGCGTGGCAGATAAAGCCTGACCACGGTGCCCCGCCCCTGTTCGCTTTCGATCTTCACGGCGCCGCCGGTCTGCCTGGCAAACCCGTAGACCATCGCGAGCCCCAGCCCGGTGCCGCGGCCGACCCCTTTGGTCGTGAAGAAAGGCTCGAACACCCGATCGATGATATCGGGTGGAATTCCCTGGCCGGTGTCGGTGATCGCGATCATCACGAAATCTCCGGCGCGCACCCCGTCATCGAACGCAGCGGCGTCGTCGATGACCACATTGGCGCTTTCGAGCACCAGCTTGCCGCCGCCGGGCATGGCATCCCTTGCATTGATCGCGAGATTGACGATCGCCGCCGAAAGCTGCGACGGGTCGGCCAGCGCAGACCACGCATCGCTCGCGAGCAACGTGTCGATCTCGATGTGCTCACCGAGCATCGGCTTGAGCAGCTTGCAGACGTCGAGCACCAGTTCATTGATGTCGACCTCGCGCGGCTGCAACGGCTGGCGGCGCGCGAAGGTCAGAAGCTGCGATGTGATCTCGGCGCCGCGCACGGCCGCCTCGTCGATGAGGTGGGCGATCGCGGCGAGTTCAGGCCGGTCGGCCACGCCTTCCTGGATGATCTCGATGGTACCGGTGATGACCGTCAGGACATTGTTGAAGTCATGAGCGACACCGCCGGTGAGCTGGCCGATCGCGTCCATCTTCTGGGACTGGCGCAACCTCTCGGTGGTCTCGTGCTGCTCGGTGAGGTCGGTGCCGGTGCCGCGATATCCGAGGAAGCGACCGTCGGGTGCGAATACGGGTCGCCCGCTGATGCTGACATGGCGCAGCCGACCAGCCAGATCGCGCCTTGTGTACTCGAAATTGCGGAACGGCTCGTGGCGTTCCAGCACCGCCTCATGCTCGCGCCATTTCTCCGGCTCGGCGCCGCTGTTGATCGCGGTGTCGATGCGGCTCGTGCCGATCAACGCGGCTCGATCGATCCCGAAGGCATCCAGTCTTTCCGAAATATAGGTGAAATGATGATCCGGTCCGGTTTCCCAGAACCAGTCCGATGCCGTCTCCGCGTAATCGCGAAAGCGCTGCTCGCTCAACTGGGCATCCTGCTCGGCCTTCTGGCGCACAAAGAGGTCCTGCTGAAGCTGCGTGTTCACTTGCTGCAGATCGCCATAAGCGCGCTGCAAATTGGCGCACAGCTCATTGAAGGCATCAGCGACCTTGTCGAGCTCGTCGGGCTTGTCGCGACCCCTCCTGCTCAGCTGCAACGGCGGCGGCGGCCGTGCAAGATTGTAGCTTCCGACAAAGTCGGCAATGGTGACGAGGTGACGGGTGACGAGGACGTGAAAGATGTAGAGGATGAAGAGCGAGACAAGAAACGTCTTGGCCGCCTGGCTCGCGAGGATGACGAGCGTCCGGTTCAGCAGATGCTGGTAGACCTCGGTGAGCGTCGCTTCGACATAAAGGATCCCGATCGGACGCTTGGTGCCGCGAACCATGTAATCGAGCGGATAATCGCGGGCGATGCTGGCGCGCGCGCTGCGGTCGCCGACGGAGATGTGGATCGGATCCGGACGATCGATGACCTCGCGGATCTCGACCGCGCGGATACCGGGCAGGCGCTGGATGCCGTTGAGCTGAAGCTGGAGCTGGTGCTGGTCAAGCGCCCAAAGGCTCTCGCCCAGGCTCGCAAGGTAGCTTCGGCCGATCTCGTCGAGACGCGTCTCGATGACACCGACCTCGTGATCGTAGTCGAGGTAAAGTTGAAGCGCGGTCAGCGTCAGCGTGACGAGCGAGCTGAACAGCAGCACGGCGGCCAGCAGGCGGAAACCGATACCGCTGCGGAGTCTGTCGAGGATCTCGGCTGCGCGGAAGCCAAGCGAGTCAGATGCGAGCGACGATCCGATGGCCTGCAAATCCCCCTTCGCGGCAACGGGCTCAATGACGTAGCGACCATTGAGATCATTTTCGCCCTTGTCCAAGTACCATTCCCCCCGAAACATGGACGGAAACCGCGGAGCGCAATCTGCGCCTCGGGATTCGGTGTGGCAAGTCAACGATCAGCGGAGTGTGAAATCAACCAGGTCTCATCGGAAACCCGCGCACCCGAACGGCAATTTGACCGTGCAATATGGTGCGAATGGCGCTCCCTAGGGGAATCGAACCCCTGTTTCAGCCTTGAGAGGGCCGCGTCCTAACCGCTAGACGAAGGGAGCGTGAGGGAGAGGACATAGCCGCGAATTTTGCCTACGGCAAGGTGAGATTGCGGGTTTCAAATGTCTCCGCAACGTCGTCATGGCGAAAGCCAAGCCCATCACCCCGGAGGACAATTGTGACGCGCAGGGTTAACTCCCAGTCCCCGTAACTATGCCCGCCTGTGGTTATTGGTCCTGGCTTTCGCCAGGACGACCGTGGAGGCCGACCCTACGGCTCATTGGCAAATTTCAGCTTTCCGGCCGGCCTAAGGGTGTGGGCGTCGAAGGTGCGGATCTCGGTGACCCCGCCGATATCCAGGGTCACCAAGAGGCGATCGCCGGCAACGCCCGTGGAGACGATCTTGGCGCCTTTCGGCAAGGTCGCGATGACGTCGCCCGTGGGCTCGGGCGCTCTTCCCTCCGACTTGAAAAGGCGGTAGCCCACCGCGATCAGGACGGCGCAGACAGCCAGCGCCGTGGTCAACCCCGCGATCAGCATCATCCGTCGCACCCGCGCGAACAGCGCGGTCTGCTCGGGGGTCGGTTCGGGAACAGCGGTATCAGACGTCGTCATGGAAAGCTCAGGTTTAGCGCAGAGGTTGGAAGTCGTGGTCGAAGGCGACGAGGGCTCGGCCCGGCTCGACCGCGTGCTGGCGTCGCGCCTGCCGGAGCTGTCGCGGTCAAGGCTGAAAGCCCTGATTCTGGCGGGCGCGGTGAGCCTCAAGGACGCCGAGATCCGCGACCCCGCTTATCACGTCGCCTCAGGCGATACGATCAGAATCGACGTGCCGGAGGCGGCCCCGCCCGAGCCCAAGGGCGAGGATATCGCGCTGGATATCGTGTTCGAGGACGACGACATCATCGTCATCAACAAGCCCAAGGGCCTGGTTGTGCACCCCGCGGCCGGGCACGAGACCGGGACGCTGGTCAACGCGCTGATCGCCCATTGCGGCAACTCGCTGTCGGGCATCGGCGGAGTGCGCCGGCCCGGCATCGTGCACCGGCTCGACAAGGACACGACCGGGCTGATGGTGGTCGCCAAGAACGACCTCGCGCACGCCTCGCTTACCGCCCAATTCGCCGATCACGGCCGCACCGGACCGATGCGGCGCGGTTATATGGCCTTCGCCTGGGGGCTGCCGGGCCGGCATCGCGGCACAGTCGATGCGCCGATCGACCGCCATCCGCATGCGCGGGAAAAGATGGCCGTGCGCCAGGGCGGCCGCGAGGCGGTCACGCATTGGGAGCTGCTGGAGAGCTTTAACGGGCGCGACGGCAAGCCGGTGGCCTCCCTGCTCGCCTGCGAGCTCGAGACCGGGCGCACCCACCAGATCCGCGTCCACCTCGCCCATATCGGCCACCCCCTGATGGGGGATGCGGTCTATGGCCCCCATTTCAAGACCAAAGCCAACCAGCTCGGGCCCGACTCGCAGGCCGCTTTGACGGCCCTTGGGCGGCAGGCTCTGCATGCCTATTTGCTGGTATTGGAGCACCCTAGGACCGGAGAACTTCTTCACTGGGAGGCGGGTCTGCCGGAGGATTTGCTTCTCCTTGAGAGCGCTCTGAAAGCGGCGCTATGACGCAGGGGCTTTGAGAAAGGCCTTACCTTACAAAAAGTTATAGCTGCCACACGGGGACGTGACGTCAGCAATCCTTCCCTTTTTGACCCCCGATGGGGTATATTGCGCCTGCGTTGGAAGTGACCAACGTGGAACATCGCAGCTACGGCCGGCTTTAACCAAGCGGTCGTCTGCCTGGCCCGCCGCTATCGGGGGCCTGAACCTTTGGAGGGGCTAACCATGGCCCGTACCGCTGCTCTGCCGGTCCTCAATGGAGAATCCGGCCTATCTCGCTACCTCGCCGAGATCCGCAAGTTCCCGATGCTGGAACCCCAGCAGGAATACATGCTCGCCAAGCGTTGGCGCGAGCATGACGATCGCGACGCGGCGCATCAACTCGTCACCAGCCATCTCCGGCTCGTCGCCAAGATCGCCATGGGCTATCGCGGCTACGGCTTGCCGATCTCCGAGGTCGTCTCGGAAGGCAACGTCGGCCTGATGCAGGCGGTGAAGCGTTTCGAGCCCGAGAAGGGCTTCCGTCTCGCCACCTACGCGATGTGGTGGATCAAGGCGTCGATTCAAGAGTACATCCTGCGTTCCTGGTCGCTCGTGAAGATGGGCACCACCGCGAACCAGAAGAAGCTGTTCTTCAACCTGCGCAAGGCGAAGAGCAAGATCAACGCGCTGGACGAGGGCGATCTCCGCCCCGATCAGGTGAAGATCATTGCCAAGCGCCTCGGCGTCACCGATCAGGACGTGATCGACATGAACCGCCGCCTCGGTGGCGATGCGTCGCTCAACGCGCCGATCCGGGACGACGGCGAGGCCGGCGAATGGCAGGACTGGCTGGTCGACAATACGCCCAACCAGGAAGCCATGATGGCGGAGCACGAGGAATATGATCACCGCCGTGACGCGCTGAATGGCGCCATGGGCGTGCTCAACCCGCGCGAACGCCGCATCTTCGAGGCGCGCCGCCTCGCCGATGAGCCGATGACGCTGGAAGACCTTGCCGCCGAGTTCGGCGTGTCGCGCGAGCGCGTCCGCCAGATCGAGGTCCGCGCCTTCGAGAAGGTGCAGTCCGCGGTCAAGGGCACGATCGCAAGGGCCGAACAGGCCGCGCTGGAAGCCGCGCACTAAGCGCGGCTTTTCGCGGTCCGCGAATTGGCGGATCGACAAGACACCAAAAGCCGGCGGCAACGCCGGCTTTTTTGTTGTGTGAGCCGCAGCATGGTTGCGAGAGATGCCGGCGCGACATCTTGAACGCCTGTGACGGGTCAAGCGACCAAAGATGATTGGACAATCAGAAAACGGACACGCACCGTGTCAATCATCCTGCAATCCACCGTCGGCGGCTTCTCGGCCCAGTTCATGCGCAAGCTGCCGCAGGTCGAGCAGGCCATGCGCGACCACGGGCTCGATCCCAGCGAGTTCGTCATCTCCAAGGACTATGCCTCGACCGCGACGATCCCGATCATGGGTCCGTTCTTCTTCAATTACAGCGTCTACTTCGGCGAGGAGGAATTCACCGTCACCGAGCCGAACGACATGGTGTTTCTGGATTTCTTCCTCAACCGCGTGCTGGCCGCGGACGGCCCGCCCGAATTGCCCGAGCGGCCGGGATTGATCCGGCGACTGTTCGGCTGGATGTCGCAACCGGTGTAGGCCGCGCTCGTCACTCCCCCCAAATCCTTGCCAGCGTCGCGAGCCAGCAGCCTTCGCAATAGCGGGCATCCTTGAAGTCGATCCAGTTATGGGCATAGACGTGATCGAGCGGGATGCCGTAGCGCGCGCGCAGGACCTGGACCAGGATCTTCCAGGCCGCGACCTGCGGTTCGGTCGGACCGATCGTGACATCGGGATAGTTGCCGGCGAATTCGACGCCGATCGAATTGTCGCGCACGACCTGATGATAGGTCGTGCTGTTGTCGACGTATTTGTTGTCGTTGCGGTTGGCGCCGTCGGTATGGGTCGGCACCAGATTGTCCGCGACCGACCAGTAAACCGTACCGTCGGTCTCGACCCAGACCATCACGCCGCGCCGGGTGGGATTCTTGAACTGCTCCTGCGCGCCACCGCGCGCCGAGCCCGTCGGCCCTTCGGTCTGGTGCACGATGATGTTGCGCCAGGCATGGGCGCTCGCGACATCGCCCCACGGTGCCAGCCAGACGATCTTCAGGCCGGGAATATCGGGCGTGCCAGTGCTGCGCGCGAGCCTTGCGAGCTCGGCATCCATGGCGGCGGCGGGGACGATCAGGAGTGCGGCGAGAACCGCCGCAACGAGGCGAGATATCATCACAGGATCCAACAACGGACCCCAGCGTAGCAGGATCTACGCGAATTTGCGCGCGGGTTCGATCGGCTCGGGCGAGAGCGGCGGGGCCTGATCATAGATCGCAAAATCGTTCTTGCCGTTCTTCTTGGCGGCATAGAGGGCATGGTCGGCGTGGGCGATCAGCCTGTCGGGGAATTGGCCGACGCCGCGATCCCATTCCGCAACGCCGATCGAGATCGCGATCGGGATGTCGTTGCCGGAACAACCGGCGGCATCCTGGCGGCAGACCTCGAGGATGCGGCGAGCAATCAGTGCGCCCTCGCGCAAGGACGAGGACGGCAACACGACACAGAACTCGTCACCACCGGTCCGGGCAAGCATATCGCCCGGCCGCAAGCGCGTCTGCGCCATCAGGGTGAAGTGCTGGAGGCAGGCGTCACCTGCGGCGTGGCCATAGGTGTCGTTGATGGTCTTGAAGCCGTCGAGATCGATCACCAGCAGCGAGAACGGCTCGCCGCTGCGCTCCGAACGGGCGCATTCCTCGGACAGCCGCTGCAACAAATGGCGGCGGTTGGCGACGCCGGTGAGATCGTCAAGCAGCGCAAGGTCGGCGACCTCGTTGCGGAGGCGATCCATCGCCATCAGCAGGAAGCCGAAATTGAGTGTCATCGACAGAAATAGAAGCCCGAGCAACATGACCCCATGGGCCTGAGTGCCGGCTATCGCCGAAAAGTCGCCGCCGAGCGAATTGCCGACCGCGCGTGCCACGAAGACCGCGATGATGATGAGGATGACGATGCCGGACAGCCGCGCGCCAGGGCTGACGCGGCCTTCCGGCGGCGACAGCAACAGACGCAGCGACAACACCAGCGGCAGGCCCTGGCCGATCGTGTAGCTCAGCATACGCAGCTGCAGCTGGTTGAAGCCGATCTTGAACAGCACGACACCGGCGACGCTGACAACTGCCGTCCCGACCATGAGGCGCAGATGGACCGGGCGATCATAGAAGCGCTGAATGCCCATCGCCGAGAAGCAACTCGCCGCAATGATGCCGGCGCCCGCGAACAGAAGTGGAATTGGAGAATCGACAAACAGGTGGATCAGGGCCGTCATCGCGCCGAAAGCCCCCAGGAAAGCTGACGCCATCCAGTAGCGCGCGGCTTCGAATTTCGGATACGAACGCGTCACGTAGGCCCAGATCAGGCCCAACGCCAGGAAGTTGACGACGAAGACCGTCCAAAGCGTCGGTACGTTCAGCATGGCGTCCGCGATACGCGCAGCGTCCCGCCCCCTGTCCCCTGCAGAAGTTCGTCCATGACCCCGTCCCCGTGTTCTTGCGGAAGATCATGCGCGGGTTGCACTTAACGGAACCTCACTGCGATCTTCGAAAGCGCGCCCTTGGTTTTGGATTCATGAACGCCGCGTCTCGGTTATCGGATCGTTAGGCACGCCGCCGACGTCGATGCGCGATCGCGTCGGAGCCGACCGCGAGGCGGATTCGCGGGCCAAAATCACCTGAAAATGCATCTGAGCTGTGGATAACGTAATGACACAGATGTGACAGCGCGGGGCATGGACGCGCGAATCTGCTGAGTTTGTCATCGAGGATGTTGCGAGGCTGGCCCTCCGCCGAGCGATCCTCGTGTCGCGTTTCACCATTAACCCTTAAGAGGATCCTATGGCTAAGAAAGCGAAGAAGGCGAAGAAGGCGACGAAGAAAAAGGCCAAGAAGGCCGCGAAGAAGAAGTAGCGCGGATGTTCTTTGCCCGGGTGGAGCACGCTCCGCCCGGGCGTCGGTAAGGCTAAGAGAGTTTGAAGATGGCGGGCGCGAGGCCCGCTTTTTTATTGCCTAACGCTCGGCGAAGGCCAGCTTGGCACCCAGCAGGGCGAAGCCCGCCGCAAAGGAGCGGCGCAGCCAGGCCATCACGCCGGGACGGGAGATGACGCGCTCGCGCACGGAGGCGGCGCAGAGGCCGTAGATGACGAACACCACAAAGGTCATCGCCATGAAGGCGCCGCTCAATTCCAGCATCCGCCCCAGCACATGCGCCTCGTCCACCGCGATGAACTGCGGCAGGAAGGCGAGGAAGAAGATCGAGAGCTTTGGGTTGAGGATGTTGATCAGGAAGCCGGTGACGATGACCCGGCCGCTCGAGCGCTCCTTGATCTCGCCGTCGACCGCAAGCGCCCCCGTCTCCCGCAGCGCCTGCCAGGACATATAGAGCAGATAGGCGACGCCACACCATTTCAGCGCGGCAAAGGCGAGCGCGCTGGTATGGAGCACGGCGGCAAGCCCGAGCATCGCCGCGACCATGTGCGGCACGATCCCGAGCGTGCAGCCGAAGGCCGCCGCCACACTGGCGCGCGAGCCGCGGGTGAGTGCCGCAGCCAGGGTGTAGAGGACGCCGGTGCCGGGCGAGGCGACGACGATGAGCGAGGTGAGCAGGAAGGACCAGGACATGTCCTGTCCCTACCATCCCGCCCGCTTGCCGAGAAGTCACGACACGGTCAGCGCGCCTCAGTTCAGCTGGGCGATCTCGGCTTCGCGCAACACGTCCAGCGGCGCCCAGGGCTTGGCCCAGAATTTTGCGCCGTCGGGCAAGGCCTGCGCCAGGGGGCGGCCGGAGGTGACGACGACGTCGAGCTTCGGATTGCGATCCTTGGCGACGTGCGCCAGCTCGACGCCGTTCATGCGACCGGCCAGCTGCACGTCGGTCAGCATCAGGCAGAGCGCGCTGGCGTTCTTGTCCAGCACACGCTCGGCGGCTTCCGCACTCTCGCACTGGATGACCTGGTAGCCACTCTCCTCGAGCAGGAGACAGAGCATCTCCCGCTGCAAGGCATCGTCCTCAACGATCAACGCGGTCGCTCGATATGGCTGGGCCTGTACCATCTGGCTGCTCCAATGCTCGCATCCGCTTCGTGTCAGGTGAGTTAAGGAAGCGAGAGGCGATATGGTTCGGTTCCATACTGAAAATATGTACATTGAAGTTCCAGATTGGATCGAGGGAGCCACCCATGACTGCGATTCGCGGCGCCGCCGCCATCACCGGAGCGGCAAGCGGCATCGGCCGCGCACTTGCAATTGAACTCGCCAGCCGCGGTTGCGACCTCGCGCTCGCCGATCGCGACGAGGCCGGGCTGAAAGCGCTTGCTGCCGAGATCGGCGCACAGCGCAAGATCAGCGTGCATCGCGTCGATGTCGGCGAACCCGACGACATCGCGCAATTCGCGCGCGAGGCGATCGCTGCGCATCCCGCGCTCAACATCGTCATCAACAATGCCGGCGTGGCGCTGATGGGGACGTTCGAGGAGATCGACCAGGCGCAGATGGACTGGCTGTTCGACATCAATTTCTGGGGCGTGGTGCACGGCACCCGCGCCTTTCTGCCGCATCTGAAGGCAAGGCCGGAGGCGCATATCGTCAACATCTCCTCGATCTTCGGCATCATCGCGCCGCCGGGACAATCGGCCTATGCGGCGGCCAAGTTCGCGGTGCGCGGCTTTTCCGAGAGCGTGCGGCACGAGCTCGCGGTCGCGGGCAGCCCGGTGCGGCTCTCGGTGGTTCATCCCGGCGGTGTCGCCACCTCGATCGCGCGCTCATCGCGCACCGGGGTTGGCGTCACCGACAATGCACGCCGCGCGCAGATGATCGACCGGTTCGAGAGCGCGGCGCGAACGACGCCGAAGGATGCGGCGCTGCGCATCATCAGGGGCATCGAGAAAAACGAGCCGCGCATCCTGATCGGCAACGACGCCAGGTTCATGGACATCCTGCAGCGCTTTCGCCCGGGCACCTATTGGGCGCCGTTGCAGCGGCGGCTGGAGAAGATGGCAAAGGGAGCGGCGAAGTCGTCGGGGCCGCAGTAGCGTCCCTCACACGCTGTCATGCCCCGGCTTGACCGGGGCATCCAGTACGCCGCGGCCTATCGATTCAACCACATCCGCCTCGGCGTACTGGATCGCCCGGTCAAGCCGGGCGATGACACCGAGTATGCGGTCACCGCCCCACCAGCTGATCGGCAAAATACCCGATCGTCTTGCGATAGATCACGGCCCTGTTCCACTCGCGCATCGCCTCGAAATTGGCCGAGCCTTCGTCATAGGGCTGGCCCATCTTGAAGCCGTTCGAGTGCAGGAGGTTCGCGGTCGAGGCGAGCACGTCGGCGACGCTGTGGCGGAGGTCGACATGGCCGTCGCCGTCGAAATCGACACCGTATTTGATGTAGGACGACGGCAGGAACTGGGTCTGGCCGATCTCGCCGGCATAGGCGCCGATGAGGTCGCGCAAGGGCAGGTCGCCGCGCTGCACGATCTTCAGGGCGGCGAGCAGCTCGCCCTGGAACAGCTCGGTGCGGCGGCAATCATGCGCGAGCGTCGCCAGCGTGCGGATGACAGGCAGCTTGCCCATGTCGCCCTTGCCGAAATCGCTCTCCAGCCCCCAGATCGCGACCAATATCTGTCGGGGCACGCCGAACTGCTGCTCGATGCGCGACAGCAGCGCGGCATGGCGCTGCAGCAATGCGCGGCCGCCATTGATGCGGCCGGGGCCGACGCGGGTCGAGACATACTGCTCGAAGCTCTTGTTGAAGGTGTAGCGCTGGCGCCGGTCGAAGGCGAGCACGGCGCCATCCTGGGTGATGCCGCCGAACGCCGCGCTGGTCACGCCCGCCGAGACGCCGGCTGCTTGCGCTTCGGCGCTCATGCTGGCGACAAAGCTGTTGAAGTCGCCGCCGCAGCGCGCGGCCTCAGCCGACCCGCCGGCCAGCGTGACAAGGAAGGCGGCGGCGAGAAGCGGTCTCAACATACGAAGGGGTCCTCTGCAGTGGCGCGAAACGGAAGGCGATCATGCCCGGGAACTGGATTCGCGTCAAAGCGACCGCGGAACCGATCATGCCTGAAGTCCGCGCCTGACAACGCCGAACAAAAACCGAAAACAACCCCATGCACAGTAGAAGCGCCAACCGCGTCTTTTGTTTTTCCGAATTCCAATTGACCCGTCGGGCAAAACAGGGGTATAGTGCCAGCATCGCAGACTTCGGGCGTTGGCGGCCGCCCGCGAAGCGCCTGTCGAAAGCGAACAGCGCCAAGGCTGTCCGTTTGATCCGCATCAACATGCCTCATGCCCTCGTTCATAGACTGGAACAAACAGCAGCGTCCTGCTCAGAAGAGCAGCCCAGGAGACCAGCCCATGACCGGAATTACCCTGACCGCAGATCAGATCCGCAACGCACCCGCACCGGTGCGGCAATGGATCGAGCAGGAGGTGATCAATTCGCTCGGACTTAATTCGGCAGGACTTGCGCCTCGACCGCCTGTCGCCGCACCAGCTCAAACCGCCCATCTCGTCGCCTGCAGCGTGGACGATGTCGCCGGCGTGCTCGAGCACATCCGCGGCACCTTCCCGGCGGTGAACGTGCTGTTCGAGTTCGGCCGGCCGGGCATCAATTACGGTCAGCCTGCGGTGATGACGTTCCGCCTCATGGACATCCTGCACCACACGCGGCTGCAGCAGATCGAACAGGTCATGACCTGCCTCGAAATGATCAACCAGGCGCTGACCGTGGTCCGGAAAGACCCGTCCGCGCGGTTCTGCGGCTTCGACAATGAGGGCCATTGCCTGATCGCGCCGCAGACGCAGGCCAGCATCGCCACGCTTTGGCAGGACATGATGGCGCGTCAGCAGATGCAGCAGACCAAGCCGGACGACCGGATCGCGCCGGCGGCGTGAGGGCGTTTTTTTCGGCCATCGGCAAGCGGATGGCCGCCGGGGAGAACCGGCGGCGCGGTGCGCGCGACTAACCTCTGCGCCCCCTTCCCTTGAACCCATAGAGAGTGCCGATGCCCGCGCCGAAACACATCCTCGGATCGCTTGTCCTTGCCGCCCTGCTCTGCCTTCAAGCCCCGGCCTCCGCCCAGACCCGCGATGTGCCGGGCGCACGCGACTATCCCGGCATCGGCCGCTTCGCCGGCAGTGTCGCCACGGCTTACGTGGTGAAGGACTTTGACGCAACGCGGATGCAGGCGGCCGCCTTCAAGGACGGCCAGCCGACCGATGCACGGCGGCTGGAGGGCCGCATCGTCCGTATCGCCTATCGCACCAATCCGGGCCCGTCGATCCTCGAAGTCTCCAGGAATTTCGAGACCCAGCTGGCGAAGGCCGGCTTCGAGACGCTGCTCGCCTGCGACACCGACGCCTGCGGCGCCATTCCCTTCACCGAAAGCATCGACACGCTGCCGGTCCCGCAGATGTGGGTCGACGGCTTCAACTACCGCTATTACGCCGGCCGCAAGACCGAGGGCGGGCGCGAGACCTGGGCCAGCGTCATCGTCAGCCAGAACAACCAGGATATCACCGCGCAGGTCACCATCGCCGAGCTCGGGGCGATCGCGAACAAGATGGTCGATGCCGCCGCAATGGCGAAGGGTCTTGGCGAGACCGGCCACATCGCGCTCTACGGCATTTATTTCGACACCGACAAGGCGGTGCTGAAGCCGGAGAGCCGCCCGACGCTGGAGCAGATCGCAAAGCTGCTGACCAGCCAGCCGCAGCTGAGCGTCTTCATCGTCGGCCACACCGACAGTCAGGGCGCCTATGACTACAATCTCGACCTTTCGAAGCGCCGCGCCGAGGCGGTCGCCGCCGAGCTGGTGAAGAGCTTTCGCATCGCGCAGACACGGCTACGCACCGCCGGCGTCGGCTTGCTGGCACCGGTCGGCTCCAATGCGACGGAGGCCGGCCGCGCGCTGAACCGGCGCGTGGAGCTGGTGGCGCCTTAAGGGCGTTTGATCCGCATCAGCATCGTGGTGCAAGCGATGTGGGACATTAATTTACGCGCGCCTCCCGTCGATTCCCGGGCGCTTAGCGCGTGCGTATGATAATCATGCCATTGCCCCGTCCGGTTGCGGCCAGCATGAGGCAGCCATCAATGCCCAACGACAGCACATCAACCCGCGCCTCCCTGCTCCGCATCCCGCTGTTCCGCCTGCTCGCCATCAACCTCGCGATCGGCGCCTGCGCGGCCGTTCTCCTCGTCGGCGGATTGCTGTGGCTCAACCCCGGACATCTGCGCGAGCTGATCTTCGCTGATCGCGCGCCCGGCATCGGACTGGTGTTGCTGCTCGCCTCGTTCGTCATCACCTTCGGTTCCGCCGCGATGGGCAGCGCGATCATGGCGCAGGGCCGCAAGCCGGACGATGACGGAGGCGGTGGCAATGGCGGAGCCACATCGCAATTGGCCATGCAGAAGCTGCCGCGGCGCGCAGGGCCGAACATGAATGGCGCATCGCAAGGTCGGAGCAACTAACTCATGTTATTTTCATGAGCGCATTCCCTTGCATCGGTGCCAGCTCTCGTTGCGTTGCGAGAGCCTGCAAGATGAACAAACTATTTCGATAATCCAAGCATCTGCTTTTCGCGATCGCGGGAACCCGCTGATGACACCGTCTGCATATCTGATGCGCTGGCTGCGACATCATCGCTATCACGATTTGCCTTGCCATCGTGGAGCGCGAGGGATAGCCTTCTATCTCAAGTTGTCGCCCTGCCAGCCCCGGGCGACGCTGAAGACCAATAAACGGCGGGCTTATCGGCCCGCCGTTTATTGAGGTGATGGGCCGCACGCGGGCATCGGCTAGCTGCATCCCGAAAACAGGCACCACCAGCGGATACGGCCGGTATTCTGGTCGCGAAGGATGTCGACATCTGCGCGAAGTCATTTGACTGCGGCACCCTGATCGACGACAAGCCGCCATGGCCAAGAAACCCGGAACCAATCCGAAAGGCGAGTTCGCCTTCTTCAACGTCGTCTACGAAGACGGCTCCCAACGCTCCAACCGGCGCGTGCCCGCAGAGCTGCTCGGCGGCCTCGACGGCGACGAGCCCGCGCGCAGCTTCATCATGGAGCAGGACCGCGAGATCGCGGAAAAGAGCGGGCGACCGCCGATGGAGATCAAGAGCCTCGATCGCGTTGGGGCGAAGAAGAAGTAGGTAGCCGCGGCTCGACGAGATTGGGCTGAACTGGTGCGGCATCGGGAGTTCACCTCTCCCTTGGGAGAGGTCGGCGCGTCCCGGGCGATGCGAAGCATCGTCCCGCGCGCCGGGTGAGGGTTTACGGTCTCACCGTGTGCTGCACCCCCTCACCCGATTTGCACTCTACGATGCTTCGCATCGCGAGGCGCAAATCGACCTCTCCCCGCTGGGGAGAGGTGTCAGAGTCCGCGGCCAATCAATTCAATCCAAAGCCACAATGCTCCAGCCAAACGCTCACCAGCGCCCGCACCATTTATTCCAGGCAAACAGCAGGTCGGCAAAACGGTCGTAGATAAACCGCGTGACCGGCAGCGCCACGCGATTGCCTGACAGCGCCGCAAGCCACCCCTCGCCTGGCGTCAGCCTCCACAGCGCAATCGCGACGTCAGCACCGACGATCAGCCGGCCGGCCTCATCGGTCGCGTGCAGGCGCCGCCTGATATCGTCGAGCGAGGCGCCGAGGTGCGCCAGCGCATCGGGCTGCTCGTTGATGTCCTTGAAGTCGACGGCACCGCTGCGCACCAGCGCCAACAACTTGTTGCGCTGCCAGTCGATGCCGGCGTCGCAGACGGGGCTGCGGGTGTCGTAGTAGACGGTGAGGTGGGCCGGCATCGATGCGCCTTTCGCGCCGGAAGTATAGTCCGAGAGAAAGCCGGATGGAGATTGAGCGTATCGAGCCGGTTGGGGCGAAGAAGAAACGCTTAGATCACGATACGGCCGGCTCGGTTGAGTCATATCGATTTCGACGAAACGATTAGCGGTCTTTTCGCTTACGGCCTGTATCATAAAGGCGAAGATGTCAGCTTCTGAGGGCCAAGCGCAAATCCTCTGATCAGTCAGAACATTACCGCTTGTGACCCGAAGGAGACCTCAAGCTCGAAGAGCCTAGATGTTCATTTTGTTGCGGGCAGTTTCACGCCGATCTGGTATGGGTTGCCTTCAACAATGTATTTTGTTGGCGTTTGCGAGGCGGTAACACAGCTCCTCGCCTGCGAGGCAGCGCTCGCATTCTTTGGCTTTTGCAATCGCACGGACAACCCACAGCAGAACTTTGTTGGTTCGTCGTTTTCGGTTCGCAGTAGCCAACCTTTTTCGATTTTCCAGTGGTTAATGCCTATGTCGCCTTCGCTATCCTGCGATGGGTGAGAAGGACTGGCGTCGGCAGGCGGGCTCTCTGGAATCGCAATTGATATGATGCGTCCATCCGGGTCGAAATATTCAGCGTTCCGACCGTCGAATTTTCCATCGCGATTCCGCCATACGAGGGTATTCCCTACAATTCTAGTATCCGATGCAGTTTCCCCCGACTCAACACAACGTCGCTCTTCCTGATCCATCTCTTCGCGCCCAATCGATTCCAGAAGATTCGGTCGCGGACTCGGATCAAAGTCGGGAAATAGGCTGGCGTTCCCTTGAAAAAGATCATACTCGGCTGGATTATTGAAGTTGGTGCCCACCGGGGTTGGATCGGCATACGATAGCTTCACTTTTCCAAGTAGCTGATGATTGCCTGAACTCAGTGTCGATTTTGCTGCCTTTCTGATGGTAAGCGCGAAATCGTGCTGTCCGCAGTTCTCGTACCCGACCGCTTCGCAAAGCCGCTGCCCCTTCATCGAAATGACCAGCAGGGCGCAACCGTTCGCTTCGTTACGAAACCTCAGATCGCGTCGGCTTAGACCAGTGGGGCTTACCCCCAAACAGCGATATTCCAGATGATCGTTCATGAAATAGCGGTAGGTAGGACCAGACTGGCTGTTTCCAGTCGACCGAAGCGTCTTGCCTATCAGGAACTGCAGCGCCTCCGGTCCGCTCAAGGTGCTGGCCGTGGTTGACTCGAGTGGTCTTTCGCCGCCGCTTGCCGCAAAAGGTATGCTTGTGAGCATCGCGAAAAGAAAATATCGAATTCCTGCCTTCATATTCAACCTAGAATAGATTTCGGTTGAGCGCCTAACTAACCTACTAACATCCAGACATCAATCCAGACGCGAGCGACGATAGCAGTTCGATTTCGAATGTCGCCTTCTGGCCCATCGCGACAAACTCGGTCCGCGCGTCGATGTCGGCGATGAGGGCTAAACCGGACCCGGCATAGACCGGGTCAAACTGACGCGATTGACCTATCGCAGATTTGTCATAACCCAGACGGATCAACCCGCCACTTCTCGCGGCCACATCGGCACGCGCACCTACACCCATAGGCACAATTTTATGGATTAAGGTCACGAGGCGAGCACCACGCTTGTAAACTTGAGAGCAATCGCCGCGTGCAATGGTGGCTCCATTGCCGTGGGGCCACAGATGTTTCCCAAAATACACTTCATTGATCCGGCCCTGCCAACATCGGTAGCCCGTGATTTTGAGTCAGCGATCGCTGTTACGAGCAGAGGTACGAGTACATTCCTGCTTGCTCTTGTCTTAGTGGCGGTTGCGGTATGGCTGAAAACAGGAGACGTTGTAATAACTTCGCTGGCGGCGGCTAGCGCCGCGCTGGTCGCGTTGCGTATCGGGGTCGTGAAGCTATGCAGCTCGACCTCCGCTTATCTGCCGACGCTGCTGGCGATTGGCGTCATCGGGGCGGCGGGTATCGCCGCTCTCGTTGTACGGGCGTTCTCGCTAGGCGACGACGTTGCTATCGCTATCGCCGTGCTCGCCGCATCGGGGCACCTCTCAGCCGCGACGATCAGGGGCGCTGCCGTGCCGAAGCTTGCAATTTCCAACGCCTCCACGTTGTTCGGGCTGCTCATTGTGTCTGCGATTGGCTCCGATTGCTGGGCAGTAGCGGTTCTATTGGCATTTCATTGGGTTGGGACGCTACAGCTCATAGCCATGTTGCATGGCCACATCCGTGGTAAGTTGCTCGCAGAATATCATATGTCGCAAGCGGCTCTGACGGACGCATTGACCGGCCTTGCAAATCGTCCAGCACTCGACGGCGCGCTCGAACAACGAATAGCATCCGGTATCGCTGTTGTCGCCATGATCGATCTTGATCGATTTAAGGCGGTCAACGATACATACGGTCACGACGCAGGCGACGTATTGTTAAGGTCGGTGACTGCGCGAATCCTCGCCGAGCTTGAGGATCGCCACCTCGTTGCTCGTCTCGGCGGCGACGAATTTGCTATCTTGTTTGACGCGGGGTTTGGTGTAGCCGACGCCACGCGGGTGGCAGAACGGATTGTGCTCGCGCTTGAAAGGCCGTTCATGATCGCTACCAATAGCGTCACGATAGGTGCGAGCATCGGCCTAGCGGCATCGGTTCACGGAGATAGCGCACGGTCACTCAAGCGACGCGCCGACGACCGCCTCTACGATGTAAAGCGCGGAGGGCGCGGATACGTCGCCCACGAGAGTGCTACTGTCGCCGCCGCTTGACCGGTTCGAGGCCCCAGCAGGTATGGATCGCGCGTGAGCCGCTAGCAATGACCGCCGTTAGCCCATCGCTGCCGCTTCCCACGGCCGAGGAGTTTTCGGCTGTCAGGTGTAGACCGGACCTAACTTAACCGGGCTAAACCGTCGCGATTGACCCATAGCGGGCTTCAATGAGCCACCTGACAATAACTCCAGATGACGTTGTACCGCGTTACGACCCAAAACAGTGTCCAACCGCTCATGGCAATGAGCAAGAAGAGGGAGAAGTAAGCTGGCGGCAAGTAGTAGGAGAGCGGAACGCCGTCGAGAGCAGCAATGCCACCCTTGTGCAGCCTTCGTATGAAAACCACTATCATCGCCACAATGAAAAAACTAAAGAACGGCAGCGCAAGAAAGTCAGAAAGATTGCTGCGGTAGCCCTCCAACATTTCTCGTCCTGAACAACCTGCGCTCGCAGCACTCTGACCGGTCAAATAGCAGAAGATCGATGTCGCGCAGGCGAACGTGATCACGATGCCTAAGGCGGTGGTCGATATGACCAGCAACGAACGCATTGTCCCGTTCCGCAGTTCACATGGAGACCGACCTTTATCGTGGGCGAGCACCATCAGTCACAAATCCTCCATCGCAACCTAAGCGACAGCCAGACAAAATGCACCCTATGCGGTTGGTTAGAATTAACAGAGCATTGCTGAGGTGACTTTGCAAACCAGCTTCCGGTTATGGCCCAACTCGGACCTCCGGTGAGGTCCGGTTTTGCGCCGCTATCAGGAGTACAGCGGACCTCATCCGCACCCCAACTGCGGCACGGGTTCATGAGTACACGCCCTAGTTCGAGCCACGCAAATTCCCTATCCAGAAAAAGAAAACGGCGGGCTTTGGGCCCGCCGTTTCGTCTACATAAAACCGAGGTTAAGCCCCGGCATAATAATCCGGATCAATTATCCAAGAAGCTCCGCAGCTTCCGCGACCGGGACGGATGCTTCAGCTTGCGCAGCGCCTTCGCCTCGATCTGCCTGATACGCTCTCTCGTCACCGAGAACTGCTGCCCCACTTCTTCCAGCGTGTGGTCGGTGTTCATGCCGATGCCGAAGCGCATGCGCAGCACGCGCTCTTCGCGCGGGGTGAGGGAAGCGAGCACGCGCGTGGTGGTCTCGCGCAGGTTCGACTGGATCGCAGCGTCGATCGGCAGGATCGCGTTCTTGTCCTCGATGAAATCGCCGAGGTGTGAATCCTCTTCGTCGCCGACGGGCGTCTCCAGCGAGAGCGGCTCTTTCGCGATCTTGAGGACTTTTCGCACTTTCTCCAGCGGCATGCCGAGCTTTTCGGCGAGCTCTTCCGGGGTCGGCTCGCGGCCGATCTCGTTCAGCATCTGACGGCTCGTACGCACGATCTTGTTGATCGTCTCGATCATGTGCACGGGGATGCGGATGGTGCGCGCCTGGTCGGCGATCGAACGGGTGATCGCCTGTCGGATCCACCACGTGGCGTAGGTCGAGAACTTGTAGCCGCGGCGGTATTCGAACTTATCGACCGCCTTCATCAGGCCGATATTGCCTTCCTGGATCAGGTCGAGGAATTGCAGGCCGCGGTTGGTGTATTTCTTGGCGATCGAGATCACGAGACGGAGGTTGGCTTCCACCATCTCCTTCTTGGCCTGGCGGGCTTCGCGCTCGCCCTTCTGCACGGAGTGCACGATCTTGCGGAACTCGACGATCTCGAGGCCCGTCAGCGCGGCGAGCTGATGCACCTCGTGGCGGAGGTCCTTGATCCGGTCCTTCTCGTGATGGACGAAATTCTTCCAGCCCTTGGCCGAGAGTTTCGAGACGCGGTTGAGCCAGCGCGGATCGAGCTCGGAGCCGGTGTAGTTGCGCAGGAAATCTTCGCGCGCGACGCCGTGGCTGTCGGCGAGGCGCATCAGGCGGCCCTCATGCGAGACGAGGCGCTTGTTGATGTCGTAGAGCTGCTCGACGAGCGAATCGATACGGGCCTGGTTGAGGCGCAGCGACTTCACCTCGACGATGATCTCGTCCTTCAGCTTCTTGTACTTGCGCTCCTGATGCGGCGAGAGCGACTCGTTCTGGAGCTGGTTCTGGATGTCCTGCTCCTGAAGCTTGCGCAGCTTCTTGTAGCTGTCGGCGATCTTGTCGAAGATCTCGACGACCTTCGGCTTGAGCTCGGCCTCGATGGCCGCAAGCGACATCTGGTTCTCGAACTCGTCGTCCTCGTCCATGTCGGCTTCGGCGGCAGACTCCGCAGGATCCTTCTCGGCCTCGCCGACATTGCCGCCGGCAGGCGCGGCACGGAACGGGGTCGGCGCCGGCGGCGCCGCGGGCGGCGCGACATGCGCGGGCGCACCGACGACAGCGGCAGCCTGGCCCTCGGCCGGCGCTTCGCCGTTCTCGCCATTGGGACCTGCGATCATCGCATTGTTCATGCCGGCCTTGGCGTCGGGACCGGCATAGGTCGCCTCGAGATCGATGATGTCGCGAAGGAAGATCTTGCCTTCGTTGAGTTCGTCGCGCCAGATGATGATGGCCTGGAAGGTCAGCGGGCTTTCGCAGAGGCCCGCGATCATCGCTTCGCGGCCGGCCTCGATGCGCTTGGCGATGGCGATTTCGCCCTCGCGGGAGAGCAGCTCGACGGTGCCCATCTCGCGCAGATACATGCGCACGGGATCGTCGGTGCGTTCGCCGGGTTCGCTCTTCTTGACCTCGGTGACGGCCTTTTGCGTGACCTCGACGAGCTCGTTGTCGGTCTCGTCCTCGCCGCCCTCGTCCTTGTCCTCTTCGCCTTCGCTATCGTCGGCTTCGGTGACGTTGATGCCCATATCGGAGAGCATGGACATGATGTCCTCGATCTGCTCCGGCGAGGTCTGGTCGGACGGCAAAACTTCGTTGAGCTGATCGAAGGTCACGAAGCCGCGCTTCTTGGCCTGCTTGATCATCTTCTTCACTGCCGCATCGGACAGATCGAGCAACGGCGACGGCGCGTCCTGGGAGTCCTTCTCCGGCGCGTCCGCTGCCTTGTCGTCCTTTTCCTTGTCCTTCGCCTGCAGCGTCTTTGCCTTGGTGGCCATCCATTGCTCCTAAACGCGTTTCATGCAGACGTGCGCGCGCCCGCGTGAAATCACTTGAACCTGTTGCTCGACGCTCTCGCTTCGCCAGATCTCGACACGGAAAGGGCGGCGCGCACAGATCTCGCCACCCCGACCTTTCTCTCGCCGGATTTGCCTAACGCTTCGTGAGCCTCTTTGTCGCGGCGGATGCAGGTGAAGTGCCAACAGCTGTTGCGCGGATTCATTCCTGACGCGTCTGTTCTGCCTGCGGCCGCGAGGCCAAAGTGCTACAAGACCGTTAAGCCTCGATTAACCCTGTTTTTGCCGCCAAACCTCGGATTTGGCGAGTCTTTTAGCGGTGCCAGCGACGTCCGTCCGCATGATTCTTTCATCACACGCTCTTCTGGAACCGGCCCGACAGCTCGCCAAAACCCTCGATCAGGGCCTCGGTACCGTCGACCTCTCCTATCCGAGCCTTGACGTCACGCAGCCACGCTAAATTGGCCTCGCTGGGGTCCTCCCCCAAGGCCAGCTCGGCGTCCTTCAGCTCTCTAAGTAGTGAATGGTACTGCCGATGCAAGGCAACGAGTTGATGCCAGGTGGCAAGAACGTCGTCCCTCGCGGCGCCCTCGCGGGCGCCCCACACCGCCGCGGTGGTGATGCCGCCCTCAACCCTTTGAAGAAGCTGTGAAAATCCGCCTTTTACGATATCGGACCGCATCTTCTCGGCCTGCTCGCCGGGGTCCGGCGAGTGGTGATGGTCGTTGGCGAAAGCGGCGATGATGCCGGCCCTGAGCTTGTGGGCCTCGGGGTGGGCCAGCTCGAGTGCGGCCACTTCCTCAAGGTGATCATCCAGCAGCCAGGGGTGATTGATCAGGCATTGCAGGATCAGGGCCTCCCGGCGGGAGATGGCGCTGCGCTGTCCGCGCATGATCGGGCTCGCCGCCAGCTGGGGGCTCGCCGCCTGGTAGGGGCCTGATGGCAGCGGGGCCGGACCCGGCGGGCCGCGGCGGCCTCCCCCAAATCCTTGCCCGAATCCTTGCCCACCGAATCGATTCGCCTGCCCGCCGCGGGGCTGGAAGGAGCGGCCGCCGCCTCCCTGGCGGAAATTGCCCCTGCCGGCAAAGCCGCCGCGGCCGCCGTCAGGCGAAAAGGTGCGCTGCAGCCGCTCGATGAATTCGTCGCGATAATAGCGCCGCACCACCTCGTCGCGGATGCCGTTGGACAATTCCTTGATGCGCGCTTCCAGCGCGGCGCGGCGCTCGGGCGTGGCAAAATTGCCGCCTTCGAGCTCGCGCGACCAGAGCATGTCGGCGAGCGGACGGGCCGCCGCGATCACCTCTTCCATCGCGCCGCGTCCGCCGGAGCGCACGAGATCGTCGGGATCCTGCCCTTCCGGCAGCAGCGCGAAACGCAGGCTCTTGCCGGGCGCGAGAAATGGCAAGGCAAGGTCCGCAGCACGATAAGCCGCCTTCTGGCCGGCGCGGTCGCCGTCGAAGCAGAGGATCGGCTCGTCCGCCATCTTCCAGAGCAGCGCCAGCTGGCTCTCGGTGAGCGCGGTGCCGAGCGGCGCGACCGCGCCTGCAAAGCCCGCGGTGACCATGGCGATGACGTCGACATAGCCTTCGACCACGACCAGCGATGCGCCGTCATGGGTGGCTTTGCGCGCGGTCTGGTGATTGTAGAGATTGTCGCCCTTGTGGAAGAGCGGCGTCTCCGGCGAGTTCAGGTACTTTGCCGGAACGTCCTTCTCCAGCGCGCGTCCGCCGAAGGCGATGACGCGGCCGCGCAGATCCGTGATCGGAAACATCACGCGATCGCGGAAGCGATCATAGGGCACGGGATTGTCGTCGCCGCCGACGAGCAGGCCGGTCTCGACCATGTCCTCGACGGAGATGCCGAGCTTGCCGAGATGCTCCTTCAGCGCGAAGCGCTCGGACGAGGCATAGCCGAGGCGGAACTGCAATTGCGTCGCCGGCGAGATGGCGCGGTCGGCGAGATAGCCGCGCGCCTTGGCGCCGAGGCGCGAGGCCAGAGTCTCCGAAAAATACTTTGCGGCGAGCTCCATGACGTCATGGAGCGAGCGGCGCCGCTGCTCCTCGCGCGCCGCGTTGGGCGTCACGGCCGGCAGCGGCAGGCCCGCCATGCTGGCGAGCCGCTCGACGGCTTCGGCAAACGGCAGACCGTCGGTCTCCATCACGAAGGTGATGATGTCGCCGTGCTTGCCGGAGGAGAAGTCGTGGTAAAAACCCTTCTGGTCGTTGACGTAGAAGGACGGCGTCTTCTCCTGCTGGAACGGCGACAGCCCCTTCCACTCCCGCCCCGCCTTCTTCAACTTGACGCGCTTGCCCACGACTTCGGAGACCGAAAGCCGGGCACGAAGCTCGTCGAGGAATTGGGGCGTGAAGCGCATGGCCATGGTGTAGCGCGAACCGGGTGAGTCGGGCGAAGGGATCAGGGATATAGGTGCGGGGGACGTAAAAGTCAGGTTTGTCGGGATTATGCGCGCTGTTCACAGCCCCCTCGGTCATTCCGGGGCGCGCCACTTGGCGCGAGCCCGAAATCCATTCCTCCCAGCATTTCCGCGGCACAATGGATTCCGGGCTCGCGCCAAGTGGCGCGCCCCGGAATGACGGGAAAAGCTTGAACCCCGCCCGGTTCCACGCTTCCATAGGCCATGTTCAGGACCTTTCGGGGCGGCCAGAGCGGGGGTTGGCGCGTGACCTCGATATCGCCTGTGACGGGCGAGCCCCTGCCCTTCATGCCGGCGCTGTCGGTAACCGACGGCGACGCCGTCGCGCTGCCGCTGGTGCCCTCGCGCAATGCCTGGCGCCTGGTCGGCGTGCCGAGCAATTTGCGCTACACCGAACGGCCCGAGCAGCAGCAGCTCGCCGCGGTGCAGGCCGGTCTCGGCCGGCTGGAGGCGACTTCCGCAGCGCTGATCCCGATCCGCAAATCGCAGGCCTGGTGGGATCTGACGCAGGAAGAGCGGCGCAGGATTTTTGAAGACAAGTCGCACCACATTGCGAGCAGCATGCGCTTCCTGCCCGCCATCGCGCGCCAGCTCTATCACTGCCGCGACCTCGGCGAGCCCTTCGATTTCCTGGCCTGGTTCGAATTCGCGCCCGCGCACGCCTCGCTGTTCGAGGAGCTGGTGGGGATGCTCAGGCAGACCGAAGAATGGAGCTATGTCGAGCGCGAGGTGGACGTGCGCGTGGTGAAGGAAGTGCTGTCGGCCTAGTGGTCCAGGAAGCGGCCGGATTCGATGTGCGGCAGGTTCGTCACCGGCCAGTTGTAGACATAGGTCCAGGCCGGCGCGGTCGCGCCATCCGCGCCTGTTACGTCGACCAGCCGGCGCAGATACTCCGTCGGCTCCGGAAAACCCTCGCCACAGGCCTCATACATGTCGAGCTCGCGCAGGAGCTCATCGCCGGCGCGCAAGCGGAAGAGCTCGCCATGCACGACGTCCGAGGATACCTCGGACAGCAGCAATCCCGGATAATGCTTCACCAGCACCAGCCGGCCCCGGCACGTCGCCTCGCCCAGAAAATCCGCATGCTGCGCCAACAGCCGCGCCATCGGATGGTCGAAGCCGCGCATCAGGGTGCCGTAGACGAAGAGACGATCGGAGGTCATGAGGCTCTATAGCTGGCAATGTTGTGGAGTGACAGAGCTGTACATTCGCTGTCGTCGCGGCGAAGGCCGTGGGTGTCTACACGACCTCCGCTTCCAACTCCTCGCCGCGCTCCTCGGCCGAAACCACCCTGACGCTGACGTCCATGACGTCGAACGCATCCTGGGTGCCGATATAGATGCCGTGCAGCGGAATGGCCTGGCGCGGATCGCGCGCGACCGCAACGCGGATGAGGTCGCGGGTGCCGACGATGCCGTTGGTCGGATCGAACTCGATCCAGCCCGCGCTCGGCAAGTACACCTGCACCCAGGCATGGGTCGAGCCGCCGCCGACATGGTGCTGGGCGATGTCCTCGGGGACGAAGACATAGCCGGAGACGAAGCGAGCGGCGATGCCTAGCCGGCGCAGCGCCTCGATCATGAACAGCGCATAGTCGCGGCAGGTGCCGGTGCCTCGCCGCAAGGTATCGGACGGCGCCTGCGTGCCGGGCTCGTGACGCCTTTGGTATTTGAACTGCTCGCGGATCGCATGCGTGATGCGGCTGAGGATATCGAAGGTTGGCGAAAGTGCATTCTCGTCGAGAAAACCGCGCACCCAGGCCGCGACCTTGCCCTCGGCATCTGGGTATTGCGGCGTGATGTACTGGACGAGATCGGGCAATTCCGCGTCGTCATAGACGAAGGGATAGAAGTAGGCGGGATCGTCGGGCGTCAGCGCGAACTCGTCGACCGGATTGTGCTCGACGGTGACGCGCCAGTCGAAGATCAGGCGATCGGCGCGCGCGTCGAAATCGGCGATCGCGACCGAATTGCCAAACACGTCGTGGATCCAGCGCAGCGACATCGGCTGCGGCGAGATATCGAGCCTGGAGGCGAGCACGCGCAGATCATGGCCATCGCTCGGACGCAGCATGAATCTGTGTTCGCCGAAGGCCACGGGACTGACGTAGCGATATTCGGTCTTGTGATGAATCGTCAGCAGCGGCATCGTCGGGAGATCATGGTGATGTTGGGCAGACCTAATATTAACGCTTGTTGCCCAATGTCCGGGGCGACTGCTTTTTCGATAGGCAATCAGGATGGCTTTCAACACAGTCGGGGCGACGGATCAACTCCTTGGCAACGACGATATTCCGCCAGTGCATGAGGTGAATGCAGAGGGGACATCGCCCTTTCTGCTCACATCGGACCATTACGGCCGCATTCTGCCGCGTGCGCTCGGCGATCTCGGTGTATCGGAAGACGAGCTTGTCAGGCACATCGCCTGGGACATCGGCATCGCCGGCGTCGCGGAGCGGCTCGCAAACATGCTTAACGCGCATCTGATCGCGCAGCGCTATTCGCGGCTCGTGATCGACTGCAACCGCTCGCCCGGCGTGGCGAGCTCGATCCCCGTCATTTCCGAAGCGACCGCGATCCCGCGCAACGAAGGCCTCTCGGACGGTGAACGCGCGGCACGGCGGCGCGAGATCTTCGAGCCCTATCATCAGCGCATCGACGCGGTGATCGACAGCCGGATCCACGCGAAGCAGCCGACGGTGCTGGTGTCGCTGCACAGCTTCACGCCCGTCTATGCCGGCGTCGCGCGGCCCTGGCACATCGGCGCGCTGTACAATCGCGACAAGGTGCTGCCGCAGCTGCTGCTGAAGCACTTGCGCTCCGAGGGCGATCTCGTCGTCGGCGACAACGAGCCCTATGCGGTGAGCGATCTCAGCGACTACACCATCCCCATCCATGGCGAGGCGCGCGGTCTCGTCAACACCGGCATCGAGATCCGCCAGGACCTGATCGCGGATCAATCCGGCCAGCAGCAATGGGCCGAGCGGCTGGCGCGGATCTTCGCGGAGATCGAGGTGGAGTTGAAGCCGGCGCTGCTGGTCGGCTAGCCGCCGCGCGTCGCCACGAACAGCGCGAGCGCGGCGAAGGTTCAAGCTTACTTGGCCCGAATCAGCGCCAGCCAGATGCCGCCGCCGATCATGAAGCCGCCAGAGACGCGCGACACCAGGCGGGTGCGGCGCGCCGAGAAGAAGCCGCGGACCTGGCCGGCAAGCAGCGCGTAGATTCCGTCGGTCAGGCCGGCCAGCACCATGAAGGTGATGCCGAGCACCAGGACCTGCGACAAATGATCCTTGCTCATGTCCATGAATTGCGGAATGAACGCACCGAAGAACACCAGCAGCTTCGGGTTCGACAACGCCACGACAAAGCCCTGCAAAAGAAAGCCTCCGCGAGGGGGAGGAGGCGGCGCGTCCGCGTCGACGCCCTGCACCGGAGAGCGGATCAGCTTGATGCCGAGCCAGACCAGATAGGCCGCGCCCGCAAAGCGCACCCAGTTGAACCAATAGCCCATCGTCGCCATCAGCGTTGTGAGGCCGACCGCAAGGATGCCTATCACGATCAACAGCCCCATCTGCACGCCGAGAATGTTGGTCAGCGCGGCTCGCGTGCCATGGCGCAGGCCGTTGGCGATAACGAGGGTCACGATCGGCCCCGGCAGCAGCGCGAGCGCAATGCAGGCGGCGATGAAAGCGAGATAGGCTTGCATGGACATCATGGGGAGAACTCTGCTGATGGCGGTGTTTGCGGGTATTAATGCATGACAACTAGTTTCCGTCCAGCGCCGCAACGACCCACGCTTTCATCTCCTGGGTCTCGAGAAAAGCGAGCGCCGCACGCTGCATCGCGTTGGCATCACCCCGCCCCTGCGCCGCCGCAACGAAGAGATCGCAGCGCCGCGAGAGCGCAACACCGACCGCGGCGCGGCTAGTGCCGTCAAGGATCGCAAGATCATAGCGCCGCGCACGGCCGTGCATCTCGCCGACATGCACGACTTCACCCGGCGCAGTCGCGCTAAAGCGCGGGGTGATCAGATCGATATCGGCGACGCGATCGACCTCGTCGTCATCGGCGACACCGCTGTCGCAATTGCAAAAGCCGCGTTTGGCGCGAACGTAGAGCTCGGCGCCGTCGCAAGCCCCTCCCTCGCAGTGGAACGCACGCCCAGCGGGCCAGCCGTCGCGCGGGAACGGCCAGGCGATCTCGCGCCATCCGGCAGATAGCGGCGCAGACGACGGCGCAAGCTGATAGGCGCCGACACCTGACGCGCCGAGCGCCATCAGGGTGGCCGCAATCGTCGCCGCGCGCCGCATCGTCAATTCTTCGGCAAGCCGGCGACGGCGCGCGCCGCTCCGGCCAGTTCGAGGATGTGCAGGCCGGTGTTGGCACGATCGACGATGTAGATGTAGCCGCGATCGTCGGTCTCGACATTGTTGGTCTGGATCGCGACCTTGCAGCGCTCGCCGCCCTCCACGGGAATGCAGCGCTTGTCGGTCGCCTGCGTGATCGCCGGGATGAAATAGCCGACTTCCTTGGGATGATAGGGATCGCGGATGTCGAGCGCGCGAACGCCGGCGTTGAAGAAGGCGATGAAAGCCATCTTCTTGTAATAGACCGGCGCCATGCTCTCATTCGACGAATGCGAGCCGAAACGGCCGCCGCGCTGGCAGAACTGTCCGCTGGCCTCCGGCACGGTGTAGCTCGAGATCATCATCGGCCGCGTCTCGGTGGTGACGTCGGCGAACCACACCATCTGCCTGGCCTCGCCGCATTCGTTGAGGATCGCTTCATCCACGATCATGACGATGTCGCGCGTCTTGCCGTCCTTGTCCTCGGCAAACTCAGCGACGGGCATATCGAGCATCGGAAACGTCGTGTGCGCGCCGTTGAAGGCGGACATCGGCAGCCGCGATATCTCGGGAAAGCGCAGATTGTCGGGCGTCGGCTCCTTCGGCCCCGTCAGCAGCTTCTCGCGATCGACGATCTGCAGGATGCCGCCCTTGTTGGTGCCATAGCCGAAATAGACGCGGTTGCCGTTCGGCCCGGTCGAGATCGGTCCGTGCAATTCGGTCGGCACCGCGCCGGTCGACCCGGGCTCCTGGCCGGGCAGGCCAAAGTCGCGGATCTTTTGCGGATGCGCCGGATCCGAGAGATCGTAGATCTGCGTCATGCGCCGCGTGCGCCAGTCCGGCGCGCCCGAGACGAGATAGGCAATGCCGGTGTCGCATTCCCACCAGCTCTTGTGCGTGTCCTTCAAGCCGCCGAGACGCGTGATCAGCGCGGGGTTGGCGGGATCGGCGACGTTCCAGATCTCATGCGCCTGGCTGCCGAAGGTGCGCAACATGTAGACCGCGTTGGGATCGCCCTTCGGCAAGGTCTTGCCGTCGCACACGCGCACCATCTGCGCGCCGCCGGATTCATATTTGCCCTCCTGCCCCGGCAGGTGCCTGAGATATTTGGGATGCGCGGGATCGGTGACGTCGATGATCGAGGTCCCGTTCGGCTCCGCCTTGCCGGTCATCGGATTGACAGGCGCCAGCACGTCATCGGTGCCGCCATGATGACCGATATAGGCGATCCAGCGGTCGCCCTGATGATGGATGGTCGGCTGATAGGCGCTGCGCCCCTGAAGATCGTTGCTGCCGACGAGCTTCATGTTCGACGCCTCAGGCGGCGCGCCGATCGTCTGCTTCTGGGCGTGAACAAAAGTGCTGCCGGCGAAAAAGACGAGGGCGGCAGCAGTCAAGACGCAACGGAACATCAAGGTCCTCCCCGGAACCAATCTGCGTTGGCTGAGCGTCAAGGTTAGCACAGCCGATCGCACGCGCCAAAGACACCATCTTGACAGGCAACCATTTGGTTGCTTAATATCGCCGCCATGGATGAAGTCTTCAAAGCGCTCGCCGACACATCGCGACGGTCGCTGCTGGACCGGCTTCACGCCAGGAACGGCCAGACGCTAAACGAGCTTTGCGAAGGCCTCGCGATGACGCGCCAAGCCGTGACGAAACACCTGGTCATTCTGGAAGAGGCCAATCTGGTCACGACCATCAAGCATGGCCGCGAGAAGCTGCACTATCTCAACCCGGTGCCGATCCACCAGATCGGCGAGCGCTGGATCAGGAAATTCGAGCGCGGCAAGCTCGCCGCACTCGGCGAATTGAAACGCCAGTTGGAGAAGCGTGATGAGTAAGCCACAATTCGTCTATGTCACCTACATCGAGACCACGCCGGAAAAGCTGTGGCAGGCGCTGACGTCAAGCGAGTTCACCAGGCAATATTGGTTCGGCGCCGAGGTCCGCTCCGACTGGAAGGTCGGCTCGCCCTTTGCGCTTTCGCTGGACGGCGAGGTCACCGATGCCGGCGAAATCCTCGAGGCCGATCCGCCGCGACGGCTGTCCTACAGCTTCAAGCATCTGAAATATGAAGAACTGCGCGGCGAGCCGATCTCGCGCGTCGTCTTCACCATCGAACCCTTCGGACCGGTCGTGCGTTTGACCGTGCTGCATGATGGCTTCATCGAGGGCGGCAAATATCTCGGCGCCGTCTCCAACGGCTGGCCGGCCATTCTGTCGCAGCTCAAGAGCCTGCTCGAGACCGGCAAGCTGCTCAACATCACGCGCGCAGCCCTCAACAAGGGATTCGACGCAAAATGAATCTCGACCAGTTCAAGCCCCTCACGGTCTACACCATCTACATCGCCTCGACGCCGGAGAAGGTGTGGGAGGCCCTCACCTCGGCCGAATTCAGCAGAAAGTATTTTTCGGGCTTCGCCGTGGAGATGCAGCCGAAGCTTGGCGGCACGTTTGTCGTGCGCGCGCCTGACGGCTCGGAGCACATTTCTGGTGAAGTCTTCGAATACGATCCGCCGAGGAAGCTGACGGTGACATGGAACGTCAACTGGCCCGACCTCGTCGCCAAGCTCGGCACCACGCTCGTGACCTACGAGATCGAGCAAGCCGGAGAAGCCGTCCGTCTCATCATGAGCGAACGCCACGATCGCGATCTCAGCGACGACATCCTCTCCGGCGGCCGCGCCGGCTGGCCGGCGATCCTGTCGGGGCTGAAGAGCCTGCTGGAGACAGGAAAGGCGCCGCAGATCAAGACAGCACCGCCGGCACGGATGCTGGCGGCGCTGAAGGCGATGGGGATCAAGACGCCGTAGTGGCCAGAATCTGCGGCCTCATCGCTTCTTCTTCACCGGCGGTGGATGAATCTCGTCGATCTTGCGATGGCAATCCGCTTCGGAGTCGTGCGGTCCCGAGACGAAGGTCCCGCTGACCTTGATTGCGTACCAGCCCGACTCCACGCCGAGCCGGAGCGCTTCTTCTGTCTTGACGTGCCGTGGGGAGAGAGTTTGCATCAGGTGCTTTCGGTTGGCGTTCGTTCACATCGAACTGCAGTGAAATCTTTCAGGCATCCGTCGTGATCAGCAGCATCCACGGGTGTGAAGGATGAGTTTGTTCACATTGCCCGCGCATATTCGTCGCGTCGCGTGCGCGCAAAGACGGCTGTTCTTTCCGACATTGGCGCACCGTGCGCGCAATCACAGCAATTAGCTATCGTTTTCTCGCCCCGCCCCGGGCTTTTGCAGCGCCGAATGCTCTGTCGGTCGAATAACGCCGGCGAAACGGACGAATAGCCCGTTTCCGTTGCGTCCGGCGCCTCTTTTATGCCACCGGCACCACCAGCCGCCGATAGAGATGCCATGTCGCATGCCCGAGCACCGGCAGCGTCACCACCAGGCCGAGGAAATACGGCAGCGCCGACACGATCAGCAGGATCACGATGACAGCGGCCCAGCCGATCATCGGCAGCGGGCTCGTCACCACCGCGCGCACGCTCGTCACCATCGCGGTGACGAAATCGACCTCGCGATCGAGCAGCAGCGGAAACGACACCACGGTCAGTGAAAACAGGATCAACGACAACGCCGCGCCGACCGCATTGCCGATCGCGAGGAACAGCAAGCCCTCGTTGGTGGTCAGCACCACGGTCATGAATTCCTGCAAGCTCGAGAACGAGGCGTGCAGGCCCAGCAACAATGCGATCAACAGCCGCACCTGGTACATCCAGATCACGAACACGAACAGCGTGACGAAGGCCATCCAGCCTATTTCGCTGCGCGAGCGGATCGCCGACCAGAGCGCACCGAAAGAGACGGGCTCGCCGCGCTCGCGGCGGCGGCTCACCTCATAAAGGCCGATCGCGACGAAGGGTCCGATCAGCGCAAAACCGGCCGCCAGCGGATAGACGAGATAGACCATGCCGAAGGCGGTGAGGCAGAGCATGATGGTGATGCCGCCGGCGGCGTAGAGCGCGCCGAAGCAGAGCCCGTAAATCGGCAGCGCCTGGAAATCGCGCAGGCCCTCGACCAGCGACTCGGCGATGTCGGTCGCCGCAACAGGACGCACCACCGGATCGACCTTGCCCGAGATGGACATCAGCTTCCTCCGCTCATCGGCGCGATCTTTTGTCGCGCGCAGAGCGCAATATTAGCGCCACTGCGCGTGGGCGCAACTTGATGCCTGATAGCGGGAGGTTGCCAGCGACACCGCAATGCGCCGGTGGCAAAATCTTTAGCCTTCGGTACTATATTTCGCACCGACGCCTATGGACGGGGCAGACGATCGTGCCGCAAATTGTACCTCCAACAGCGGACCGGCAGATCGATGAGCCTGCGTACCCGGTTACTGATCCTCGTCATCGCGGCCATGCTGGTGCCGGCGAGCCTCGTCGGCTTGCGCTTCGTGCAGAACCGGACCAGCGAGATCAACGCTGCGCTGGCCAATCTCGTCGCTTCAGCCGACGACATTGCCAGCGATCTCGACGAGAAGATCCAAGGCACTGCCCAGCTTGACTATGGCCTTGCCCGCGCCCGCGATCTCGACACAAGCGACAAGGCGGCGTGCTCTGCGTTTCTGTCCGATGTGCGCGAGGAGTATCCGCAGTTCACGGGAATCTTGACGATTAATCCGGACGGCAGCCTGTTCTGCGACTCGCTCCGCAGCAACCGCACGCTCGATCTGAATGATCGTGCCTATTTCAGGCAGGCCAAGGTCTCGCAAGGTACCGTCGCGCTGGAGCCGGTGTTCGGCCGCCTGACCGGACTGTCGGTCCTCCAGATTGCCTATCCGGCGCGCTCTGACGCCGGCGCGCTGAAATTCGTCCTGCTCGCCTCGTTCAACCTGAACAAGTTCGCGGAGTTTCACGACAGGCGGTTGCTCGCCGAGAAGGAGATCCTGTTCGTCGACAGCAAGGGTACGGTGCTGGTCGCCCCCAAGGGCGGCGGCTGGAGCGATCCGGTCGGCGCGTCGATCGCCGGCTCCGATCTGTTTCGCTTTGCGTCGTCGCCCGATGGTGCGGCATCTCGCGAGGTCACCGATCGCACGGGCCACACGCAGGTCTGGGCTGTCGCCCGCTCGCCGTCGATCCGCAAGGCCGGCCTTTATATTATCGTTGGACGCTCCAAGGACGGACTGGTCGCGGCGGCGAACCGCCGGCTCTACGAGGATCTGGCGATCCTCGCAGTGGCCTCGCTGCTGCTGCTCGCCGGCGTCTGGATCCTCGCAACCGTCAGCGTCGGACGCCAGGTCGGCCGGCTCGCCACGATGGCGAAGCGGCTGGGGCTCGGCGATCTCAGCGCACGCATTCCGCCGCCGCATCCGCGCGGGGAGCTCGGCGGATTGATGATGCTGCTCAACGACACCGCGGAGTCGCTCGAGCAGCAGCGCGCCGCCATCGCCGACCTCAGCCACAAGCTCAGCCAGTCCCAGAAGATGGAGGCCATGGGCCAGCTCACCGGCGGTGTGGCGCATGACTTCAACAATCTCTTGACCGTCATCCTCGGCAACTCCGAGCATCTCGCCGACAGGCTGGCGGACAACAAGGAACTGCACCGGATCGCGAGCGATATCGCGACGGCGGCCGAACGCGGCTCCGACCTGACGCGAAGCCTGCTCGCCTTCGCGCGCAAGCAGCCCTTAAGACCGCGCGAGATCGACATCGCCGAGAAGGTCGTCGGCATGGAGCAGTTGCTGCGCCGGTCGCTCGGCGAGCACATCGAATGCAGCTTCGCCTTCGGCGCCGATCTGTGGCCGGCCAGCGTCGATCCAGGCCAGCTCGCAACCGCCTTGCTCAACCTCGTGCTCAACGCGCGCGATGCCATGCCTGACGGCGGCAGACTGACGGTCGAGGTGCGCAATATTTCGCTCGGTCCGTCCGAACTCGACGTCGACGGCGAGCCGCGGCCCGGCGATTACGTCATGGTGGCCGTAACCGACACCGGCTGCGGCATGGCAGCTGATGTCGCGAACCGCGCGTTCGAGCCGTTCTTCACCACCAAGGAGGTCGGCAAGGGCACAGGCCTCGGCCTGAGCATGGTCTACGGGTTTGCGCAACAGTCCGGCGGACTCGTGCAGCTCCAGTCCGAGCCCAGGGAAGGCAGCGTCGTCAGGCTGTTCTTCCCACGTATCGCTTCGGCGCCGAACGAGGAGCCGGCTCCCGCGGAACCGATCCTCCCACCCGAGGCAAGCGGGACCATTCTCGTGGTCGAAGACGACGATATGGTGCGCGCCTATGTCGAGAGCGAGCTGCGGACGCTCGGCTACCGTGTCATCGCGACGTCGAACGGGCCCACGGCGCTGGATGTCCTGCGCGAGCCCGGCGACATCCATCTGCTGTTCACGGATGTCGTGATGCCCGGCGGCATGTTCGGACCGGAACTGGCGCGGCAAGCTACAGCGCTGCGGCCTGACCTCAAAGTGCTGTTCACCTCCGGCTACAGCCAGACTCCGGTCAAGACTCCCGACGGGATCGACGCCCGCATTCTGACAAAACCGTTCAAGCGGCAGGACCTCGCCGCGATGCTGCGGTCCGCGTTGTCGGCGCCATCGCGCTAACGAGATATGAGCAGCAGCGCGACGCCGAGATTGGCCGCAAACAGCGTTGCGTCGATGACGAAGATCCTGAGCATCGGGCCTTTCAGCACCGGCCAGTAAGCCACCCCGACGCGTCCGCCGCGCATCAGCACGGGAAGATTATAGGCGAATTGGCTGAAATGGCAGGCGGCGAAGAACAGAAACAGCGCAAGCTGCGCTTCGACCGGCTGGAAGAACGACGGACGCGCCGCCAGCAAATAGAACGAGAGTAGACCGATCGGCAGATTCATCCCGCCGAGGAAAGCTACGCTGGCCGCCAGCGTCGGCGCGATCGGATTGCTGCGCTCTTCCCGCGGCAGCAGGATCTTCAACGTGTTCGTTTGCGCGATACTGAACTGGATGAAAGCGCCACCGAACCACAGCGTGTTGAGCAGCAGGACGAAATCCGAAAGGTGCATGATCATTTTCCAACACAAGCCTCTTCCGGCTCATGAGGAAATTGGCAAAGCTTACCTTTCATGTCAACACTATTGACTTGAAAGCCGATCAGTTATTGTCGGCGATCGTCTTCATGACGGCCATCCAGGCCGCCGCGCCGCGGGCGCCGACGCGATCAAATGCCTTGCGCATGACCTCGCGCTCATGCCCCGAGGCCGTTTGCTCGATGCGCTGCCCCGCAGCCGTCAGACGCAACAGTTTCGAGCGATGCTGCTCGGGCGACCGCTGCGACGTCAGCAGCTTGCGTTCCAGCAACAGAGTGAGCGGCCGGTTCAGCGCCTGCTTGGAAATGCCGAGGACCTCGATCAGCGACCCGATGGCGATATCCGGCCGGCGCGCCACCACGTAGAGAATGCGATGGTGCGAGCGCGACAGGCCCTGCTTTGCCAGATAGTCGTCGGCCTCCAGCGTCATCCCGCGCCAGCCATAATACATGAGCTCCAGCGCCGCATCGAGATCATCGAGCTTCGCAAGTGAGGCGCGGTGCAGCCCCGCGGCGTGAGACGTCTTCGGCATTGTCGGAAGCTAACCTCTTGCCCGCAGTTCGCGCCGCAGCACCTTTCCCGTCGCCGTCATTGGCAGGGTCTCCGCGAATTCCACGTAACGCGGATATTCGTGGGCCGCGAGCTGCACCTTGACGAACTCCTGGATCTCGCGCGCGAGCGCATCATCAGCCGCAAAGCCCGGGCGCAGCACGATCCAGGCCTTGATCGATTCGGTGCGGATCGGATCGGGAATGCCGACCACCGCAGCCATCGCCACCGAAGGATGCTTCATCAACGTATGCTCGATCTCGGACGGGCCGACGCGATAGCCGGCCGTGGTGATGACGTCGTCCTCGCGGCTGACATACCAGAAATAGCCGTCGTCATCCTGCACGCCGAGATCGCCGGTCAGCAGGAATTCCCCGGCGTACTTCTTCGCCGTCGCCTCCGGGTTACGCCAGTATTCGAGCATGGTCACGGGGCATGGCTGGCGAACGCCGATAATGCCGCGCTGGCCGCGCGGCTGCTCCTCGCCCTTGTCGTTGACGATACGGACGTCGAACCCCGGCGTCGCCTTGCCCATCGAACCGGGCCGGATCGGAAACAGATGGGCGTTGCTGCCGATCACGAGATTGCACTCGGTCTGGCCGAACACTTCGTGCGCATCGATGCCAAAGGTGTCCCGCACCCAGCCGAGCAGCTCGCCGCCGAGCGATTCACCGCCGGTGAAAATACTGCGCAGCTTGACGCCGGGATGTTTGACGCCCGCCTGCCGCATCAGCTTCAGCGCGGTCGGCGGCAGGAAGACGTTGCGGACGCCGAGATCGGCCATCATCTGCATCGCCGCCTGCGGCTCGAATTTGCGCGCGCGATGTCCGACCAGCGGAATGCCGTGATACCAGAAGGCGAACAGGCCGTTGATGAGGCCGCCGATCCAGGCCCAGTCTGCCGGCGTCCACATCAGGTCGCCGGGACGCGGCAGGAAGTTGTGACACATCTCGACGTTCGGCAGATGGCCGAGCACGACGCGATGCGCATGCAGCGCGCCCTTCGGATTGCCCGTGGTACCCGAGGTGTAGATGATCAGCGCGGGATCGTCGGCGGAGGTGTCGACATTGGCAAAATCCTCGGACGCGGTTTCGATTGCCGACCAGAACGGTTTCGCGCCGGCGTGCACGGCGCCGCTCGTGACGTAGATGTCCTGCAGATAAGGCAGCCGTTCGCGGATCTTTGTGAGCTTCTCCCAGCCTGCCTCGTCCGTGATGATCGCCTTCGCTTGCGAATTCGACAGTCGGAATTCCAGCGCATCCTCGCCGAACAGCGTGAACAGCGGGATCGAGATCAGCCCGGAGCGGAACGCCGCCAAATGCGCGATCGGCAGCTCCAGCGACTGCGACAGGAACACCGCGACGCGATCGCCACGCGAAAGCCCGTCCGCCTTCAGCACATTGGCGAAGCGGCGCGACATCTCCGCGACCTCGTCGAAAGAGGTGCGCGTGGTGGCACCAACCTCGTCGACATAAACGAGCGCCAGCCGGCCGGTGCCGTCGGCATGGCGATCGCAGCACGCCTCCGCGATGTTGAAGCGCGCCGGGATGTTCCAGCGGAAGTTACGATAGAGCTCGTCGTAGGTTGCGGCTTCGGTCAGCATGACTCAGCGCACCGTCGCGAAGAATTTTCTGATATCGCGCACGAACAGCTCGGGCTGCTCGAAAGCCGCAAAGTGCCCGCCCTTCTCCATCTCGCTCCAATGCGTGATATCCAGAAAGTTCGGCTCCATCCAGCGTCGCACCGGCGTGATGATCTCCTTGGGAAACACGGCGACGCCGGTCGGCACGGTCACCTTGGGCGTCGTGCGGCGCTTGCCAAAACTCTCCCAGTAGAGCCGCGCCGACGAGGTCGCCGTCTCCGTCGTCCAGTAGAGCATGACGTTGTCGAGCAGCTCGTCCTTGTCGAAAATGTTCTCGGGGTGGCCGTTGCAATCGGTCCAGGCCCAGAATTTTTCCAGGATCCAGGCGGCCTGCCCGCTCGGCGAATCCGTGAGGCCATAGCCAAGCGTCTGCGGCCGCGTCGATTGCTGTTTTGAATAGCCGGAGTCCAGATCGACGTAATGCTTGAGACCGGCCAGCGCGCGCTTCTCCTCCGGCGTCGGCTCGCCATCGACCTTCGACGCGGCGTTGAAGGCGAGCGTGACGTGGATGCCGGCGCAATGCTCCGCATCCTGCGCGCCGAGCGAGGTCGTCACCGCCGAGCCCCAGTCGCCGCCTTGCGCGCCGTAGCGCGTATAACCCAGCCGATCCATCAGCTTGGCCCAGGTTGCGGCGATGCGGTCGACGCCCCAGCCAGTGGTCTTGGGTTTTGCAGAGAAGCCGAAGCCCGGCAAGGAAGGACAGATCACATGGAAGGCGTCGGCGGGATTGCCGCCATGCGCAGCCGGATCGGTGAGCGGCGCGATCACCTTCTGGAATTCCACGATCGAGCCGGGCCAGCCGTGGGTGATGATCAGCGGCAGCGCGCCCGCTTCCTTCGAACGGACATGCAGGAAGTGGATGTCGAGCCCGTCGATCCCGGTGCTGAACTGGTCGAAGCGGTTGAGCTTTGCCTCACGTGCGCGCCAGTCGTAACCGTTCGCCCAGTAGGCGCATATCTCCTGGATCCATTTCAGCGGCGCGCCCTGGCTCCAGTCATCGACCAGCTCGGCCTCGGGCCAGCGCGTGCGGGCGAGGCGCGATTTGAGATCGGCGAGAATGTCGTCGCTGATGGCGATGCGGAAGGGTTTGATGGCGGTCATCGGTTGGCTCCCGATTTTGTCTATCAGGAGAGAGTAGACCGGATCTCAACCGCGACAAAGGTGCCCATCCTCCCCTCGAGGGGGAGCAGCTAGCCCGACAGCGCGGCCTTCACGAGGCCGCTGGCCTTGCCGAAATCCATCTGTCCTGCGTACTTCGCGCGCAGCACCGCGATCACCTTGCCCATGTCCTTCATGCCGGCCGCGCCGGTCTCAGCGATGGCATCCGAGATCGCCTTCTTGACCTCGTCGTCCGACATCTGCTTCGGCAGATAGGCCGAGATCACCGCGATCTCCTCGCGCTCCTGCGCGGCCAGCTCGGCGCGGCCGCCCTTGTCGTAGAGCTCGACGGCCTCCTGGCGCTGCTTGATCATCTTCTGCAGCACGGCCAGCAGATCGGCGTCGGACAGCGGCGGCTTGCCCTGGCCGCGGGCATCGATGTCGGCGTTCTTGATGGTCGAGTTGACCATGCGCAGCGTGGAGAGCTTGCGCTCCTCCTTGGCCTTCATGGCCTCCTTGACCGCATTGTTGATGTCGTCGCGCAGCATGATCGTCGTCCTCTCAATCTTCGGCCCTGATCTAAGCCGTTCGCGGGAAAGAGGCCATAGCGGACCTGTCACGGGGGGTTCATTGTTTCCCGCCTGATGGCCAAAACGGCGCAAAATTTCAGGACTCACCCTAAGTCCCTGAAGAGACCTGTCAAATATGCAAAAACGCATGTGAATCCGGCGTTTCCCGCTTTGACGGGCGCGAGTTGGGGGCTTATGAAGCGGGCTCATGACACAACATGACAACGATCCCGCTTGGCCGGACCATAAACCGACCGCGCTCCTCGTGCTCGCCGATGGCACGGTGCTCGAAGGCTTTGGTCTCGGCGCCGAAGGCCACGCCGTCGGTGAAGTCTGCTTCAACACCGCGATGACCGGCTATGAGGAAATCCTCACCGATCCCTCCTATGCCGGCCAGCTCATCACCTTCACTTTCCCGCATATCGGCAATGTCGGTACCAACGAGGAAGACATCGAGACGGTGAACATGGCCGCGACGCCAGGCGCGCGCGGCGTGATCCTGCGCACCGCGATCACCGCCCCCTCGAACTACCGCGCCACCAAGCATCTCGACGCCTGGCTGAAGGCACGCGGCATCATCGGCCTTTCCGGCATCGACACGCGGGCGCTGACCGCGCTGATCCGCAGCAAGGGCATGCCCAATGCCGTGATCGCGCACGCCAAGAACGGCGAGTTCGATCTGCACGGCCTGAAGGAAGAAGCGCGCGAATGGCCCGGCCTCGAGGGCATGGACCTCGTGCCGATGGTCACCTCCGCCCAGCGCTTCACCTGGGACGAAACGCCCTGGCTCTGGGACAAGGGTTTTGGCCGTCAGGACAAGGCCGAGTTCAACGTCGTCGCGATCGATTACGGCATCAAGCGCAACATTCTGCGCCTGCTCGCCGGCGTCGGCTGCAAGGTGACGGTGGTGCCGGCGACGACGTCATCTGAAGACATTCTGGCGATGAAGCCGGACGGCGTGTTCCTGTCCAACGGTCCGGGCGATCCGGCCGCCACCGGCAAATACGCGGTGCCTGTGATCCGGGACGTCATCAAGTCGGGCACGCCGACCTTCGGCATTTGCCTGGGTCACCAGATGCTCGGCCTCGCCGTCGGCGCCAAGACGAAGAAGATGCATCAGGGCCATCACGGCGCCAATCATCCCGTCAAGGACGAGACCACCGGCAAGGTCGAGATCACCTCGATGAACCACGGCTTTGCCGTGGACGAGACGACGTTGCCAAAGGGCGCGACCCAGACCCACATCTCGCTGTTCGATGGATCCAATTGCGGCATCCAGCTCGACGGCAAGCCGGTGTTCTCGGTGCAGTATCACCCGGAGGCCTCACCGGGCCCGCGCGACTCGCACTATCTGTTCCAGCGCTTTGCCGATCTGATGCGGCAGAAGAAGAGCGCGTAAAGACCCAAGGACGCCGGCGGACGAAACCGCCGGCTATGGCGCCGTCACGGACGCATGAACATGAAGTCCGTGTCAGGATCGCAATTCTCGGCGATGAAGCGCAGCTCGGCCTTGATATCGGTGACGGACCTCGTCTCCAGATATTTCGAGATCACGAGATTGAGCAAGGCGCGACAGACGGCTTCGTGACCGAGACCTGAGGTCTCGGCCTCATCGAGGGCCGCCGAAAAATGACGCTGCGCAACGTCGGATGCGTACATGGCGTTCCATCCCATTTCTCCCGGAATTGCGTGCCTTCGAACGGCGACTGGCGCCTTGATCTCCGTCAAGCCAGCGTATGGACTGACGACAGGAACAAAGGGCGCTCGCGCTGTCTTGACTCCTCGTCCAATGCTCCCGGGAGCCCATCCATGTCGGTCGTCCGCGACTATGCCGAGCCGCTCGCCATCGTCTTCGAGGACGACGGGCTCGTGCCGAACAACATTCTTCCCTTCCTCATCTACCAGGGCGCGGTGACGCTCGATCCAAAGCAGCCTGAACAGGCCATCGAAAACCTGTTCGAGACGAACAATTGGGGCGGCACATGGCGCAACGGCGTCTACGATTATCTGCATTACCACGCGACGGTGCATGAGGTGCTCGGCGTCGCGCGCGGCCGTGCCCGCGTTCGATTCGGTGGGGACTATGGCCAGGAGCTGGAGATCAAAGCGGGCGACATCGCGATCCTGCCGGCCGGCACAGGGCATCAGTGCATCACAGCGAGCGATGATTTCTGCGTGATCGGCGCCTATCCGCCGGGATCGAAGATGGAGATCACGCGGGCAACGCCCGAGAACCATGCCAAGGCGCTGAAGACGATTCCAAACGTTGCGCGGCCGCCGGCCGATCCGGTGACGGGAAGGCACGGCGCCTTGATGCGGTTGTGGCGGTAGCGGCAACGAAGGTACGCAGGGTGGATTAGCGAAGCGTAATCCACCTCTTCCTTTCCCGTTGAAACAGACGTGGTGGATTACGCCTTCGGCTAATCCACCCTACGGCACTTGTGCCCTTACGCCTCGTTGCCGCCCTCCTGCCGCGTGGCTTCGAACAAGAACCACGTCCGCCGCTCGGTCTCGTCGATGAAGACTTCGAGGATGCTGGCGCTGGCGACATCACCGGCGTCGTCGCAGACCTCATGCGCCTTGCGCATGCTAGCGGCGACGTGCTTGTTGTCCTGCATCAGCTCGCGCAGCATCTCGCGCGGCGGGACATAGTCCTCGTTATTGTCCTTGATGGTCTGGAGCTTTGCGACCTGGCCGATCGACTTCAGCGTGGTGCCGCCGATCTTGCGGACGCGCTCGGCGAGCTGGTCGGTGGTGGCGAAGATCTGGTCGGACTGCTCGTCCAGCAAGAGATGATAGTCCCGGAAATGCCGGCCGCTGATGTGCCAGTGGAAATTCTTGGTCTTGAGGTACAGCGCGAACGCATCGGCCAGAAGCACGTTGAGCGCCTCGGAAACCTTGTTGACCGCCTGGGGCTGCAGATCAGTGGGGGTGTCGAGATCGGGCGAGACCTTGTTGGGGGCTTTGCTCACGGGAAACCTTCCTGTTAGGACGCGGACATTGACGGCGCGCCGTCGCACCCCTAACGCAAGGCAGGCAGCGCGGTTCCCGGACAGGAACCCCCGGGCGGGATATCATGGACGATTGGATCGATTATTACGACTCGACGCACACGATCTATGTCAGCAAGTTGCATCGCGATTTGCACTTCCAGATCATCGCGCGGGACATCATCGGCTACATCACCTCGCCCGATGCGACGGTGCTCGACTATGCCTGCGGCGAGGCGCTCTCGGCCAGCCAGGTGGCGTCAGCCTGTGGCCAGCTGATTCTGGCCGAGCCCGCGCCGGGTGTGCGCGGCCGGCTGATCGCACGGTTTGCGCCCGACACCAGGATCCGCGTCCGCTCGCTCGACGACGTCAGCAAGATGCAGGACCAGTCAATCGACCTCGTCGTGATGAACTCGGTCGCGCAATACATGACATCCGAGGAGCTCGATGCCGCGCTCCGCAATGTGAGGCGGATCCTGAAGCCATCAGGCAAGCTGGTGCTCGGCGATATTCTCCAGCCGCACGTCGGCATGTTCAGGGACGTGGCGGCACTGCTGTCGTTCGGACTTCGTCACGGCTTCCTGAAGGATGCGCTGATCGGGCTCGTCAGCACCGCGCTGTCGGATTACCGTCATTTGCGGTCGCGCATCGGATTGCAGCGCTACAGTGAGGACGAGATCACGGCCAAGCTGAAGTCGGCCGGACTCGCCGGCCAGCGCGCCGCCACCAATATCGGCCACAATCGCTGGCGCATGACCTTCATCGCGCGGCCGCCGCTGGTGCGTTAAGCATAACCGCCACCTGAGGTGGCTTGTCGCACCTCGATCGGCAATGATCGCCGCGGCCCGGTGGCGGAAGCGTCTACGCGAGAGCGGTGCATTGCTCTTCATCCTGGTTCAAATCCAGGCCGGGTCTCCAGCCTTCGCGGCTGACGCCGCTTCGGCTCGGCAAGCCCATCGTAGCGAAGGCTGCCGCGGCGAAGCCCGAAGGGCGAAGCCGGGCGTGGCGCAGACAGATTAGTCCGCCTCAACCACATCACACTCCGCAACAAGCTGAAGCCGGTCCGCATCCTTCGCCGCTGACTTGAGCACGGCATCGAGCAGGCCCGGAAAGCGCGCATCGAGATCCTCGCGACGCAGCCGCATGAAGCGGTTCGTGCCTGCGACGCGCGTCTGCATCAGCCCGCAATCGCGCAGCTTCGCAAAGTGATAGGTGAGGTTCGACTTGCCGGCGAGGCCGTTGAAGTCGCCGCAGCAGAGCTCGCTGCTGACACGTTCCTGCTGGGCGAGCTGATAAACGATGGCGAGCCGGATCGGATCGCTCAGGCAATCCAGAACCAGCGGCAGCTCGATCTGCTCTCGCGTGGGATGGGGCGGCGTGCGGCTCATGATGCGGGGAATCATAGCGATGCTGGCCCAATGTTCAATAGTTCTTGAACCAATTGACTCTCAAATCAGCTTATTCGATAGTTCAATAAACATTGAACATAGGGAATTCGAACCATGAGCGTGTTCTGGCTGGCCTTGGGGGCCTTTGCGATCGGTACAGAAGGTTTTGTAATTGCTGGACTTTTGCCCGTGATTGCCAACGACCTCTCGATTTCGGTCTCGGCTGCCGGCCAATTGGTCACCGCGTACGCTCTCACCTACGCCGTGGGTTCGCCGATCCTCGCGGTGACCCTGAACAACGTTGACCGCCGCACAGTGCTGGCACTCGCGCTGACGACCTTCATCGCCGGAAACCTCGCGGCGATGGTGGCCTCCAACTACGCCCTGCTGCTCGCCTCGCGCATGCTGATGGCCCTGGGCTCCGGGCTGTGCATGCCGACAGCGCTGGCTGTGTCCGTGGCGGTCGCCTCGCCGGAACGGCGCGGCCGCGCGGTCGCCTTGGTCACCTCGGGCCTCACGGTCGCGACCGTCATCGGCGTTCCCCTGGGCAACCTCGTCGGCAGCCTGCTCGGCTGGCGCGCAACTTTTGCCATGGTCGCCGTCATCAGCGCGGTCGCGCTTGCCGGCCTGTTGCTCGGCCTGCCCCGCGGCCTGCCGCGGAACACGGCTTCGCTCAGCGAACGGCTGGCGGTGGCGCGTCACAGCAATGTCGTGATTGCGCTCGCCATCACGATTCTATGGGCGCTCGGCGGCTTCACAGTGTTCACCTATTTCGCGGTCCCGCTGCGCGGCCTCGGCTTCGATGCCTCGCAAATCAGCCTTGCCCTGCTGGTGTTTGGCGGCGCTGCCGCAATCGGGAACATGCTCGGCGGCGTCCTGGCCGACCGGCTTGGAACGATGACCACCGCCGCGCTCGGGCTCGCCAGCATGGCGAGCGCGCTGATCCTGCATTCGCTGGTCCTGAAGCTCTTGCCCGAACAGGCACATTACGCGGTGCTGGGCGCGATCTTTCTCTGGGGCCTGTCCGGCTGGGCGTTCTATCCGGCCCAGATCGCCAGCATCATCCGAATTGAACCCCAGGCCTCGATGATCGCGCTCTCGCTGAACGCATCGGCGATGTATCTCGGCTTTGCCATCGGCGGGGCGCTGGGTGGCGCGGTGCTGGCCACCCTCTCGCCTGATGACCTCGGCTGGATCGGCGGATCGAGCGTCGCGGCCTCGCTTCTGGTGCATATCGCCCGTGGCTGGCAGGCGCGGCCAAAACCGGTCAAAATTGCCGGTTGATGGGCGTTTTTCGGGGTTTCGCCGCCCCGAAAACTGGTCTAAGACCCACCCGCGCGCGAGGGAAGACCCCGCGCTCTCGCACAAGGGGACGCGCGGCAAGCGCGCCCTTTTTTTGTGCCCAGTTTCCAGCCCGCGAGCGGTGATGCCTAAACGAACCGACATCTCGACCATCCTGATCATCGGCGCCGGTCCCATCGTGATCGGCCAGGCCTGCGAGTTCGACTATTCGGGCACGCAAGCGGTGAAGACGCTGAAGGAAGAGGGCTACCGTATCGTCCTCGTCAATTCCAATCCGGCCACGATCATGACCGACCCGGAATTGGCCGATGCGACCTATATCGAGCCGATCACGCCCGAGATCGTCGCCAAGATCATCGAGAAGGAACGTCACGCTATTCCCGGCGGCTTCGCGCTGCTGCCGACCATGGGCGGCCAGACCGCGCTGAACTGCGCGCTGTCGCTGCGCCGGCAGGGCACGCTGGAGAAGTTCGACGTCGAGATGATCGGCGCCACCGCCGACGCCATCGACAAGGCCGAGGATCGCCAGCTGTTCCGCGAGGCCATGACCAAGATCGGGCTCGAGACGCCGAAGTCGCGTCTCGCCAACGCCTCCGAGTTGAAGAAGTCGTTCCGCGACAAGTACCACGCTGAACGCGAGAAGCTGTCCGGCGCTGCGCTCGAGGAGCTCGATCGGCAATGGACGCTCGGCGAGAGCGATCGCCGCAAGCGCTACCAGGAATACGCTTTCGGCCAGGCCATGATGGCGCTGTCCGAGATCGGCCTGCCCGCGATCATCCGGCCCTCCTTCACCATGGGCGGCACCGGCGGCGGCATCGCCTACAACAAGGAAGAGTTCCTCGACATCATCGAGCGCGGTCTTGATGCGTCCCCCACCAACGAAGTCCTGATCGAGGAATCCGTCCTCGGCTGGAAAGAATTCGAGATGGAGGTGGTGCGCGACAAAAAGGACAATTGCATCATCGTCTGCTCGATCGAGAATTTCGATCCGATGGGCGTGCACACCGGCGACTCCATCACGGTGGCGCCGGCGCTGACGCTGACGGACAAGGAATACCAGATCATGCGCGACGCCTCGCTGGCGGTGCTGCGCGAGATCGGCGTCGAGACTGGCGGCTCCAACGTGCAGTTCGGCGTCAATCCCGAAGACGGCCGCATGGTCGTGATCGAGATGAATCCGCGCGTGTCGCGCTCGTCGGCGCTGGCCTCGAAGGCCACCGGCTTCCCGATCGCCAAGGTCGCAGCCAAGCTCGCCGTCGGCTACACGCTCGATGAGATCGCCAACGACATCACCGGCGGTGCGACGCCGGCCTCGTTCGAGCCGACGATTGACTACGTGGTGACCAAGATCCCGCGTTTCGCCTTCGAGAAATTCCCCGGCGCCTCCTCCACGCTGACGACCTCAATGAAGTCGGTCGGCGAAGTCATGGCGATCGGCCGCACCTTCCAGGAGAGCCTGCAGAAGGCGCTGCGCGGGCTCGAGACCGGACTCACCGGGCTCGACGAGATCGAGATCGAAGGCCTCGGCCAGGACGACGACAAGAACGCGATCCGCGCAGCCCTCGGCACGCCGACGCCGAACCGCCTGCTGCAGGTCGCGCAGGCCATGCGGCTCGGCTGGTCGAACGAGGATATCTTCAACTCCTGCAAGATCGATCCGTGGTTCCTCGGCGAGATGCGCGGCATCGTCGACATGGAAGAGAAGGTCAGGAAGCACGGCCTGCCCGGCAATGCCTTCGGCATGCGCACCCTCAAGGCCCTGGGCTTCTCGGACGCGCGCCTCGCGGTGCTCGCCCAAATGACCGAGGCCGAAGTCACCGCCAAGCGCCAGGCGCTCGGCGTCCGTCCGGTCTACAAGCGTATCGACACCTGCGCCGCCGAATTCGCGTCCCCCACGGCCTACATGTACTCGACCTACGAGTCGCCGTTCGCGGGCAGTGCCGCCGACGAAAGCACGCCCTCGGACAAAAAGAAGGTCATCATCCTCGGCGGCGGCCCGAACCGTATCGGCCAGGGCATCGAGTTCGATTATTGCTGCTGTCACGCCTGCTTCGCGCTGCATGACGCCGGCTACGAATCCATCATGGTCAACTGCAATCCGGAAACGGTGTCGACCGACTACGACACCGCCGACCGGCTCTATTTCGAACCGCTCACCGCCGAGGATGTGCTCGAGATCATCGCCAAGGAGCGCAGCAACGGCACGCTGCATGGCGTGATCGTGCAGTTCGGCGGCCAGACCCCGCTGAAGCTTGCTCGTGCGCTGGAAGCAGCCGAAGTACCGATCCTCGGCACCTCGCCCGACGCCATCGACCTCGCCGAGGACCGCGACCGTTTCAAGCGCGTGCTCGACAAGCTCCGCCTGAAGCAGCCGAAGAACGGCATCGCTTATTCGGTCGAGCAGGCTCGCCTCGTCTCCGCCGATCTCGGTCTGCCGCTGGTGGTGCGCCCGTCCTACGTGCTCGGCGGCCGCGCGATGCAGATCATCCGCGAGGAGAACCAGCTCAACGACTATCTGCTCGGCACGCTGCCGGAGCTGGTGCCTGCTGACGTCAAGGCGCGCTACCCGAACGACAAGACCGGACAGATCAACACCGTGCTCGGCAAGAACCCGCTGCTGTTCGATCGCTATCTGTCCGATGCCACCGAGATCGACGTCGACTGCCTCTGCGACGGCAAGGACACCTTCATCGTCGGTATCATGGAGCACATCGAGGAAGCCGGCATTCACTCCGGCGATAGCGCCTGCTCGCTGCCGCCGCACTCGCTCGACAGCAAGATGATCGCGGAGCTGGAGCGGCAGACCCGCGAGCTCGCGCTCGGCCTCGACGTCGTCGGCCTGATGAACGTGCAATACGCCATCAAGGACGGCGATATCTACGTGCTCGAGGTCAATCCGCGCGCCTCGCGCACGGTGCCGTTCGTGGCCAAGGTGGTCGGCACGCCGGTCGCCAAGATCGCCGCGCGCATCATGGCCGGCGAGAAGCTTGCCGACTTCAAGCTGAAGAAGGCGGACTTCAAGCATGTCGGCGTGAAGGAATCGGTCTTCCCATTCGCCCGCTTCCCCGGCGTCGACACGGTGCTGGGTCCGGAGATGCGCTCGACCGGCGAGGTCATGGGCATCGACCGCTCCTTCGCGGTGGCATTCGCGAAGAGCCAGCTTGGCGGCGGCACGCGGGTGCCGCGCAAGGGCACGGTGTTCGTCTCGGTACGCGAGAGCGACAAGGTTCGTATCGCCGAGGCCGTGCGCCAGCTGCATTCGCTTGGCTTCAAGGTGCTGGCGACCTCAGGGACGGCGCGCTTCCTGACCGATCAGGGCATCCCGGCGGAGAAGGTGAACAAGGTGCTGGAGGGGCGGCCACACATCGTCGATGCCATCACCAATGGCGACGTCCAGCTCGTCCTCAACACCACCGAAGGCCCGCAGGCGCTCGCCGACAGCCGTTCGCTGCGGCGCGCGGCCCTCTTGCATAAAGTGCCGTATTACACCACTCTTTCCGGGGCCGTGGCGGCCGCGCAGGGCATCCGCGCCTATCTGGGCGGGGACCTTGAGGTTCGGACCCTGCAGAGCTACTTTTCGGAAACCTGATCGCGCGCGGAAGGCACGGCCCTGAGGGGTAAGCCTTGGGCTAAGTGATTGGCCATCAAGCCACAATGGCCGGAGGAACTGTCCGGCCATGTGGTTGTTTTGTTCCGGCGCCAGCCCACTTAACGTTCCGGTGGCGGTGTGTTCAGGTCCGGAAAGCACTGACGAATCAGGGTTGCAGCGCCCTCCGTTTTTGGCGGGCGCGCGACTGGAAGACGAGAGAAGAGATGGAAAAGGTTCCGATGACTGCGAGCGGCTTTGCCGCGCTCGGGGAAGAATTGAAGAAGCGCCAGTCCGAGGACCGTCCGCGCATCATCGAGCATATTGCGGAAGCGCGCTCCCACGGCGACCTCTCCGAAAATGCGGAATACCATGCCGCGAAGGAAGAGCAGTCCCATAATGAAGGCCGCATCGCCGAGCTCGAGGACAAGCTTGCGCGGGCCGACATCATCGACATTTCCAAGCTCTCCGGCGACACCATCAAGTTCGGCGCCACCGTGACGCTGGTCGACGAGGACACCGAGAAGAAGACGGTGTGGCAGATCGTCGGCGAGGTCGAGGCCGACGCCAAGAAGGGCCGCATCTCCATCACCTCGCCGCTGGCACGCGCGCTGATCGGCAAGAAGAAGGGCTCGACCGTCGAGGTCAACGCCCCCGGAGGCGCCAAGGCCTACGAGATCACCAAGGTGGAGTGGCGGTAATCCACTTCGCAAAGACTGCCTGAAAAGCCGCGCGAATTGCGCGGCTTTTCTGTTTCGCAACGTGTCCAGGGCGCGATTGTGAACTGCACCGTCCTCCGTCATGCTCGGCGCTGCCGTTCGAGCACGGGAGGACATGATGGACATCGATCGCATCGCTGCGCGAAGCCAGCCTTATCTGCTTAGCCTCTTCCGCTTCGTCGCTGGGCTAATGTTCTTTCACTATGGCGTCGCCAAGCTGTTCAAGTTTCCGCCGGTGGAGATGTTTGCCGACGTCACGCCGTTGTCGCTCTGGGGTATTGCCGGCATGTTCGAATTCGTAGCTGGCGGCCTCTTGATGATCGGCCTCTTCACGCGACCGGCGGCCTTCATCCTGTCCGGTGAGATGGCTTTCGCCTATTTCATCGAGCACATGCCGCACAGCTTCTTTCCCGTCGTCAACGACGGCGCGCTGGCGATCGTGCTGTGCTTCGCGTGCCTCTTCCTCGCGGCCGCCGGAAGCGGTCCGATCAGCGTGGATGCGCTGCGGCGGTAACTTTTCGTTTTTACCGCCGCCCCTTCACGTCGAGTGGCACCGCCGCCTCGTATTTCGAATTATGCAGCACCAATGACGTGCGCACGTTGCGAACGTGCGGCGCCGCGGTCAGGTGCGTCACAAAGTCCTGGAAGGTCGCCATATCGGGGGCGACGCATTTCAGGATGAAATCGACCTCTCCGGACAGCATCCAGCATTCCCGCACCAGCGGCTCGGCGCGGACGAACTCCTCGAAGGCGCGCAAATCCGCTTCCGCCTGGCTGGAGAGGTGCACGGCGGCGAACACGGTGACGTCGAAACCGAGCTTTCGCGCATCCAGCAGCCCGCGGTAGCCGTGGATGTAACCCTCCTCCTCCAGCGCCCGGACCCGGCGCAGACAGGGCGGGGGCGAAATACCGACCCGTTTGGCGAGCTCGACATTGGTGATTCGACCGTCGGCCTGGATTTCGGACAGAATCTTGAGGTCGATCTCGTCTAGGTTCCGCGACACGTGATTGGAACTCCTGGCTTTATCGGCGGTATTGGGTGGGTCTGTCGCAATCCTCATAGCCCAGTCTGTGCCAAATGAGCAATTTTATTGCGCGTGCAGCGCAATCGACTTTTGTTCCTTGTTGGAAAAATCCGCCGACAGGGAATGCAATTCTTGCATAGCTCACCAGAACGCTTAGATTAGCTCTGATATTTCAGCGCCTCCGCGAGGCCTCCCGGCACGTTCCGCGCCCGCGCTGCAAATCCCCCGTGAAAGGCGTCCGCAAATATGTCCGCTCCTGTTCATGCAAAGGTCGTCATCATTGGCTCCGGCCCCGCCGGCTACACCGCCGCGATCTACGCCGCGCGCGCGATGCTCGAGCCGATCCTGATCCAGGGCATGCAGGCCGGCGGCCAGCTCACCATCACCACCGACGTCGAGAACTATCCGGGCTTCGCCGACGTGATCCAGGGTCCCTGGCTGATGGAACAGATGGAAAAGCAGGCAGTGCATGTCGGCACCAGGATTGTCACCGATTTGGTGATCAAGCTCGACACCTCGCAGCGACCGTTCCGCCTCACCTGCGACTCCGGCGATGTCTATCTCGCCGACACCGTGATCCTCGCCACCGGTGCCCAGGCGCGCTGGCTCGGGCTGCCCTCGGAACAAAAATTCCAGGGCGGCGGCGTTTCGGCTTGCGCCACCTGCGACGGCTTCTTCTACCGCAACAAGGAGGTTGTGGTGGTCGGCGGCGGCAATACCGCGGTCGAGGAAGCGCTGTACCTGACCAACCATGCCTCACAGGTCACCATCGTGCATCGCCGCGACCACTTCCGCGCCGAGCGCATCCTGCAGGAGCGCCTGTTCAAGCATCCGAAGATCAGGGTGATCTGGGACTCCGCCGTCGACGAGATCTGCGGCACCGAGAACCCCAACAAGGTCACCCATATCAGGCTCAAGAACGTCAAGACCGGCGCGCTGACGGATGTGAAGACCGACGGCGTGTTCGTGGCCATCGGCCACGCGCCGGCAACGGAGCTGGTGAAAGACGCGGTCAAGCTGAAACCGTCGGGCTATGTCGAGGTCGCCCCGAACTCGACAGCGACCTCCGTGCCCGGCCTGTTCGCGGCCGGCGACGTCGCCGACGAAACCTATCGCCAGGCCGTGACGGCCGCAGGCCTCGGCTGCATGGCAGCGCTCGAGGCCGAACGTTTCTTGGCCCTGCGCGCCAGCGAGCGCGCGGCAGCGGAATAACGATCATGCCCCGAACACGCGACGGATTTACGGATATGGACTGGGACAAGCTGAAGGTGTTTCACGCGGCGGCGGAAGCGGGCAGCTTCACGCATGCGGGAGAACAGCTCGGCCTGTCGCAATCGGCGGTGTCACGCCAGGTCTCGGCGCTGGAACAGGAGCTCTCGGTCTCGCTGTTTCACCGTCATGCGCGCGGCCTGATCCTCACCGAGCAGGGCGACCTGTTGTTCCGCACCGCGCATGACGTGTTCATGCAGCTGCAGGCGGCGCGCGCGAAACTGACCGACAGCCGTGAGCGGCCGAGCGGCGATCTCAAGATCACCACCACGCCCGGCGTCGGCATCAACTGGCTGATCCCGCGGCTCGGCGAGTTCACCGCACTCTACCCGGAGATCCGGATCTCGCTGATCGTCACCGACGAGGAACTGGATCTGTCGATGCGCGAGGCGGACGTTGCGATCCGCACCCGCAAGCCGACACAGCCGGATCTCATCCAGCGCAAGCTTTTCGCGATGGGCTTCCACGCCTATTGCTCGCCCGACTACATCAAGCGCTTCGGCACGCCGCGCACCCTGGAGGAGCTCGACTCCCACCGCATCATCACGCTGGCCGACGGCAACTTCGCGCCGCATCTGCAGAACCGCAACTGGCTGGTCGAAGCCGGCCGCAATGGCTCGGGTCCGCGCGAAGCCTATTTCAGGGTCAACAACATCCTCGGCCTGGTGCGCGCCTGTCAGCAGGGTCTCGGTATCGCCGCGCTGCCGGATTATCTGATCGAAGAACAGAGCCGCCTCGTACAACTGTTTGGCGAATCGGATTCGATCCAGCTCGACACTTATTTTGTCTATCCGGAAGAGCTGAAGACGGTCGCCCGCGTGCAGGTGTTCCGCGACTTCGTGGTGAGCAAGGCGCAGCGCTGGCCGTCCTGATTTCCGCATGTCTGACATGCGACCTCGACGGTTGCTGCATGGCGCGGGTCAAGCCCATAATGTTTTTACGCTGAGCCTTCGCGTTGCGCATTTGTCCCCCTCCTCCAGTGGCGCGGGAGTTCAGTAATCCCTCTTGGAAGGTGATTGTGTCGGCCTCACGTGGCCAATACCTAAGCCGGGCCTTCGGGTCCGGCTTTTTTTCTGCCCAATCAGACCTTCGCCCTCCGCGTGTATTGACAGTTTTGGGCGTTCCCCGCATCATTTCCAAATGATCACGAAGTCGTGCGCAATCGTCTCGAAAAAAGGCCCCCATCCGGGGACCTCGGATTTTTGCGCGCGCTAGCTGACTTCGTCATCGCGAGCCAATCCCGAAAACCCCGCCACCTGGACGGGGTTTTTTCATGTGCCCTCCGTCTCAGGCTCATCCTCGAGAAGGAGATAAGAACATGACTGATTTGCGAACCCATATGCATGGGCTGTGGCTGCCGCTGGTGACGCCGTTTCGGAGCGGTCGTCTCGACGAGATCTCGCTGCGGCGGCTGACGCGACACTACGCCGCGCAAAGCATCGACGGCTTCATCCTGGGGGCGACCTCAGGCGAAGGCATGACGCTGCGCGAGGCCGAGCTCGAACACCTCGTTGCCATCGTCCGCGACGAGATGGCGACCGGCCGCCGCAACGTTCCGATCGGCCTCGGGCTCTCAGGCGTGGACACCTCGCGGATGAAGGAGCGGCTGGACGAGACCGCGGACTGGCCGATCGACTTCTATCTGATCGCGAGCCCCTATTACGTGCGGCCGTCACAGCGCGGGATCGTTGCGCATTTCGAGGCGCTGGCCGATCACGCCGCCTGGCCGCTTGCGCTCTACAACATTCCCTATCGCTGCGCCGTCGGCATCACCAACCAGACCATGCTGCGGCTCGCCGAGCATCCCAACATCGTGGGCTTGAAGGATTGTGGCGCGAGCCGCGAGCAGTCGATCGCGCTGCTGCGCGACCGGCCGAAGAGCTTTCGCGTGCTGACCGGCGAGGACGCGAATTACTTCGAGGCGCTCGGCGACGGCGCCGACGGCGGCATCCTGCTGTCTGCCCATATCGAGACCGCGACCTTCGCTGCCGTTTACAGCGAGCTGAAGCAAGGCAACCAAGGTGCGGCAGAGGCGCACTGGCAGGAGGTCGCGGAGCTGACGCGGCTGTTGTTCACCGAACCGAGCCCGGCGCCGGCGAAGTACTGGCTGTGGCGGACGGGCCTGATCGACAGCCCCGAGGTGCGCCTGCCGATGGTAGAAGTCAGCAGCGAGCTCGCCGCCGCGCTCGATCGCGAGATCGAGCGGCGGGTCAAGGTCGCAGCGTAGCTCCTCGTTCGCCTCTCCCCGCGCGTGGGGAGAGGCGCCCGTGGTTAACCGCACACCAACGCTCTTCGCAGCTGCCGCATGGCGCATCCACGTCTCGTTTACGCAATGGCGCCTATCGTTCCCCCATCGACGTCTTTCACAAGGGGGAATGACCATGGGCCAACGCGTTCGCCCGACCGCGGCGGAAATGTTCGCGCCTGCCGATCTCTTGCAGGGAATCCTGGTGGTATCGTCGTTCGGCTTCTGGGCGGTGATGCTCGGCCTGATGCCGGTGCTGCTGTTCCGGGTCTGGCTCGCCTGACGAGCCAAGACCGCGGCGATGGTTAATGCGTGGTGGCAAATGCGCTCAAAATGCGAGCGTGGCGCTGAGCCGGAATTTTAAAACATCCCGCGTATCGTTGTCCCCATAAGCGAAGAAATCGCGGGGGCGATCTTGAACAATCAGAACGATATGGTGCCGCATTACGGCGCCGCGCAAAGCTTCGACGACTCTGAACAGCAGGGCTTTTCCACCGGAGACATTCTCTGGGCCGTCGGCGTCTGGTCGGTGATCCTGACGCTGTCGCCGGTGATCGTGTTCTACATGCTGATGGTCGCGTAACGTCGTCATCATCACTGAAAACGCAAAACGCGCAGGACCCTGCGCGTTTGTCGTCCGGGGAATGATTGAATGAAATTATGCCGCCTGCTTGTGCATTGCGCCTGACGCCGACGCCGTGCCGCGAATAGCTTTCACTGAACGCTCGATCGCCGCCCACAGTCTTGCAATTTCCTGGGCCGCACGGCTCTCGGCCTGATACTCACGCGCGCCTTCGCCGTGGCTGAGTGCCATCAACAAATCCGAACGATTGGTGATCTGACCGCCCCATACCGGAGCGCGGAACTTGGCCAGCGCCTCGCGGGCGATGGTGACGATCGGGCTTTCGGATTCGTCGCGACGTGCCGGAGCGCCGTTGAGCACGACCGCGTAGGGCTTGCGCGCCGCGCGGCACATCTGGATGGTTTCCTGCACCGCGTTGACGTCGAAGACGCCGGGGCGTGCCGGGATGACCACCATCGTCGCGTTCTTGATGGCGTCGTCGACCACGGCCGAGAGATTCGGCGGCGTGTCGATCAGCACCCACTCGTAACCGTCACGCTTGGCCGCGGAGACGATGCCGCTGACCGAGTTCACGGCCGCCTTGATCGGCGGCTCGTTGGTGCCCCGCAGCTTGTGCCACAGCGTCAGCGAACCTTGCGGATCCGCATCCACCAGCATCACCTGCTTGCTCTGCTTGATCTGCGCAGCGAGATGTGCAGCCAGGGTACTCTTGCCCGAGCCGCCTTTACGCGATGCAAAAACAATAACGTTCATACCTCTGGCCTCCCAGATTGACCCCAGGTCGCGAAAATGAATCACCGCGCTGATTCGTGAAAGAAAAATTTATCGGCAGTCGACGAGACGCAACGGAATAACAAGACGTGTTGGCTTTTGAGTCACACTGCCTTGCGCGACTGATGACATGAACAGACATGATCAGCTGACCACGCCGGCAATCCCGAGGCTTTTCAAGCACTCCCGCGGGAAAAACAGCGCCACAACCTCGCCGCGCAAAGCATTGCGGCGCTTTTTTCAGCAGAGGCGATGGGAATTGCTGCAAGCCGGCGCGCCGGCTTTGCGCGAACAAAACGAGTCCGGTGGCTGTCGCGTGGCTGGTGTCGCCCTCGCGTCACTATGACGCGCGGGGCATGACGGGGTTTCGCGGAGGGAAGGCGCCTAGCCGTCGTCGGTCTTTTTCTTCTTCGCCTTCGGCTTGGCCTTCTTGGCGGCGACCGGCTTGATGTTGACGGGCGCGCCGGCGCGGACCTCGCCCGGCTCCGGTCCGCGGCGGAAGAACACCGCGCATTGCGGCGACAGCTGCGCCTTCTTCTGGACCATGCAGGCGGTGATGGCGTCGACGTTCGGCACGAACTCGCCGCACAGCCGCATCGCGTCCGGCGAGCAGGCCTGCTGCTGCTCGGGCGTGTAGGCAAGGCCAATGCCCGGCTGGACCAGAACGGCGAGAGCCAGCGAGAGGCTCGCAGCAGCCATCGACTTGGTAGCCTTGGACGTCGTGACGCGAGATACCGGCATCGGTCCCCCCAAAATGTCGAACAGGCCGGGAGTGTGGGTGAACGGGCGTTGGTTGGCAACGAGGGCCGAGGCGAAAGCTCGGACCTGTGCGGTCTCGGCAACAGGGGCGAGGGCTTGCTGGCTTCTCCGCTGTCATCGCCCGGCCTTGTGCGCAATTGCGCACTGGACCGGGCGATCCAGTACTCCGAGGCGGTTGTGATGGAGCCGAAGGGCCGCGGCGTACTGGATCCCCCGCTTTCGCGGGGGATGACAGCGGTGGGTGGGGCGGCCTCTCCCCCAAACTCCAAAACAACCCCATGCACAGTAGCCAGGCCCCTGGGCCGCCTCGCCAATTCCCGCAATTTGCGGATTTTACGAATTTTCCTTTGACTTGTCGGGCAAAACACCGGCATGATGGCAGCATCGAGAGGCGCGTGGGGTGGTCGGCCGAAATCCCCGTGAGGGGGAGGACCGCATGGCCACCGTGTTGATCGTCGCGCCGGTGTTTGCGCTGATCGCGGCCGGCTATGCGTCGGTGCTGTTTCGCTTCGTCTCCGAGGGCGCGCACAAGGGCATCTCCGAATTCGCCTTCAGCATCGCGATCCCCGCGCTGCTGTTCCGCACCATCGTCGTGTCGGAATTCCCCGAGGTCAGCCCTTACAGGATGTGGGGCGCCTATTACGGCGCGCTCGCCATCACCTGGATCGCGGCGCTTCTGATCTCCGCGCTGATCCGCGAGCGGCGCGAGGACCGCGAGGACGGCGTCGTGTTCGCGATCGGCTCGGTCTACGGCAACATCGTGATGTTAGGAATTCCGCTGGTGCTCTCCGCGCTCGGCAACGAGGCCGCGGGCCCGATGTCGCTGATCCTGTCGGTGAACACGCCGCTGCTCTGGCTGTGCGGCATCCTGCAGATGGAGCTGGTCAGCCGCAAGCGCACGGGCTCCGTGCTCTCGGTGATCTGGCCGATCCTTGCGGATCTTGCAAAAAATCCGCTGATGCTGGGGATCGGCTTCGGCGTGATCTGGCGCTTCACCGGCCTCGGCCTCAACCCCGTCGTCGACAAGACGATCGAGCTGCTCGCGCAGGCGGGATCGCCGGCCGCCCTGATCGCGCTCGGCATCACCCTGTTCCGCTTCGAGGTGAAGGGCGAGATGGGAAGCGTCGCCGCGATCAGCGCACTCAAACTGCTGGCGATGCCGGCGGTGGCGTTCGCACTGGCCAAGCTCTTGAACCTGCCGCCAATCGTAACGGGCGTCGTCGTGCTGTTCGCGGCGATGCCGACAGGCGCGAATGCGTACATCTTCGCGGTTCAGTATCAGCGGATGGTGAACCCGGTCTCGGGCGCGGTGGCGCTGTGCACGCTGCTGGCGGCGGTGACGCTGCCGGTGGTGGTGATGGTGGTGGCGGGGGTGAGGTTAGGTGGCTGACGACTACCGAAACCGCTATTCAGCACTTGTTATTCAACCCTTGGGCCCACGCGCCAGGCCATCTCCCAGAAGTCTGCCTCGAGCCGGGTGGCTTCCTTGAAGATCGCAATCAGCTCGGCCTCGCGGGCCGGCGTGGCGTAGAGATCGGCAAGATGCTCCATATGCGCCCGCGCTTTGGCAGCGACCTCCTGGTACGGCGCGCCGGCGTATTCGGCGATCCAGACGCGATAGGCGTTCGTCGAAGCCGCCGCATCGGGGCGCGAGGCGAGCCGCGTTGCGATTTCCGCGTAGCCGATCACGCAAGGAGCAAGCGCCACCTTGAGCGCCAGCAGATCGCCGCGCATGCCCGCATCTAACACGTAGCGTGTATAGGCCAGCATCTCGGCCGCCGGCGGGGCCTGTTCAAGGTCATCAGGGGATAGACCCCAGCCGGCGCAGAGCTTCACATGCAGGTCCATCTCGACATCGAGGATGGCCGACAGGCCGGCCGCGGCTTCACGCATGTCGGCAAGTCTGGGCGACTTGTAGACCGCGAGCGCGTAGGCGCGGGCAAACTCGATGAGGAACAGATAATCCTGAACGAGGTAGTGACGGAACGCCGCTTCGGGGAGCGAGCCGTCTGCCAACCCGTTCGTGAAGGGATGCTCGGTGTAGGCCCGCCACTCAGCGGATGCTTCCGTCTTGAGACGCTCGAAGAAACTCACGATCTTTCCCGCCTGGCTGGCCATCAACGTCTTTGGCTCGCTACCGATATCGCATTGCTACCCGAGGAGCTACGGCGCCGCGCACGAAACTGGCATTGAGACGCGTCGCAGATTGGGCACTCCCCGCGTCGAGCGTTTGGTGCACTGTCACCGGAGTCCCTGCAGGGCAGCAGGACCTGCGCGCGCCACGCGATAGCCATTTTGGTCTGGCTCATTTCGGCCGGAAGACCGCATCTGTGGTGGCTCGCGTGATCACCCCGGGCAGATATTCCGTTTGGTTCAAGACGCCGGTCGGCGAAGGTGCTGGCGTGGTCGAGTTCGGCCCTGACGGGACACTCGCCGGCGGCGACTCCACCTTTGCCTACGCAGGACACTGGACGCAGCATGGCGAGCACTTCAAAGCCAGCCTTTCCGCCCGACGCGTGGCGCCGGGGCCGCCCGGCGTGTTTGGCTTGGATGAGATCGACATCGTGGTGTCGGGGCGATCGGTGGATGGCTCGTCGACGGTGTGCACCGGATTTGCAAGACAATCGCCCGGGCTGAAGCTCGAAGTGGAGTTGGTGCGGATTGTTGGCGATCGCGGCGAAGGTGCGTAGATCGGACTCGGCCAGCGTTTGCGCGTGCTCGGGAGGATCGGGAGTTTAGGGTTCTCGATCCGGCAATCGCGCTTGAACTGGGACTGATCTGCCGTCGACGAATTGGCTGCATACGCGCGTTGCTGATGACACAACGCCCGCTATCTTGCGCTCGGTCGATGACTGAACCGAAGGAGACCGATTTTGCGCCTGCCATGGCCGCTTCTGTTCGGATATGCCGTCGTCAACAATTGGTTCGTGACCATACCGCTGGCGCTCGCGTTGGCATTTTCGGCCTGGTATGGCTCGCCCTGGATCGGCGGACTGCGCTTTGTATTGATCGCCTGCGCCGCCTTTCTGGCATTGCCGTTTCCCGCGGCCGGCGCCCTCTATCTTTACCAGAGCTACGACGCAACCAAATACTGGCGCACTCTCGAGACCGGCGAGACCATCGCTGATTTGCCTTTACCGGCTGGCAGCAAGATCCAGTTCGCCGACAAGGCGCATTCCATCGTCGTCTTGATCGAGCTGCCGCAGGTGACCGAGATTCTCGGCATGCGGCTCACGGGAACGCTCAAGCCGTGGAAGAGACAGGGCAATGACGTCACGCATTGGGGAGGCGATCTCCACGGCTATCAGATCATCGACGGATTGCCATGCAAGGGTGGACCCTACGCGAACGACCGCTTCGGCGGCGTTCTGTTCGATAAGGCCGGTACACTCCACCGCTTCACGCTCGGTGCGCCGCACGAGCTGCTCGGGCTGAAGCTGCCAGACCAGACGACGATCCGGCGCGGCAACGACATGGAGCCCTGGAGCTTTCTTCTCTCGGCGAGCGAAGCCTACATCCCGATGCTGGACACGATGGCCCCAGTCGGAGTCACGCTGGAGGTTGCGGGTGACGGCCGGCTGGTGCGCATCCGCTCGGGACACGGCCAGACGATCGTCCTTCGCGGTGTGCCCTTGAACAGCAAGAGCTTCGAGGTAGTGGGCGGCACCGTCGTCTCACAGCTCGCCGAACCATTCGCCGTCGGTGGAGACATGCGACCGGCCGGCACGCCGGTGCGGATCGGTTTGGATACGGGAGAGATGTCGGTCGTAAGCGAGTGATGAGATCGGCCGGTGTTCGGGGGTGCATGGCTGATAACCGCGATAGTGCACTAAACTTTAGGTGACCGGCACCGCACATACCGTGACCGGCACGACAGGGAATTGAGTGCACTGTCACCGTAATCGGCGGCTGCTTCAATGCGCTTCGCCAGGTTAATTGGGAGTCGCACCGTTATTTGTTTCTCCGCACTGCCGCCCTCTGGGAACATACCGTCGAAATATTTCTCGAGGAGGCTTGGTGCATGCTCCGCAACGAGCTCGCCTGCCTCTTCGTCACTCACAGGGTCGAAGAACAGGACTCCTCACCATCGTGATTGATGACGACTTTGAAAAACGCGCCAGCCCGTAGGATGGGTTGAGCTCCTGCGAAACCCATCTAACCTCTTTCGTCGCAACGTCATGACTTCCTTCCGGGTGGATGCTTCTTCATCGTCAATCTGGCGGAACGTAAGCTGCCATTGCTGACGCATCATGCCGCACTTACGGAGAGCGGTAGCTAAGAAGAGATGGGTTTCGCAAGGGCTCAACCCATCCTACGGGCTGCTTTCCGCATTCCGGAGCGTTAAAGATTTCCAAGCCGTTGAACAATTCTACGGCGGCAAACGCATTCCCGAAGACGAATTTTTCTTAAACACTTTGACCCGAGAGTTCAGTATTCCGCGTGACCGCGTGGATACATTCGCCAAGATTTTCCTAGACAATTTGAGGTTTCTGCGCGCGTTCAATCCTTCGAATGCCACGGATCCGCAACCGCTCCCGGACGAGGCAATACCGGGGATTACACCGGCTGACAAAATTCCTTCGTCGGCGCCTCCCCGCGAACCACGCATTCGCGAATTTCTCGATACCTGTTTTGTGATGATGCCGTTTGGATCTTGGTTCGATCGCTACTACCAAGAGATCTACACGCCTGCCATCAAAGAAGCAGGATTTGAGCCCGTCCGGGCGGACGAGCTATTTACGACCGGCAGCGTAGTTGAGCAGATTTGGGAACAGATCCAAAAAGCAAAAGTACTGTTGGCCGATCTTTCAGGAAAGAACGCCAACGTGTTCTACGAACTCGGCCTCGCTCATGCCGCAAAGAAACCCGTTGTGTTTACATCAGGCCTAGTCGACGACGTTCCCTTCGACCTAAGGCATCTCAGAGTTATTATTTATGACATCCGTGAGCCTGAGTGGGCTCCCCGCCTTCGCAAGAGCATTTCGGACTATCTCCGCAATGCAATGAAAGAGCCGGAGAAATCGATACCGCATCCGTTCCGCTTCTTGGAAGAGACGGGGCAAGCTCCAACACGCTTGGGGAGACGCTCTTAGTCCCCTTCAAGTTCTTCCGCTAACTTTCCCTGACGACCATTCATTCAGTAGTCACTCAGCCGATAGGATGGGTTGAGCGCGTAGGATGGGTTGAGCCCTTGCGAAACCCATCTAACCTGTTTCGTCGTAACGTCAGATCTTGAAAGCGTGCTGTCGTAACTTCGTTCCGGGTGGATGCTCCCAGGGTAAATCTGGCGGGGCGGAAGCTGCCGTCGCTGAGGCATCATATCGCGCTTACGAAGAACGGCGGCTAAGAAGAGATGGGTTTCGCAAGGGCTCAACCCATCCTACGAGCTTCCTAAAATTGCAAAGACCGCCCGCTCGTGGGCCCGAAACTCGTCAGGGCCCGTCAAATTCAGGCGGTATGGGCCAGAGTTTGTTCCCGTTCTGGGAATATTGATTTGATCCCATTTTGGGAACATGCTATGGCGATGAACGTAATAGCCAGGAAGGCGCTAAGGGACTTTTGGGAGCGACATCCAGACGCCGAGAAGCCTCTCAGCACCTGGTATCAAATCGTTTCCAGGGGGACTTGGGGCTCGCCCGCGGATTTGAAGAGGGCGTTCGGTGCGAATGTGGATTTTGTCGGAGACAACAGAGCTATCTTCGACATTGGTGGAAATAAGTACCGCCTCATCGCCCACTTTGCGTACCTGCACAAAACTGCGCTCATCAAGTTCGTCGGTACGCACGACGACTACGACAAGATAGATGCGGAGACGGTGTGATGATGGATGTTCGGCCTCTCCATAACGAAGATGACTACAACTGGGCGATTGGCGAGGTGACTCGTTATTTCGAGGCTCAGCCAGCAATCGGCACGCCTGAGAGCGACAGGTTCGAGGTGCTCGCAACTCTCGTCCGACAGTACGAGGACGCGCACTTCGAAATTCCGCATGTCGATCCAGTGGAGGTCCTGGAGTTCGCGATTCAATCCATGGGAAAAACCCAGGCTGGCCTCAGCGAACTCATCGGACGGAATCGCGCGTCCGAGATCCTGAATCGCGTGCGCCCGTTGACGCTCGATATGATCCGCACAATCAGCGCTGAATGGCATATACCCATTGAGCTACTCGCCTCCCCGTATGAATTGGCCAAGGCTCAGGCGTAGTCCCTTCTGCCCGGCCAGCAGGGGTTTGTGCGCGCGCCCGCGACTATCGACGTAGGTTTCAGCTCGATCGCTTCGTAGATACAGCGCTGGTACAGTTGGGTGGGCTCGAACCACCGACCTCCTGTTCCACAGACAGGCGCTCTAACCAACTGAGCTACAACTGCATCCTTGCGAGCCGCGCCTTGGGGCTGCCTGAAAGGCCTGCTGCCTAAGGGGGCTGGACGGGGCGGAAACTAGGTGCAACGGGGGTTTTTGGCAAGGCCGCAGAAGCCGTTATTTGGCGCTCTTTGGCGCGATAAATCCGCAGGATTCCGGTCCCGCAGTCGTGGTTCACCTCTCCCCGGAGGGGAGAGGTCGGATTGCTTGGCGCGCAATTGCGCGCCGGAGCGATCCGGGTGAGGGGCCGCGGCACCCAATGAGAGCAGAACCCCTCACCCGGATTGCATCTTCGATGCAATCCGACCTCTCCCTGCGGGAGAGGTGAAGAAAAACCCGGGCCGTTGGGCCCGGGTTTCCTAACTTGCTCGATCCGCCGTTGAGATCAGGCGGCGGGGTAGAACTTCGAGGCGGAGGCCTTGATCGGCTCGGCGGTCGCGCTGGCGGAACGCTGGGCGATCTCGAACAGCTCCTTGGCCTGAGCCTGCAAGGTCTCGAGCTGGGTCTTGGCGTGGCCGGTCCAGAGCTGGAACGCATCGGTCGGCGACTTCATGCCGAGCAGCTCCTGGGTGAAATCCATATGGGCCGTGGTGTTGGCCTTGGCGAATTCCATCAGCTTGGCGGTGTACTCGTTCGCACCCTTTTGGACGGAGGCGAACACGGCTTCGATGGTGCCGTTGTGGGTCTCAGCCGCGTCCTTGAACTTGGCGTAGTTTTCGCGGGCCTGCGAAACGCCCTTTTCGGCGAATGCGCGCACCTGCTCGGGAACCTCGAACGGGATGATCGAGGCAGAAAACGGATCAGTCGCACCTGTCATGTTGGTCCCTCACGCTAAAGAAAAAATGGAGTGAGCCTTCTGGCGCGCCCGCCGGGCCAACCGGGGCCGTTTCTTCTTTGAATGGCGGGTACGAAGACTGGATACGCAGAACTACAAGACGGCTCGTCCAGCGCCAGTACTGTGGCTCACTAACATGTCAACATTGTGCGGCGCAATGTGATCCGGAGGTGCGCTGCGAAAATTTAATCCTAGGGGTGAAGTTCCCGAGGTTGGGGAACCGTGGGTTGAGGTACGCAAGTCATTCCGGGGCGCGCGACCTATGGTGCGCAATTGCGCATCTGAGAATCCATTCCTCTGCCGCCCTCGCTGCCGGATGGATTCCGGGCTCGCGCTACGCGCGCCCCGGAATGACGGAGAAAAACGGCGGTCTCTCCGTTCCCTCCCCCCTTGTGGGGGAGGGTCAGGGAGGGGGGTGCCACACGGGGATTCTGTCGGTGGGGCACCCGCCGGCCGTCGCCAGCAACGGGCAGTCTTTGCTGGGCTACCCCTCTCCCTAGCCCTCCCCCACAAGGGGGGAGGGAACAGACCTTCGTTGGGGTGCGCAGAGTGCCTCACCCACTCAATGCCTCTTCGTCGCATCCATGGCGGTGCGGCTGACGAGCTGGCCGATTTCGCCGGCTTGCTCGGCCAAGGTCTTCATCTGGGCCTGGACGTAGTCGCCGTGCAGCCGCATCACCTCGGTGAGGTCCCTCGCGTGGGCCAGCGACTGGGCGTAGTTCAGCGAGGCCTGCACATTGGTCTCGGCGAAGGCGAGGGCGCGGGCGCCGATGTCCTTGGCGCCGGCGCGCATGGAGGCGCCGCGCTCTTCCATCGTACCGGCGGCGGCCTCCGCATTGGCGAGCAGTTTCTCGAAGGCGTCGCGGGCCTGCTTGAAGCTGGATTCCGCCATGTTCCGCATCTCCGGCGGAATCTCGAAATGCCCATTGGACTGATCGGTCATGCCTGCTGCTCCTGGTCCTGCTTGCTGGTTTGCCGGCCGTTTCGGCCAGTCCCCGCGCCCGGCGTGAAGCGTAACCCTGGACGGTATTGCCGGTATGACGCCGGCCCCTCCACGAATCCTGCGGATGCAACGATCGGGCGTCTTGCGGGTTCGGCCACATTAAGGTTATCGCGGCTTTAGGACGCCCCCGTTAAGGTCCGGGCGTGGACCTGCCCGCGCCCGCGGGCGATAGTAACCCTTTCTTAAGGCTGCCATTCCCGGCGGACCTGATGTGAAGCGTGGCGCGAGAGTCAAAGCCGGTCGGATGACGAATTCGGATTTCCAGTTGCGGGGCGTCGGCGATCCCAGGCTGTCCGTGCACGCGACGTCCCCCCTGCCGGCGTGGCTGTGGTCGCTCGATGGTTCGCGCGTGCTGTGGGCCAATGCGGTCGGCGCGAAATTTTTTGGCGCGATGAATGCGGTTGCGCTGGCGCAAAAAACCTTCGGCCCCGCCGACAGCCATCGCCGCCAGATCGTCCGGCTCGCACACCGGCTGCCGGGCGGCGGCAGCGTGAGGCTGGAGCGGATGCGCGGCTTCGGCGCCGGGCTCGGCACGCTGATGACCTGCGCCTGCGCGCGGCTCGATTTTTCCGATGGCTCTTCCGGCGTACTCGTCAGCGCGATGAACGGCGCTTCGCGCAGCATGCCGCTGGTCGAGCGGCTGCATCGTCTCGTCGACGGCGCGACGACGCCGATGGCGGCATTCGCACCTGACGGCATGTTCGCCGGCGCCAGCGAAGCGGCGCGCTCCCTGCTCGGCTTTCGCGATCTCGGCGAGGCCGGCCTCGACCAGGCGCGCAACGAGGCGCTGGCGAAGGGCCGCGCCGAGTTGCCAATCGGCATCGGCAAGATGGTGCTGCAGCGGGTCGGCGTTGGCGCCGATGTCGGGCTGGTTGCGCTGATCGAGCCGGCGGTGGCGCAAGCTGAGCCCGCGGCGGAGAGCGCACCGGTCGCGGCGCCTGAGATGGAGACCGAGCCAGCGGCTGAGCCTGCGCCGCCCGTCGCAACAGCGCCGGCGCACGAGCCCGATGCCGGGATCGCGATGTTCGATCCGTTTACTGAGCCGGACGAGACGCCGGCACCGCCGCTCGCCGCGACGCCCGAGCCGGAAGCACACGCGGCGACGGAGATCGTCTCGATCCAGGACGCCGTGAAGGACGCTGAGGCGCCCGCGCCCGAAACCATCGCGCAACCGATCGAAGCCGCGCCGGAAACTATCGTTGAAAACCCGCCCGCAGCCATCGTGCCGCCGCAACCGGCGCCGATCACGAGCGCCATGGTCGAGCCGCCCGGACACGCGGAGACGCGGTCTGCCCCTGCTGAGACACCGCGCCAGCATCCGCTGCGCTTCCTGTGGCAGATGGATGCGCAGGGCCGCTTTGTGCTGGGCTCGGACGAAATCATCCGCCTGATGGGCGCGCACACCGCGGCCGGCTTCGGCCGGCCCTGGCGCGAGATATCAGAGGAATTTGCGCTGGATCCTGACGGCCGCGTCGCGCAGGCGCTTGAAAGCCACGACACCTGGGCCGGCATCACCGTGAACTGGCCGGCCGATGGCGGCGAGCATCTGCCGGTCGAGCTGGCCGGCCTGCCGGTCTATGACCGCGCGCGCAACTTTGCCGGCTTCAAGGGTTTTGGCGTCTGCCGCGATCTCGACGGGCTGAACCGGCTCGATGCGCTCAGGCGATATGAATTGTTCAGCGAGCCGGTCGCTGCACAGGGCCTGTCGGCCGATGTGGTCGAGCCTGAGCCTGAGCCTGAACCGGAGGCCAAGGTGGAGACGGAGGCGCCGCCTCCGCCGGTCGAGCCGCCGCCTGAGCCTGAGCCGCCCGCCGCAATCGAATCCGAACCGCCCGCACTTTTCACCGAAGCGAATTCACACCCAACCGAGCCGGAAACGCCAGTGGAAACGCCTCCGAATGTCGTGCCATTCCGCGCACCGGGTGATCCCAGGTCAGCTAATGACCTCAGGTCATCAGCCGACCAGAGATCGCCGACGCTGACGCCGGTCGAGAACAGCGCGTTCAACGAGCTGGCGCGGCAATTGTCCGAGCGGCTCGAACGCGAGCGTGAGCAGATCGCCTCTGATAGCGCCGAGCCGCCGGCGGACGAGATCGCGCCTGACGCGGCGATGCCGCAAGAACCTGAGATATCGGAGCCGCTGATCTCGGAGCCGTTGATCTCGGAGCTCGAGGCGCCGCCGGCCGCGGCCGAATGGCTGAGCGAGCCCGCACCGCCCGCCTATGGCCACAGCTCGCGCGACCGCGCGCTGCTGGATCTCATTCCCTCAGGGATACTGATCTACCGGCTCGATCGCCTGCTCTACGCCAATGCCGCGTTCCTCAACCGCATGGGCTATGCCAGCCTTGGTGCGCTGGAAGATGCCGGCGGGCTCGATGCGCTCTATGTCGAGCCGGGCGTTTCCGCCGCGAGCAGCACATCGCAATCCGGCACGCCGGTGACGATCAGCGCTGCACTTCCCAATGGCGAGCAGCCACTGGCGACGACCGAAGCGCATCTGCACACGATCGACTGGGACGGCGCCAGCGCGCATGCGCTGATCTGCGCGCTGCCGCATGCTGTCGTCGCCGCGCCGGTCGTCGTGGCACCGGTGGCCGCGCCACCCGTTGCCACCGAGACCGACGTCGACGAGCCCGTGCTGTTCGCGCCCGAGCCTGATGTCGGCGATGCCGACGCGGAAGATCTCGCCGCGATCCTCGACACCACCGCCGAGGGCATCGTGATGTTCGATGCCGAAGGCAATATCCACGCCTGCAACCGCAGCGCCGAGGCGCTGTTCGGCTATGACGGCGAGGCGCTGATGCAGCTGAATTTGCTGACGCTGTTCGCGCCGGAGAGCCAGCAGATCGTGCTCGACTATCTCGAGAGCCTGAAGAGCCAGGATATCGCAAGCCTGCTCGATCACGGCCGCGAAGTGCTGGGCCGCGAGAAGAAGGGCGGCGTGCTGCCGCTGGCGATGATCATGGGCCGCACCCGGCCCGACGGCCCGAACTTCTTCGCCGTGTTCCGCGACCTGTCGCAGGCCAAGAAGGGCGAGAGCGAGCTGACGAAGGCGCGGCGCCTGGTCGACGGCGCAGCCAATGCCAAGGCCGACATGCTGGCGCGGATCAGCCACGAGATCCGCACGCCGCTCAACGCCATCATCGGCTTTGCCGAGGTGATGATCTCCGAACGATTTGGTTCGCTGGGCAACGAGCGCTACGGCGAATACATGAAGGACATCCGCGCCTCCGGCGAGCGGGTGATCACCATCATCGACGATCTCCTGGAGCTGTCGCGGATCGAGACCGGCAAGCTCGATCTCAGCTTTGCCAATCTCAACCTCAACGACATGGTCGAGGCCTGTGTCACCGTGATGCAGCCGCAGGCCAATCGCGAGCGCATCATCATCCGCACCTCGCTCGCGCATGCGCTGCCGCAGGTGGCGGCGGATGCGCGCGCGCTGCGGCAGGTGACGATGAACCTGATCTCGAACTCGATCCGGCTTGCCAGCGCCGGCGGCCAGGTGATCGTCTCCACCGCGCTCAACGATCGCGGCGAGGTGGCGCTTCGCATCAGGGATACCGGCCACGGCCTCAGCGACCAGGAAGTCGCCGCCGCGATGGAGCCGTTCCGCACGCCGCCGCCCGGCGATGCCGCGGACAATTCCGCGCTGAGCCTGTCGCTGACGAAAGCGCTCGTCGAAGCCAACCGCGCCCAGTTCAACATCAAGAGCGCCGGCCAGGGCACGCTGATCGAGGTGACCTTCGCGCCGGCGACGGCGCGGGCCTAAGCCGCGCGCACCGTATCGAGGAACTTGCCGACCTCGAATTTGAGGCGGTTGCTGTCGCTCGAGAGCGATTGCGCTGCGGAGAGGACTTGCGCGGAGGCCGAGCCGGTCTCGGTCGCGCCCTGCCGGACATTGCTGATATTGGCGCTGACCTGCGTGGTGCCTTCAGCCGCACTCTGCACGTTGCGCGAGATCTCGCCGGTTGCGGCGCCCTGCTGCTCGACCGCGGCCGCGATGGTGGAAGAGATCTCGGACAGCCGCTCGATGGTGCCGCCGATGGTCCTGATCGCACCGACGGACTCGTTGGTCGCGCCCTGGATGCTCGCGATCTGCTGACCGATCTCGCCTGTCGCCTTCGCGGTCTGCTCGGCGAGCGCCTTCACTTCCGAAGCGACCACCGCAAAGCCGCGCCCGGCCTCGCCTGCACGCGCGGCCTCGATGGTGGCGTTCAGCGCCAGGAGATTGGTCTGGCCTGCGATCGCATTGATGAGCTCGACGACATCGCCGATGCGGGCCGCCGCCTTCGACAATTCGCCGACGCGATCGTTGGTGTGGCCGGCCTGGCTGACCGCCTCGCCGGCAATGCGCGCGGAGGCCTGCACCTGGCGGCTGATCTCGTTGACGGAGGCGGTCAGCTCTTCTGCGGCTGAGGCCACCGACTGCACGTTGGTGGCGGCCTCTTCCGAGGCGGCCTCGACCAGCGCGGCGAGCTCGGTCGACCGGCCCGCGGTGGTCGTCAGCGATGTTGCCGATGCCTCGAGCTCGGTTGCGGCCGAGGACACCGTCTCGACGATCTCGCCGATCGCGCCCTCGAAATCGTCGGCCATCCTGATCATGTCGGCGCGGCGCCGCTCGGCGGCGAGCTTGTCCTGCCGCGCCTTCTCCTCCGCCTCCTCGCGCGCCTTCTGCTCGGCGTTGATCTTGAAGGTCTCGACGGCCTGCGCGATCTCGCCGATCTCGTCGGGACGGCCGAGGCCGGGCAGCACGACGGCGAAATTGCCGTTGGCGAGCTCGATCATCGCCGCCCGCATCGCCGACAGCGGCTTTGCGACCGAACGGCCGATGAAGGCACCGAGGCCGAGCACGCCCGCCGCGATCAGCGCGATGGCAATGGCGATCCAGAACTGGATGCCCTCGCGCTCGGCGTCGTTCTGCTTGTCGGCTTCGAGGCGGATGCTGTCGACCGATTTCGAGACCTGCTCGATGACGGGCTCGACGGTCGAGAACGCCTCCGACATCGCCTTCAACTCGCTCGCGAGCTTGAGCGCGGTCTCCATCCAGGCGGAAAAGTCGCGCTGATAGTCGGAGAGCTTCTGCCGCAGCTCGGCCTTCGCGGCTTCGGGAATCGCGCCGGCATCGATACCGGCGAGAAATTCGGATGCGCGCTTCTTCATCTCGCCGCCATATTTGGCGTCGCGACGCAGCATGAAATCCTTCTCATGCCGGCGCATCATCAGCATGATCACCTTGAGCGGGGCATCGTGCAACTGATCGACCTTGCTTTCGATCTCGTGGACGGAACCGCGCAGGCGGCCTTCGAGGCCTGAATTCTCGTCCAGCCCGAGGCGCTGCCGCTCCTCGACCACTGCGGCGAAGTGCGCCTGATAGGTCTTCAGCGATGCGTTCATCGCGTCGATCTTCTGCGCCAACTCGGGCTTGCCGAGCGCTGCGATCTTGCCGCGCAGCGTCTCGATGTCCAGCGCGACCTGCCGCGAGATCTCGACCTGGCGCTGCGCGCGGGCGGGGTCGCTGCGCAGCAGGAAATCCTTCTCGGCGCGGCGCGCCTCCAGCAGCTCGACCGCGATCCTGCTGTTCAGCTCGAAGACGGTGCGCGCTTTCTCGGCGGCGTCGCGCGAGATTCCCATCGCGCGCTCGCCGTAGAGATGAATGCCGCCGATCAGGACGACGCCGACGACGCCAATGACGCCGATCGCAATAATCTTGTGAGTGAGTCGCAGAGAGAAAAGCCGCATCGTGATCGCAAAGCCGGTTGGTGACAGATGCGGTTTATGAGGCGCTAATGCATAAAAACTTCCGTTAATTTGCGGGCACGTAGGACTACGTGTATTATGACAAAATGCACGCCGGAGTGCATAGACTCAAGGACATCCGCGCGTCGTCGGTTGGCCGAACCAGCGCGACGCGGCTTGGGCGGCGTCGTCATCACCGGGCGCGCCGTCGCTGGCCCAGGCGACAAAGCCATCGGGACGCACCAGCACCGCGCTCAGGCCCAGCCGATCCCGCGGCGCGCCCGCAAGATACGCAATCCGGTCGCTCCAGCCGCTCGCGAGCGCTTGAAGCGATTGGCGCATGTCGAAGTCCAGCAAGAGCCCTTTCGCCTCTCTGAGATTTTCTCCGACCGTCGTGCTGTCAGAGAGTTCGAAATCGGGAACACTGCGCCCGACGAGCGGATGGCGGCCGTCGAGATCGTAGCGGAGCGCAGCGCCGCGGATGCGTTCGGCGAAATAGGTCGCGCCATCGCCGGTTGCGATCAGATCGCGGATGACCGCCTGGAGCGCGCGGGTCGCAGGCGTCGGCCGCATGATCGCGACCTGCGCGCGCGACCAATCGAGGATTTGTGCGCCGACGGGATGTCGCTCCCGCGAATAGCTATCGAGGAGATTGCTCGGCGCGTGGCCGGAGATCGTCGCGGCCAGCTTCCAGCCGAGGTTCATGGCATCGCCGAGACCGAGATTGAGCCCCTGCCCGCCCAGCGGCGAATGGATGTGCGCGGCATCGCCCGCGAGCAGCACGCGTCTCTTGCGATAGGCCGTCACCTGGCGGGCGCGGTCGGTCCAGGTCGCGGCAAAGCGAAGGCTTGTAATGGTGACGTCCGTGCAGGAGACGCGGCGCAGCACGTCTTGCACATGCTCGCGCGTAACAGGCGCGCTCCGGTGGAACAGGCCGCCGTCGAAATCGACCATCGCGATCGTGCCTGATACCGCATAAGTGTACATGCCCGTCGACGTGTAATTGCGGCCTGGCTTGAGTTTCTCCGGATCGGCGAGCTCGACGTCGATGGAATAGCCGGTGAATTCAGGGTCGGTGCCGACGAAATCGAATCCGCAGGCCTTGCGCACTATGCTGCGGCCGCCATCGCAGCCGACCAGCCAACGTCCGCGAAACGTCGCGCCGGCCGCCTGCACGGTGACGTCGTCGTCCGAGGCGGCAATGGCGGCGACGCCAAATCCCCTGAGGATGTCGACGCCCAGGCTGCATGCGCGCACGGCCAATACGGTTTCGAGCGTTTCCATATCGACCGCGACGCCGGCTTCGGCCGGCGTCGGCAGGCGCCAGCGCCATCTCGTGGCATCGACATCGTCCTCGAAGAACTGGATGCCGGCGAAGTGACCGGCGGGCCGTCGCGTCTGCTGCATCCAGTGCGCGACACTCTTGATCGCGCCTGACTTTGCGCGCTGCGCGGCGACGATCTCGTCAAGCAAGCCGCGCCGGTGAAAGGCCTCGGTCGTCGTGATCGACAGGCCACGCAGGCCGAACGGGAGCTGCTTCAGCGCCGAATGCGGATCTTGCGCTTGCTCGAGGACGAGCACCGAGCGACCTGCGAGCCGCAATTCGCAGGCGAGAAACAGGCCGACAGGGCCGGCACCGGCAATGATGACGTCATAGATATCAGTGGATTGGGTTTGCATGAGACGCTCCTGGAGTCGATGTTCGACCGGAGCGTTCCCAGAGCTTCGAGGATCACACGGACGAACGATTGAGCGCCCAAATGGCGCCCGCTGTTCGTCGTGGGGATCTCGTGCACAAGGCCAAAGACCAGAGCTTTCGTCACCGAAAGGATTTGGGCTGACCAGACCAAATCTGCCTTTTCCGACGGGGCGTATATAGTTTCGTGAGGATGGATGCGCAACGAAAAAGGCACGGCGCTTGCGGCGCCGTGCCTTTCATATTCTTGCGCGTCGGATCAGCTGTAGATCTCGAACAGGCCGGCGCCGCCCTGGCCGCCGCCGATGCACATGGTGACGACGCCCCACTTGGCCTTGCGGCGGGCGCCTTCCTGCAGCAGATGACCGGTGAGACGGGCGCCGGTCATGCCGAAAGGATGGCCGATCGCGATCGAGCCGCCGTTGACGTTGTACTTCTCGGGATCGATACCGAGCTTGTCGCGCGAATAGAGGCACTGGCTGGCAAAGGCCTCGTTGAGCTCCCAGAGATCGATGTCGTCGATCTTCAGGCCGTGACGCTTCAACAGCTTCGGCACGGCGAAGATCGGGCCGATACCCATCTCGTCGGGCTCGCAGCCCGCGGCGGCCCATGCGACGAAGCGGCCGAGCGGCTTGAGACCGCGCTTCTCGGCATCCTTGGCTTCCATCAGCACCACGGCGGCGGCGCCGTCGGAGAGCTGGCTGGCATTGCCGGCGGTGACGTACTTGCCGGGGCCCTTCACCGGCTCGAGCTTGGCGAGACCCTCGAGCGTGGTCTCCGGGCGATTGCACTCGTCGCGGTCGACGACGTAGTCGACGATGCTCTCAGCCTTGGTGGCCTTGTCGACGACTTTCATCCTGGTCTTCATCGGGACGATTTCGTCCCTGAACTTGCCGGCCTGCTGCGCGGCCGCCATGCGGCGCTGCGATTCCAGCGAATATTCGTCCTGGTATTCGCGGCTGAGCTTGTAGCGCTCGGCAACGATGTCGGCGGTGTCGATCATCGCCATGAAAATGTCGGGCGCGGTCTTGAGCAATTCAGGATCGATCGATTCCTTCGGCGTGCCGCCGCCGGGGATCGAGATGCTCTCGACGCCGCCGGCGACGATGCAGTCGGCGCCGTCGGAGCGGATCGAGTTCGCGGCCATCGCGATGGTCTGCAGGCCCGAGGAGCAGAAGCGGTTCACCGAGACGCCGCCGGTGCTCTTCGGCAAGCCGGCGAGCAGCGCGGCCTGACGGCCGATGTTCGGCGCGCCATGGGCGCAATTGCCGAGATAGCAATCCTCGACGTAATCCTTGTCGACGCCGGCGCGGTCGACCGCGTGGTGGATGGCATGAGCCGCGAGCGACATCGGCGGCGTGATGTTGAACCCGCCGCGGCCGGATTTCGCGAGGCCCGTGCGCGCATAGGAAACGATGACGGCTTCACGCATTGTTTTCTCCCTTTCGAACGATTGTACGGAGCGTCGTGACCGCCATTGGTACACAAAGTTTGGGGATCGCGGGAGAAATAAAGCACCGCGTTGCATCAACAAAAACGCCGCCCCTCGCGAGAAGGGCGGCGTTGTTCCGCACGTCGGAATATATGATGATCGTCATTCCGTGGGGCGCGCGCGCAGCGGAGGCCTCAGAACCTCAGCGCCTTGACCTGCTTGACCTGCGGCAGCGCCTGCACCTTGGCGAGGACGTCCGCCGGCACCGCGCCATCGACCTCGACCAGCGCAATGGCGTCGCCGCCCTGCTCGACGCGGCCGAGATGGAAGGTCGCGATGTTGAGCTTGGCGTCGCCCAGGAGGCCGGCGAAGCTGCCGATGAAGCCCGGCTTGTCCTCGTTGGTGACGTAGATCATCGACTTGCCGAACTCGGCGTCGACGCGGATGCCCTTGATGTCGACCAGGCGCGGCTTGCCGTCATGATAGACGGTGCCGGAGACCGAGCGTTCCTGGCGTTCGGTCGCGACCGTCACGGTGATCAGGCTCTCATAGTCGCTCTGGGCGGCGCGGACGATCTCGTCCACGACCATGCCGCGCTCCTTGGCGACAACAGGCGCGGACACCACGTTGACCTCGCCCAGCATCGGGCGAAGCAGGCCCGACAGCACCGCGGAGGTGATCGCCTTGATCTTCATCTCGGCGACGTGGCCCTCATAGGTGATCTCCACCTTGAGGATGCCTGACTCGGTGAGCTGACCGGCGAACGAGCCGAGCTTTTCGGCAAGCGCAATGAACGGCTTCAGCTTCGGCGCTTCTTCCGCGGTGATCGAGGGGAAGTTCACCGCGTTCGAGATCGCACCGGTCAGCAGGTAATCCGACATCTGCTCGGCGACCTGCAGCGCGACGTTCTCCTGCGCTTCCGTGGTAGAGGCGCCGAGATGCGGCGTGCAGATCACGTTGGGATGGCCGAACAGTACGTTGGTGTTCGCAGGCTCCTCGACGAAGACGTCGAAGGCGGCACCGGCGATGTGCTTGGAATTGAGCGCATCGACCACGGCCTGCTCGTCGACAAGACCGCCGCGGGCACAGTTGATCAGGCGCACGCCCTTCTTCATCTTGGCGATCGCGGCCGCGTCGATGATGTTCTTGGTCTTCTCGGTCAGCGGCGTATGCAGCGTGATGAAGTCGGCGCGCTTCAAGAGGTCATCGAGCTCGACCTTCTCGACGCCGATGTCCTTGGCGCGCTCGGGCGACAGGAACGGATCGAACGCGACCACCTTCATGCGCAGGCCGAGGGCGCGGTCAGCAACGATCGAGCCGATATTGCCGCAGCCGACGACGCCAAGCACCTTGCCGGTGATCTCGACGCCCATGAAGCGGTTCTTCTCCCACTTGCCGGCCTGGGTCGAGGCGTCGGCCTGCGGGATTTCGCGGGCCAGCGCCAGCATGAGCGTAATCGCGTGCTCGGCGGTCGTGATCGAATTGCCGAACGGCGTGTTCATCACGATGATGCCCTTGGCCGTGGCGGCGGGAATCTCGACATTGTCGACGCCGATGCCGGCGCGGCCGATCACCTTGAGATTGGTCGCCTTCTCCAGGATCTTGGCGGTCGCCTTGGTCGCGGAGCGGATGGCAAGGCCGTCATAATTGCCGATGATCTCGGCGAGCTTGTCCTTGTCCTTGCCGAGATTGGGCTGGAAGTCGACCTCGACGCCGCGGTCTTTGAAGATCTGCACGGCGGCGGGCGAGAGCGCGTCGGAAATGAGAACTTTGGGCTTGGTCATGGGAATGATCCTCTACCTTCCCTGATGGAAGGGACGGCGTTCGACCGGAATAGGGTGATGTCTGGGAGCGAATTCTGCCTCTCCCCGCAAGAACGGGAAGAGGCGAAGAAAGAAAGCTTACGCTGCCTTGGCGAGTTGCGCCTTGGTCTCGGCGAAGGCCCAGTCGATCCACTGCGTCAGCAGCTCGACGTCCCTGGCCTCGACGGTGGCCCCGCACCAGATCCGCAGCCCCGCCGGCGCGTCGCGATAATACGCGAAGTCGTAGCCGGCACCTTCCTTCTCGACAAGGGCGACGAGCTTCTTGGAGAACTCGGCCTGTGCGTCGTCGGAGAGCGAGGTGATCGCGGGGTCGGTGAACTTCAGGCACACCGAGGTGTTGGAGCGGATCGCCGCGTCCTTGGCCAGGAAGTCGATCCAGGGCGTCTTAGCCTTCCAGTCGGCCAGCACCTTGGTGTTGGCATCGGCGCGCGCGATCAGCGCCTTGAGGCCGCCGATCGACTTGGCCCAGTTCAGCGCATCGAGATAATCCTCGACGCACAGCATCGACGGCGTGTTGATGGTCTCGCCGACGAAGATGCCTTCATTGATCTTGCCGCCCTTGGTCATGCGGAAGATCTTCGGCAGCGGCCAGGCCGGCTTGTAGGTCTCAAGCCGCTCCACCGCGCGGGGCGACAGGATCAGCATGCCATGCGCGGCTTCACCGCCGAGCGCCTTCTGCCAGGAGAAGGTGACGACATCGAGCTTGGCCCAGTCGAGCGGCTGCGCGAACGCCGCCGAGGTGGCGTCGCAAATGGTCAGGCCTTCGCGGGTCGCGCTGATCCAATCGGCGTTCGGCACGCGGACGCCTGAGGTGGTGCCATTCCAGGTGAAGACGACGTCGCTCTTGGGATCGACCTTGGAAAGGTCGGGAATCTCACCATAAGCAGCGTTGAGCTTGGTGACGTCCTTGAGCTTCAATTCCTTGACGATATCGCTGACCCAGCCCTCGCCGAAGGATTCCCAGGCGAGCGTGGTGACGGGCCGCGCCCCGAGCAGCGACCACAGCGCCATCTCGACCGCGCCGGTATCGGACGCCGGCACGATGCCGATGCGATAATCGGCCGGGACTTCAAGCACTTCGCGCGTCAGATCGATCGCGAGCTTGAGCTTGGTCTTGCCGACCTTCGCGCGATGCGAACGGCCGAGCGCTGCGTCTTTGAGATTTTGGGCGTTCCAGCCGGGGCGCTTGGCGCAGGGGCCGGAGGAGAAATGCGGCACGGTCGGCCGCGAAGCGGGCTTCGCTACAGTCATGATCTACCCTTCCAGATAGTAAGCCTCCCGTTGGGGGGAGGTGTCCCGCCGCGGCTGATACGGGAATCGGGAAGGTCAGTCAAGAAAGTTCAGGAGCCTCACGGGGGAGTGATGGTTCGTCCGGGGCAATATCTGGGGATACGACAGGCGCCAGCGCGTTCAGCAAGTCCGTGGCCTCGCTGATCAATTGCGCAGCGCGGCGGCGGCTGCCGACTTTCAAAATGCATTTGTCATTGGCCTGCACAACGTAATCGTTGCCGACCTTGATCATGGAATAGCTTGTCATTGAAATCCCCGAACCGACCGAGCCCGGTGTCCGACGCGGGCGTAGCACCGTTCGTTCCTCGATCCACGTGAACGACCAAGGGTTAGTTTATCAGCTGTTAAGATGAACGAACGCGCGATCGGATTTCGTTGATCGCACAATGGTCATTGCGAGCTGCATCAAAACCGCACAGTCATGCCGACATGACTGGCCGAAAATCCGAGCCGCTTGTAGAAGCGCTGCGCATCGACGCGGCTCGAATGCGTCAGCAATTCGACCAGAACACAGCCGCGTGCCTTGGCTTCGGCGACCGCCCATTGCACCAGCTTTTCGCCGATGCCGCGGCTGCGGCAATCAGAGGCGACGCGGACATCTTCGAGCAATCCGCGGATGCCACCTTGCGAGCTGATGCCAGGCAGAAGTGCGAGTTGCAGGCAGCCGACCACCCTGCCCTCGCTCTCGGCGACCACAAGCTGGAGATTGGGGTTGCGTTCGACCCGTTCGAACGCTTCGTAATAGATCTCGGGCAACGGATTCGCCAACCGCTCGCGGGCGCGGCCGAGATGGTCATCGGCGAGCATGGCGATCATCGCCGCGACGTCCTCGCGGCGTGCGGGGCGGATGGAAACTGACTTGTCATTCATCGACGAACGCTCCGGGCTCAGCGCGCAGACGGAAGGCCGAGAAACGCCTCGGCCTCGCCGACCCAGCGGCGGATGGCCGCATAACGGTCGAGATCGAAGCCGCCTTCATGCGCGACACGCGTATAGGCGAGCAGCGAGACGTCCGCGAGCGAAACCTCCTCACCGGCAAAGAAGCTGACAGCGGCAAGATGCGCCTCCATGCGGTCAAGCGCCACATAGCCGCGCTTGACCTTGTCAGGATCGAGCTCGGAGACTGACTTGCCGAGATAGACCATCTGGAAACGGCACACCGCGATATAGGGCTCGTGGCTGTACTGCTCCCAGAACAGCCATTCGTCCATCTTGGCGGCGGCAAAGGCGTCGCGCGGAATGAGTGCGCTATCGCGGGCGAGATAGCGGATGATGGCGTTGGACTGCGCGAGCGTGCGGCCGTCGTCGAAGGCGACAGTCGGCACCTGGCCGGCGCCGTTCATCGCCAAAAATTGCCGCGTGCGCGTCTCGCCCTTGCGCGTGTCGATCTCGATCCAGCGATAGGGCAATGCGAGACGATCGCACACCCATTTCACCTTCAGGCAATTGCCGGAATTGCTGTCGCCGTAAATCTGCATCGCCGCCGCCCCATCTGAGGCGACAGAGCATCAGGCCGCAATGAACCTGTCAACCGCGACGCAGCGAAGCCGTGTCAGAACTTGTAGCCGAGCCCGACGCGCGCATTGTTCAGCGTCACCGAGGTGTTCATGACCGGCGAGAATTTCACGTATTCGTATTCGACGCGGGCAAACAGACCGTCCCAGATGCAATACTCGACGCCGAGACCCGCGGTCCAGCCCACCGCGAAGGCGTTGGTCCGGTGCTGAATCTGCGATTGCGACTGCGCCGGAACCGGTTGCGGCGATCCGAATGTGGTGTTCGTTACCGTGACGTTGTTGACGACCACCGAGTTCGTCACGTCCTGACGCAAATCCACCGTGCTCGTCACCGAGCGGGACACGTCCATTCGGCCCACCGCGGCGCCCATGAAAGCATAGGGCATGAAATCGCCGCCGTCCCAGCCGACGCGGCCGCGCAGCGAGATCATGTCCTTGACTTTCGCCGTGGCGGTACCGGTCAATGTCACATCGTAATTGTCGGTGACGTTTGCGGCATGCTGATCGCCGGGCGGGTTGACGATCGTGAGCGAGTTGGAGCCCGTCGTGAGCGTCAAGAGATTGTTGAAGTAACTGTAGGTGCCCTCGAGACCCATGATGGCATCGTACCATTGCCAATTGCGGCCGACGAAGGCGCCAAAATTGGTGCTCTGCGTGTTGGTCTTGTTCATGAGCGACCAACTTGCAGTCGGCTGCTGCAGCACGCTGTCGCGGAAGATGAAGTTGGTCAGGCCGACCACGCTTTGGCTGAAATCGGTCGCGTCGGTCGTGTAGCCGCCGTTGACACCGAAATAGGCGCCGTCCCAATTGTGGGTCGTCTTGGACAGACCGTCGGTGAAGCCGCCGCGCAGGACGGGCAGATCCGGCATGTCGGCCGCGTGTGCGGCGGACACAGATCCGAACACCGCCGCCACCAACCAAAGCCTACGCATTGCAACGCTCCATCGAACTCGAACTTTTCAGCGTGATCATGGCTCGTTAACCTTAACCAATGGTTGCGTCTGACGTTTTCGCCGCCGCGCGCCATGAAAAAAATGCAAAGCAAAACGGCGCGGGATGATCCCGCGCCGTTAAGAGACGTTAAGCGATTGAGGCTTGCGATCAGCCCTTGGTGACGAGCGGCGGCGGCACGTAAGCCGGCGGGCTGCTGAGATCCCAACGCACGCCGAGCTTCACGTCGTGCGAGGTCAGATCCCTGAGCTTGATCGAGGTCGGGCCGGACGCGCTGTTGTCGAACAGGCGGAAGTTGCCGGGCGCCGCGTCGCCGAGGTTCATGTAGCTGTAGGCCAGTTCGACGGTGAAGCCGGGGTTGACCTTGTAGGCAAGACCGGCGTGAGCGGCCCAGGCGAGGTTCCATTTTCCGTTGTCGGCGAAGTAAGCGACGCTGGCGCTCGGGGTCGGGGTGAGCGCGGCGAGATACGCAATCCCGTCGTCACGGAAGCCGCTGATCTTGTTGTAGGAGCCGCCGACACCGGCACCGATGAACGGGGTGATGCACCACCAGGTGCCGAGATCGACATAGGCGTTGGCCATGACGACCCACTCGGACTTGCTGCCGCTGTAGTTGTCGGAACCGACGAAGCCGGGCCCAATGACCTGGTCTGCACCATGCAGATTGGCCTTGCCGCGGTACTGGCCGATCACGTCCGTGCGGAACCAGTTGTTGAAGCGATAGCCGACACCGACGTCGAACAGCGGGGACGAGTCGAAGCCGAGACCCTGCGTGGTCTTCGTAAACCCGGGCGCGACGTTGCCGTCGATGCTCTTGGCGCTCTGGTTGGTCATGCCGACGTCGCCGCGCAGATACCAGCCGCCGAAATCGGCGGGCGGGGCGGGCGGCGCGTACATGGGGGGCGGAGCCGCGATCGGCATATCGGCGGCAAACGCCATCGACGAGATCAGTGACGCCGCACCCGCGGCAAGGAGAGACTTAACGCTACGCATTGGCTTCGTCCTTATGGCCGGTGAGACAAAATGCAGATGCCTCACGTTCTGGAAACTCACAGGCGGACGATGGCAGCAAATGCTTAAGCGCCACTTAACCCTAATTTTTAAGGTTGATTTTTTCTGAGCGCACACGCGGATGCGGCGCAAGCGTTGCAAAAATGCGGCAGGTGCTCGCCGCAATTGCTAACGATGTATGAAGCCGCAGCGCAGCGAAAGAAGGTTTGTTAACGCCTGTGCTGCGGCAGTTTGGGCAGGAATACCGCAAGCAGCCCGATCGCCGGCAGATAGGCGCAGACCTGGTAGACGAAGGCGATGGAGGTGTGATCGGCGAGCTTGCCGAGCACGGCGGCGCCCAGGCCGCCAATGCCGAAGGCGACGCCGAAGAACACGCCCGAGATCATGCCGAAGCGGTGCGGCACCAGCTCCTGCGCGAACACGATAATCGACGACGTCGTCGAGGAGATGATCAGGCCGATGATCACAGACAGCACCGCGCTCGCGTAAAGCCCGGCATAGGGCAGCGCCAGCGTGAACGGCAGCGCGCCCAGGATCGAGATCCAGATCACGATCTTGCGGCCAAAGCGATCGCCTAAGGGACCGCCGAAGAACGCGCCGACCGCGTTGGCGGCGAGAAAGATGAAGAGATAGATCTGCGCTGTCTGCGTCGACACGCCGAAACGGTCGATCAGATAGAAGATGTAATAGCTCGACAGGCTCGAGACGTAGAGCTGCTTCGAGAACAGCAGCGCGACGAGCACGATGAGCGCAACGGCGACGCGGCGTGAGCTCGGCGCATCGGGATGAGCCTGAAGCGGCGCGGCCTTCTTGGTCGTGATCTGCGGCGCGTACCAGCGGCCGATGCGCCAGAGGATGACGATCGCAAGAAACGCGATCGAGGAGAACCAGGCGATGCTGCCCTGCCCGAACGGCACCACGATGAGGGCGGCGAGCACCGGCCCCATCGAGGTGCCGAAACTGCCGCCGAGTTGAAACACCGATTGCGCAAAGCCATAGCGCCCGCCGGAGGCGAGCCGCGCGATGCGCGCCGATTCCGGGTGAAACACCGCCGAGCCGAGACCGACCAGCGCGGCGGCGACGAGGATGACGAGATATTGGTGCGCGGCACTCAGCAGAAGCAGGCCAAAGAAGGTCGAGGCCATCCCGACCGAGAGCGAGTAAGGCTGCGCTTTCTTGTCGGTGTAGTGGCCGACCACCGGCTGCAGCAGCGAGGCCGTGAACTGGAACGCCAGCGTGATCATGCCGATCTGCGCGAAGTCGAGCGCGTAGGTGTCCTTCAGGATCGGATACACCGAGGCGATCAGCGACTGCATGGTGTCGTTGAGGAAGTGCGAGAAGCTGATGCCGGCGAGCACGATATAAGCCGGCCCCGCGGCTTTGGCGGCAGCGGGAGCGACGTCGCTGACGACGACGGGCTCGGTCAGCGTTTCCTCTGAGACGACGACAGGCTTGTTCAATTCAGCATCCCGGCAGGCGCGGCAGACTGCCGCGAATTGCTAGGTACGATGATGGCGGCGGACAGGCCACTGCCAATCGCAAATGGCTGGGATGCGCGGCCCCTCTCCACCGGTCCGGAATCGTAGGGTGAGATCACCCCACCCCAGTCGCGTTTGAAAGGCCGCTACGCCGCGGCCTGGCCCAGCGCCGAGACGATGGTGTCGACGACGTCCTCGACCAGGATGCGGTCCTCGCCTTCACCCATGACGCGGATCACGGGCTCGGTGCCGGAGGAGCGGATCAGCAAACGGCCATGGCCGTTGAGGCGCTTCTCGCCGTCGGAGATCGCCGACTTGACGTCGGAATCGTCGAGCGGCTTGCCGCCCTTGTGGCGGACGTTCTTGAGGATCTGCGGCAGCGGATCGAAGCGGTGGCAGACCTCGGAGACCGGGCGGCGCAGCTTCTGCACCACCGCGAGCACCTGCAGCGCGGCGACAAAGCCGTCGCCTGTGGTGGCGTAGTCGGACAGGATGATGTGGCCGGACTGCTCGCCGCCGAGATTGTAGCCGCCGCTCAGCATCTGCTCGAGCACGTAGCGGTCGCCGACCGGCGTGCGCACGAGATCGAGCCCGTGCCCTTTCAGGAAGCGCTCGAGGCCAAGATTGGACATCACGGTGGCGACGATCCCCGGACGCGAGAGGCGGCCGTCTTCCTTCCAGCTCTGCGCGATCACCGCCAGCAGCTGGTCGCCGTCGACGACATGGCCGCGCTCGTCGACCAGGATGACGCGATCGGCGTCGCCATCGAGCGCAATGCCGATGTCGGCGCGCATCTCGCGCACCTTCTTCGACAGCGCCTCCGGCGAGGTCGAGCCGCAATCCTTGTTGATGTTGAAACCGTCTGGCTCGACGCCGATCGGCACCACGTCGGCGCCCAATTCCCACAGCGCTTCCGGCACCACCTTGTAGGCGGCGCCGTTGGCGCAATCGATCACGACACGAAGGCCCTCGAGCGAGAGATCGCGCGGCAGCGTGCGCTTGGCGAATTCGATGTAGCGATCATGCACGCCGTCGATACGGCGGGCACGGCCGAGGCTCGCGCTCTGCGCCAGCCGCTTCTCGATCGGCTCGTCGAGCAGCTGTTCGATCTGCTTCTCGACGTCGTCGGAAAGTTTAAAACCCTGCGGGCCGAACAGCTTGATGCCGTTGTCCTCGAACAGATTGTGCGAGGCCGAGATCATGACGCCGAGATCGGCGCGCATCGACTTGGTCAGCATCGCCACCGCCGGCGTCGGCATCGGGCCGACCAGCAGCACGTCCATGCCGACCGAGGTGAAGCCCGCGACCATCGCGTATTCGATCATGTAGCCTGACAGCCGCGTGTCCTTGCCGATCACGACCCGGTGGCGGTGGTCACCGCGCTGAAACGCAAGGCCGGCGGCCTGGCCGACCTTGAGCGCGAGCTCCGGCGTGATCAGTCCGTTCGCGCGGCCCCGGATCCCGTCCGTCCCGAAATATTTGCGGCTCATCATCGTCCCCCACGCGCAACAACCAGGGATCCCCACGACAACCTCCGGGTGCCCGAACAGGCCCCGCATCCCTGATTTGCTGGGGGTCTTATAATGCCTGGACGGCTAAATTGGCTTCAAAAAATATGATGAATCATTACGGAACCGGGAACTCCTGTTCCCGGTAACTGACTGTTAACATTATATTTCCGGTTTTGGCGCCGGAATGGGGCGGAACCCTCCTCACCCCTTCCGCTTCACATGACCGTCCTCGCGGCTCGGCGCCGGCTGGGTGACGTTGACGGGATCGGAGGCTGGGAAGGTCTCCTCGAGGCCCTCTTCGAGCGCGTCGTCGAGGGCCTGCTTCTCCTTGATCTTATCAGGCGAAGGCCCCGGGTGCGGCTTGGTCATGGCGCCCTCCTCGCAAACGATTTGGCTGTGCATCCAACCATGCTAGATGACCTCTAAATCTTCCGACGCAAGACTCCCAAGACAAGACGGGCCGGGGAACGTTCATGAAGCATATTACCTGTATCGACGATCTACGCGCGCTGCATAAGCGCCGCGTGCCGAAGGCATTCTTCGACTATTGCGACCGCGGCTCCTATGCCGAGGAAACGCTGCGCGCCAATCGCGAGGACATGCAGCAGATCAAGTTCCGCCAGCGCATCCTGGTCGACGTCTCCAGGCGCGACACCTCGACCACGATCCTCGGCGAGCCCTCGACCATGCCGCTGATGCTCGCCCCTGTCGGCCTGCTCGGCATGCAACATGGCGACGGCGAGATTCACGCTTGTCGCGCGGCACAGGCCGCCGGCATCCCGTTCACCCAATCGACGATGTCGATCTGCTCGATCGAGGACATCGCGGGCGCCGTCGACAAGCCGTTCTGGTTCCAGCTCTACGTGATGAGAGACCGCGGCTTCATCAAGGACCTGATCCAGCGCGCGATGGCGGCCAAATGCAGCGCGCTGGTGCTGACCGTCGATCTGCAGGTGATCGGCCAGCGCCACGCCGACATCAAGAACGGCATGACGGTGCCTCCCGAATGGTCGCTGTCGAAGCTCCTGGATTTCGCCAGCAAGCCGGCCTGGGTCTCGGGTGTGCTGCAGGGCAAGCGCCGCACCTTCGGCAACATCGCCGGTCACGTGAAGAACACCGAGGATCTCAACCGCCTCGCCGAGTGGACCGCTTCGCAGTTCGACACGTCGTTGAACTGGAAGGACGTCGAGTGGGTCCGCAGCATCTGGCCGGGCAAGCTCATCATCAAGGGCATTCTCGACGTCGAGGACGCCGAGGAAGCCGCCAAGACCGGCGCGCAGGCGCTGGTGGTGTCGAACCATGGCGGTCGCCAACTCGACGGCGCGCCGTCGTCGATCGAGGTGCTGCCCGAGATCGCGGACGCGGTCGGCGACAAGATGGAGATCATGTTCGACGGCGGCATCCGCTCCGGCCAGGACGTGATGCGCGCGCTCGCGCTCGGTGCCAAGTCGTGCATGATCGGCCGCGCTTATGCCTATGGCCTGGGCGCCGGCGGCCAGGCCGGCGTCGCCAAGGCGATCGACATCATCCAGAAAGAGCTGCTGACCACGATGGGCCTGTGCGGCGTCAACCGGATCGACGAGATCGACGATCACGTGATTGCGGTGTAGCCGCAACGGCGCTGCCGTAGGGTGGGCAAAGCGAAGCGTGCCCACCAACTCCGCGTAATAGATAAAGATGGTGGGCACGGCGCAAGTGCGCCTTTGCCCACCCTACAAGTTCAGTGCTCGCTCACATCGGCGGCGTCACGCCGTCGCGGCCGACATTCACTCGGTTGGCTTCCAGCGTGCCGTCGTCCTTCTTCGCGGCGCCGAAAATGATCAGCTTGGCGCCCGGCTTCACTTCCGACTTGTCGCTGGCGACGAAGGTGACGATCGGAGTGTCAGGCGGCACCACGACTTTCTTTTCGCCGTCCTTGTATTTCACCGTGATGTTCTGGCCGTCGGTGCCCTTCACCGTCTGCGCCACGGTGGCGTTGGTCATGGTGGAATTGGCGCGGGCGTCCCAGGGACGGAAGCCCTCGGCGGCGCCGCGCTGGTTCTCCGGAAAGATGTGGACGGCAATGGCCTTCTGCGTGCCGTCGGGCTCGGGCATGGCGGTGACGCCGATATAGGAGCCTTCCTTGATCTCGGAGAGCTGCGTCTTCACCACTGCGAAGACGGCGACGTTGTCGGTCATCTTCACCTTCACGTCGCTGCCCTCGCGCGTCTTGATGCCGAAATTGTTGCCATCGACGCTCTCGATGGTGCCGCGGATGCGGACGGTCGGCGCCTGCTGCGCCGAGACCGCTGATGTCAGAATACAGGCGACGAACGCAGCCGCGACGGTGCGCGGCATCCAGTTGTTCAGCATTTCCATGATTGTCCCCTTCAGGGTTTGCGACGATCACACGGCAAACCCCGTCTGACCGTCGCTATTCCCTCAATTTTTTGAGCATGATCTCCGCGCAAACGCGTTCCGCGTTTGTCGCGAGGGAAAACCGCTGCAACTTTTCCGGATCATGCTCGCCCGATCACATCGGCGGGGTCAGGCCGTCACGGCCGACGCTGACGCGGTTGGTTTCGAACGAGCCGTCGGGCAATTGCTTCATGAAGGCGATGACCTGGGCGCCGGCTTTGAGTTCCGATTTGTCGCCGGGAACGAAGGTCACGACCGGTGTCATATCGGAGACGAACACCTTCTTCTCGCCGTCCTTGTACTTCACCAGCAGCGTATGGCCGTCATTGCCGACCACGCTCTCCGACACCGTGGCGTTGGTCATGCTGGAATTAGGCTTGAGATCATAGGGCCGCGAGCCCTCGCCGGTGCCGCGCATGCTCTCCGGAAACACATGCACCTCGACGGCATTGTTGCCGCCATCCGGCCCCGGCACGGTGGTGGCGCCGACGAAGGAGCCGACCTTGATGTCGGCCAGCGAGATCTTGGTGACGCCGACGACGCGCGCGTCGGAGGCGATATGCAGCTTGACGTCCTCGCCGCTGCGCGACTTGACCTGCAGCATGTCGCCGTCGACGCTCTCGATCGTGCCGCGAACGCGGGTCGGCACCGGCGCCTTTTGCGCCACGGCGGCAAAGGTTGAAGCAGCCACCATCGCGACGGCGATGAGCGGGCGCGTGAAATTGGCACGTTGGATCGTCATTGATGTCTCCGATTGTCCCCGCGGGATAGAACGCCGGAGACGACGCACTATTCTCTCAAGTCTTTGTGAGATCGGCCTGGACCAGCGCGCGGAGCTCGGCGGTCACTTCAGGCCGCTGGCCGAACCAGAGTTCGAAGCCGCGCACCGCCTGGTGCAGGAGCATGCCGAGCCCATCGGCGGTCCTCAGCCCGCGGGCCCTGGCGGCCGCGAGCAACGGCGTCACCAGGGGAACATAGACGAGGTCGGCGACGACGGCGGCTTCCGGCAGCCGCGCCACATCGACCGCGAGCGCAGGCTGGCCATGCATGCCGAGCGAGGTCGTGTTCACGAGAAGCTTGGCCCGCGGCAGGACGTCGCTGATCCCATCCCAGGCCAGCGGAAGCACGTTCGGTCCGAACTGCGTCGCAAGGGCCTCGGCGTGCGCCAGGGTGCGGTTGGCAAGATGGACATTGGTGAAGCCGCGTTCGAGCAGGCCGAACACGACCGCGCGCGAGGAGCCGCCCGCCCCCAGCACCAGCGCCTCCCCGGCCTTGTCCCAGCCAGGCGCGCTGGCGTCGAGATTGCCGAGAAAGCCCTCGACATCGGTATTGGTCGAACGCAGTTCGCCGTCTTCGAACCACAGCGTGTTGGCGGCGCCCACGGCCTTGGCGCGCGCATCGGGGGTCGACAGTTCGAGCACGCCGACCTTGTGCGGAATGGTGACATTGGCGCCGACAAAGCCGCGCAGCGACAGCCGAAGCACGAAATCGCGCAAATCATCCGGCGGCACGGCCTCGATGACATAGCCGCCTTCGATGCCGAGCGTGCGCAGCCAATAATGATGGATCAGCGGCGAGCGCGAATGCGCGGCCGGCCATCCGATCAAACAGGCTGCGGGAGCCTTGGGCGTGGTCATCCTTCCCTCGGGTCGTGTTCGAGGGCGATCCATTTCGCGTCCGGCCGGTCCTGTCAAGCGCGCCGGCGCCACAGTGATGATCAGGCTGCTAGCTCACGGTCTCGTCGGCGACGGGGGCAACTGCACCTCGCACGCCCTTGATATCGGCGACCGCGCGCTCGATGGTTGCGCGATAGCGCGCGCGAGGCGGCGTGACGCCGTGGGTGAGCAGCGCACGTCGGACGGCGGGTGAGGCGCCGGTGATGAACAGCCTGATGCCCTGGCGGTGCGCCTTGGCGGCGACGCGGCCGAGCACGTTTGCCGCGGTCGAATCCAGGAACGGCACCGCGGCGAAATCGACCACGATGCCCTTGCGCGTGTCGGCGACGCCGTCGAGCACGTTGCCGATTGCCGCGGCCGCGCCGAAGAAGAACGCGCCGGTGATGCGATAGACCAGCACGTCGCGATCGACCGCAAGCGCGGGATCGTAAGGAACGCGCTCGCCATTGCCGTCATCGGGACGGTCGGCGGCCACCAGCGGCGCGCGCTCCTCGATATCAGTCATCTCCGACATGCGATGAATGAACAACACCGCGCCGAGCGCGAATCCGACCAGAATGCCTTCGGTCAGGTCGCGGAAGATCGTGAGCAGGAAGGTTGCGAGCAGCACGACGGCGTCGCCCCAGGACGAGCGCAGGAGCGTGGCGAATTCGTGCTTCTCCGCCATGGTCCAGGCCACCACCACCAGCACGGCGGCGAGCGCGGCCAGCGGGATGTAGCTTGCGAGCGGAGCCGCGATCAGCATGAACAGCAGCAGGAAGACGGAATGCAGCATGCCCGCCAGCGGCCCCCGTGCGCCGGCGCGGATGTTGGTCGCGGTGCGCGCGATCAGGCCGGTGACGCAGATGCCGCCGAACAGCGCCGAGCCGATATTGGCCGCGCCTTGCGCGACGAGCTCGCAATTGGAGCGGTGTCGGCGTCCGGTCATGCCGTCGGCGACCACCGCGGAAAGCAGCGATTCAATCGCGGCCAGCAGCGCGAACGCGATCGCATCCGGCAGCACCGCCTGTGCCTTCGCAAGCGAAAATGCCGGCAGTGCCGGGAACGGCAATTCGCGCGGAATGCCGCCAAAGCGCGATCCGACGGTCTCGACCGGCAGCGACAGCACGGCGCTCGCGATCGCCGCGAGCACGACTGCGATCAGGATGCCGGGCCAGGACGGCCGCCAGCGCCGCAAGAAAGCGATGATGCCAATGCTGACGAGTGCGACTACAAGCGCCGACGGATTGACGGTGTGCAGGCCTCCGGCCAGCGCCGCGAGTTTCGAAACGAATTCGCTGGGCTCCTTGCCTGCCAGCGTGATCCCTGAGAGATCGCGGAGCTGGCTTGCGAAGATGATCACGGCGATGCCGGCCGTGAAGCCGACCGTCACGGGATAGGGAATGAACTTGATATAGGTGCCGATGCGCAGGAAGCCGGCGGCGATCAGGAAAAGCCCCGCCATCAGGGTGGCGAGGATGACGCCGTCGACGCCGTGTCGATCGGCGGTCGCTGCAACCAGCACAATGAAGGCGCCGGCCGGTCCACCGATCTGGAACCGGCTGCCGCCGAGCAGCGACGCGATGAAGCCGCCAACCACCGCGGTGTAGAGGCCGCGGTCCGGCGTGACGCCCGAGGCGATCGCGATTGCCATCGACAGCGGCAGCGCGACGATCGCGACGGTAAGGCCTGCGAACACATCGGCGCGGAGATCCGCCAAGCCATAGCCCTCGCGCCACACGGTCACGAGCTTCGGCAGATAGAGTTCGGTAAAGGTCGGTCGACGAAGCTGTTGCAGCTTGCCTGCGTGTTCGCCTGTGATGCTCATGCCCCACAACGCTCCGATGCATCGTGCGGGCCGCAACGATGCGCTAGTTCAACCTGCTCTCGAGCATGATCATCGCGGGATCACGCTCCCACCAGACGCGGCGGCCCAGGTTCCTTGAGCCGAACGCCACGTCCGCCGCTTTCGCTGCGCGCCTGCTCGCCGATCAGCTCGACGCCGGCCCGGTCGAACGCCTCGACGACCTTCATCAAGGTCTCAACGACGCCGCGAACGTTGCCGGTGCTCGCCTCCATCCGCTGGATGGTCGGCAGCGAAACGCCCGCGAGTTCCGCCAAGGTTTTCTGGTCAATGCCGAGCAGCGCCCGGGCTGCCCGCATCTGAAATGACGTGATCACCTTGGCCTCACGTATCAACGCTTATAAGTGATATCCTGAACATATACAATGATGTAAAATACATCAAATATAGTCAAGCAAAAACACTCCCTCTCCGCGCTTTTTTGCGGGGAGAGGGACGTGAGAGAGGGATGATCCTTACTTCGGTAGGGGTGTCACGCCGCGTGCTGATGCGCGGCGATGATCTGGTCGGCGGCGCGGCCGGTGACTTCTGCCATGTGGTCGAACTGGCGCGTGAAGCTGCCGGCGCCGGCGGTGGCGGAACGGAGTTCGACGATCAGTTCGCCGATCTCGGCTTCCGGCATCATAGCGCGGACGCAGTCCCAGCCGCTCCAGCCGTCGCGGGTGTCGAAGCCGAGAATCTGGCCGCGCCGCGCCGACAGGATCGCGTTGATCTTGGCGGTGGCGTCGGTCGGACAGACGATCTCGACCACGTGAATCGGCTCCAGCAAGACCGACTGGCACTGCGGCAGACCCTCGTTGAGCCCGACGCGCGCTGCCGTGCGGAAGGCAAGGTCGGAGGAATCGACGCTGTGATAGGAGCCGTCCGTCAGCGTCACCTGCAAATCGGTGACGGGGAAGCCGAGCGGGCCGCGGGCGAGCCCGTCGACGACGCCCTCTTCCACCGCGCCAATATAATTGCGCGGCACCGCGCCGCCGACGACCTTCTCGGCGAACTTGAAGCCCTCGCCGCGCGGCAGCGGCCTGATGTCGAGCACGACATCGCCGAACTGGCCGTGACCGCCGGACTGCTTCTTGTGGCGGCCGCGCTGGGTGATCGGTTTGCGGATGGTCTCCTGGTAACCGATCGCGGGCGGATGCGAGGTGATCTTGACGCCGAAGCGGTCGCTCAACCGCTCGCTGGCGACACGCAGGTGCATCTCGCCCTGTCCCCACAGCACGGTGTCGTGGGTCTGGGCATTCTGCACGATGACGAGGGACGGATCCTCCTCGTGCAATCGCATCAAGGCCTGGCCGAGCTTGACATCGTCCTTGCGGTCGGTGGCCGCAACCGAGATGGCAAGCACCGGCGGCGTCGGCTCCGAGGCTTTCAGCGCAGCCGGCGCGGTCTTGCCGCTCGAGACGGTGTCGCCGGTCTTGACTGCGTCGAGCTTGGCGAGCGCAACGGTGTCGCCGGCTTCGGCCGATGCACGCTTGCTGTCGTAAGCGCCGCTGACGGCGAGAATGCCGGAGATGCGGCTCGCACCGCCGGAGGAGGATTGCAGCGTCGCGCCGTCGTCGAGATGGCCGGCGAGCAACCGCGTCAGCGACAGCTTGCCACCGTGCTGCGAATGCAACGTCTTGAACACAAAGCCGAGCGCGTCCTTGCTTGCCGGCGCACCAAGACGTTTTGCGGTCTCGGTGATATCAGGCGCCTCGTGACGCAACGCCTTCATCAGACGCAACACGCCGTTTTCTCGCGCGGCCGCACCCAGCAGCACAGGACAGATCAGCCCATCCCGCAATTCGCGGGCGAGGTCATCGAACACCGCATCGCGCGGCGGCTGGATGTCCTCCAGCAATTGCTCCATCAGCGCGTCGTCATGATCGGCGAGCTTCTCCAGCATCGAGAAGCGGGCCTCCTTCTCGCGATCGAGATTGCCGCCGTCGAGCGCAATGACTTCGGAGGCCTTGTGCTCGCGATAGATGAACGCACGTTCCAGCGCGAGATCGACAAAGCCCTCGATCAGCTCGCCCTTCCAGATCGGAATCTGGCGCAGCACCAGCGGCACGCGCGAGGCGGGCTGGAGCATTGCGAGCGACTCGCGGATGCGCTTGTTGGCGCGGTCGATCTTGTTGAGGAACAGGAAACGCGGGATCTTCAGCTCCTCCAGCTCGCGCAGGATGATCTGAAGCTGCGGCAGCTTCTTCTCGTCGGCCTCGCAGACCACGATGGCGGCGTCGACCGCGGGAAGCGCGGCGCGCATGTCATGGGCGAACTCGACGGAACCGGGACAATCCAGGAAGGTATAGCTGTCGCCCATGAAACTCGTGGTGGCAGCAGTGAGCCCGACGGTCATCTTGTGATGACGGGCCTCAGGTGTGGCGTCGCCCACCGACGTACCGGCGTCGACGCTGCCGGCGCGCGGGATTGCGCCCGTCCGCGCCAGGATCGCTTCGAGCAGTGTGGTTTTACCTGATTGGAAAGGGCCCACCAGCGCAATGCACCGTGGACCTCGGGGACTTCTGACGTCTTGTCCCATTTCGCCGCCTCCTTGGTTGGAGCTCGGCCCATGATTGGGTCGGCAAACGCAGATGCTCTGCCCGTCCCCGAGATTTGGCAAGCGTCAAACGTCGCTGCGGTGCGTCGTTAGTTCGATCAAGGCTTAACGGTTGGTGTTCCACCTCTCCCCAGCGGGAGAGGTGAACGCAACACCTCCGCTGGCGCGACTTAACGGCCCGGACGGAGTTCCAGGCTTTCGAGTCCGGCCGCGACGTTGAGGCCGACCTGGCCCTGCACGCTGAGCGGCTGAAGCGCGATCGAATTGTTGGAGCCGCCGACCAGCACGTTGCCGCCGAGGCCGACGCCGACCGAGGCGCTGCCCTGCGCGCCCGCGTAATTGCCGGAGAGATCGCCGGGGCCGAGCCGGTTGACCGGCGCGAATACGCCCCAGGCGAGCGCCGTCTCCTGGGTGATGCCGAGATCGATTCCCACTTTGCGGATCGTCGCGACGTAGCGATCCTCGGGCATGCCATCGACGCGCAACACGCAGCCGAGATTGGTGACCGATCCCACTACGAAGCCGATGCTGGCGCCGCCGCGGCATTCGAGCACGCCGACCTGCACCAGCCGTGACGACTGTGCGCTGGCGCCCACGACGGAGGCAACGAGGCTCGCTGCGGTGAGCCCGGCGAGAAGGAGTGAGCGGCGCATGAAATGTCTCCGGCGATGAATGTGATGCGAGCAGGGAGGGAGCGGCAGGAAACCGCTCGGCGTTCTATGCCACAATAGTTGTAGGCGTGCCAGATCGCGCGGATGTGAAAGAAAAAGGGCCCGCTTTGCGCGGGCCCTTTCATACCGGATCGTACCTGCAAGCTTAGCGGAGATTGCCGCAAAAGCGCTGGATGCGTTTGCAGGCATCCTCGAGGTCCGAGGTCTTGGTGGCGTAGGAGATGCGGAATGCCGGACCGAGGCCAAAGGCGGAACCTTGCACGACGGCAACGCCTTCGGTCTCCAGCAGCTCGGTGACGAACTGCTCGTCGTTTCCAATCACATTGCCCGACGGCGCTTTCTTGCCGATCGTACCGGCGCAGGACGGATAGACGTAGAACGCACCCTCGGGGCGCGGGCACTCGATGCCGTTGGCCTGGTTGAGCATGGAGACGACGAGGTCGCGGCGCTCCTTGAACACCTTGTTGTTGGCGGGGATGAAATCCTGTGGACCGTTCAGCGCTTCCACCGAAGCCCATTGCGCGATCGAACACGGGTTCGAGGTCGATTGCGACTGGATGGTCGACATCGCCTTGATGAGCTGGGCCGGGCCGCCGGCATAGCCGATGCGCCAGCCGGTCATGCAATAGGCTTTCGACACGCCGTTCACGGTGAGCGTGCGGTCGTAGAGGCTGGGCTCGACCTGCGCGACGGTGGTGAACTGGAAGTCGTCATAGACGAGATGCTCGTACATGTCGTCGGTCATCACCCAGACATGCGGATGCTTGACGAGGACATCGGTGAGCGCCTTCAGCTCGGCACGCGTATAGGCCGCGCCAGTCGGGTTCGACGGCGAGCACAGGATCACCCATTTGGTCTTCGGCGTGATCGCACGCTCGAGCGCCTCGGCGCCGAGCTTGAAACCGGTCGCCGCGGTGCAGACAACCGGCACCGGCTCACCGCCGGCGAGCGCCACCATTTCAGGATAGCTGACCCAGTACGGCGCGGGGATGATCACCTCGTCGCCCGGATTGATGGTCGCCATCAGCGCGTTGTAGAGCACCTGCTTGCCGCCGGTGCCGACGATGATCTGGTTCGGCTTGTAGGCGACGCCGTTCTCGCGCTGAAACTTCGCGATGATCGCGTCCTTCAGCTCGGGGATGCCGTCGACCGCGGTGTACTTGGTCTTGCCGGCTTCGATGGCGCGGATCGCCGCCAGCTTGATGTTGGCGGGCGTGTCGAAGTCGGGCTCGCCGGCGCCGAGGCCGATGACGTTGCGGCCCGCCGCTTTCAGCGCGCGTGCTTTATCCGTGACCGCGATGGTCGCGGACGGCTTCACACGGTCGAGCGCAGCGGCAAGGAAGGACATCGTCATCTCCTGACAAGCGTCGTGAACCCTTTGGCTCACGACTCTGATTGTGGGAATGGAGACACCCTAAAACGTGTGCCGCTGCACCGCAAGAAACTTCGGTCCGATCTCCGGAAAGTTTACGAATTTCGCGCGGCCGAGGCCTCGATTTTCGCAATTTTCCGCAACTTTGCCGGGCAAACCCCTCATATCCGAAAAGGCTTGTCCTCGGAGCAATTTTGGAGCCGCGCAGGCGCCACAAGACTGATAGCGTCCTGACGCGCGAGACCCGCGGTTAGCGCGGAGCGAGGTCGTGCCCCATCACCCGCTTTGCACACGATTGCGCGATGCGATGAGTCGTGCATGTTGACGCAAGCGTGACCTGATTTGCAGCGCCGCGCGAACATGATCTTTCCTGCCGTTGCAGTGCGGTAGGGTTTTCGAGTTTTTCTATTGCCGAGCCCTTGCGGCGGATTCGCATCGGCATCATTGTTTAGCCGCGGTGCGGGGCAACAAGCGCTGCGCCTTTCCGTCCTTTGCCCATCCTTCGGAATCGACCTCCCAGAATGTACAAACTCTATTCGATGCAACGTTCGGGCAACAGCTACAAGGTCCGCCTTGCGCTGGCGCTGCTGAACGTACCTTACGAAGCGATCGAGGTGGACATTCTGCGCGGCGAGAGCAAGACGCCGGACTTCCTGGCAAAGAATCCGTCCGGACAAGTGCCGCTGCTCGAGGTCGGCGACAGCCGCTATCTCGCCGAGTCCAACGCCATCCTCTGGTATGTCGCCGTCGGCACGCCGCTCGCGCCGGAGAACCGGATCGATCGCGCCGAGGCGCTGCAATGGATGTTCTTCGAGCAGCACGCGCTCGAGCCGAACATCGGCGCCGCCTATTTCTGGCTGTCGCTGGTCAAGGGCGGCCGCGACCTGCAGACCCACGCGCTGGAGGACTGGATGGAGCGCGGCTATGGCGCGCTCCAGGTGATGGAGAACCACCTCAAGACCAGCGACTATTTCGCCGCCCGCCAGCTCACGGTCGCCGACATCGCGCTGTACGGCTACACCCATCTCGCCGACCGCTGCGACTTCGACCTTCAACCCTTCCCGGCGATCCGGGACTGGCTGAAGCGCGTCGAGGCCGCGCCCGGCTTCGTCGCTATGGATTGGCGTCCCGCCGACATCGACGACCCCGCCAGCATCGCCGCCGGGGCCTGAAAACCAGGGGAGCGTTAAGAAATAGCGGGCATGGCGTTAACCTTTGCCCAAATCCCGCCATGTTCATAGCAATTGCCGCCCCAATATTGCCGGTTGAAATTGTGAGATTGTTCGGCGTCGCGGGTGATTCGCTCGCACGTTGAAGGATTTAGACCCATGATGCGGGCGTCCGGCACGGTCGGCTTTCAGGGCCAAACCGATACCGTCTCGTCTTCCCGGCTGACCAACGCGGTTGCGGCCTCGCTCGCCGTCGCCGCCGTCTCGCTTTGCCTGATCGTCACCCTGACAGTGCTGTCGACCAAGGCAACCATGGCGATGGGTCTACCGGTCTGATCCCCGTTTCATCGCGGAATGTCTTCAAGGTGCCGCGCGGCCCCGCGCCTGACGGCATCGTGACGGGACGCCGATGAAATCGCCTGTGGTCATCGTTGCAATCACCCTGACGGCGGCCATCCTGGTCGCAGCGTCACTGTTGATTTTCGTCGGCACCCGCAGGAGTCCGGGGACATCGACCCTGAACGCGCCCGCGCTGCAGCAGCGCATCGAGCACGCGCATTTGGTCTAAAATCATCCGAAAGCTTTGCGCACGCCCGCAAGCGCCGCTTAAGCGCATTGCGCGAAACCGGATTGCGCTTGTGCAACCATGGGACAGTCTGACGGCCTTATCTCGTTCAGGGAGGAATGAGCGAGGCCCCATGCGGTTCGGATGGCGTGCCATGTCCGGTCCCGTGCTGACGGCAGCGATCGCATTGCTGGCGATCCTGCTCGATCGCCATGCTGCCGCTCTCTCGCTTGCGCCGCTGTTCGTTGGCATCGTGGCGTTGGCCGGTTCGCTCTCCGGCTTTGCATCCGCACTCGGCAGCGCCATCATCGCCGTGATCGGCGCCGTGCTGCTCGCGCTCAGCCATCGCACCGCGCCAGGCTTTGCCGCAAGCGATCTTGTGGAGCTTTGCCTGCTCGCGCTGACGACCACCGGCACCGCGGCCATCACCGGATTGATGCGCGAGCGGCTACTCGATGCCTTCGCGGCCGAGCGACGCAACCACGCCACCGCAGGGCGGCTATCGGCCGCGCTCGACCAGGTCGATATCGGCATCGTGCTGCTCGACGCCGAGACCCGTGCCGAATTCATCAACCGCGCATTCCGCGACTATTTCGCGCTGCCGGACGAGATGGCCGACGACAAGCCGCCCTTCATCGCGCTGATGTATCACGGCCGCGACACCGGCGCGTTCGAATTGCCGGAGGACGAGCTCGGCGTCTTCATCGCGCAGCGCATGGAGATGGTGCGGACCGGCGACGCCACGCCGATCAATATCGCCTTGCGCAACGGCGAGGTGCTGCGCTTCGTCTGCGCCGCGCTGCCCGATGGCGGCCGCATGCTGAGCTACACGCCGGTCACCGACCTCGTGCGCCACACCGACGCGCCCGCCCGCGCCGATTACTATCGCTCGCTGCGCGATCCCACCGGACGCAAGCTGATCCGCTATTTGCGCGTCGCGGAGTGATCGCCTGGCAGCACGATTGATCCGCACCGCCATCATCCCGTATGAAGGATGCCTCATCGCATCATCGACCCGCGGATTTCCCAGATGTCGCTCACCATTCGCTTCGTCACCCGGCAGGACTACGATCAATGGCTGCCGCTGTGGGACGGCTACAACGCCTTCTACGGCCGCTCCGGTCCGACCGCGCTTGCGCCGGCAATTACTGCAATGACCTGGCAGCGCTTCTTCGATGCCTATGAGCCGGTGCATGGATTGGTCGCCGAGAGCGACGGCAAGCTGCTGGGCATAACCAACTATCTGTTCCACCGCAGCACCACCGCGATCGAGCCATCGTGCTATCTGCAGGACCTGTTCACGCTGGAGGCCGCGCGCGGCAAGGGCGTCGCCTCGGCGTTGATCTACGGCGTCTACGAGCGCGCAAAACTCGCGGGCTCGCCGCGCGTCTACTGGCAGACACACGAGACCAACACCACCGCGCAGAGCCTGTACGACAAGGTCGCGGAACGCTCCGGCTTCATCGTCTATCGCAAGATCTTCTGATTTTTCGGGCCTGTGGATAACTCCAGCTGTCACCGGCGCGTAACACACCGGAATTAGGGTGTAGCTGCGTCTGATCAGGCCCCCGTCACCGATCAAGCGCCCAAGCGGTCCCCGTCAGTCGCCGCGTCTGACAGGGGCCGCATTTTTTGTCCGCAGTTCCGTGTCGCATGGCTGCAACGCAGGCAGGCGCTTGCCGCTGCAGTGCACCGCGGTCACAATGGCCGCCTGCTCTCGTCTGACAGGATCTCCCATGGAAATTCGTAATCTCGGCGGCTCCGGCCTGCGCGTGTCCGCGGTCGGGCTCGGCTGCAACAATTTCGGCCAGCGCACCGATCTGGAAACCTCGCGCAAGGTGATCCATCGGGCGATCGACCTCGGCATCACGCTGTTCGATACCGCCGACATCTATGCCGGCATGGGCGGCTCGGAGACGGTGCTGGGCACGGTGCTCGGCGACCGCCGCAAGGACATCGTGCTCGCCACCAAATATTCCAAGCCCATGGCGACCGACGGCACCAAGCAGGGCGCTTCGCGCCGCTACATCATGAGCGCGGTCGAGGCCAGCCTGACACGGCTCAAGACCGACTACATCGATCTCTACCAGCAGCATGATTACGATCCGCTGACGCCGCTGGACGAGACGCTGCGCGCGCTCGACGATCTCGTCCGCCAGGGCAAGGTCCGCTACATCGGCCATTCCAACTTTCCGGCGTGGCGGATCGCGGAAGCCGAGTTCACCGCGCGCGCGATGAATGTCAGCCGCTTCGTCTCGGCGCAGGACGAATACAGTCTCGTGGTCCGCGACATCGAGAAGGATCTGCTGCCCGCCGCGCAGGAGTACAAGCTCGGCCTGTTGCCGTTCTTCCCGCTGGCGAGCGGCCTGCTCACCGGCAAGTATCAGCGCGGCGCAACAGCGCCCGCCGACACGCGCTTCGGCAAGGTGCCGGCGCTGCGCGACCGCTATGTCACGCCGCGCAACGAGGACGTCGTCCAAAAGCTTCAGGCCTTTGCCGGGGCGCGCGGCCATTCGATGCTCGAGCTCGCCTTCTCCTGGCTTGCCGGGCGTCCGCAAGTGTCGAGCGTGATCGCCGGCGCCACCCGCGTCGAGCAGGTCGAGCAGAACGTCAAGGCGATCGCCTGGCAGCTCACGGCCGAGGATCTCGCCGAGATCGACAAGATTACGAAGGGCTGACGTTCCGGGTACGGCGCGCTATTTGGCGCCGCGTCCGACCGTCTGCATCACCTCAAAACCCTCGAACTGGGGATGACCGAGGTAGAGCGGCTTGTTGTCGCCGGCGCGGGCATGCGCCGCGCGAAACGCTTCCGACTTGGTCCAGGCGTCGAACGCCGCGTGGTTCGCCCACACGGTGTGCGACGCATACAGCGTGTGGTCCTCGAGCTCGGGCCCGCGCAGCAGATGGAATTCGACGAAGCCGGGCACCTTGTCCAGGTGCGTGTCGCGCGACAGCCAGACCTGCTCGAAGGCGGCTTCCGATCCCTTGGTGACGCGGAAGCGGTTCATGGCGATGTACATGGGCGAGGTCTCCTGATGCTCAGGCAATCATGTCGTCATTCCGCGACGCGCCGCAAGGCGCAGCATGACGGCGGCGGCTGTCAAGCCACCAATCCCTTCATCGGCCTTGCGCTGGCGCTATCCGGGAACACGGTCTGGGCCAGCACCTGATCCGACAGGCCGAACTGGCCTTGCAGCACGCCCTTGATGACGGAGCGCAAATCGGTGGTCGGCTTGAGGTCGCGGCCTTCGTAGAGATTGGCGGGCTTGAGGCCGGGCCAGTCGGAGATGACGCGTCCACCTTTCACCGCGCCGCCGGCGAGCAGCGCGATGGTGCCGGTGCCGTGATCGGTGCCGTCGGTGCCGTTGATGCGCGCGGTGCGGCCGAATTCAGTGGCGACGACAACGACGGTGTCGCGCCAGCGATCGCCGAGGCCGCTTTCGAATTCGGCCAGCGCACTATCGAGACCGCCGAGCAGGAAGGCGAGGCGCCCCACTGGGCCGCCTTCGTTCGCGTGCGTATCCCAGCCGTCGAAGGCGAGCGCTGCGATGCGCGGACCGTCATCGGCGGCCATCAGCTTGGCCGCGCCACGCGCGACCTGCCGCATCTGCGCGACCTGGTTGCCGGGCTTCGGCTTCATGTCGTCGCCGCTTGCCGCCTTCTCGAGTTGCAGGCCTTGCGTCAGCGCCGAGGCGAGCGCGGGATCGCGATGACGGTAGAGATCGACCAGCCGCATCGCGGTGTCGTCATCGGCCTGCGGCAGCGCGACCGGCGCCCAGCCGACGGTCGGTGCCGCGCCGCGCAGCACCAGCGGCGTGGTGGGGCCGACAGCTAGCCCGCTCGACACGCGCTCGCCGCGCGGCAGCGCTTCGAGCGCGCGATTGAGCCAGCCCGACTGCACGCGGCCCGGTCCGGCATAGCCGCTCTCGAGCACGTCCTGTCCGTCGAAATGCGAGCGGTCACGATAAGGCGTCGAGACCGCGTGGATCACCGCGGCATGCTGGTCGCGGTACATGCGCGCAAATTCCGGCATCGCCGGATGCAGCGCGAAGAAGCCGTCCAGCCTGGTCGCAGGATGCGCACCGTCCGCCGTAAGCGCGATCGAGCCGTGCAGGGCGGCATAGTCGGGGTCGCCGAGCGGCGCGACGGTTGCGAGCCCGTCGAGCGCACCGCGCAGGATCACCACGACCAGGCGCGGGTCGCGCCCGTCGGCGGCGCGCGCGAATTTCGGCAGGTAAGCCCAGGCCGCGAAAGCGGCGCCGCCGAGCAGAAGACCGCGGCGCGAGGTGAGGAGCCGGTTTTCGACGCAGTCGATCATCATCATCTCCTCTGGATTTCCGGCGACATCAACAGCAGCGCCAGGGCCTGCTGGCGCGATTCCGCGCGCTCGATGGTTTTGCGCGTTTCGACGGATGCCGCGTCGGCGGCCGCGAATTCCAGAAGGTCGAGCGGATCGATGTTGGGCCCGAGCCGTGCACCCATCTGCGAGGCGATGTCGAGCCGGAGCTTCATGCCCTCGGGCGCGGCCCACGCCGCAGCCGTGTCGGGGAAGCCGTTGGGTCCGGCCGGCGTCCACAGCGGCTGGCCGAGCAGGTTCAGACTGCCCAGATAGAGACCGGGATCCTCCGGCACCCGCGCAAGCAGCCGCCCGCTCGCGACCAGGAAGTCGTAAGGCGAGCGCATCTTGGTAAGCGGCGCCTTCCAGGCTTCGTCGGAATCGACCAGAGCCGTCGCCAGCGCCTTGAGGTCGCCGTCGGTCCTGACGAAGACATCGCGCAGCCGCGCCACCAGCGCCGGCGGCGGATCGTCGGCAACGAAATGCCTGACGAATTTGGTGGCGATGAAATTCGCGGTCGAGGGATGGCGCGCGATGTCGGCAAGCGCGGCCTCGCCCTGCGCCAGACCATTGGCCTCGTAGGTCTTGCCAAGCAGCACCTGCGGCCCGGGCTGATGCGCATTGGCATTGAAGGCGAAAGAGCCGGGCGCGCCGAGCTGCCCCTTGCGGCCGGCAAAGGTCCAGCCGGTGATGATGCGCGCAAGCGAGGTGACGTCCTCCTGCGTATAGCCGCCGCCGACGCCGAGCGTATGCAGCTCCATGATCTCGCGCGCGAGATTTTCGTTCAGCCCGCGCTTGCGGTTCTGGCCCGCGCGCGAATCCGGTCCGAGCGATTGCTGGTTGTCGAGGAAGAACAGCATCGCCGGATGCTGCTCGACCGCCTTCAGCATGTCGGCGAAGCGGCCGAGCACGTGCGGGCGGATCGCCTCGCGCTCGAACGCGCCGGCCCACATCCGCGCCAGCTCGCCCTTGCTCGCGGAGATGCAGAAATGATTTGACCAGAACACCACCAGGCGCTCGGTGAAGCCGCAATCGACCAGCATCGCGCGCTGCAACCGCGCCAGCGCTTCGGTGCGAAACGTCTTCTGGATCACGTTGAGGGGCTGCTGCGGCTGCTTTGCAGCCGGTGGTGCTGCAGCGTTGGGCTGCATGGCGTCGGGCTTCATCGCACCGTCGGCGGGCTTGTTGTCGGCAGATTTGGCCTCAGCCACCTGCTGACCTGATATCTCGCTCGCCACCGTGTTGAGCGAGAGATTGCGCCGTAATTGATTGTCGGGCTTCTGGTTCGCAGGCGGCGGCGCCGGCGCTTCGGTCGGCGTTGCGGCCTTGGCGGCCTCGCGCGCCTGCTTGACCTGGTCCTGATAGGCGAACACGGCCTGGCCGAGTTGCGGCGTCGATTGCAGGCCGGGCGCCTCCAGCAGAGCGCCAAGGGGACGCGCCAGTTCCGCCTTCACGAAGCCGCGGGGATCGGAGGCCGCATTGATGAGATCGCCGGATGCGCCGCCGCGCGGCCCGAAGCCGAAGCGGTTCAGCGCGACGAGAGCGGCTTGCGAATCGCGGGCCATCGATTTGTCCTCCGCGCCTTGCCAACCGCTTCCATGGTCTCTGCGCGGCGCCTAATATACTGCGGCGACAGATGAACCCGACATGAAAATGACGGCAAAGCTTCGACGTAAATCATGACAAATCCGAAAGAAATCACGATTCCGCAACCGGCCCCGCGCCGCCTTGCCTGTTCCCGATGCGGCGCCGAGTTCGGCTGCGATCTCTCGGGCAATTGCTGGTGCGCGGAGGAAACGGCCAAGCTGCCGATGCCGGTGAAGGGCGAGGATTGCTTGTGCCGGGAGTGCTTGCGGAAGGCGGCTACGGCAGTATCGTAGGGTGAGCAAAGCGAAAGCGTGCCCACCAATTCCATTGCGTGGGCACGGCGCTTTGCGCCTGTGCCCACCCTACGAAGTCTACACCGCAAATCCCGGCGACTTCCGCGCCATGCCGTCGAATGCATCGAGCATCCTTTCGCGCCAGGCATAGACGGGATCGTCGGCCTCGATCAGCTTGAACGGGCTCACCACGCGCGCCCATTGGAAACCGCCAAACACGATGTAATCGGCATAGTTCGGCGCGGCTCCGCCGAGATAAGCTTGCGTCTTGAACGTCTGCCGCATGATCTCCAGCGATTTGCGGAATGCGACGACGCCGCTGTCGCGGCTCGCCATGATCTCTTCCAGCTTCTTGCCGCCGAAGCGTGCTTCGCGCGATTGGCGGAAATAGGCGGCATCGACCTCGGCCAGATTGTTCGGGATGTCGGCGATGATGAGCGGAAAGATGCCGCCGACGATGGCGATGTCGCCCCACGCATTGATCATGCGCGCCATGGCGCGGCCGCCCTCGCCGCCGAACAGCGACGGACGATCAGGAAAATTGTCTTCGAGGTAGTTCGCGATCGCCCAGGAATCGACCACGGGCCGGTCGTGATGCAGCAGCACCGGGACTTTCTCCGAGCCGTGCGGCGCGATCGCGCTCTTCTCGGTGAAACGCCAGGGCAGCGATTCCGCCGTCAGCCCCTTATGCGCCAGCGCCATCCGCGTGCGCCAGCAATACGGGCTGAAGGGACGTGAGGCATCAGTGCCGACGAGTTCATAGAGCTTGAGCGACATGAATGGTGTTCCGTCATTGCGAGGAGCCCGTGACAAAATTGCGAAGCAATTTTGCACAGGTGCGACGAAGCGATCCAGACTGCCGCCGCGGAAGCATTCTGGATTGCTTCGCTTGCGCTCGCAATGACGATGTGGCGCTACCGCCCGTTGGTTCGCAGCAGCTTCTCGCCGTCTTCCGTCACCGCGATGACCAGGCCGAGGCCGGGCAGCGTCTCACGCGCGACGAAGCCGCGATCGGCGGCGTCCTCCCAGATAGTGAGGCGCGGGCACGAGGTCTTCCAGGTCGAGATCACCTCGGCATAGGCGCGCGGCTCGCGCGCGATCCATTCGACGAAATCTAGCACCAGCGGGTCGGCCGTCTCGCTCATTGCAAACCTCCCTTGTCGAAGGCGGCCAGCACCGGCGTGCGAACCAGCAGCCAGCCGCCATAGGCGATGTAATAGCAGGCGATGGTGGTGATCAGCTTGTTCGACCAGGCGATGAACTGCTGGTCGGTCATGGCTTCGAGAATGCGCCGCGCCAGCGTGGTGCCGAGCATCGAGGCGAGAATTGCGACACTGGCAAGCACCGGATCGAGCGAGGCGGCCTGGTCGATGATGCCGCCGAAATAGATCAGCTTGGTGAAATGGCTGACGAGCTGGCACATCGCCTTGGTCGCCACCTTCTCGCGCCGGCCGAAATCGCCGCCGAGGAAGAAGGTGTCGAGCAGCGGCCCGGAAACGCCCGTCATCAGCATCAGGCCCATGCAGATCGTGCCATAGACGGTGCCCTGCCACAGACGATCAGGGTCTGGCTTGATATCCCTCGGCAGCAGCCGCGCCATGAACGGCGTGGCGCCCAGCATCAAAAGCGCCGTCGGCTTGTCAGGCACGTAGCGCGTGAGCGACCACGCACCGAGCGCGATGGCAGCGCCGACCATGTAATTCGCGACCGGCCGCCAGCGGATATGCGCGCGCCACAGCAACGCGCGCCAGCCATTCGAGGCCATCTGCGTGATCGCATGCAGCACCATCGCCGTCGGCAGCGGCATCAAGGCCAGCAGCACGCCGATCAGGATCAGCCCGCCCGCCATGCCGAACAGCCCCGACAGGAACGCGGTGCCGACCATCAGCAATCCAAGGGCAGCGATCATGATGGGCGTCACGTGGGCAGGCTCCTGCTAGGACGGTGAGGGACGCAAGCTGCACATTCCCCCTCGCCCGGCTTGTGGGGAGAGGCGAAAGAAACAAATCAGCATGAATTACGCTGATATTTCTGCCTCGCTTGCCCCATTCGCGCAAACTGAGTTATCTTGGCCTGGCATCAGCTTTCCTGAGGGTCCATCGTTTGCGACGGCTGCTTTTTCTCAACGGCATCAAGGCATTCGAGGCGGCGGCCCGGACCGGCAGCTTTGCTTCCGCCGGGATCGAGCTCAACGTGTCGGCGGCCGCCGTCAGCCGCATGGTGCATCTCTTGGAAGAGCGGCTCGGCGTCGCGCTGTTCGAACGCAAGGCCAACAAGCTCGTGCTGACGCAGGCGGGCCGCGCCTACCAAAGCGGCCTGACGCCGATCTTCGATGCGCTCGCCAGCCTCACCGCGCAGGTGACGGCGCCTGCAAGCGTGCGCGTGCTCACCATCGGTGTCGGCCACACCTTTGCGATGCGCTGGCTGATCCCGCGGCTGTCGGAGTTTCGCAGCGAAGAGCCCGACATCGAGGTGCGCTTCACCACCGGCGGCGCCGAGGTGCCGTTCGGAGAGGACTGGAGCTGCGGCATCAAGCTGGGCACCGGCGACTGGCCGGGCCTCGTCGCCGAGCCGCTGTTCGCAGGCGATTTGACACCGGTGTGCGTGCCCCGCCTCGCCAGCGGCCTGAAGCGGCCGGCGGACCTCAAGGGGCCCGGCCTGATCCGCGTCACCCATTCGCCGGAGGACTGGCCGATCTGGCTGAAGGCGGCCGGCCTCACCCGCATCAATGCACGCGGACCGGAGTTCCAGTTCTACGGCCAGGCGTTGCAGGCCGCCGCCGACGGGCTCGGCATTGCCATGGGCATCCGGCCCTATATCGACGACGACATCGCCGCCGGACGCCTGGTGGCGCCGTTCGACCTCTCGGTGCCCAAGGGCATGCGCTGGTACCTGCTCTACCGCAGCTTTCAGACCGAGCAGCGCGATTTTGCCGCGTTCCGCCGCTGGATCATGCGGGCGGCGGCGGAACCCGCGGCCCGGCCGCGGCGGTCGGGGCGCGCAGCACGGAACTAAATTCTTGTTTTGATGCGTTTTCTTGACGCGAGCGGGTATCCGCGTCGCTTGAAAATCCCTTGGCGTATCAGCCGTTCGGCTGAAAAAGCCGGCCGCTTGTGAACCGCTTCACATATCGAAATCCGCAAACGTGGTCCTCTAACCCTCCGACATCTGAGCATTTGGGGACTACCAATGACGACCCTTTACGACGGCTTTGACATCGAATCTTTCGAAGCTGGCAAGGGACTGTGGCACGCCCGGATCCGGCGCGCCGATTTGAGCCCGCTTGCCATCGACGGCGTGCTGTTTCCGACCATGGAGGTCGGCTTCGCCTGGCCCGATCCCGACGCTGCGATCGCAGACGCCAAGCATCACATCGACCGCTTCCGCCGGCATGCCGACGACAGCGACGACGAATAGGCCGGCGACACGGCAACAGGACTGAAGGACATCGCAGCACAGCAGGGGAACGCCGGTTCATGTCAGTGATCGAATTCGACGACGGTGGGCGTCCGCGGATTTATTCGCGCAAGGTGCTGACCATTTGCCCGGAATGCGATGGCGATCTCACGGTGCTCCGCGTGATCGGCGGCCGCGCCGGCTGTGAGTACTGGACCATGCGCTGCACCGATTGCGGCGGGATCCATCTCGACATCCTCGAACCGCGCCTGACGGTCGTGGACGGCGACGGGCCGCTGCCGGCGGCGTGACGCCTGCGCTGCTGCCAACCTGCTGTCAGCAGCCTGCTCAAGGACGTGCCTTCGCCCTTTTCTGAAGGGCGGACTCGTCCCATATTCGCCTCATGGCGAAGAAACCTGCTCCCCCAAAATCCCCGAAAACCAAGGCTCCGAATTCGAAGGCGCATCGGCCTGATGTGCAGCCGATTGGGCCGGCGCTGGCCGAACTGCTGAATCCCGCGATCAATCGCGGCGATGCCGGGCTTGGATCAGGCACGGGGCTGCAGCCGCCGCCGGACAATTCGCGCGACCGCCGTGCCGGTGGCGAGGCCGCCGCGCATCGGGCGCGCGCCTCGACCCCAAAAGAGTTTCCGCAGGACAGCACCAAGCCGATGCCGCTGCGGCCCAATCCACAGCCCGTGGGGGCGCGCAGCTCGGCCGAGGGTTTTGAGGAGGCGCCGCAGGCCAATTACGGAACTGCGGCGACGATTCCGACGCTCGATCCGGAACTGGCGCGGCAGCTCGGCCTTCCCACCGAGGAGGACGATGCCGAGGCGCTGGCGCGGCCGCCGCGTAGCAAGATGGAGGCGCTCGGCGTCAAGGCCACGGCCGACGCACTGGAATCGCTGATCCGCGAGGGCCGCCCCGAGTTCCGCAAAGACGACGGCTCCACGAAAGTGTGGACCCCACACCGGCCGCCGCGCCCGGAGAAGTCCGAAGGCGGCGTGCGCTTCGAGATCAAGTCGGCCTACGAGCCGCGCGGCGACCAGCCGACCGCGATCAAGGAGCTCGTCGAGGGCATCGAGCGCAACGACCGTTCGCAGGTGCTGCTCGGCGTCACCGGCTCGGGCAAGACCTATACCATGGCCAAGGTGATTGAGGCGACGCAGCGCCCCGCCATTATCCTGGCGCCGAACAAGACGCTTGCCGCCCAGCTCTACGGCGAGTTCAAGAGCTTCTTCCCGGACAATGCGGTCGAGTATTTCGTCAGCTACTACGACTACTACCAGCCGGAAGCCTACGTCCCGCGCACGGACACCTACATCGAAAAGGACTCCTCGATCAACGAGCAGATCGACCGCATGCGCCACTCGGCGACGCGCGCGCTGCTCGAACGCGACGACGTCATCATCGTCGCCTCGGTGTCCTGCATCTACGGTATCGGCTCGGTCGAGACCTACACCGCGATGACCTTCGCGCTGAAGAAGGGCGAGCGCATCGACCAGCGCCAGCTGATCGCCGATCTCGTCGCGCTCCAGTACAAGCGGACGCAAGCCGATTTCACCCGCGGCACGTTCCGTGTCCGCGGCGACGTCATCGACATCTTCCCGGCGCACTATGAAGACCGCGCCTGGCGCGTCAATTTGTTCGGCGACACCATCGAGAACATCGAGGAATTCGATCCGCTCACCGGCCACAAGCAGGACGAGCTCGAATTCATCAAGATGTACGCCAATTCGCACTATGTGACGCCGCGCCCGACGCTGGTGCAGGCGATCAAGTCGATCAAGTCCGAGTTGAAGATGCGGCTCGACCAGCTGAACAACCAGGGCCGTCTGCTGGAGGCGCAGCGGCTGGAGCAGCGCACCACGTTCGATCTCGAGATGATGGAGGCGACGGGAAGCTGCGCCGGCATCGAGAACTATTCCCGCTACCTCACGGGGCGCCTGCCCGGCGAGCCGCCGCCGACGCTGTTCGAATACGTGCCCGACAACGCGCTGGTGTTCGCCGACGAAAGCCACGTCACGGTGCCGCAGATCGGCGGCATGTTCCGCGGCGACTTCCGCCGCAAGGCGACACTGGCCGAATACGGCTTCCGTCTTCCCTCCTGTATGGACAACCGCCCGCTGCGCTTCGAGGAGTGGGACATGATGCGGCCGCAGACGGTCGCGGTGTCGGCCACGCCGAGCGCCTGGGAATTGAACGAGAGCGGCGGCGTGTTCGTCGAGCAGGTCATTCGCCCGACCGGACTTATTGATCCTCCGGTCAATATCCGCCCAGCCCGCACCCAGGTCGACGATCTCGTGGGCGAAGTGCGCGCCACAGCCCAGGCCGGCTATCGCTCGCTGATAACAGTGCTGACAAAACGCATGGCGGAGGACCTCACCGAATATCTGCATGAGCAGGGCATTCGCGTCCGCTACATGCACAGCGATATCGACACCATCGAGCGCATCGAGATCATCAGGGATCTTCGTCTCGGCGCGTTCGACGCGCTGGTCGGCATCAATTTGTTGCGCGAAGGCCTCGACATCCCCGAATGCGCCCTGGTCGCGATCCTCGATGCCGACAAGGAAGGCTTTCTGCGCAGCGAGACCTCGCTGATCCAGACCATCGGCCGCGCCGCGCGCAACGTCGACGGCAAGGTGATCCTCTATGCCGACCAGATGACGGGATCGATGGAGCGCGCCATCGCCGAGACCAACCGCCGCCGCGAAAAACAGGTCGAGTACAACACGGAGCATGGCATCACGCCGGAGAGCGTGAAGAAGCACATCGGCGACATCCTCAACTCCGTCTACGAGCGCGACCACGTGCTGGTCGAGGTCGGCGGCCACGACATGACCGACGACGTCATCTCGATCGGCCACAATTTCGAAGCCGTGCTCGCCGATCTCGAAACAAGGATGCGCGAAGCCGCTGCCGATCTGAACTTCGAGGAAGCCGCCCGCCTGCGCGACGAGGTCAAGCGCCTGCGCGCCACCGAGCTCGCGGTGGTCGACGACCCCACCGCCAAGCAGCGCACTGTGGCGGGCAAGGCCGGCGCCTATGCCGGCACCAGGAAATACGGCGATGCCGCCAATTTGCCGGTCAGCGCGATGAAGAAAAAGACCGTGGGCTCCGCGCTGAAGGCGAGCGGCGGCGGCAGCGGCTCGAAAGTGCACAAGCCGCATCTCGACGAGATGCACGGCCCGGAATCGCTGCCGTATCGTGAGAGCCCGAACCTGCCGGCAAAGCCGTTCGGCAGCACGAGCCGGATCATTCAGCCGACGGACTCACGGCAGTCAGGCCCGGAGTTCGGGCCCGCGCCGAAGTCGACGGGCGGGATGCCGGGACGACGGGGTGGGTGGAAGAAGAGGTAGGTTGTCGGATGTGAGGACGACCGGTCAAAGCCCCTCACCCCACACTCGCGGTCACCACAGCCATCACCGACAGCAACAGCACGATCGCGACCAGTTGCAGCGAGGCGATCGGGTGGGTGCGCCATTCGGCAATCTTGTCAGAGAGTGACAGGGTGCCGTCGAAGAATGCCGGCTCGTAGAGCGTCTTGGACAGCGCCGGGACGCTCGGCCCGAGCGTGACGGCAATGGTTGCGTGAACCAGCGAGGCGAAGGCGACGAAGATGGCGATGCCGGGGTCGCCGACGAGGTTGTGGTTGCCGCACAGCTTGAGCAGCAGCGCGGCTGCGGCGAAGGTCGGAAAGCTCTGGAGGATCGCCGTCAGCGCAAAGCCTTCGAGCGCGTTGCGCTGGCGGGACTTTCTCGCGGTGGCGGTGACGGCCATGGCACGTCTCCCTGATACATGCGGGTGACGTTAGCCGAAGAGGGAAGACACGCGATGTGAGCTGGCTCACGCCCCATTTCGCGCCCGGAATCAGAGACGTGATGGATTCCGGGCTCGCGCTTTCGCGCGCCCCTGAATGACAATGGGCTACAGCTTGCCCTGCCCGTTCACCTGGCTCTGTTGCTGCTGCTTCTCCTGCTCCTTGGCGTGATGACGGCCGTAGAGGCAGCCAGCGGCTGCGCCGAGCATGCCGTGATGGCCGGCATAATGGCCGGCGACGCCGCCGACGATGGCGCCCTTGATGCAGCCCTTGGCGTTGGCGGCGGAGGTCGCGCCGAGCATGAGAAGCGCGGCAGTGACGGCTAGAAGCGGGGATTTCATGGATGTCTCCTGCGGTGTCAGCGTCTCAACGACTACGAGCCGGCCGGGTTCCCGCGCTCGCCACATGGTGAGAGACGTCAGCCCTCATGCGTGCGGCGTCAGAGCGCCCGCCCGATTTCGGGCATGCCCATGTCAGCGCAACCCGGCCTTGCAGGACATGAACCGCCAGACAATGCGGCGCGACCATTTTGGCGAATACCTGTGTTTTTGCGGATTGATGAACCCGCGCGCGGCGCGATAGCGTTTATGATCCGTGGCCAATGAGGGCGGGAGCGGCATGAGCGTCGAGTCGTTGAACAAGCAACGCGCGCTGCATCTGCTCGATGCTTTTGCACGTGGCGATCTCGAGGCCGCGCTGTCGTGCTGCACCGACGACGTCGACTTCCTCACCCACGCGCCGATCGACGTGCTGCCGCATATGGGCCCGCGCCACGGCAAGGCCGAGCTGCGCCAGCTCTGGCAGACGGTCTGGTCGCGCTACTCCGAGATCCGCTACAAGGCGCCGCACATCGTCGCCGACGGCGACGAGGTCGCGACCTATCTGCACAGCTATTTCACCAAGCGCGACAACGGCCGCATCGTGCAGTTCGACATGGCGGTGTTCTATACGTTCCGGAACGGGCAGATCGCACAGATCCGCGAGATCATCGATTCCTACGATCTGGTGCAGCAGGTGCTGGAGCGGGAGATCGGGCCGCTGATCGTGGGGGCGGGAGACGGGGGGTGACGCAGTGTCGTCCTGGGCGAAAGCCAGGACGACACTGAGGATTTGGCACGATCGGGGGCTTGAACCTCCCTCCCCCGCTTCCGGACCCGGTAGGATTACGGGGTTCTATTGTAAATCTCACACTTTGCGCTCACTTGTGCCTTGCAAAAACGTGATTTGAGTTTTTCCAGAAATCCCGTATTTGTTCGTACACAAATGAATTGAGCAGCCCTGGGGCACCTTACTGTGCATGGGGTTGTTTTCCGTTTTTACGCTTCAGTTTCGGGACGGCCCAAAATGACAGAGCACAGCCTCTGGCGTTTCTCGCGCGCGTTGCACCGTGCGATCAACGACCGGCATTTCGAGGATATCGAGGCCCTGATCGACGAGGACGTCGAATGGGCGATCTATGGCCCGATCGACATGTTTCCGTTCCTGGGCGCGCGCCAGGGCAAGGCCGCCGTGCTCCAGGTCATCCGCCAGCTCGCCGACAATTTCCGCGTCCGCCGTTTCGAGCGCGAGAGCATCATGCTGGGCGTCGATTCCGCCTCGTCGATGCTGCGCTATTCACTCACGGCGCTGGATTCCGACAGGCCGATCAGCCTGCGCGTCGCGCAGTTCGCCCAGTTCAGGGCTGATAGGCTGATCAGCTTGCGCGTGCTGGTCGACACGTTCGACCTGGTCGAACAGGCACTCGGCCGCGCCATTCATCTGCCAAAGATGGCCAGCGTCGGCTGAGGGGGACACCAACGGGCTCCGAGAGTTCGGGACCGGTCGATTGATGCTCCCATGACACGTGCTGGCCTCCAGCCCCGCCGGACGCCGTCATGGAGATGCTCGTCACCGGGCGCACGCCATTTGCGCGCGGCCCGTTGGTTCGTCATTATCGGCGAGGCGAACGCCACAATTTCGCAACGATAGTTCCGCATTTTCCGCGCGAACTGGGCTCGTGGGCAAGGGCAATGGAATTCTCGACAAGTTTCGGCTGGATCAGGCTGCCGCTGGCGGCCGCGTTCATTTTGGGTTCGGTGCTGACGGCCACAGCGCAGATCATTCCGCCCTTCTCCCCGCCCCCCGCCGCGACCACGCCTGACGACGACGAGGCCGAGGTCGCCGAGGCCCCTGACGTCAACGACCCCGGCGTGCTCAAAGGCATCGACGTCGACAAGCTCGACTGGAGCCAGCTCGCGATCGACGCGGGCACGCTCAACGACCTCATCGCCGCCAAGAAGCGCGCAAAGGCCGCGGCCAAGGACGGGATGGACTGGTCGTCCAACGCCAATGCCGACGGCTCCTCGGGGGTGAAGGTCAAGCAGTCGGTGTCCTCGTTCTGGGACACCCGCATCGGCGCCGACATGACGGTGACCAAAGAGCCGACCACGATGTCGGAGCTGCTGGCGCAGAAGGCCGAAAATGGCGGCAACCTGCCGCAATCCTCCGGCAGCGCCTGGGCCGCCGCGACCGCGCCGGGCGCGGGCGCGATCTGGGACAAGACTGCGGTCGAAGCCCGCGTCGATCCCGGCAGTGAGCAGAGCAAGCTCGGGGCGTCGCTGACCAAATCAATGCCGCTCTCGAGCGACACCTCGCTGACGCTGCAGAACGGCTACAGCGTCAACCAGCAGGGCACCACGGCGCTGCCCGGCGTCGGCGGCCACGTCACCCGCAATTACGAGACCGACCAGTCGGCCAAGGTCACGGTTACCGACACCGGCACCAGCGTCACCGCGGGCCAGACCCTATCGACCACCGACGACAAATGGCTGCGCAAGGTCGGTGCCGAGCAGAAACTGTTCGACAACGTCACCGTCTCCGGCTCGGTCGGCGAAACCTCGCAAGGCGCGATCAACAAGAGCGTCACCGCCGGCTTCAAGAAGAGCTGGTGAGCCTTCTTTAGACTTCCCTAACCATACGCCACGGCAAGGCCCCCGAATGGTCCGCCCTTGCCGCATCTCGGCCCTGTTGCGGTCAAAATCCGACGCCCAAGATGCGCCGGCCTGACACACATCGTCGTGCGGGGGACACTCGCGCTGCGCTCAACGCGAACAGGGGAATAACGATGAACGCCATCCGTCCGGAAAAGGTTGAAGCAACCGAGACCGAAACCGTCGACAGCAATCTCGCCGCCGTGACGGAAGTCGAAGCCGGCATCCGCGATTTCGTGCGCAACGATATCGCCTATCTGCGCCGGCCGGCCGCCACCACGACCGCGGATTCGCCGCCGCTCGATCCGAGCGCGGAAGCCACCGTCACCAACGTCAACTCGCTGATCCAACGCGTCGCCGGCACCTCGCTTGCCGAGATCGAGAACCTGATCTCCGAGCTTGAGAGCCTGCGCGACCTGCTCCATGCCGAAGGCCAGCGCGTTCAGCGCGAGATCTCGGGCTACGCCCAGCTCAGCCAGGCCGCGATGAAGTCGACCCGCATGATCGCGGACAACGTCGCCCAGTGGAAGCGCGCCGCCGACGGTCTGCGCAACAGCTGATCGCAAGCTAGCCAAGCATCACCAGCCGCCGCGTTCCGCAAAGGAGCGCGGCGGTTTTTTGATTCTGGGAGGTCTTGAACCCACCGCCCGTCCCCGGCGACCAATGCCAGGCGCCCGTGCCGCTGACGGCCGGGCCTCGGGGACATCTCACATGGAAAGCATTCGGCCCGATACTACGGACCCGATACCGCTGCGGCCCGCGCCGAGCCAGTTCGGGACCATCATGCTGCGCTTTGTCGGGCTGCTGGCGGTTGCGATCGCGGTTTTGGCGCTCGTCTATAGCCGCTGAGGGCGGAGGCCGCCTCGCGGCCCCGCGAAAGTTAACGAGCCCTTAACGGCTCGCTTCGACGGTCGAGGCTTCCAGGGTGTAGGCGCCGTCGGCGTAGCTCTTCACCACGATACCGGCGACCAGCATCACCGCCAGCGTCGCGGTAGCGAAGATAAATCCGACCAATTTCAGTGCGCCGCGGTCTGCCATCGTTCTCGTCCCCTGTCCTCTGCCCAGTTCGTTCAAATAGACAGCGACAGGTTCATAATTGGTTAGCAACTCGATGGTTCCGGCAACTGCTTCACGGCGACCGGCCATCTCGGGGAGGCTTATGGCAGCCACCCTGAATCGCGTCCATAGCGCGCGGGCAACACTCGCGCGCTGTTTTAGCTGTTCATCTTGGAACTGGTCTAAGCGCTTTTCCGCATCGGCACGAAGGCACTGGCGGTGATGGAATAGACCTCCTCGCCGCGCTGGTTGGTGCCAGTGGTGCGGGCCGTCAAAATGCCCCAGCCCGGACGCGAGGCGGAGCTGCGCTTGTCGATGACGACATTGGAATAACTGATCGTGTCGCCGGCCAGCACCGGCCTGATCCAACGCAGGTCGCGAAAGCCCGGTGACGGCCCCCACACCGCGATCTCCTCGCCGCGGCTCGCGGCTTCGCGCGCCAGGCGCTGTCCGTCGGCGACAAGCAGGCTCATGCAGGCCGAGCCGACGTGCCAGCCGGAGGCAGCCAGCCCGCCGAACAGCGAGTTCTTGCCCTCCTCCTCGTCGAGGTGAAAACGCTGCGGATCGAACTTCGCGGCAAACGTCTTGATGGACTCCGCGGTGAAATTGTAGGTGCCGATGTCGCGGCGCTGTCCGATCTCGATCTCTTCGAAGAACCGCATCACGCCGCTCCCGTGCGCCGTTCGATCAGGATCGGCGAGGTCATCTCGCACAGCGCTTCGCCTTTGGCGTTGCGCACCGTGCATTTGAACTTGACGATGCCGAGGTTCGGCCTGCTCTTCGAGGTGCGCGCCTCCACGACGTCGACGTCGAGCATGAGATCATCACCCGGCCTGAGCGGCGAGAGCCAACGCACCTCGTCGACCCCCGGAGATCCCAGCGAGGCGGCGCAGGTGATGAAACCGTCGGCCATCATCCGCATCATCAGCGAGCAGAGATGCCAGCCGGAGCCCGAAAGGCCGCGCAGCATGCTCCTGCCGGCGGCCTCCTCATCCAGATGCATCGGCTGCGGATCGAACTCGGCGGCAAACGCCAGAATCTCGTCGCGGGTGACATGGCGCGGGCCGAACGTTCCATAGCGGCCGGGCGGAAAATCTTCGAAGGTCAGGGTCATCTTGGAAAAGCTTTGCGGGAAGGACAGATTGTGGCCGCACTTTGCGGCAATCTCAACCCGCCGGCCCGCATGGCTCGTGCTACATTCGGCGAGTCGGCCTGCCTCATTGTCGGATTGGCGCGGCCGGGGGCACCATCCGCCCGGGGGAGAGAGATGTTTTCATTCAGCGATCTGTTTCAGTGGGACCGCTTCATCACGCCGACGATCATCAAGACCTTCTACTGGCTGGTGATCGGCGTGATCTGCCTGTTCGGACTCTCCGGAATCTTCGCCGGCCTCACCGCGATGGCGATCAGCCCGTTTGCCGGCTTCCTGGTCGTGCTGGAATCGATCGCAGGCGTGGTCGTTGGCGTGGTGTTCTCGCGCATCGCCGCGGAATTGATCCTGATCGTATTCCGCATCAACGAGCATCTCGGCGCGATCAGGGATCAGGGCGGCGGAGTGCGTTGAGGCGGGCACAGGTGCCGTAGGGCGCTCTGCGCATTAGACCTAAAATGCATCACGTCGCCGCCCCCGCGACATAGGCCGCCACCCAGACGGGCGCGCCGGGTGCGACGTCGTTCTTCACCGCGTATTTACGTGCGGATGCGAGGCTCGGCACGAGAGGTGCGGGCCGCCGCAAGGGTCAGGAGCGAATGTAGTGGGCAAGATCGAGAACCCGGTGCTGCGGGCCGGTGCCCTCCTGTTCTTCGCCTGTTCGCGCGCATGGCTGACGGTGCGGTACGGGAGCCGGCTCCAGCTCGGACCCGGGATCGTGTTCAAGGGCTGGCTGGTGCTCGGTCGCGGGGTCCGGGTGTCGATCGGTGCGAACTGCCGGATCGGCAAGCGCGTGCTCATCACCGGGCGTGGCCAGGTGACAATCGGCGATGGCACCCTGCTCAACGGCTGCTGGATCGGCTGCGCGCAGAAGGTCGACATCGGGTCGTCTTGCTTGATCAGCGACTGCGACATCGTCGACACGGACTTTCACAACCTGCCCCCACGGCTCCGGCACGAGCCTGCGGTTGCCCGGGCCGTCGCCCCGGTGCACATCGGGGACAACGTGTGGGTGGGTGCGCGCTCGATCGTGCTCAAGGGCGTGACGATCGGCGACCACTCGGTCGTGGGCGCCGGAGCGGTGGTGCGTGAGGACGTCGCCTCGCGCGTGGTCGTCGCCGGGAATCCGGCTGTTGTCGTCAAGCAGTTCCGCGACGACGAATAGGCAGGCACGGACGCCGTGTTGCGTTACGTATTGAACCTGAAATGCATCACGTCGCCGTCGGCGACGACGTATTCCTTGCCTTCGAGGCGCAGCTTGCCGGCATCGCGGGCGCCGGCCTCGCCGCCGAGCGTGACGTAGTCGTCATACGCAATCGTCTCGGCGCGGATGAAGCCCTTTTCGAAATCGGTGTGGATCACGCCGGCCGCGCCAGGCGCCTTGGTGCCGCGATGAATGGTCCAGGCGCGTGCTTCCTTCGGGCCCACCGTGAAATAGGTGATGAGTTCGAGCAGCTTGTAGCCGGCGCGGATCAGACGATCGAGACCCGCTTCTTCGAGACCCAGCGTCTCCAGGAAGTCGGCACGCTCCTCACGCGAGATCGTCGCGATCTCGGATTCGATTTTTGCAGAGATGACGACGGCGACCGCGCCCTCCTTGGCCGCCTGCTCTTCGACCGCCTTGGAGAAGGCGTTGCCGGTGGCCGCCGAGCCTTCCTCGACGTTGCAGACGTAGAGAACCGGCTTTGACGACAGCAGGCCAAGCATGCCGAAGGCACGCTCTTCCTCCGCCTTGCGCTCGACCAGACGCGCGGGCTTGCCGTCACGCAGCAGCACCAGCGTGCGATTGACCAGGTCGAGCTGCTCCTTGGCGTCCTTGTCGTTGCCCTTGGCCTTCTTGGAGAGGTTGTCGACGCGCTTCTCGAGGCTGTCGAGGTCGGCGAGCATCAGCTCGGTCTCGATGGTCTCGATGTCGGCAAGCGGCGCGATCTTGCCCTCCACATGGGTGATGTCGGAATCCTCGAAGCAGCGCACGACATGCACGATGGCATCGACCTCGCGAATGTTGGCGAGGAACTGGTTGCCGAGGCCTTCGCCCTTGGAAGCGCCGCGCACGAGGCCAGCGATGTCGACGAAGGTCAGCCGGGTCGGGATGATCTGCGCAGATTTGGCGATGGCCGCCAGCTTGTCGAGCCGCGGATCGGGTACGGCGACCTCGCCGACGTTGGGCTCGATGGTGCAGAACGGATAGTTCGCAGCCTGCGCCGCGGCCGTCTCGGTCAGCGCGTTGAACAAGGTCGACTTGCCGACATTGGGCAATCCGACGATTCCACATTTGAATCCCACGAGCGTTATTCCTTGCCGTTCTCGTCCTTGGTCAAAAATCCCTTCGCCTGCATCGCCAGATGCACCCTGTTGGCGAAGGTCGCGTCAGTACCTTTGGCGACCAGGGCGGCGTGCTCAGCCACCGCGTCGCAGAGCGTCGTCACCCAGTCGTTGTCGGCCTTGGCGAAGTCCGACAGCACGTGGCCGTGCACCATCTCCTTGACGCCGGGATGACCGATGCCGAGCCTGACACGGCGGTACTCGTTGCCGATATGCGCCGAGATCGAGCGCAGGCCGTTGTGGCCGGCGATACCGCCGCCGATCTTCACCCGCACCTTGCCCGGCGGCAGTTCGAGCTCGTCGTGAAACACCGTGGTATCGCTAGGCGCGATCTTGAAGAAGCTCGCCGCTTCCTGAACAGCGCGGCCGGAGTCGTTCATGTAGGTCGTGGGCTTGAGCAGGATCACGCGCTCCGTGCCGAGCGTGCCTTCCGAGGTCTCGCCCTGAAAGCGACGGCGCCATGGTGAAAAACCATGACGCCGCGCAATCTCGTCGACGGCCATGAAGCCGATATTGTGCCGGTTACGTGCGTATTTCGCGCCAGGATTGCCGAGCCCAACAAAGAGTCGCATGACGCGGCGCGCCCCTCAGCCAGCACGCGATCAGGGACCGCGCGCCAGCTCTTCTGAAGGATTACTTCTTCTTGTCGCCGCCAGCCGGAGCCTTGGCAGCAGCAGCCGGAGCAGCAGCACCCGCGGCCGGAGCCGCACCTGCCGCCGGAGCAGCAGCACCTGCCGCCGGAGCCGCACCACCAGCAGCAGCCGCAGCTGCGGCCTTCTGCTCTTCGGCGTAGCCGGACGGCGGCACGATGGTGACGAGGGTCGCGTCCTCGCGGGTCAGCGCCTTCACGCCGGCCGGCAGCTTGACATCAGACAGATGCAGCGAGTGACCGATTTCCAGCGCGCCGACGTCGGCCTCGATGTATTGCGGGATATTCTCGACACCGCATTCGAGCTCGATCGCGTGGGCGACGATGTTGACGGTGCCGCCGCGCTTCACGCCGGGCGAACCTTCCGCCTTCACGACATGGAGGGGAACGCTGATGCGGATGGTGGCGCCTTCGCCGAGCCGCATGAAGTCGACATGGATCGGGAAGTCCTTGACCGGATCAAGATGATAGTCGCGCGGAATGACGCGGTGCTTCTTGCCGTCGAGCTCGACGTCCACCAGCGTGGTCAGGAACCGACCCGCGAGGATGCGCTGGCGCAGTTCACGATCGTCAACCGAGATCGGGAGCGGGGGCTGGTTGTTACCATAGATCACTCCGGGTACGCGCCCGGCGCGACGCTCAGCCCGGGCGGCCCCCTTGCCGCTCTTCGGACGTGCGGTCGCCTTCAATTCCTTGACGGTCGTCGCCATAGTCTAAGTCCTTGTTTTTGCAAAAGTTAATGGGCCGCAGCGCGGCCCATGGCATGGTCCACAGCAAGCCTCCAGGGGTGCGGGGGCCGTGAACGTGGCGGGCTTTTACCCGGAAGATGCGGAAATGACAAGGAAATGCGGGGATTTTTTGCGGGCCGATGTCACCGCCCCCCATCTGTCGTTCCGGGGCGATGCGGAGCATCGAACCCGGAACCTCTAGATTCCCCGGTGCGCAACTGCGCACCTGAGGTTCGCGACTCGTCGCGCCCCGAAATGACGCCGAGGCGCCCTACCCGCCGAGCTTGCCCTCCAGCGCCGCGATACGCGCTTTCAGGGCCTCGTTCTCCTCGCGCGCCAGACGGGCCATGTCCTTGACGGCCTCGAACTCCTCGCGCTTGACCAGATCCATGTCGCGCAGGAATTTTTCGGCCTGGTTGCGCAGCACCGTATCGAACTCCCGCTTGGCGCCCTGGGCAGCTCCGGCGGCGTCGTTCATCAAGCGGCCGATCTCGTCGAAAAACCGGTTGGTGGTCTGGGTCATGTCGGTCTCCTGATCGGTCTCTTCTTAGGTGTCTTATTAGGTCTTTTGGCGGCCCGATAAACTTTGCGCGAACGCGTGAGAGGACAATGGCAATCCGCGGTGGCAGGTTCAAGGGCCGAGCGGCGGTATCCTTGTCATGCCCCGGTTTCCTTGCAATCGTATTCAACGTCCCTGCATAACAAGAATCACAAGGCGGAACGCAAGACATGATCGAGCAGCAGATCGCAATTCCCACCAAGGACGGCCACACCGCGACCTTCATCGTTCATCCCGAGCGCGGCGGACCGTTTCCGGTCATCCTGTTCTACATGGACGCGCCGGCGATCCGCGAAGAGCTGCGCGACATGGCGCGGCGCCTTGCGACCTCGGGCTATTACGTCATGCTGCCGAACCTCTATTACCGCTCGGGCGTGATGGAGCTCGGCGCGCTGCCGGCCGATCCGAACGCACCGGAGCGCAAGCGCATGTTCGCGCTGATGGGCTCGCTCACCATTCCCATGATCATGGACGACACCCGCGCGCTGCTCACCTATGCCGAAGGCCAGACGGCCGCGAACACCAAGATCATCGGCACGGTCGGCTATTGCATGAGCGGCCGCTACGCCGTGAACGCCGCAACGCACTTCCCTGAAAGCGTCAAGGCCGCCGCCTCGGTCTACGGCACGCAGCTTGCGACCGATCAGGCCGACAGCCCGCATCTCGCGGCCGGCAAGACCAAGGCCGAGCTCTATTTCGCCTGCGCCGAGACCGACATCTACGCGCCGACCGAGATCATCGAGAAGGTCAAGCAGGGCATGAGCGGCGCCAAGGCCGAGGTCGAAATCTATCCCGGCACCCATCACGGCTTCGCCTTCCCCAAGCGCCCGGTCTATGACCGCGACGCCGCCGAACGGCACTGGGAGCGCCTTCTGGCGCTCTATCGCCGCAATCTCGTCTAGACATAGAAGGCCTGATGCTTTTCCTGCTGATCGACTTCCCCAAGTTCAAGCCCATCGCCCTCGAGATCGGTCCGTTCGCGATCCGCTGGTACGCGCTCGGCTACATCTGTGGGATCACATTCGGCTGGTTCTATGCGCGCTCGCTGTTGAAGAAGCAGCGCCTGTGGGGCGGGCCGGCGCCGATCTCGCTGGTGCAGATCGACGACTTCATCCTGTGGGTGACACTCGGCATCATCGTCGGCGGACGCACGGGTTACGTGCTGTTCTACAATCTGCCCTTCTTCGTCGAGCATCCGGCCGCCATCTTCAAATTGTGGGAGGGCGGCATGTCATTCCACGGCGGCTTCCTCGGCTGTGTCGTGGCGGTGATGTGGTTCGCCCGGAAGAATGGCATCTCGATCCTGTCGCTGGGCGACATCACCTGCGGCGTCGCGCCGATCGGCATATTCCTGGTGCGGCTGACGAACTTCATCAACGGGGAGCTATGGGGCCGCGCAGCCGACCCGAGCCTGCCCTGGGCCATGATCTTCCCGACCGGCGGCGACGTGCCGCGCCATCCGAGCCAGCTTTACGAAGCGGGCATGGAGGGCCTCCTGCTCTTTACCGTGCTCGCGGTGATGATCCGCCTTGGCGCCTTGAAGCGGCCGGGTCTTATCCTCGGCAGCTTCATCCTGATCTATGGCCTGACCCGCATCGTCGGCGAACATTTCCGCGAGCCGGACGTCCAGCTCGGCTACCTCTGGGGCGGATTAACCATGGGGATGCTGCTGTCGATCCCGATGCTTATTGTCGGCGGCGTACTTATTGTATTGGCAATCAGGCGCGGTGCGCCGAAGCCGGCAACCGCAATTCATTAAATCATTTCGAGACAACAGGTCGTGACCGAACAGTCATTGCTCAACGAGATCAAGGCGCTGATCAAATCCTCAGGCCCCATGCCGGTCTGGCGGTACATGGAGACGTGCCTGATGCATCCGCGCTACGGCTATTATGTTTCGCGCGATCCGCTCGGGCGTGAGGGCGACTTCACCACCTCGCCCGAAGTCAGCCAGATGTTCGGCGAGCTCCTGGGATTGTGGACCGCCTCGGTCTGGAAGCAGATAGGCTCGCCGCAATCCCTGCGGCTGATCGAGCTTGGCCCCGGCCGCGGCACCATGATGGCGGACGCGCTGCGCGCGCTTCGCGTGTTGCCGCCGCTCTATCAGGGGCTCAGCATTCATCTGGTCGAGGTCAATCCAGTGCTGCGCGAGCGGCAGCAGGCGACATTGTCGGGCGTACGCAACAGCATCACCTGGCACGACAGCATCGACGACGTGCCGGAGGGTCCTAGCGTCATCCTCGCCAACGAATATTTCGACGTGCTACCGATCCACCAGATGGTGAAGCGCGAGGGCGGCTGGCACGAGCGCGTGATCGAGATCGATCCCAACGGCAAGCTCCAGTTCGGCGCGGCAGCCGAGCCGACGCCGCGCTTCGACGTGCTGCTGCCGCCTTTGGTGCGGGCCGCGCCTGTGGGTGCCGTGTTCGAATGGCGGCCCGACACCGAAATCATGAAGCTTGCCACCCGCGTGCGCGACCAGGACGGTGCCGCCCTGATCATCGATTACGGCCATTTGCGCAGCGATGCCGGCGACACCTTCCAGGCCATCGCGCGCCACACCTTCACCGATCCCTTGAAGGCGCCGGGCCAGGCCGACGTCACCGCCCATGTCGACTTTCAGGCGCTGGCGCGGGCAGCCGAGGACGTCGGCGCGCGTGCGCACGGGCCGGTGACGCAAGGCGATTTCCTCAAGCGCGTCGGCATCGACACCCGCGCGGCCGCGCTGATGCAGAAGGCGACGCCCGAAGTTGCCACCGACATTTCCGTGGCGCTGAAGCGGCTGACCGATACCGGACGCAGCGGCATGGGTTCGATGTTCAAGGTGCTCGGCATCTCCGAACCAAGATTGACGGGCCTTGCCGGCCTCAGCGATCTCGAACAGGCCGGAGGCAATTGATGACGCTGACTTCGTCACTGCTGTCGGCAGTGCCCGGCCTGCGCCACGCTTTCTTCACGCGCGAGGGCGGCGTCTCGACCGGCATCTATTCCGCGCTGAACGGCGGGCTCGGCTCCAACGACGATCAGGCCCTCGTCGCCGAGAACCGCCGCCGCATGGCCGAGCATGTCGGCGTCGCGGCCGATCGCTTCGTCAGCCTGCACCAGATCCACTCGCCAGACGTGCTCGTCGCCGATGCGCCGTGGCCGAGCGGGCCGCGGCCGAAGGGCGATGCGATGGTGACCAGAACGCCGGGCATCGCGCTCGGCGTCTCCACCGCCGATTGCGGTCCGGTGCTGTTCGTCGATCCCAATGCGCGGGTCATCGGCGGCGCCCATGCCGGCTGGAAAGGTGCGCTGACGGGCGTGCTGGAATCCACCATTGCGGCGATGGAGAAGCTCGGTGCCACACGCAGCGGCATCATCGCCGCGATCGGGCCCTTGATCCGCCAGGACAGCTACGAGGTCGGCAACGAGTTCGTGGCGCGCTTTATCGAGTCAGATGCCGAGAACGCCGTCTTTTTCATTCCATCGGTGCGCGAAGGCCACGCGATGTTCGACCTCGCCGGCCTCATTCGCAAGCGCCTGGAAGCTGCCGGCATTCTGATGATCGACGACCTTGGTCTCGACACCTACGCCGACGAACGCTTCTTCAGCTATCGCCGCTCGGTGCATCGCAAGGAGCCGGACTACGGCCGGCACATTCACGCGATCGCGCTGGAGGGGTGAACACAACAGAAACCCCGTGTCATTCCGGGGCGATGCGAAGCATCGAACCCGGAATGACGGCGTCATCTGTGTCTCCCCTGCCCTAGACCTTAATCGATTTTAACGATATCGCTGCCCTCAATGAGGGAAGCGTCATCCAACTTGCGCCGTGCGAGCTCGCGCGTGCTGGCGGTTATGCTGCTGGCAGCAGCGACGGCGCTGGCCGGCTGCGCCGGCGGCAACGCGCCCGCCAATTCCTATGCGATGGCGGCGCCGAGCGCCGGCTCCGGGGCGACGGTCGCTTTCGAATCGATCGACGGACCGCCGCCGCAGGTGTTCGACCGCATGGTCGGCGTGCTCGACACCGAATCCAAGCTGCGCAGCCTCTCGATCGTTTCTCGCGAGGGGACGGCTGCCTACCGCGTGCGCAGCTACCTCTCCGCCCAAATCGTGCGCGGCAAGACCGTGATCGCCTGGGTCTGGGACGTCTACGACGCCAACCAGCAGCGGGCGCTGCGCCTCTCCGGTGAGGAACCAACGGCGGCCAAGGGCGGTAAGGATCCGTGGGCTGCCGCTGATGACCTCGTGCTGCGCAGGATCGCCCAGGCCGGATTCAGCGGACTTTCCAATATGATCAACGGGACGCCTGACGCGCCGGGCTCGGTTCCGGGCCTGCGCGGCCCCGCGGTCGCAAGCGTGACGCCTGAGGCTCCGGCGCCGGACATGCCGGTGACGGCACTTGGCTACGCCCAGCGATAACCTCCGCGAGACCACGGGTTCAAGTCCCGACCAAGTCCTAACCAAGTCCTGGCCAAGCCGTTGGCCCGACTCAGGATTTTCAGAGGGAAAACGTAGCATCCCGGGTTGCCAGTGCGGCCTCTCGCCTGATATTTCCTCGCCCGTCGTAACCGTGCTGCCAGTGGGTATTCTCTGATGTTGAACGTCGTATCCAGCAAAGCGCGGGAGGAAGCGTCCATGTCGGCCAAGAACGGCTCCATCAAGCTTGTCGCCGGCAACTCCAATCCGGCTCTCGCCCAGGCCATCGCGCAGGGCCTCAACGTGCCGCTGACCAAAGCGGTGGTCCGGCGCTTCGCCGACATGGAGATCTTCGTCGAGGTCCAGGAGAACATCCGCGGCTCGGATGCCTTCATCATCCAGTCGACCTCGTTTCCGGCGAACGACAATCTGATGGAGCTGCTGATCATCACCGACGCGCTGCGCCGCTCATCGGCGCGCCGCATCACCGCGGTGATCCCCTATTTCGGCTATGCCAGGCAGGACCGCCGTTCCGGCTCGCGCACGCCGATCTCGGCCAAGCTCGTTGCCAACCTGATCACCCATGCCGGCGTCGACCGCGTCATGACGCTCGATCTGCATGCCGGCCAGATCCAGGGCTTCTTCGATATCCCGACCGACAATTTGTTCGCTGCGCCGGTGATGGTGCGCGACATCCGCGAACGTTTCGACCTCGGCAAGGTGATGGTGGTCTCGCCCGACGTCGGCGGCGTGGCCCGCGCCCGCGGCCTCGCCAAGCGCATCAACACCCCGCTCGCGATCGTCGACAAACGCCGCGAACGTCCGGGTGAGTCCGAAGTCATGAACGTGATCGGCGACGTCTCCGGTTATAGCTGCATCCTGGTCGACGACATCGTCGATTCCGGCGGCACGCTGGTGAACGCAGCCGATGCGCTGATCGCCAAGGGCGCCAAGGAGGTCTACGCCTACATCACCCACGGCGTGCTCTCCGGCGGCGCGGCCGCCCGCATCGCCGGCTCGAAGCTGAAAGAGCTCGTCATCACCGACTCGATTCTGGCGACGGACGCGGTGACTAAGGCGCCGAACATCCGCACGCTGCCGATCGCCAGCCTGATCTCGGATGCGATCGCGCGCACCGCGGCGGAAGAGTCCGTGTCGAGCCTGTTCGACTGAACTCGATCTTGTAGGGTGGGTTAGCCATGCGGACTGCGCGAAGCGCGGACCGCAAGGCGTAACCCACCTCTTTTGTCTGCGCGGAAGCGCACAGTGGTGGGTTACGCCTTCGCTAACCACCCTACGATCTCACGCTACGACCTCAGCGCTCTGACGCGCCGCAGCACGCCCCGCCCCACGGGTTGTTGCCGGCTGCCGCCCATGACATCATCGTGATCTGAGTCATCTCTGCCCTCTGGATGCCTGATGCCCCGCCGGAAATTTGCTTGGGAAAAACTGTCGGATGACGAGTTGCTCCAGCAGCGCCTCTCCAGCCTGAGGGTTACGGTCGAAGGCACCTGGCTCGAGGATTGTGTCGCCACGCTCCACGAAGAGCTCGAAGAGCGCGGCATCCGGCTGCGGCCGCACACATGGATCTCGAGCGAGTGGTTCAGTCCGGGAGATGTGCCCGGGATCGCGATCCCGTTCTATCTCGCTCATCCACGCCTGATGAAGCTCGAGAAGAAGATGATGTTCGACGTCGAGGGCGGCACCTGGCGCGAGTGCATGGCCATCCTCCGCCACGAGGCCGGCCATGCGCTGCAGCACGGCTTCCAATTACAGCGGCGCCGGCGCTGGCAGCAGCTGTTCGGCCCGTCCTCAAAGCACTATCCGCGCTACTACCGACCCAATCCGGCGAGCCGACGCTACGTCCAGCATCTGCGGCTGTGGTACGCGCAGAGCCACCCGGACGAGGATTTCGCCGAGACCTTTGCGGTGTGGCTGCGACCGCGCTCGAACTGGCGAACGCGATATGCCGGCTGGCCGGCGCTGAAGAAGCTCGAATATGTCGACGAACTGATGGGCGAGATCGCGGGAAAACGTCCGCTGATCACGACGCGCGAGCGCATCGATCCCCTCAGCAAGCTGAGCCAGACGCTCGAAGACCACTACAAGAAGAAGCAGGCGTTCTACGCTTTCACGCCACCGAAGACCTACGACCGCGACCTCTCGCGGCTGTTTTCCGCCGATCCACGGCATCATCGCTCGAAGCCCGCTTCGAGCCTGATCAGGCGGCACCGCGCCCAGATCAGGCAGCTGGTGGCGCGATGGACCGGCGAGAACCAGCTCACGCTCGATGCCGTGCTCGACGACATGATCTCCCGCTGCCGCGAGCTCGACCTGCGCGCGGTGGGATCCGAACAGAAGCTCGTTCTCGATTTCACCGTCCTCGTGACCGCCAAGACGATGCACGCGCTGTTCGGCCCGTCTCGGCGCAAATGGATCGCGCTATGAGACGACTCCGTATTCTCGTGCTGATGCATCCGGACTTCGTGCCGCCGGACTCTTCCGACGGCTACACGCCGCAGGAAATCAACAACTGGAAAACGGAATACGACGTCGTCAGCACCTTGCGCGCAGCCGGACATGAGGTCCGTCCGCTCGGCGCGCAGGAGGAGATCAGGCCGATCCGCGAAGCGATCGAGGAGTTCAAGCCGCACGTGGTCTTCACGCTGCTGGAGGAGTTCCACTACAACGTCGCCTACGACCAGCACATCGCCAGCTATCTCGAGCTGATGAAGGTGCCCTATACCGGGTGCAATCCGCGCGGCCTGATTCTGGCGCGCGGCAAGGACCTGTCCAAGACGCTGGTGCATCACCGCCGCATCGCCGCACCTGCCTTCGCCGTCTTCCCGATGCGCCGCAAGGTGAAACGGCCGAAACATCTTGCGCTGCCGCTGATCGTCAAGGCTCTCAACATGGATGGCTCCTTCGGCATCTCGCAGGCCTCCATCGTCGATACCGACGAGAAGCTCGCAGAACGCGTCGCCTTCATCCACGAGCGGGTCGAGACCGCCGCGATCGCCGAGCAGTTCATCGAGGGACGCGAGCTCTATGTCGGCGTGCTCGGCAACAACCGGCTGCGCGTGCTGCCGGTCTGGGAATTGAAATTCGGCAGCATGGGCGGGCGCAGCTCACGGCACATCGCCACCGAAAAAGCCAAGCACGACACCGACTATCAGGAGCGCGTTGGCATCGTCGACGGGCCGGCGAAGGACCTTGCACCCGAAGTCACCGCACGCATCCAGCGCGCCGCCAAACGCATCTACCGGGCGCTAGGCCTCGATGGCTACGCGCGCATCGATTTTCGTCTCGCCGCCGATGGCACACCGTACTTCATCGAAGCCAATCCCAACCCCGAGATCGCCAAGAGCCAGGAGTTCGCCACGGCGGCCCAGCACGACGGGCTGAAGTACAAGGATCTGCTCCATCGCATCCTGACGCTCGGGATCAGCCGGGCGAAGGCGGGCGTGTCGCTGGGGTAAACGCTGGAGATGCTTGCGCAGCTATCGTAAGGCGGGCAAAGGCGCAAAGCGTCGTGCCTACGGTCTTTGTCTGCGATGAAGAATTGCGGGCACGCTGCGCTTTGCCCACCCTACGGCACCTAACCCGCTTCAGCCTTTGCGCTCACCACGCCGGCAAACGACTTGAAGAATTCTCCCGCAAGCTTCGTCGCGGTCGAGTTGATCAGTCGCGCTCCCAACTGGGCGAGCTTACCGCCGATCTGCGCGTCGACGTCGTAGTGCAGCACGGTGACGTCGGCGCTCTCGGACTCCAGCCGCACCAGTGCGCCGCCCTTGGCAAAGCCGGCGACTCCGCCCGAGCCTTCGCCGGAGATGCGATAGGAGTTGGGCGGATCGAGATCGGACAAGATCACCTTGCCGCTGAACGTCGCCTTCACCGGGCCGACCTTGAAGATCACGGTGGCGGTCATCTCGTTCGGCGCGGTCACCTCGAGCGACTGGCAGCCGGGGATACACTGCTTCAGCACGGCGGGATCGTTCAGCGCCGCCCACACCTCTTCGCGTGACGCGGGAATGCGCTGGCTGTCGTTCATCTGCATGATCGGTATCTCACTTTCTGCTTGCTGACTGATTGGCCGCGCGCTGACCGCGTCGCCGCTCCACGGTGATCTCGGCGAGGATCGACATCGCGATCTCTTCCGGCGTGATGGCGCCGAGATCGAGCCCGGCCGGCGCCTTGAAATCGTCGATCGCCGCAGCGCTGGCGCCTTCCGACATCAGCTTGGCGCGCAGCGATGCCATCTTGCGGCGGCTGCCGACGAAGGCGTGATAACAGGCCTTGGTTGCGATCGCGGCGCGTAAGGCAGCTTCGTCGCCCTTACCCTGCGTCGAGACCACCACGAAGCGCTTGGCGTCATTGAGTTCACCGAGCTGGTAGCCATCGATGATCGCATCGGCGTCGGGTTGCGCCGTGAGCTCGGCAGCGGGCGCGGCCAGCGTGACGTGATAGCCGAGCACGCGCGCCTGGGCTGCGAGCGACAGCGCCACCGGACTTGCACCAAGGATGACAAGCGAGGGATGCGGCAGCACCGGCTCGACGAAAATATCCATGGTGCCCTTGCTGGGGCACATGTTGCTGGCGAAGCGGATGCCGTCGCGGCTCTCGCCCGCGCTGACACCGAGCTCGGCCAGCAGGTTTTCCGGTTGCACCGACACCATGCGCGGCTCGCCGTCGGCCAGCGCCTCGCGCGCCGCCTTCAGCACCGCGCCCTTGGCGCAGCCGCCGCCGATCCAACCCGCGACGATGGTGCCGTCGGCCGCGATGATCGCCTTGGCGCCAGCCTTCGCCGCGGTCACCGACACCGTCCGCACCACCGTCGCGAGCACGAAGGCGCACTCCGCAGCCTTCATCTGGGCGACGATATCCAGCACCTCGGCATGAGCGGTCATCGACATGTCCCTCAGAGTTTTGCCAGATAGGGCTCGAGCGCGCGCAGGCCTTGCAGCGAATTCGCGGGCGCGTAGAGATCGAGATGCGGCAGCGCCGCTTTGATACCGCGCGCCTCGGGCGCATAGCCCTCCCAGGCCATCATCGGATTGAGCCAGACGATGCGGCGGCAGCGCCGGTGCAACGCCGCCATCTCGCGACCGAGCAGCGCGGCATCGCCAGTTTCGTACCCGTCGGACACGATCATGACGCAGCTGCGCGAATGGATGACGCGCGAAGCGTGCCAGCGGTTGAAGGTCTGCAGGCTCTCACCGATTTTCGTGCCGCCGCCCGCGCCCTGCGCCATGATCGAGAGACGGTCCAGCGCGCGGCTCGCGTCTCGCTCCTTCATAGCATCGGAGACATAGGCGAGGCGCGTGTGAAACAAGAACGCCTCCGCCTCGCGGAATTGGTCGAGCACGCCGTGAATGAAGCGCAGGAACACGCTGGTGTACATGCTCATCGAGCCCGAGGCGTCGAGCAGCACGATCAGTCGCAGCGGCTTGTGCTTGCGCTGCCGCTTGACCAGGCTGATCGGCACGCCGCCATGGCTGATGTTGCGATGAATGGTGCGCCGGAGATCGAGTCGGTAGCCGCGCCGGCGCGCCAGATCGCGTCGGGTCAGGCGCGTGCGCATCGCCTTCGCGAGCTGCGCGGCGGCTTCGTGCGCCTGCGCGACCTGATCAGAATCGCTGAGCTTTCGAAAATCGACCTCCGCCAAATTCTCCGCACGCGAGGCGCCCTCCATGCGACCTTCGCCGGAGCGGCCTTCGGGCGCATCGTCGGATGACGGAAGCTGGTCGGTGACGGACTGGTTGCCGCCCTGCTCGGCCGATTTGTCTTGCAGGCTCTTCAGCGACGGATTGCTGGCGCCCGGCGTTGATCCCATGGTGCGAGACCGCGAGCGCACGCGCTTGCCGAGCCAGAACGCATCAAACAGCCCGTCGAACTTGTCCCAATCGGACTTCCGCGCCGAGAAGAGATGCTTGAACGCCGCGCGCAGCAGCCCCGGCTTCGTTGCATAACCGGCCGACATCAGCGTCGCCGCATCCTGCCCTTCGGCGAGCCCGACGCGAAAGCCAGCGTCGCGGAGCGTGCGCAGGAACGCGGCAAGCCGTGCGGACACGAGCTTGGAGACCTCGTTGAGATCATCGTATCCAGGGCTGGAGCCGCAGCAGCTCATGCAACCTTCCCCAGCAGGCGCTGCGTCACCTCGGGCGTGACGCGGGCGCGGTCCTCGTGGGTCTTCAAGAGACAAACCAGTGTCTCATGAACGATCTCCGGAGCATCATGGAGATCGCGAACATCAAGCCCGACGAGGGCGGCCACCCAGTCCAGCGTCTCGGCGACACCGGGGACCTTTCGCAGCTCTTCCTTGCGCACGCCTTCGACCATGCGCGCGATCTGGAGCGACAGCGACGGGCTGGCACCTGCGACCCGCGCCAGGATGATGCGGGTCTCGCGGTCGACATCGGGATAGTCGACGTAGTGATAGAGGCAACGGCGGCGCAGCGCGTCGGAGAGTTCGCGCGTGCCGTTCGAGGTCAGCACCACATGCGGGATCGTGACTGCTGGAATGGTGCCGAGCTCGGGGATCGAGACCTGGAAGTCGGACAGCAGCTCGAGCAGGAATGCTTCGAACTCGTCATCAGCGCGGTCGATCTCGTCAATCAACAGCACCGGCGCCTTCCGCCGACGGATCGCCGCGAGCAAGGGACGCTCCAGCAGATATTTTTCGGAGAACACCTGGTCCTCGATGCTGTCAGTGCCGCGATGGGCCTGGATCGCCAATAGCTGGCGCTGGTAGTTCCACTCATAGAGCGCGGATGACTGGTCGAGGCCCTCGTAGCATTGCAGCCGGATCAGCTCGGTCGCGTGTACCTTCGCCAGCGCCTTCGCCACCTCGGTCTTGCCGACGCCGGCCTCGCCCTCGAGCAGCAGCGGCCGCCGCAACAGCTGCATCAGCGAGATCGCAGTCGCGAGGTCCGCATCGGCGATGTAGCCCGATGCGGCCAGCGCTTGCGCGATCTCGTCACGGTTCTTCATGTAACCTCTCCGTCGTTCCGGGACGGTCCGTAGGACCGAACCCGGAACCTCGAGATTCCGGGTTCGCCTCTTCGAGGCGCCCCGGAATGACGAACCGACCCACTAAGCCACCGCCCCCAGATCCTTCGCCGCCCTCCAGTTGCGCCAGAAATCATGCGGCATCTGGATGTGCGTGCTCCCCAGGAACGAGAACGCGTCGTTGACGGCATTGGAGAAGGCCGGCACGCCGCCGACATTCGGGCTTTCGCCAACGCCCTTGGCGCCGATCGGGTGATGCGGCGACGGAGTGACGGTGAAGTCGGTCTCCCAATGCGGCGTCTCCACCGCGGTCGGCATGAAGAAGTCCATGAACGAGCCGGTGACCACGTTGCCGGTGTCGTCGTAGCGGATCTCCTGGCCCATCGCGATCGCGAAGGCCTCGGTGAGGCCGCCGTGCACCTGCCCCTCGATGATCATCGGATTGATGCGGGTGCCGCAATCATCGAGCGCATAGAAGCGCCTGACCTTGTACACGCCGGTATCGACGTCGATGTCCATCACGCAGAGATACGCGCCGAACGGATAGGTCATGTTGGGCGGATCGTAATAACTGACCGCCTCCAGCCCGGGCTCCATGCCCGGCGGCACTGAGTTATAGGCCGCCCAGCAGATATCCTTCATCGACATGAATTTTTCCGGCAGGCCCTTCACCCGGAAGCCGTCGATGTCGAATTCGAGGTCATCCTCGTGGACCTCGAGCTTGTAGGCCGCGATCATCTGCGCCTTGGCCTTGATTTTTCGTGCAGCCATGGCGATCGCAGCGCCCGCCACCGGCGTCGAGCGCGACCCGTAGGTGCCGAGCCCGTAAGGCGCTGTGTCCGTGTTACCCTCCTCGACCATGATGTTGTCAGCGGGTATGCCGATCTCGGTCGCGATGATCTGGGCCCAGGTGGTCTCGTGGCCCTGACCCTGGCTCTTGGTACCCATCCGCGCGATGCCCGCACCGGTCGGATGCATGCGGATCTCGCAGGAGTCGAACATCGCGATGCCCAGGATGTCGCAGTTCTTCGACGGACCGGCACCGACGATCTCGGTGAAGAATGAGACGCCGAGCCCCATGATCTCGCGGGTCTCGCCGCGCTTGAACGCGGCCCGCTTCTCCGCCTGCTCCTTCCGGAGCGCGGCGTAGCCGGTGGTCTCCATCATCTTGCGCATGGCGGTGTGGTAGTCGCCGGAATCGTATTCCCAGCCCAATGCCGAGTGATACGGAAACTGCTCCGGCTTGATGAAGTTCTTCAGCCGCAGCTCAGCCGGATCCATGTTGAGCTTTTGCGCCAGAATATCCATGGCCCGCTCGATGCAATAGGCCGCCTCCGTGACGCGGAACGAGCAACGGTAGGCGACGCCACCGGGCGCCTTGTTGGTGTAGACGCCGTCCACCGCCAGATGCGCGGTCGGGAAGTCGTAGGAGCCGGTGACGATGTTGAAGAAACCGGCCGGCCATTTCGACGGGTCTGCGCAGGCGTCGAACGCGCCGTGATCGGCAAGCACGTGCACGCGAAGGCCCGTGACTTTGCCGTCCTTGCTCGCGGCGATCTCGGTCGTCATGTGATAATCGCGCGCGAACGAGGTCGCGGTCAGGTTCTCGATGCGGTCCTCGACCCATTTCACCGGCTTGCCAGTGACGATGGAGGCCACGGCCGCGCAGATGTAGCCGGGATAGGCACCGACCTTGTTGCCGAAACCGCCGCCGATATCGGGCGCAATCACATGGATCTTCTGCTCCGGCAGTTTTGCGATCAGCGACACCACGGTACGAATCACATGCGGGGCTTGGAAGGTGCCATAGATTGTCAGCTCGCCCTTGATCTTGTCGAAAGAGCAGACGCACTGGCAGGTCTCCAGCGGCGACGGATGGGTGCGGTGATAGGAGATCATCTCCTTGATCGTCACCTCGGCCTTCTTGAAGGCGGCATCCGTCAGTTCCTTGTCGCCGACGCTCCACTCGAAGATGTGGTTGTGGTGCTTGCGCGGGCCGTGCGCGCCTGATGTCTTGCCGGCAAGATCTTCGCGCAGCACCGGCGCATCCTTGTCCATCGACTTGAAGGGATCGACCAGCGGCGGCAGCGGCTCGTATTCGACGATCACCTTGTTGATGCCGTCATCGGCAGCGTAGCGGTCGGTGGCAACGACGAAGGCGACCTCCTGGTTCTGGAACAGCACCTTACCGTCGGCCAGAACCATCTGCACGTCGCCCGCGAGGGTCGGCATCCAGGCGAGGTTGACGGTCTTCAGCGTCTCGGCAGTGATCACCGCGAGCACACCAGGCACCTTCAGTGCCTCGCTATCGTCGATCTTCTTGACGCGCGCATGCGGATGCGGCGAGCGGACGAAGTCGCCATGCAGCATGCCCGGGAGCTTGACGTCGTCGACGTAGTTGCCCTTGCCCTGCGTGAAGCGGATATCCTCGACGCGCTTGCGCTTGCAGCCCATGCCTTCAAGTGCGGCGGTGCGTTGTTCCCGCGTGGGAGTGAGGTCATTCATTCTGCCGCCTCCTGGAATTCCACGCCGTTGATCTTGGCGCTCGCGTACTGGATTGCCTTGACGATGTTCTGGTAGCCGGTGCAGCGGCAGATATTGCCTGATATGCCCATGCGGATTTCCGCCTCGCTCGGCGAAGGATTCTCCTTCAGCAGCCGATGCGCGCGCACGATCATGCCGGGCGTGCAGAAGCCGCATTGCAGCCCGTGCATCATGCGGAAACCTTCCTGCAGCGCCGACAGCGTGCCGTCGGCGTTCGCGATGCCTTCGATCGTGATGATGTCGGAGCCGTCGGCCTGCACCGCGAACATCGTGCAGGACTTCACCGACATGCCGTCGATGTCGACGGTGCAGGCGCCGCAATGCGTGGTCTCGCAGCCGATATGGGTGCCGGTCATCTGCAGGTTCTCGCGGATGAAGTGCACCAGCAGCGTGCGCGGCTCGACGAGGCCTTCGACCTCGGCGCCGTTCACCTTCATGGTGACGTGTGTTTTGGCCATTGGTCCCCTCCTCTATTTCGCGATGGCGGCGGCGCGCTGGAGCGCCCGCGTCACCATGATGCCGCCGACATGCTTTCGGTATTCGACCGGACCGCGCGCATCGGCAGCCGGCGCCATAATTGCCGAGGCCGCAGCAGCGGCTTTTTTCAGCGTGGCCGCATCGAGGCTCGTTCCGATCACTGCCTTGGCGGCATCGATGGCGAGCAGCGGCGTCTCGTGAACATTGGTGAGACCGATCGCGCAGGTCGCGACCTTGCCGCCGGACATAGTGAGGACGACTGCGGCAGCGGCCGTCGCGTAGTCGCCGACCTTGCGCTTGAGCTTTTCGTAGGCGTAGCCGTGCCCGGCCGCCGGCACGGGTACCGAGACGGAGGTAAGGATTTCACCAGGCTCGAGCGCGGTGAAGTAGGCGCCCTGGTAGAAGTCAGCGGCCGCAACGTCCCGGGTGCCGCCGGGACCTTCGAGGCGATAGGTCGCCTCCAGCGTCATCATCAGCGCCGGCATGTCGTTGCCGGGATCGCCATTGGCGACATTGCCGCCGATCGTGCCGCGGTAGCGCACCTGCGGGTCGGCGATCAGCAGCGCGGCCTCGTGCAGGATCGGCATCGCCTTCGCGACCTCGTCGGAGGCCAGCAGCTCATGCTGGGTGGTCATCGCGCCGATGATCAGATTGTTGCCGTTACGGCTGATGCCCTTGAGGGCGGCGATGCCGTGCAGATCGACCAAATGGGCGGGGGTGGCGAGCCGAAGCTTCATCATCGGCACCAGGCTGTGCCCGCCGGCCAGCGGCCGCGCCTCCTCGCCGAGGTCTGACAAGAGTTTGACGGCATCGGCGACGCTCGCCGGCCGGTGATAGCTGAATGAGCCCGGGATCATCATCTCCTCCCCTGATCGTCTCTGCGCGTGACGGCGCCGACGTTGGAGGAAACGGTCTCTCCGGACCGAACTGCCCGCAATCGTTCGGGCACAAGCGCGGGCTTTTTGCACGAATTGCGGGTGGCAACGCACGAATTGCGTCAGCTTGGGCGACGTATGACGGCGCTACACCTGCCGCCGGCTCGCCAGCCCGAGCCGGGCCTTCACCTCGGCGATCTTGGCCCGGCTCACGGGCACCCGATGCGGCGACGGGCCGTCGAGCTCGAGCACGGCGCCATCGCCCTCTTTCCGGACCAGGGCGACATGGGGAATGGCGACGATATGGCTGCGGTGCACCCGCAGGAACAGCGAGGGATCAAGCTGCGCCTCGGCCTCCGAGATCGACCACGGGCACATCCGCTCCCGCGTGCCGTCATGGACGCGTGTGTAATGCGCATCCGCCCGGACGCTGCGGACGCTCGCGGTGTCGATGAAGTGCGTGCCGTCGGCACTCTCGACCGGCAGTCGGGGAACCGGCGCGCGCGGCGGCTGACCGAGACCGCCGAGCGGCGCCATCGGGCGTGGCGATGCGCTTGCGGCCAGAAGCGGCTCGGCGCTAACAGGCGCGACAGCGGACGGCTCCGCAGCGACGGGCGCCTGCCGCCGCGAGTCCGGAACGAGCGATAGCAGGAAGCCTGCTGCGATGACGAAGCACAGCACCGCAACGACGATCGACAGGATTTGCTGCGACGCGGCAAGACCGCCGCCATGGTGATGCGCCGCATCGGTCAGCGGCTCGAAATGCATGCCCAGCATCGCAGTGTAATGCATGCCGGAGACGGCAATGCCGAAAACAATGGAGCTAACGATCAGCCGAACGCCTTCCTGCTGCGCCAGGAAGGCGCGCAGGCCGCCATAGGCGGTGACGATGGCAACCACGACCGAGAGCAGCACCATCGAGGGGTCATGCACGATGCCGAACGAGCCAGCCAACCCATGAATGCCGACGTAATGCATGCTGGCGATGCCGACGCCGAGCAGCACGGCAGACGACGCCACGCGTTTCAGCGTGGGCTCGCCGATCGAAACAAAGAAGAGCGAGATGCCGACCACCAGCGCGCAGATCAGGAACGAGATGATGGTGGGAAGGACGAGATAGACCGTATCTGGCGGCAGTGGTGCGGCCAGCATGCCGACGAAATGCATGGTCCAGATACCGACCGCCAGAAACGCGGCCGCCCCCGCGAGCAGGACGCGGTTGCTGACGCCGGGCGTGTTGCGGATGCGAGCAGCAAGCGCAAAGCCGGTATAGCCACCCAGACTCGCGATCGCCACTGACAGCGCGACGAGAAAGGGATCGTGTCCTTCGAACATGATCTTGCCGGCCGCCCGTCTCCACGGCACGGCCTCCTCCCGCCGCCGACTTTATAGGGACGGCGACGGGATTGACAATCAGCGGCGTGTGAGCGGACCTTTACACAATTCCCGCCGCGACCTGGCCGCGCAGGCGCTCGAGGCCGAGCAGCGTCTCCGCACAGGCGGCCGCGACCTCGACGCCCTTGATCGCAAAGTGCCTGCGGAAGAAATCGTAGTGCACTTCGGTCTCGTGGAATTGCTGGGGCGTCAGCACGGCCGAGAACACTGGGACCTCGGTGCGGAGCTGCACGTCCATCAGCGCCTTGATCACGGTGTCGGCGACGAATTCGTGGCGATAGATGCCACCGTCAACGACCAGGCCTGCCGCAACGATCGCGGTGTAGCGCCGCGTCTTGGCGAGGACCTGCGCATGCAACGGGATCTCGAACGAGCCCGGCACCTCGAACACGTCGACATGGGTGAGATGGCGTGCCTCGGCTTCTTTCATGAAGGCGATGCGGGCTTCCGCGACGACGTCGCGGTGCCAGCAAGCCTGCACGAAGGCCACCCGCTGCGGTTTTGCAAAACGCGGATGCTCGGTCGCGGGGCCTTGCGGAACCGGCGGCTGTGTCTGGGAAGTATCGGTCTGGGGATCTTGCAACATCTGATTCATGGCTTTCCTTCAAGGGACCAGAATCAGGGCACACGGAACGACAAACAGCCGCACCTTGCGATGCGTCTGCCACCGACCGTTCTCTTTCATCCGGACTTTAACCGTCGGCTTCGGAGTTGCACCGAATCTGCTGACCCTTCCCGTCAGTCAAAGACCTTGGGGAAGGCGCTCGCGGGCTCAGGCCTTTCGGCCCTTACCGCCGGTGGGGACTTTCACCCCGCCCTGAGAACATCGGCCGCCCGGGATTGAGCGACCTGAGCGGAAATATGCCGCCAGTCCGGGGCCGCAAGCAAGCGAGTTCCGCAGCAAAAACCGCATGGTCCCATGCCGCCAGGGCGGTGCGGCCCTCGCGCAGTGGAATTAACGATTGGATTCCGGTTTGTTCTCAATCGTTAACAATTGTGGCCGAGATGAGCTGTGGACGAACGAGTCATGGCTTGTGGACGGACTCGCGACCCAGTTGCGCAGATTCCGCAAATCACATCAGTTGATCCGCGACAAGCCCGCGCTGGTCCCGGGATCGCAACAGCGACTCCCGGGGATCGCCTTAAGCGAAATTGAGGAAGCGCGCGCCGGACCAACCGCGTGCGTATCAAAGACAACAAGAAGGCAAGAGGTCGAGACGGCATGTCCCTGCTCGAAGGTACCATCGATTCCCGAAATCACCCGCTTGCGGTGGTCGAGGATATCGCTGCCAGCAACAACTGGCCGTTCGAACGCTCCGGCGAGGACGAGCTGACCATTGTCTCGAAGGGGCAATGGACTGACTACCAGATCTCCTTCACCTGGATGGGTGAAATCGAGGCACTGCATCTGGCCTGCGCTTTCGACATGAAGATTCCTGCCGCGCGACGGGGCGAGGTGCAGAAGCTCGTTGCTGCGGTCAACGAGCAATTGTGGATCGGCCATTTCGATCTCTGGACCAACACCGGCATGATCATGCACCGTCAGGCCCTGGTGCTGCCGGGTGGCCTCACCGCCTCGACCGCGCAATGCGAAGCCATGCTCGCCGGCGCGATCCACGCCTGCGAGCGCTACTTCCCGGCGTTCCAGTTCGTGGTGTGGGCGGGCAAGACCACAGCGCAGGCGATGGACGCGGCGATGTTCGATACGGTGGGCGAGGCGTAGGTCTCAAGAAGTGGGGGGCCGCAGCTCCCTCGCATCGTCCCGGCGAAGGCCGGGATCCATACTGCGTGATTCATCTTGTGGCACGCGGCTTGTTGCCACCGCCTTCATCCACTAGAACCCCCTGTGGTTATGGGTCCCGGCCCCCCCGTGCGCAATCGCGCACCAGGCCGGGACGACACCTTTTGTTTGGGTGACTACAGTGGCAAACAGCACTCTCCAAGACATCACCGGCACCATCCTGCTCGCCGGCGCCGGCAAGATGGGCGGCGCGATGCTGACCGGATGGCTTGCGGGCGGGCTCGATCCGGGCCGCATCGCCGTGGTCGATCCGCACATCTCGCCCGAGATCACCGCGCTCGCCGCCAAGGGCGTTGCGCTCAATCCAGATGTGAAGGCAGCAGGCTTTGTCGAGACGATGGTCGTCGCCGTGAAGCCGCAGATGTTTCGCGAGGCCGGCGCGAAGCTGAAATCATTCGTCTCGGACAAGACGTCGGTGGTCTCGATCATGGCGGGAACCACGATCGCCGCGCTCGAAGAGGTTTGCGGCGGCGCCGTGGTGCGCGCGATGCCGAACACACCGGCCGCGATCGGCCGCGGCATCACGGTCGCGGTCGCTGCAAAGAACGTCAGCGCCGCACAGCGCGCGGTCGCCGATGCATTGCTGCGCGCCACCGGCTCGGTCGAGTGGGTCGAAGATGAAAGCCTGATGGATGCGGTGACCGCCGTCTCCGGCTCCGGGCCCGCTTATGTATTCCTGCTCGCCGAAGAGCTTGCGCGGGCCGGCGTGGAGGCGGGATTGCCGGAAGCGCTGGCGACCAAGCTCGCGCGCGAGACGGTCGCCGGCTCCGGCGAGCTACTGCACCAGTCGGATCTTCCCTCCGCCACGCTGCGCCAGAACGTCACCTCGCCCGGCGGCACCACGGCTGCCGCCCTCGGCGTGCTGATGGGCGAGCCGGGCTTGCGCGATCTGATGATCCGCGCCATCGCCGCGGCGACGAAGCGATCGAAGGAGCTCGCGAAGTAAGCAGGTGCGGTAGGGTGGGCAAAGGCGCAAAGCGCCATGCCCACCATTCCTTTGTTGTGGATAAAGATCGTGGGCACGCTTCGCTTTGCCCACCCTACGGCACTACAGCATCTCGCCCTTGGCTAAGCCCCGAGCCGCTTGTTGAACATCTCGACGTTGACGAGCCCGCGCGCATGGCGGCCTTCGCCGAGCTTGCGCGCGCCTTCGAACGCTTCGACCTCGAAGCGGATCACGCGGCGCTCGACTGCGATCACTTTCGCCGTCGTCCGCACCGTCGCGCCGACGAGGGCGGCCGCGAGATGGCGGATGTCGACCTCGGTACCGACAGTGACCCAGCCCGGCTGGAGCGCTGCGCGGATCGCATCGCCCGACGTCATCTCCATTTCCAGGATCATCATCGGGGTCGCATAGACCATCGGCATGCCGGGCACGAAATGCCCGACCGTGCGCTCGGCCGGCACCACCAGCGTACGCTCGGCGCTCATGCCGATCTGGATGAAATCGCGTGCGTCCATGGTTCTTGCTCAGTGTCGTCCCGGACAAGCGAAGCGCCGATCCGGCACCCATACGCCGCAGCATTAGTTTTGCTAAGGCTCGGAGTTACCAGCGCCCCCACAACCACTCCCTGCGGCTATGGGTCCCGGCTTTCGCCGGGACGACGGCGGTGAATGCCGTGCTAGCGCCAGCTTACTTCTTCGCCGCGGCTGCGCGTTCCACGAACGTCTTGCCGCCCTTCATCTTGTGGCGGAGCGGGGCTTCGTTGATCTGGATGACGACGGCATCGGCGTCGACGCCGAGATTCTTCACCAGTGCCTGCGTGATGTCGCGCATCATGCCGGCCTTCTGCTCGTCGGTGCGGCCTTCGGCCATGCTGACGGTAATCTCAGGCATTATCTTCTCCCTGCTGTCGCGATGACCAGGCACACCCCGGTCGTTCTGAAGGTGCGCATCAAACAGGACTGACATGCCCGGGACAAGCCCGGGCATGTCGGCGTTCGCGAATGGCTAGCCCCAGCTCACGTCATGGCGCGCGAGGACCTCGCGCACTCTTGAAACGAGATCGGCCTCGCTACAGGAGAACTGCGCTGGCCGCGTCTCGCGCCATTCCTGGTTGGAGGCGATCGCGGCGGCCGCTTTCGCGCCCTCGACGAGATCCTTGATCTGGAGCTCGCCGCGCGCCTTTTCATCCGAGCCCTGGATGATCACGCAAGGTGAGTTGCGGCGATCGGCATATTTGAGCTGGTTGCCCATGTTCTTGGGATTGCCGAGATAGAGCTCGGCGCGGATGCCGGCGGAGCGCAAGCTTGCGACCATCTTCTGGTAGTCGGCGACGCGATCTCGGTCGAACACGGTGACGACGACGGGCCCGACTTCGGGCCGCGTGTCGAGCTTGCCGAGCAACGTCAGCGCGGCCTGCAGCCGCGACACGCCAATCGAGAAACCGGTCGCCGGCACCGGCTCGCCGCGGAAGCGGGAGACGAGACCGTCATAGCGACCACCGCCACCGACGGAGCCGAAGCGCACGGGCCGACCCTTCTCGTCCTTGGTATCGAGCAGAAGTTCGACTTCGTATACGGGGCCGGTGTAATATTCGAGGCCGCGCACGACGGACGGATCGATCTTGATCCGATCCGCGCCGTAGCCGGACGCTGTGACAAGCTTGGCAATCTCTTCCAGCTCGCTGACGCCGGCTTGACCGGTCTCGCTCTTGGCCAGGTAGGTTTCCGCCGCAGCGATGGCTTCTTTCCAATCCTCACGCGGCTTGGTGATAGCGAGAACGACGTCAGCCTCCGCCGCGCTGAGATTGGCGCCCTTAGTGAAGTCGCCCTTGCCTTCTTCGCCACCATCCCATCGTCCGGGACCGAGCAGCTTGCGCACTTCGTCAGCGGAAAATTTGTCGAGCTTGTCGATCGCGCGCAGCACGGTCAGGCGGCGCGCCGCATTCTCCTCACCCGCCAGCCCGATGGCTTCGAGAACGCCGTCGAGGACCTTGCGGTTGTTGACCTTCACCACATACTGGCCGCGCGCAACGCCGAGCGCTTCCATCGTGTCCGCTGCCATCATGCAGATCTCGGCATCCGCCGCGGGCGTTGCCGAGCCGACCGTATCGGCGTCAAACTGCATGAACTGACGGAAGCGGCCCGGGCCGGGCTTCTCGTTGCGGAAGACATAGCCGACGCGGTAGCTGCGGTACGGCAGGACCAGACCGTCGGTGCCGTAGCGCTCGCCGACATAGCGCGCCAGCGGCGCGGTCAGGTCGTAGCGGAGCGAAATCCACTGCTCGTCATCGTCCTGGAACGAGAACACGCCTTCATTCGGGCGATCCTGATCGGGCAGGAACTTGCCGAGCGCGTCGGTGTACTCCATCGCCGGCGTCTCCACCGGCTCGAAGCCGTAGAGCTCGTAGACGGCGCGGATCTTCTCGACCATCTCGCGCGTCGCCCGGATCGCGGCAGGGTCGCGATCCTCGAGCCCGCGCGGCAGCCGCGCCTTCAGTTTCTGGGGTTTTTTGGGTTTTTCGGCCATGCGGGCGTTTACCAGCCGACGCGCGATGCGGCAACCGGAGTGTTCTTCACCTCGCCCCGCTTGCGGGGAGAGGTCGGTCGCGAAGCGACCGGGTGAGGGGGGAGTCTCCGCGGACTCAGATCTCTCGAACTCGTGGTGAGAGCCCCTCACCCCACCCTCTCCCTGCAAGAGCGGGGCGAGGGAGTGAGAGATGAAGGCTCAAAACACCTTGCGGATCCAGTTGTGCGGATCGTTGGTGCGACCGTACTGGATATCGACGAGCTGCTTGCGCAGGCCCATCGCGACGGGACCGGCGGCGCCGCCCGAGATCTCGAAATCGCCGCTGACCGAGCGCACCTTGCCGATCGGCGAGATCACGGCCGCGGTGCCGCAGGCGAACGCTTCCTTCAGCTTTCCGCTAGCCGCATCCTTGCGCCATTGCTCCAGCGAATACGGCTCCTCGCGGACCGTCTTTCCGGCATCACGGGCGAGCGCGATGATGGAGTCGCGGGTGATGCCGGGCAGGATGGTGCCGAGCGGCGGCGTCGAGAGCGAGCCGTCGTCGAACACGAAGAACACATTCATGCCGCCGAGCTCCTCGATGTAGCGGCGCTCGACCGCATCGAGGAACACGACCTGATCACAGCCATGCTGGATCGCCTCGGCCTGCGCGCGCAGGCTCGCCGCATAATTACCGCCGCACTTGACGGCGCCGGTGCCGCCGACCGCGGCGCGCGTGTAATTCTCCGAGACCCAGATCGAAACCGGCGCGGGCCCGCCCTTGAAATAGGAGCCGACGGGCGAAGCGATCACCGCAAAGATGTATTCGGAGGATGGCTTGACGCCGAGGAAGGTCTCGCTCGCGATCATGAAGGGCCGCAGATAAAGGCTGCCCTCGCCGCCCGGCATCCAGGCGCGATCGATGCGCACGACCTGCTCGACCGCCTCGATGAAGACGTCTTCCGGCAATTGCGCCATCGCCATGCGGTCGGCCGAATCCTTGAAGCGGCGCGCATTGGCGTCGGGGCGGAACAGGTTCACGCCGCCGTCGTCGCGCTTGTAGGCCTTCAGACCTTCGAAAATTTCCTGGGCGTAGTGCAGCACCGCGCCCGCCGGATCGATCTGGAAGTTCGCGCGCGCCTCGACCTTCGCCTCGTACCAGCCACCCTTGGCCTGGTTGTAGCGGACCACAGCCATGTGATCGGTGAAGACACGTCCGAAGCCGGGGTCCACCAGCTTGGCGACCCGGTCCTTCTCGGGTGTCGGATTGGATGCGGGCTGGATGTCGAATTTCATGCTCATGTCCTTGCCTCCCGCTGCCGGTGGCGGCGCTGTTCTGGCGCCGGCCGCCCCTGTTCGGGCCCGGCTGGCTTGATGTGGTTTCTGGCCGAACCACCGCCAGCCTTGTTACGGCCGGTTTCCGTGGCCAGCATGTCCTTCGAGGACATGCTTTTGCGGAAGGCGGAAGTCCAGTATGTTTTGCCGAAATGCCGCTCGACAATCGCACGGTAGATCTGTTCCGGCCGTCGTCGCCTGTCCGGCTTCTCTCCGGCCGCTGTTAGGAATGCCACCCGATGCGAAACGATTTAAAATTTCGTGCGGGCTGATGGTTTTGTAACATTGAACCCAAGATACGTCAATATGCCTGACATAAATTTCGCGACTCCCTCTCAAGACGTTGCCGAGCCACGGCCGGCGGCAGGTGAAGGAGGCAATTTGCGCTGGGATATCATCGAGCTGCTGTTCTTCGCCTATCGCGATTTCGTCGGCGATCCCGACCAGGAGCTGGAGGCTTTCGGCTTCGGCCGGGCTCATCACCGGGTCATGCACTTCGTCTATCGCTATCCAGGACTGAAGGTCGCCGACCTGCTCGACGTCCTGCGCATCACAAAACAGTCGCTCGGCCGGGTGCTCAAGCAGCTGCTGGACGAGGGCTACATCGTGCAGAAGACCGGCGACAACGACCGCCGCCAGCGCCTGCTCTACGCCACGCCCAAGGGCGAGGCGCTGGTGCAGAAACTCGCCGGCCTCCAGACCACGCGGATCACCAAGGCGCTCGCCGAGATGGCGCCTGATGATGCCGAGACCGTCAAGCGCTTCCTGCGCGCGATGATCGACCGCGACGATCCGGACAAGGTGCTGGAGACGATCTTCGCCGCCAATCAAGAGTCAAAGGAGTGACCGTGCCGCTTGCTGCTACGCTCGCCCGCCCGCCGGCGCAACCGGCCGACGATGCCCCGCACCTGCTGCTGGTCGACGACGATCGCCGCATCCGCGATCTCCTCTCGCGCTTTCTCGCGGCCGAGGGTTATCGCGTCACCACCGCCGCCAGCGCGGGCGATGCCCGCGCCAAACTGCTCGGACTGCATTTCGACCTGCTGATCCTGGACGTGATGATGCCCGGCGAGACCGGCTTCGATCTCGCCCGGTTCATCCGCACATCGTCCTCGGTGCCGATTTTGATGCTGACGGCGCGGCACGAAGCCGAGGCCCGCATCGAGGGCTTGCAGATCGGCGCTGACGATTATGTCGCAAAGCCGTTCGAGCCGCGCGAGCTGGCGCTGCGCATCAACAACATCCTCAAGCGCGCCGCGCCGCCGGTCCAGGCCGCGGCGGTGGAGAAGATCGCGTTCGGCACGTACGTCTATCACCTGGATCGCGGCGAGTTGCGCCAGGGCGAGGAGGTCATCCATCTTACCGACCGCGAGCGCGAGATGCTGCGCATTCTCTCGGAGACGCCAGGCGAGACCGTGCCGCGCAGCGCGCTCACGGGCAATGGCAGCGTCAACGAGCGCGCCGTTGACGTGCAGATCAACCGCCTCAGGCGCAAGATCGAGACCGATCCCGCCAATCCACTGTTCCTGCAAGCGGTGCGCGGCATCGGCTACCGGCTGGTCGCCTCGCCATAGTCAAGTGAAGCGCGCGAGATGAGCACGATCGACACCGGCCTGACGCTACTCCGAAGCGCCGCCGGGCGCGTCTCTGCCGCCAATGGCTGGATGGGCAACGCGTTCAAGGGCTGGATGCCGACCGGCCTCTATGCGCGCGCATTGCTGATCATGATCGTACCGATGGTGATCCTGCAGACCGTGGTCGCCTTCGTGTTCATGGAGCGGCACTGGAACACGGTGACACGGCGGCTGTCGGCCGCAGTGGTGCAGGACATCGCCGCGCTGATCGACGTCTACAAGAGCTATCCGCAGGACAAGGACCGCGCGCAGCTCAAGAGCATCGGGCAGCGGTTGCAATTGGTGGTCGATTTCCTGCCCCCCGGCGACATGCCGCCACCGGGACCCAAGCCGTTCTTCTCGCTGCTCGACCAAACGTTGTCGGTGCAACTCGGCCAAAAGATCGGACGCTCGTTCTGGATCGACACGGTCGGCCGTTCCAACCTCGTCGAGATCCGCATCCAGCTCGACGATGCCGTGATGCGCGTGTTCGCACAGCGCAGCGCGGCCTATGCCTCGAACTCGGAGATCTTCCTGTTCTGGATGGTCGGCACGTCCTCGATCCTGCTGATCGTGTCAGTGCTGTTCCTGCGCAACCAGATCAAGCCGATCCTGCGGCTTGCGGACGCCGCGGAAAGTTTCGGCAAGGGCCGCGACGCGCCGAACTTCAGGCCGCGCGGTGCGCGCGAGGTGCGACGCGCGGCGGGCGCCTTCCTCGAGATGAAGTCGCGCATCGAACGCGCGATGGAGCAGCGCACAGCGATGCTCGCCGGCGTCAGCCACGATCTGCGCACGATCCTGACCCGCTTCAAGCTCGAACTGGAGCTGATCGGCGACAGTCCCGAACTCGAGGGCATGCGCAGGGACGTCGACGAGATGTCGATGATGCTGGAGGATTACCTCGCCTTTGCCCGCGGCGATTCCGGCGAGCAGTCGCAACCGACCGACATGGCGCAGGCGCTCGAGGAATTGCGCAGCGACGCCGAACGCCACGGTCACACTGCGACCGTGACATTCACTGGGCTGCCCGTGGTGACGGTGAAGCCGGCCTCGTTCAAGCGATGCCTCGCCAACCTCGTCACCAATGCCGCGCGCTACGGCAAGGCCATCGCCATTTCCGGCCAGCGCGATCATCGCTATCTGACCGTCACGGTCGACGACGACGGCCCCGGCATTCCCACCCATTTGCGCGAAGAAGTGTTCAAGCCATTCCTCCGCCTGGACAACGCCCGCAACCAGGACGAAGGCGGCACGGGCCTCGGGCTCGCGATCGCCCGCGACATTGCCCGCTCCCATGGTGGCGACATCACGCTGGGTGACAGTCCGATGGGTGGGTTACGCGCGAGCGTGAGAATACCGGTGTAGGAGGGTTCCTTTCCTTCCCCCCTTGTGGGAGAGGGTGAAGCGAACTCACTTCGGCAGCAGCGCCTTCAACTTGTCGACGTCGCGCACGTTCATCTTGAAGCCGCCGGGCATCACGATGTCGCCGGGCTTCTGGTCGGGCTTGCAGGCGCCGAGCCATTTCGCTTCCAGCGTCATGGTGGTGTCGCGCCCGGCAGTACCGGCGACGCCGCCCTGGGCATGCGACGAAGTCTTCACGGTGTAGGCCGAATTGAAATCCCCGGTGATCTCGGCATGCGAGGTCGTGGACATGCCGGCGACGCTGCATTCGGAATCGCTGACATAGCCGGTGGCCGTCTTCTTGATGTCCTGCTTGGAGCAGACCTGCTTGGCCATCGGCGAGACGTTGTTGTTCATCTCCTTGTCGACGGCCTCATCGGTGCAATGCTGCATGGTCATCTCCGGCATCGCAGAGCCTGATCTGACCATCTTCATTTCCCAGAGACCGGCCTTGCGCACCGGCAGATCGTCGGCAAAGGCACCACTCGCCGACACCGCGAGGCAAACGGCTGATCCGAGCAAAGCGAGCTTGCGCGTCATGCGAGAGACTCCCGGGCTGAAATGGCCTAGCTTTTTCTTTGGCGTGACCTTGTCGGCGTTCCGAAATGCCTCAATAGAGCGTGCGGATCGGCCGGTCGGCGGCGCCATAGGGCACCCAGCGGCAGGAGAACGAGATGTAGCCGCCCTCATAGGCCTGCACCGCGAGGAATTTCACCACCTTGCCGTAGCGCGCGCAGTGATCGACCGCGACCTGGCGCGCATCGACCTGCGTCGCCATCGAATAGGCGATGATGCCGCCGGTGTCGTTGCCCTTGAACGGCGGCACCGGCAGGAGGTCGGCGCGCGCCGACTGGCTCGCCATCATACCCGAGACAAAAACCAGGCTGGCAAGAAGGCCCGCGGCCGCAATGATTCGCATTCCCGTCACTCCGATTGGTTGGCACCAGTTTACGGTGCCCGCGCAGCGGTGAAAAGAACGGAAGGCCTGTCGGCAGCGACGTTGTGATCAACTCCTGGCCAAGTGTTGCCGCGCTGCACTTGACCTCCCCCGCCCTTCGCGGCACCGTCCGGTCCTCACAGATCATGCTGTCTGGATTGCCCATGCGCGCCCCCTCCCCGAAATCGCTCCGCTTTGCCGCCGTTCTCGGCCTCGTGTTCGGGGCGCTGTCGCTCGGTGAGGCCAAGGCGGCCAATCCGCTGGAGCTGAACTTCTGGCTGAGCGGGCCGCGTTACGACGGCAATGTCGCCGAATGCGACAAGGCACTGCCGACGATCTCGACCCAGTTCTGGGAGAAGGAAAGCTCGTTCTGGAATTCGCCGCTGCAGATCACGGGCTTCGCAAACGTTCACGAGACCGCCTTCCGCCCCTGGGCATCGGACAACATTCCGCGCCGCTACTGCACCGGCGAGGCCATGCTCACTGACGGCAAGATGCGCCGGGTGCACTTCTCGATCATCGAGGATGGCGGCTTTGCCGGCTACGGCCAGGGCGTCGAATGGTGTGTGGTCGGGCTCGACCGCAACTGGGCCTACAATCCGTCCTGCCGCGCCGCAAAGCCCTGAGTCGAAGCGCCTGATTCGGGCCGATCCAGCGACCTGCGCGTCGGTCGCTCGAAATTTGTTCTTGAAATGTTCTTGATGGCTGCTAGGCTGATTGCACAGTCTAGTTGAGAGGCGTCTCCATGTTTCATTTTAGATTGCAATCGATCTCCCGTCTCGTGATCTCGCTGACCTTTGCCGGGCTGATCTCGCTGGGCGGCGGCGCCAACGCGCAGGACAAGCGGCAGAACGCGCCCGGCGAATTCGACTTCTATGTGCTATCATTGTCGTGGTCGCCGTCGTTCTGCGAGGAAGCGGCCGAGCGCGGTCGCAGTGGCGGGCGTTCGAACATCCAGTGCGAGGGACGGCCCTATTCCTTTGTGGTGCACGGGCTGTGGCCGCAATATGAGAGCGGCTTTCCAGAATATTGCCAGCGGCCGTCACCGCGGCTGAACCGTAACATCGTCTCCTCGATGCTGGATTTGATGCCGGCGCCAGGCCTGATCTTCAACGAGTGGGACAAGCATGGCACCTGCTCCGGGCTCGACGGCCGCAACTATTTCGAGACGATCCGCAAAGCCCGCGCCGTGATCAAGATTCCGGTCGAATATCTTGACCTGTCGCAGGCCAAGACCGTCGCGCCTGGCGAGGTCGAAGAAGCCTTCATCAAGGCCAATCCGGGCCTGAGCAACGCAGCCGTCTCGGTCACCTGCAACCGGACGAGGCTCTCCGAGGTTCGCATCTGCCTCAGCAAGGACCTGCAATTCCGCGCCTGCGAGGAGCTCGAACGCCACAGCTGTCGCCGCGACCAGGTGACCATGCCGCCAATCAGGGGCGGTTAGTTCCGTCATCGCGAGCCACCGGGTCCGCGTGTAGCGCGGTCCGATGACAGGCTCCGCGAAGCAATCCAGACTGCCGCCGCGGTTGGATTCTGGATTGCTTCGCTGCGCTCGCAATGACAAGGGGTTAGGATCGCGCCAGAACAACGTAGTCCTAATCTCATGAACTACCGCCACGCCTTTCACGCCGGCAACTTCGCCGATGTCATCAAGCACATCGTGCTGGCGCGCATCCTCACTTATTTGCAGGACAAGCCGGCCGCCTTCCGGGTCATCGACACCCATGCGGGTGCTGGCCTCTATGATCTCGACAGCGACGAGGCGCGCCGCAGCGGCGAGTGGCTGACCGGGATCGCGCGACTGCTGCAGGCGCGCCTCTCAAACGAGACAGTGGCGCTGACCAAGCCCTATCTGGACATCGTGCGCGCCTTCAATCCGAAGGGCGAGCTCAAGGCTTATCCGGGCTCGCCCCTGATCGCCCGTGGCCTGATGCGGCCGCAGGACCGGCTCGTGGCCTGCGAGCTGGAGCCGAAGGCGCGCAAGGCGCTGATCGATGTGCTGCGGCGCGACGAACAGGCGCGCGTGGTCGATCTCGACGGCTGGATGGCGCTGCCGGCTTTCGTGCCGCCGAAGGAGCGGCGCGGACTCGTGCTGATCGACCCGCCCTTCGAGGCGAAAGACGAGTTCGAAAGTCTGGGCGAGGCCTTCTCCACCGCCTTCGCGAAATGGCCGACCGGTATCTATGTAATCTGGTACCCTGCCAAATCCAGGCGCGCCACCGACGCGCTGGCGCAGCTCGTGGCACGCACCGCAGCGGCAGCAAAGACTCCGGGAAAATGTCTTCGCCTCGAATTCAGCGTCGCGCCGCAGCTTGATGGTGCGGCCCTCACCTCGGCCGGACTTCTGATCGTCAATCCGCCCTACACGCTGCAAGGCGAGCTCAAGACGATCCTGCCCGAGCTGGAAATGCCGCTCGGCCAAGGTGGGGCTGCCAGATTCCGATTGGAGATACCGCGCCCGTAACACTCCGGCATTCTTGGGAAAAATATGCAGGAGCGGTAGTCAATCTGCAAAGAACCGTATTATGCTGTTTCCGTGACTGGCTTTACGTTCCGCTTCCGCGAATGGTTGCGGCGGAGTGAAGGCCTAAGAAAGATCCCGGTCGGACCGATGGGTCCGCCTAAGGATGGCCAGCTCTCCCGGGCTTCGTAACGCCCGGTCATGTCGCGGCGCGCGTCTGCGTTGCGACGGAGGAGCAATGAGGGGGAGTTTCCCGATGGCCAATACGGGAACGGTCAAGTTCTTCAACGGCGAGCGCGGCTATGGCTTCATCAAGCCGGACGATGGCGGTCGCGATGTCTTCGTTCACATCACAGCAGTGGAGCGGGCGGGACTGAAGGACCTTGCCGAAGGACAGCGTATCACGTTCGAAGTCGAACCGGACAAGAAGGGGAAGGGGCCGAAGGCGGTCAATCTCGTGATCCTATCGTAGCGGACCTGCCCCAAAAAAACTGACGCAAAAAAAGTCCCGGCCGCGAGCGGCCGGGAGGCTTCAGTCCGGTATTTTCTTATTTCGCTATCAGAAGTGATAATTCACGCCTGCGCGCACAACGCTGGCGCTATAGCCATTTGAGACGCCTGTAATCGCGAACTGACTCGACGATAGGTCGATGTAGAGATATTCGAGCTTCGCGCTCCAGTTCGGCGCAAGGCCGACTTCCGCGCCGACGCCGGCGGTCCAGCCCGCCGTCGTGTGCGACTCCGTCCAGCCGAAAGTCTGCGCGCGCAGCTCACCGAAGGAGAGGCCGGCGGTGCCGTAGACCAGAACGTTGCTGAAGGCATAGCCGGCGCGGCCGCGCAGCGTGCCGAACCAGGGATTGGAAAACTTCCACGGCGCAAAGGTGTCATCGGCACCCGCGGCCTGGATGTCGCCCTCGACGCCGAACACCCACGGGCCGTTCTGGAAATTGTAGCCCGCCTGCGCGCCGCCGACGAAGCCGGAGGGCTTTGCGGGATTGTTGCTCACCGAGCCCCATTCGTAGCCGAGATTGGCGCCGATATACGGGCCGGCCCAGCTATAGGCATTGAGCGGCTGATTGACCGTATAGGGCGCACGCTGCCCGTAATTGAGATCGGCGGCCCCTGCCGAAGCCGTCCAGGCGGCTGCAACCAACGCGGCTGCGCCTACAACGAGCCTCTTCATTCCACACTCCAACGCAACTGCCGTAACCGGTGCGATGCCCGCACCGCCGCGCCAGGCCAAACCGCTTGGTTACGGAACCACCACTTTTTCGCGTAAGATTTATCGAGAGTTTTAAGTTAAAGGGCTGTTAAGACCCGTTACCGCGCTGTTAACAGACTTAAGGAAGCGTTACCGGGGACTGCACGCGCCATCCTGTGCGTGCGGCACGGCCGGAACTTCAAATCGGCCCTCCCAGCGCCTAAATTCGCACCATGGTTCACGATTCCTCCGACAAGCCGGGCGACGCACGCGCGCGCAAATCGCGGCAAGCCGCGACCGACGCCCCACCCCAGGAGACGGCGCCGCCGGACCTCGATCCCGCCACCAGCGGTGGCGACGATGAGGACGATGCGCGGCTGCCCGATATTCTCGAGGAAAGCGGCGCGATCGGCGAAGAGCCGCTGGCGTCAGGTCACGAGGCGATCGAGCGCGCCGTCCGGCTGGCACCCACCTCGCCCGGCGTCTATCGCATGCTCAGTGCGAACGCCGACGTGCTCTATGTCGGCAAGGCCAAGAACGTCAAAAAGCGCCTCTCAAACTATGCGCGCCAGAGCGCGCCGCTGCCGGCGCGCATCCTGCGCATGATCGCGGCCACGGTGACCGTGGAGATCGTCTCGACCACGACCGAGACCGAGGCGCTGCTGCTGGAAGCCAATCTGATCAAGCAACTGCGGCCGCGCTTCAACGTGCAGCTGCGCGACGACAAATCGTTTCCCTATATCCTGATCACCGGCGACCATTGGGCTCCGCAAATTCTCAAGCATCGCGGCGCGCAGACCCGCCCCGGGCGCTATTTCGGCCCGTTCGCCTCCGCCGGTGCAGTCAACCGCACCATCACCGCACTTCAGCGCGCGTTCCTGATCCGCTCCTGCACGGACTCGTTCTTCGAGAGCCGCACCCGGCCCTGCCTGCTCTACCAGATCCGCCGCTGTGCCGGCCCCTGCACCCGCGAGATCGATTTCGGCGGCTATGCGACGCTGGTGCGCGAAGCCACCGACTTCCTCTCCGGCAAGAGCCATGCCGTGAAGCAGGAGCTTGCCGCCGAGATGGAGAAAGCCTCAGGCGAGCTCGAGTTCGAGAGCGCGGCGCTCTACCGCGACCGCCTCGCTGCGTTATCGGCGATCCAGTCGCAGCAGGGCATCAATCCGCGCACGGTCGAGGAAGCCGACGTGTTCGCCATCCACCAGGAGGGCGGCTTCTCCTGCGTCGAAGTGTTCTTCTTCCGCACCGGCCAGAACTGGGGCAACCGCGCTTATTTTCCGCGCGCCGAGAAGACCTATACGCCTGAGGAGGTGCTCGGGTCCTTCCTCGCCCAGTTCTACGACGACAAGCCGCCGCCGAAGACCATCCTGCTCTCGCACGAGATCGAAGAGAGCGACCTGCTCGCCAACGCGCTATCGATCAAGGCCGGCCACAAGGTCGAGGTCATCGCGCCCAAGCGCGGCGAGAAGAAGGAGCTCGTCACCCACGCGCTGACCAATGCGCGCGAGGCGCTCGGCCGCAAGCTCGCCGATACTGCAACCCAGAGCCGCCTGCTCGACGCCATGGCTGCGACGCTGAACCTGCCGCATGCGCCCAAGCGCATCGAGGTCTACGACAACAGCCACATCCAGGGTACCAACGCGGTCGGCGCGATGATCGTCGCCGGCCCGGATGGTTTCGTGAAGAACCAGTACCGCAAGTTCAACATCAAGTCGGAAGGGATCACCCCGGGCGACGACTTCGCCATGATGCGCGAGGTGCTGGAGCGCCGCTTCAAGCGCCTGATCAACCCGCCCGAAGAGGGTGCGACCAAGGACAGCAACAAGGCCAAGGACGATGATTTCCCGCAATGGCCCGATCTCGTGATCATCGACGGCGGCCGTGGCCAGCTCAATGCCGTCAGGGAGATATTTGCCAATCTCGGCCTGACCCAGGTCTCGCTGATGTCGGTCGCCAAGGGTCCGGACCGTGACGCCGGCCGCGAGACCCTGTTCATGCCGGAGCGCGAGGCGATCAAGCTGGAGCCGCGCGACCCGGTGCTCTATTTCATCCAGCGCCTGCGGGACGAGGCCCACCGTTTCGTCATCGGCTCGCACCGCAAGCTGCGCAAGAAGGACATCCGCGAGGCCGGTTTGCAGGAGATTCCGGGCATCGGCCCGTCACGCAAACGGGCCTTGCTGCACCATTTCGGAACCCTGAAGGAGATCGAACGGGCCTCGATCGCCGATCTCGGCAAGGTTCCTGGGGTGAGCGCCGAGAGCGCCCGCAGGATATTCGACTATTTCCATCCCCAGCCGGGGTGAACTAAAGGGGCTGTAGTCATATGGTCGTCGCATCCTGTACCCCAATGGGGACGGACGGTTGACCTTCAGGCTTGAGCGGTATTGGTAGGACGGATGAACATCGCCACGACACGAGGGACGACCAGCCGCGCGATGTCCCTCCCGAACATCCTGACCTATGGCCGGATCGCTGCGATCCCGGTCGTGGTCGGATGCATCTATGCGCAATCGATCATGGACTATCCGTTGTGGCTGCGCTGGGTCGCGGTCGCGATCTTCATCGGCGCCGCGGTCACGGATTATCTCGACGGCTATTATGCCCGGATCTGGAATCAGCAATCGGCATTTGGCCGGATGCTCGACCCGATCGCCGACAAGCTGCTGGTCGCCTCCTGCCTCCTCATGCTGGCCGCCGACGGCATCATCCATGGCTGGTCGCTGTGGGCCGCCATCGTGATCCTGTGCCGCGAGATCCTGGTCTCGGGCCTGCGCGAATATCTGGCGGCGCTGCGCGTCAGCGTGCCCGTGACCAAGCTCGCCAAGTGGAAGACCACCGTTCAGCTCGTCGCCATCGGTTTCCTGCTCGCCGGTCCCGCGGGTGACGAGGTCGTCTCCGTGGTCTCGCTGATCGGCCTCGTCCTGCTATGGGCCTCGGCGATCCTGACGATGTACACGGGCTACGATTATTTCCGCGCCGGCATCCACCACCTCATCAAGGAGGATGAGGGATGAAGGTGAAGTATTTTGCCTGGGTGCGCGAGCGCGTCGGAAAGGCCGAGGAAATCATCGAGCCGCCCGCGACCGTGCGCACCGTCGAGGAGCTGATCGCCTGGCTCTCCGCGAGAAGCGAGGCCTATGCGTATGCCTTCGAGAAGCCGAAGGTGATCCGCACCGCGATCGACCACGCCCACGTCAAGGCGGACGCTGCCATCGCCGGCGCCCGCGAGATCGCGTTCTTCCCGCCGATGACCGGCGGCTAGGCCATGAGCTCCCCTGTCGCCACCTGCCCCATCGCGATCCGCATCCAGGAGGACGATTTCGACATTGCGCGCGAGATCGCGGTCCTGACCAAAAGCCGCACCGACATCGGCGCCGTCGTCAGCTTCTCCGGCATCTGCCGCGCCGATGAGGATAGTTCGAAGATAGCAGCGCTCACGCTCGAGCATTATCCCGGCATGGCGGAAGAAGAGATCAAGCGCCACGTCGACGAGGCCATCTCGCGTTGGCCGCTGAACGGCGTCACGGTCATTCATCGCGTCGGGCGATTCGAGCCCGGCCAGAACATCGTGCTGGTGCTCGCCGCCTCGCAGCACCGCCGCGCGGCATTCGAGGCAGCCGAGTTCTTGATGGATTATCTCAAGACCAGCGCCCCGTTCTGGAAGAAGGAAGAGAGCGCCACCGGCACCGGCTGGGTCGAGGCCCACGCCCGTGACGACGAGGCCGCTGCACGCTGGGCCAAATCCTGATGGCAAAAGCATCCAAGACGCCCGCGCGCGGCCGCGCCGCGCCGAAACTCGCGAAGGTCGGCCGCGGCGAGTTGCTCACGCTGATCGATTTCGTCCGCTATGGGGTGAGCCGCTTCAATGAGGCGAAACTGGCCTTCGCCCACGGCACGACCGATCCGGTCGCCGAAGCTGCCTTCCTGGTCTGCGAGGCCCTGCATCTGCATCCCGACCAGTTCGAGAGCTTTGCCCATGCGCGCGTCACCGCGGCGGAGGGCAAGACCCTGCTTGATCTCATCCATCGACGCGTCACGACGCGCAAACCGGCCGCCTATCTCGTCAACAAGATCTACATGCGCGGCCTGCCCTTCTATGTCGACGAGCGCGTCATCGTTCCGCGCTCCTTCATCGGCGAGCTCCTGGATTCGCATTTCGGCGGCGACGGCGAGGTGGGCTCGCTGATCGACGATCCCACCGCCGTCGAGCGCGTGCTCGATCTCTGCACCGGCTCGGGATGCCTTGCGATCCTCGCTGCGTATCATTTCCCGAATGCTGTGGTCGATGCGGTCGATATCTCCAAGGGCGCGCTCGAAGTCGCCGCGCGCAATGTTGCCGATCATGGCCTCGATGAGCGCATCACGCTCCATCGCGGCGATCTGTTCGCGCCGCTCGGGGATAACAAATACGATCTGATCATCACCAACCCGCCCTATGTCGACGCGGAAGGCATGGCGGCGTTGCCGCCGGAATGCCGGGCCGAGCCGAAACTTGCCTTCGACGGCGGCGCCGACGGTCTTGATGTGGTCCGCCGCATCCTGCGCGATGCACCGGATCATTTGACGCCGCATGGCGGCCTGATCTGCGAAATCGGCCGCGGCCGCGAACTGGTCGACGAGGCCTTTTCGGAACTGCCCCTGCTCTGGCTCGACACTGAGGACTCCGAGGGCGAGGTGTTCTGGATCTCGGCCGCCGATCTCGGCTGATCGCGCGCACGCGCGGAACAAGTCAAATTCCGCAACGTTCATCTCCCGACGAAGTTCTCGTTCTCGGAGGATGTCCGCATGCTCGCGCCATCGGGCGAATTGCTGCGCGCCGGCATGGCGCTGAAACTCAACCATCTCAAGCGCGCCGCGCAGTCTTATCTGCGCGACCGCACCAGCCAGACGACCGGGCGCGTGACATCCTATGCAGTCGCTGCGGGATTGTTCGCTGTGGCCGGGCTGTTCGTGATCGCGGCCTTCTTCGTCGGCCTGGTCGCGCTGTATCGCTGGGTGGCTATCACCTACGGGCAATTCTGGGGCTTTGGTGCCGTCGCAGCGGTACTGCTGGTGCTGGCCGCAATCTGCGCCGGGGTGGCGATGGCGCAAATGAACCGCCGGACCAAGCCGATCGTGCCGCTCGCCAGCCGGATGCGCGTGGCGATCGCGACGCCGCGGATCCCGCGCGGAACGGTCAAGCAGGCGGTGAGAGAAGTGGCGACGACGATTCCGCTGGTGCCGCTCGCACCGGGCGAACGCGGCCGTGAAGGCAGCGGCTCTTCGGCTCGCACCATCAGGCCCGTGCAGCTTGGCCTGATGCTTGCGGCTCTCACCCTGGTCGGCTTCACGGCGGCGCGCCGGCGGCGCCCAGCCCGCAGACAGGATGCATGATGCCGGCGCGGCAGACCGAGCAATTCGACAGCTGGCTGCTGGTCGCCGCCACAGCCGTGTTCGTGCTGACCGCAGAGCGCTATTTCCAGGAGTCCGGGTTCATCCGCCCGGGACCACCTCAAGACCATCGCAACAAGGAAGCGAACTCACCGGAAACGAACCCGGCAAGGGCGGCTATGCAGCCGGGCCATGGCCGTGGCTCGAAAAGCCCATTCGCAATTCCCTGGGCGGGCTGGAAGGATATTTTCTGGCGTACCTATCAGCGCATCGACGACGATCGTCTGCTCGCCACCGCCGGCGGCGTGGTGTTCTTCGGACTGCTCGCGATCTTTCCCGCAGTGACCGCGCTGGTCTCGTTTTACGGACTGTTCGCCGATCCCTCGACCATCAGTGGCAATCTCCAGACGCTCGCGACGATGCTGCCGGAAGGTTCGTTCCAGATCGTCGCGGACCAGGTCGCGCGGGTGGTCTCCAAGGGAAACACGGCACTCGGCGCCACCTTCCTGTTCGGCTTCGTGCTGGCGATCTGGAGCGCCAATGCCGGGGTCAAATCGATCTTCGACGCTCTCAACGTCGCCTATGAGGAGCGCGAGAAGCGCGGCTTCATCAAGCTGAACCTGATCTCCCTGTCGTTCACGGTCGGCGGCATCCTCGCACTCCTGCTGATGGTGGCCGCCGTCGTCGCCTTCCCGCTCGCGCTCGATCACCTCGGCATTCCGCCGGACAGCAAGCTGATCGTGGCGCTGGCGCGCTGGCCGCTGCTGCTCGTCATCCTCCTGGCGGCGCTCGCCATCCTCTACCGCTTCGCGCCGAGCCGTGACGCGCCGCGCTGGCAATGGCTGAGCATCGGCGCGGTGACCGCCGCCCTGCTCTGGATCGCAGGCTCCGCGCTGCTGTCCTGGTATCTGTCGGCCTTTGCCAATTACAACGCGACCTACGGCTCGCTCGGGGCGGCGATCGGCCTGATGACGTGGATGTGGATGTCCGCGATCGTCATCATGTTCGGCGCCGAGCTGAACTCGGAGATCGAACGGCAAACGCTGCGCGATACGACGACCGGACGGCCCAAGCCGCTCGGCAGCCGCGAGGCGGTCTCGGCCGACACGGTCGGTGCCGCCGCGCCGTCCTGACTGTCACCACGCGCGCCTGCGCCCCGCTATCCCCTCGAATCAACAATGATGTTAAGGTCATGCATGCCTAGGGGAGCATGAGGCGCGACGGGTGCGAATGGCAGCCCGTGTTTTCCCGGGTGAGGCAGTCAGCTCTTGAGGCATAACGCGCGGCATGATTCGCATTTCGACGATCTTCATCGCCATCTGCATGGTTCTGGTCGCGGCATCGCTCGGGCTCGTGCTCTACTCGGTCGCCGGCATCAACGGAACCGAATCCGCGATCGTGGCGCTGACTGCGCTGACCTTCCTGATCCTCTACAACGCGGTCTCGATGCGGCTGCGCGACCGCAGCGACGTCGGCGGCCAGATCGCCGACCTCTCGCGCGGCACCGCCGACCTCGCCCGCCAGGTGGCCGAGTTCGGACGGCGGCTCGCTGCGATCGAGGGCCGGATCGCCTCGTCCAACTCGACCAATTCCGATCGGGTCCAGTCGGTGGTCAGCGAGATCAACGAGCTCGGCGGGCTGGTCAGGCAGCTTGCTGCTACGGTGTCGACCCATGAGGACCTGCTGGCCGGTCATGCGCCGGCGCCGGCCGCTGCTCCGGTCGCAAGGCCGGCGGTGGAAGCGCCAATCGACCTGATTGCCCCCTTCGACGAGCGGCCGGCCGCTCCTCCTCCGCTTCCTGCAGCGCCGCCGCGGCCGACGCCGCCGGCAGCCCCGCCCCAGACCGCCAGCGCCGTCCAGACCGTCAACGGCCGCAACCAGACCCAGATGCTGGCGACGCTGCGCAGCGCCATCGACGAGAACCGCATCGACATATTCCTCCAGCCGATGGTGACGCTGCCGCAGCGCAAGGTCCGGTTCTACGAAGCCGTCATCCGGGTGCGCGACGAGCGCGATCAGCTCATCGCCGCCGAGGAGTTCATCAGCCTCGCCGAAGCCTCCGGGTTGATCGGGCGGATCGACAACATGGTGTTGCTGCGCTGCGTCCAGGTGCTGCGCCGGCTGATGGTGCGCAACAAGGAAGTCGGCGTGTTCTGCAACGTCGCGGCTTCGACGCTCGGCAATTCCACCACCTTTGCGCAATGCCTCGATTTCCTCGAGGCCAATCGCGCGCTGGCACCGTCGCTGGTGCTTGAGTTCAAGCAATCGACCTTCCGCGCGCTCGGTCCGGCCGAGACCGAGAATCTGGCGGCGCTGGCGCAGCGCGGCTTCCGCTTCTCGATTGACCATGTCACGGACCTCAGGATCGAGCCGCGCGAGCTCGCGGACCGCGGCGTCCGCTTCATCAAGGTTCCGGCGTCACTCCTGCTCGACCCGAAGCAGGCTTCAACCTCGGACATTCACCCCTCCGACCTGTCCGACCTGCTCGGCCGCTTCGGCATCGATTTGATCGCGGAGCGGATCGAGGGCGAGCGCGCAGTGGTCGACCTGCTCGACTATGACGTGCGGTTCGGCCAGGGCTTTCTGTTCGCGCCGCCCCGGCCATTGCGGCCCGAGGGCCCATCTGCTACCGGCGGGGCGTCGCCAAACCAGGCGCAAGATATTCAGGGATCCAATGGTTCCGGTACGCCCAGCCCAAGCGCAACGTCAGCCGCGACGCCTGCTGCCCCGTCACAGCGCATCACCGGCAACGCAGCGCTCGCGCGCCGCGTCTGATCGGCCGCGCGCGTCATGACCACGCTGCATTTTGCCCAAAGCCTGCGCGAGCTCGTCGGCGGCGTCGATGTCGTGCTCAGCGACATCTGGGGCGTGGTCCATAACGGCCTGGAAGCCTTCCCCGAGGCCTGCGAGGCGCTGCACACCTATCGCAGCCACGGCGGTACGGTGATCCTGATCACCAACGCGCCGCGCCCGGCCGACTCCGTGCAGCGGCAGTTGCGCAAGCTCGGCGTCGCCGACGAAACCTACGACGCCATCGTTTCCTCCGGCGATTTGACGCGGCTCTATGTCGCCGAGCATCCCGGCCGCAAGATGTTCTGGCTCGGCCCCGAGCGCGACAATTCGATCTATCGCGGCCTCGATGCGACAACTGCGCCGCTCGAAGAGGCCGACTACATCGTCTGCACCGGCCTCTATGACGACGAGACCGAGACCGCGGAAGACTATCGCGGCATGATGCTGAAAGCGCGCGAGCGCAAGCTGACGCTGGTCTGCGCCAACCCCGACATCGTGGTCGAGCGCGGCGACCGGCTGATCTATTGCGCCGGGGCGATCGCGGAGCTGTACCGCGAGCTCGGCGGCGAGGTGATCTTTTACGGCAAGCCGCACCGGCCGATCTATGAGCGCGCGATGGCGCTCGCCGGCGAGCGCCAGGGCCACACGATCGACCGGAAGAAGGTGCTGGCGATCGGCGATTCCGTCCGCACCGACCTCACCGGCGCGCGCGAATTCGGCATCGATTGCCTGTTCGTCACCCGCGGCATCCATGCCGAGGAGTTCGAGGGCCTCGACCAGCTCGATCCCAAGTCGGTGATGGAATTGTTCGGCCACCCGCCGAAGGCTCTGATGCGCGAATTGAAGTGGTGACCTCCGAAATGCAAAAAGCCCGGGACGATCGTCCCGGGCTTTCCAAATTCAGCTGATGGCTTTGACGCTTACGCGCTCGCCATGTCCGGGAAGACCGCCTCGATCTTGGTCTTCAGCGTCGCCGCGTTGAACGGCTTGACGATGTAGTTGTTCACGCCGGCCTTCTTGGCCGCGATCACGTTCTCGGTCTTCGATTCCGCCGTGATCATGATGAAGGGCGTGGTGGCGAGGTTGGGATCTGCGCGCACTTCGCGGAGCAGGTCGTAACCCGTCATCGGCTCCATGTTCCAGTCGGAGATCACGAGGCCGTACTTCTTGCCGCGCATCTTGTTCAGTGCCGCCGAACCGTCGCTGGCATCATCGATATTATCGAAGCCAAGCTGCTTCAGCAGATTCCGGATGATACGGATCATGGTGCTATAATCATCCACCACCAGAACCGGCATCGACAAATCAACCGCCATCTCGACTCCCCCAACGCATACCCAGGAATATCTAAAATCGGACCTGACGGACCGCGGCCCCTCAGTTCCATCTCCCAAGCACTAGCACCAAGGCGTTAAACAGCGCGTTAACTGGGGCAGGCCGCGACGGACCGAAATCAGGTTCCTTGCGTCGGCTCTCCCGCTTGACTTCATTCGCCGGGTCACGCCACGGTCCCGGCCGATCCCCGCCGGCTCGAGAATTCCCCTGATGGCCCCGCAATTTACCGTTATCCGCGATACCACGCCGGATTCTGCCATCCTGAAGGGCGCGGTGGTCGCCATGGGCAATTTCGACGGGGTCCATCTCGGGCACCGGGCCGTCATTGCAGCAGCCCTGGAAATGGGCCGGGCGCATGGCCGGCCTGCGCTGGCACTGACCTTCGAGCCGCATCCACGCCGGTTTTTCAGCCCCAACACCCCGCAATTCCGCCTGACGGACGAGCGCGCCAAGCTGCGGCTGCTGGCCGGGACCGGGCTCGCCGGCGCCGTGGTCATGACCTTCGACAAGGCGAGAGCCGGCACCACAGCGCAAGATTTCATTCACCATGAGCTGATCGGGCGCCTTGGCGTCAGCGGCATTGCGGTCGGTTACGACTTTCATTTCGGCAAGGGCCGGGTCGGCTCGCCAGGCCTGCTGGTGAACGAGGCCCCTCGGCTCGGCATCGAGGTCGACGTGCAGCCCCATGTTGATATCGACGAGCGGCCTGTCTCCTCCAGCGCCATCCGGATCGCGCTCGCGGAGGGACTCATCGACGAGGCCACGACCATGCTGGGCGCGCCCTGGTTCGTCACCGGCGAGGTCATCCACGGCGAAAAGCGCGGCCGCGACCTCGGCTATCCCACCGCCAATATCCGGCTCGATGCGAATTGCGGCTTGAAGCACGGAATCTACGCCGTGCGGGTCGGTCGCGGCACCGAGCGGCTGAACGGGGTGGCGAGCTTCGGTCGCCGCCCGACCTTCGATAATGGCGCGCCGCTGCTGGAAATCTTCCTGTTCGACTTCAAGGGCGATCTTTACGGGCAGGCGCTGGACTGCGCCTTTGTCGGCTTCATCCGCGAGGAGCTGAAATTTGGCGATATCGACGCCCTGATCCACCAGATGGACGAGGATTCCGCCCGGGCCCGCGCCATGCTGGCGGCCGCCCCCGACGCGTTTCCGCGGCTCGGGATAGTCGATTAAGGGCCCAAAGCCTCGCCCGCCGGACCTTTGCGCTTCCCCCGTCCGGCTGCTATGGAGAGCCCATGTTTGCGCGGCGCATCATAGGGATTAGCAGCCCGGCTTCCGCCTGAGCCTCAAGGCTCGGCGCAAGACCGGGATTTGGTCGTTTCACCCCGCGATTCCGCATCGCCATCCGTTCCCGCGCCATTCCGAGCCAGTCAGCCTCATGTCCGAAAAGCCGCAAAAGTCCCCAAAGTCTGAAGCCAAAGACTATTCCAAGACCCTGTTCCTGCCGCAGACCGAATTCCCGATGCGCGCCGGCCTGCCGCAGCGCGAGCCGGAGATCCTCAAGCGCTGGTACGAGATCGGCCTCTACGAGAAGCTGCGCGAGACCGCGAAGGGCCGCGACAAGTTCGTGCTGCATGACGGCCCGCCCTATGCCAACGGCAACATCCATATCGGCACGGCGCTGAACAAGATCCTCAAGGATCTCGTCACCAAGAGCCAGCAGATGCTCGGCTTCGATTCGAATTACGTGCCCGGCTGGGATTGCCACGGCCTGCCGATCGAGTGGAAGGTCGAGGAGGAGAACTATCGCAAGAAGGGCAAGCAGAAGCCCGATTTCCGCGACAGTGCCGCGATGATCGATTTCCGGAAAGAGTGCCGCGCCTATGCCACGCACTGGCTCAACGTGCAGCGCGAGGAGTTCAAGCGGCTTGGTGTGATCGGCGACTGGGCTCATCCCTACGCCACCATGAACTATCCGGCCGAAGCCCAGATCGCGCGCGAGCTGATGAAATTCGCCGCCAACGGCACGCTCTATCGCGGCTCCAAGCCGGTGATGTGGAGCGTGGTCGAGAAGACCGCGCTCGCCGAGGCCGAGGTCGAGTACGAGGACTACACCTCCGACATGGTCTGGGTGAAATTCCCGGTGACCTCGCCGGCGCATGGCGCGCTCGCCTCGGCGAGCGTCGTGATCTGGACCACCACGCCCTGGACGCTGCCCGGCAACCGCGCCATCTCGTTCTCGCCGAAGATCGCCTATGGCCTCTACAAGGTCACGGACGCGCCCGCGGACAATTGGGCCAAGACCGGCGATCTCCTGATCCTGGCCGACGGGCTCGCCGAAGAAGTGTTCAAGCAGGCGCGCGTGACCGCTTATGAGAAGGTTCGCGACATCCCCGGCGATACCATGGACGCGATCGAATGCGCCCATCCGCTCAAGGGCCTCGCCGGCGGCTATGAATTCACCGTGCCGCTCTTGTCCGGCGACCACGTCACCGACGACACCGGCACCGGCTTCGTGCACACCGCGCCGAGCCACGGCCGCGAGGATTTCGACGTCTGGATGGCGAACACCCGCGAGCTCGACGCGCGCGGCATCAACAGCGCGATCCCCTACACTGTCGACGAGAACGGTGCCTATACCGACCAGGCACCGGGCTTCACCGGCAAGCGCGTCATCAACGACAAGGGCGAGAAGGGTGACGCCAACGAGGCCGTGATCAAGGCGCTGATCGAGGGCGGCAAGCTGCTCGCGCGCGGCCGGCTCAAGCACCAATATCCCCATTCCTGGCGCTCGAAGAAGCCGGTGATCTTCCGCAACACGCCGCAATGGTTCATCGCGATGGACAAGGACATTGCGGAGGGCGGCAAGGCCAAATCCGGCGACACGCTGCGCGCCCGCGCGCTGCAGGCGATCTCGGTGACGCAATGGGTGCCGCCGTCGGGCGAGAACCGCATCAACGGCATGATCGAGGCACGCCCCGACTGGGTGATCTCGCGTCAGCGCGCCTGGGGCGTGCCGATCGCCGTGTTCGTGCGCGAGAAGGGCGACGGCTCCGCCGAGATCCTCCAGGACGAGGCCGTCAACACCCGCATTGGCGATGCCTTCGAAAAGGAAGGCGCTGACGCCTGGTACGCGACGGGCGCGCGCGAGCGCTTCCTTGGATCGCGCGCGAACGAAGGCTGGCAGAAGGTCGACGACATTCTCGACGTCTGGTTCGATTCCGGCTCGACGCACGCCTTCGTGCTGGAAGACCCCGTGCAATTCCCCGGTCTCGCCGGCATCAAGCGCAAGGTCGACGGAGGCGCCGACACCGTGATGTATCTCGAAGGCTCGGACCAGCATCGCGGCTGGTTCCACTCCTCGCTGCTGGAGAGCTGCGGCACGCGCGGTCGCGCGCCCTACGACATCGTGCTGACCCACGGCTTCACCCAGGCCGAAGACGGCCGCAAGATGTCGAAGTCGCTCGGCAACACCATCGAGCCGCAGGCCGTCATCAAGGAATCCGGCGCCGACATTCTGCGGCTCTGGGTCGCATCCTGCGACTACACCGACGACCAGCGCATCGGGCCCGAGATCCTGAAGAACACGGTCGAGACCTACCGCAAGCTGCGCAACACCGTGCGCTGGATGCTCGGCACGCTGCATCATTACAAGCCCGCCGACGCCGTCGCGGACGCCGAGATGCCCGAGCTCGAACGGCTGATGCTGCACGAGCTCGCGCTCCGCGCAGAATTGGTCCGCAAGGCCTATGAGACGTTCGACTACAAGAGCGTGGTCGCGACCCTGTCCGCCTTCATGAACAGCGAGCTCTCGGCGTTCTATTTCGACATCCGCAAGGACACGCTCTATTGCGATCCGCCGTCCTCGCTGACGCGCAAGGCGGCGCTGACCACGATCGACCTGCTGTGCAATTCGATCCTGAAATGGCTGGCGCCGGTCCTGAGCTTCACCGCGGAAGAGGGCTGGCGCATGTACAGGCCGGATGCCGAACCGTCGGTGCATCTGACGCTGTTCCCGGAAGGCCTCGAAAAGCTCCGCGACGACAAGCTCGCCGCGAAGTGGGAGACCATCCGCAACGTCCGCCGTGTCGTCACCGGGGCGCTCGAGCTCGAACGTGCTGCCAAGAACATCGGCTCCTCACTCGAGGCCTCGCCGGTGATCTATGTCGCCGACCGCGGCATGCTGGCGACATTGTTCGACACCGATCTTGCCGAGATCTGCATCACCTCGAATTACGAGGTGCGCGAGGGCGAAGCGCCCGCCTCTGCATTCCGCCTCGATGCGGTGCCCGGCGTCGCGGTCGTGGTCGAGAAGGCCGTCGGCACCAAATGCGCCCGCTCCTGGAAGATCTCGCCTGCTGTCGGCGAGGACGCTGAATATCCCGACGTCACCCCGCGCGACGCCAAGGCGCTGCGCGAATGGAAGGCGTTGGGGGTGAGCGTCTGATCGGCCTGCCATGACCCCGCTCCGTGCCGGCATCATCGCGGCCGTGGTGACACTCGTGGCCGACCAGGCCTCAAAGCTCTGGCTGCTGAACGGCTTCGACCTTGCCCGCCGGGGCGTGGTCAAGGTGACGCCGTTCTTCGACCTGGTGCTGGCCTGGAATATCGGCATCAGCTTCGGCTGGCTGCAGAACGACAGCCAGTCAGCACAGATCGCGCTGATGGCGGTGAAGGTCGTTGCGGTGATTGCGCTGGGAATCTGGATGGCGCGGTCGCAGACCTACCTCGCCACCGTCGCGCTGGGGCTGATCATCGGCGGCGCCATCGGCAATGGCATCGACCGCTTCGTCTATGGCGCGGTGGTCGATTTCGCTCTGTTTCACATCGAAATCGGCGGAAATACCTATAATTGGTACGTTTTCAACCTCGCGGACGTGGCCATCGTTGCTGGGGTGGCGGCCCTATTGTATGATTCCTTCCTGGGGGTACCCGCCGCAAAAGCGCCCTGATCCCGGCCGATACGGGCCGGAGGCGGAACCTTGCTTGGCGAGGCGTGATCGCGCGAGACGCGGCGAGATTGCTACTGCCACAATATGGAACAGGTACAGGTATGCGCAGCTTCGAAACCAGCGGTTCGATCGGTCGAGACGGCCGGCGGGGTCTTTGGCTGGCGCTGAAATTGTCAGCTGTCGCACTCGGCATCGGTCTCGTGATGTCGGCAGGCCCGGTCCGCGCCGGCGACGACGATGACGACGACGACATGACCTTCGAAGAGAAGCTCATCGACAATCTGATGTCCGGCATCGGCGCCAAGAGCATGGAGAAGAAGGGCATCGAGTACCGCGAGCGGTCACCGCTGGTGGTCCCGCCGAAGCTCGACCTGCCGCCGCCCAGCTCTGAAGCCAAGAACGCGCCGAACTGGCCGAAGGATCCCGACGAGAAGCGTCGCCAGGAGGCCATTGCCCAGCGGAAGAAGGTGCCCGGCACCAAGGCAAACGAGTTCTGGAAAATTGGCCAGCCGCTGTCGCCCGCCGAGTTGAACGCCCACAAGTCGGGCCCGCAGCAGGCCAACAATGATCCGCCCCCGCCGGGCAGCAACCCCAACAACCCGACGATGAGCCCGGCCGAGATGGGTTACACCGGCGGTCTGTTGAAATTGTTCAAGGGCGGCGCGCCCGAATCCAAGCAGTTTACGAGCGAGCCGCCGCGCCAATCGCTGGTCGAGCCGCCGCCGGGATATCAGACGCCCTCGCCGAGCTACGCCTATGGCTCCGGAGAGGACACGACGCGCAGGACCTATTTCGACGTCCGGTCGGGTAAGGAAAAGGAGCAATAAGCTCCTCGGCCGCCGCCCGTAGGCGCGCGCACGCCGCAATCGTCCGGTATAGGCCGGATGCGGCAGATGACCTATTTTTAAGTACAATTCGACGGCGTTCTCTGCTTCGTGACCCGAAGCCCAAAGCCGCGCGGTGTAGCATGCCGTGCTTTCACGCCTGGACATCAGCGTCCGGGCTTTCACAAGGATCGTGATGTCCTCACACCGATCGATTGCCTGCCTCTTCGTCGCGCTGCTCTCGACATCTGCCCTCAACGTCGGCAGCGCATTCGCCCAGACGACGGTCACCTCGGCGCCGCCCGCGAGCTTCACGCTTCCCAACGGCCTCCAGGTCGTGGTGATCCCGGATCACCGCACGCCCGTGGTCACCGAAATGATCTGGTACAAGGTCGGCTCGGCCGACGAGACGCCAGGCAAATCCGGCCTCGCCCACTTCCTCGAGCATTTGATGTTCAAGGGCACCGAGAAGCACCCCGTCGGCGAATTCTCCCAGACCGTGCTCCGCGTCGGCGGCAACGAGAACGCTTCGACCTCGGTCGATTACACCAACTACTACCAGCGCGTGCCGAAAGAGCAGCTGCCGACCATGATGGAGTTCGAGGCCGATCGCATGACCGGCCTGGTCCTCAAAGACGAGAACGTGCTGCCCGAGCGCGATGTCGTGCTCGAAGAGTACAACATGCGCGTTGCCAACAGCCCCGACGCGCGCCTCAACGAACAGATCATGGCCGCGCTCTATCTCAATCATCCCTACGGCCGGCCGGTGATCGGCTGGCACCAGGAGATCGAGAAGCTCAATCGCGAGGACGCGCTGGCCTTCTATCGCCGGTTCTACGCACCGAACAATGCGATCCTCGTCATCGCCGGCGACGTGGAGGCCGCCGATGTGCGTCCGCTGGTCGAACGCAATTTCAGCCCGATCCCGGCCCAGCCGGCGATCCCGGCGCGGCGCATCCGCCCGCAGGAGCCGGAGCCGGCAGCGCCGCGCACCGTCACACTGTCCGACCCGCGCGTCGAGCAGCCGAGCCTGCGCCGCTACTATCTAGTGCCCTCGGCGACGACCGCTGCGGCTGGCGAGAGCGCTGCGCTCGACGTGCTCGCGCAGTTGATAGGCAGCGGCAGCAACTCCTATCTCTACCGCGCGCTCGTCGTCGACAAGCCGCTCGCAGTCTCCGCCAGCGCCAGCTATTCCAGCATCTCGCTGGATCCGACCCAATTCGCGATCTCGGCTTCGCCGAAATCAGGTGTCAGCTTTGCTGAAGTCGAGCAGGCCATCGACCGCGTGATCGCCGACGTTGCGCAGAACCCGATCCGTGCCGAGGATCTCGAGCGGGTCAAGACCCAGCTCATCGCGGAGGCGATCTACGCCCAGGACAATCAGGCGGTGTTGGCACGCTGGTACGGCGGCGCACTGACCACGGGCCTGTCGATCGAGGATATCAGGAGCTGGCCCGACCGCATCCGTGCCGTCACCGCCGAGCAGGTCCGTGAAGCTGCGCAAAAATGGTTCGAGAAGAACCGCTCAGTGACCGGCTATCTGATCAAAGACACCAGCACAGCTGCCAAGCGTGAGGAGAAGCGTTCGTGACCTATCCTTTCCTTCGCGCGCGCCACGTTGCGCTCTCCTTCGTCACCGGCGCTGCGCTCGCGCTCGCCTCGGTCTCGCCGTCGCAGGCGGCAGCAAAGATCCAGCACCTGGTGTCGCCGGGCGGCATCGAAGCATGGTTCGTCCAGGACGCGACCGTGCCGCTGATCGCCATGGAATATTCCTTTGCCGGCGGCTCGGCGCAGGACCCCAAGGACAAGCCCGGCGTTGCCAATCTCGTCGGCGACCTGCTCGACGAGGGCTCGGGCGATCTCGATTCCAAGACGTTCCATGAGCGGCTCGACCGCCGCGCCATCGAGCTCTCCTTCAGCGCTACCCGCGATACCTTCCGCGGCAGCCTGCGCATGCTGCGCGACAACAAGGACGAGGCCTTCGATCTGTTGCGGTCCGCGCTGACCTCGCCGCATTTCGACACGGTCGATGTCGAGCGCATTCGCTCGCAGGTCATCTCGGGCCTGCGCCGCGACACCACCAACCCGACCTCGCTCGCAAGCCGGAAATTCCTGGAGATGACCTTCGGCGATCATCCCTATGGACGGCAGACCACCGGCACGCTGGAGAGCGTGCCGACCATCACGGTTGCGGACATGAAGGATTATGTCGGCCGTATCCTTGCCCGGGACACGCTGAAGATCGCCGTGGTCGGCGACGTCGATCCGGCGACCCTAGGCAAACTGCTCGACCACACGTTTGGCAGCTTGCCTGCCAAAGCCACCTTGGCACCGGTCCCCGACGTCGAGGCTGCAAAGCCGCCGCAGCGTGCCTTCGTGCCACTTGACGTGCCGCAGACCGTGATCACCTTCGGCGGTCCCGGCGTGATGCGCAGCGATCCGAACTTCATGGCGGCCTATGTCGTCAACCATATCCTCGGTGGCGGCGGCCTGTCCTCGCGGCTTTACCGCGAAGTCCGCGAGAAGCGCGGGCTCGCTTATTCGGTGTTCGAATCGCTGCTCTGGATGGAACATTCGGGAATCTTCATCGGCAACACCGGCACCCGCGCCGACCGTGCCGGCGACACCATGGATGCCATCGAGAAAGAAGTCCGCCGCATCGCCGACGAGGGTCCGACCCAGAAGGAGCTTGATGAGGCCAAGTCCTACCTCAAGGGCTCGCAGATGCTGGTGCTCGACACCTCCTCCAAGCTCGCACAGGCGCTGCTGCAATATCAGCAGGACAAGCTGCCGATCGATTATATCGAGAAGCGCAACGCCATCGTCGATGCTGTGACCCTGGACGATGCCAAGGCCGCGGCCAAGCGGCTGTGGAGCCAGGGGCTCCTGACGGTCATCGTCGGCCGCGCACCGCAGGCTGCCGCGCAACCGGCGGCGGCACCGGCGACGAAGTCGAACTGACGCCTCCGACGTTACCTGAAATGGCCGGGCTCGCCCGGCCATTTGCGTTTCCGCCATCCCGCCATTGCCGAAGATGGATGTTCCGAGATATGTCCTGATGTCACGAATGGTGCCATCATGCTGCGGATATCCCGCGATCTCGTCATCGACGAGGACGACATCGAGATCGGCTTTGTCCGCGCCTCTGGCCCGGGCGGGCAGAACGTCAACAAATTGTCGACCGCGGCCCAGCTGCGCTTCGACACACGCAAGTTGACCATCCCGGAGGATGCGACGATCCGGCTCGCCCGCATCGCTGGCCAGCGGATGACCAAGGATGGCGTGATCGTAATCCATGCCCAGCGCTTCCGCACCCAGGAACGCAACCGCCAGGACGCTATCGACCGACTCGTCGAGATCCTGACCGAGGCGATGATCCGGCCGACACCACGCCGCGCGACCAAGCCGACGTTTGGCTCCAAGCAGCGCCGACTCGACGGCAAGAAGCGCCGCAGCGACGTCAAGGCCGGCCGCGGCGGTCGCTTCGACGATTGATTGGAAAAAACCTCCGGCCGCCACGCGACCGGAGGTTGGTTTACTCAGACCTCACGCTCAGTAGCGCTTGCCGTTGGTGGTCGCCCCGCCGGGAGCCGACCCGTCGGTGGCGCTCTTATGCGTGGCACTGCCCGTGGTGCCGACCGCGCCTTTCGTGCTCTTGGCCGGCTTCATGCCCGTTTGGCCCGCACCGCCCGACTGTGCTTCCAACTCCTCCTCGCTATTGCCTGCGACGCCACCTTGCGTCGTCTTGCCCTGCGCGCCGCCATGCAACTTGCTGTCGGACGACATTCCTTGCGCGAGAACGGGGCCCGCAAGCAGAGCGGAAAGCGCGCAAGCGATCACTGAGGTCTTCACCAACTTCATCCATGTCTCCTGGATTTTATTCGCGATGAGCGGTTCGGCCATTCCCCACGCCGTTCGTCTGGACCGGACCGCCCCGTCGCGCAAAGAGCTGAACGGCGCGATCGCGATGCAAGCCGGGCCGTGTGGTCATCGTTTAGGGATTTCGCGGCGCTTTCGCGGAATTGTACTCCTCATATGCGGCGGCAAGGAACACGTGCGTGCTGAAAATCCAGATCTGATATGTGGGTAGCAGGACTTATCCCATGCATTTGAGTTCCGACGGAGATAAACTGCGCCGTCATTGAGCGAATCCATGCCCGTCCGTCAGCTTCCAGAACAGGTCGTCAACCGCATCGCCGCCGGCGAGGTGGTCGAGCGCCCGGCGAGCGTGGTCAAGGAGCTTGTCGAGAATGCCATCGATGCCGGCGCGAGCCGCATCGACGTCTTCACCGATGGCGGCGGGCGGAGGCGGATCGGCATTACCGACGACGGTAGCGGCATGACCGCGAAGGACCTTGCGCTCGCCGTCGAGCGCCACGCGACGTCCAAGCTTGATGACGAAGATCTGCTGCAGATCCGCACCCTCGGCTTCCGCGGCGAGGCGTTGCCGTCGATCGGCTCGGTGGCACGGCTCTCGATCACCACGCGGCATGCCAGCGAGCCGCATGCCTGGGCGCTCACTGTCGAGGGTGGCGAAAAGTCCGAGATCATGCCGGCCGCGCTCGCGCACGGCACTCGCGTCGAGGTCAACGACCTCTTCTACGCGACACCCGCGCGGCTGAAATTTCTGAAGACCGATCGCACCGAGGCCGAAGCGATCCGCGAGGTGGTGCGACGGCTTGCGATGGCAAGGCCTGACATTGCCTTCACGCTCGCGGGCGAAGAGCGCGCGCCGGTGACCTGGGCCGCCGCGCTACCCGGCGCGGCCGGACGGCTGACCCGGCTTGGCGATATTCTGGGCGCGGAGTTCCGCAGCCATGCCTTCGAGGTCCATGCCGAGCGCGACGGCGTCGTCGTCGCCGGCTATGCCGCCGCCCCCGCGCTGACCAAAGCCAACGCACTCGGGCAATATCTTTTCGTCAACGGCCGGCCGGTGCGCGACAAGCTGATCCTCGGCGCGGTGCGCGGCGCCTATGCCGACTATCTGCCGCGCGACCGCCATCCGGTGCTGGCGCTGTTCGTGACGCTCGACCCGCGCGAGGTCGACGCCAATGTTCATCCGGCCAAGACAGAGGTGCGCTTCCGCAACGCCGGCCTCGTGCGCGCGCTGATCGTGCACGGGCTGAAGGAAGGTCTCGCACGCGAGGGCCGCCGCACCGCCGCCAATAGTGGCGAGAGCGCCTTGTCCTCGTTCCGGCCGGCCTTCACGCCGCCGCGTCCTGCAAGCTGGGACTGGCGGGCCTCACCGTCCGCGCCGGTCGCTTCGATGCCGTCATTCGAGGGCCCAGCCGCGCCCGCTTTCGCCGAGCGCGCGCAGGCCGCCTTCGATGTCGGCGCGCCCAGCGCGGATGTGCGGTTTGAGACGCAGCCGGTGACTGATCTCGTCGATCGTCCGCTCGGCGCGGCGCGCACGCAGCTGCACGAGACCTATATCGTGTCGCAGACCCGCGACGGTCTGATCATCGTCGACCAGCACGCCGCGCATGAGCGCATCGTCTATGAGCGGCTCAAGGCGTCACTCGCCGCAAACGGCGTGCAGCGGCAGATCCTGCTGATCCCCGAGATCGTCGAAATGGACGAGGCCACGGTCGAGCGCCTGTTGGAGCGCAGCGAAGAGCTCACATCCTTTGGCCTTGCAATCGAATCCTTCGGCCCCGGCGCGGTCGCGGTACGCGAGACGCCGTCGCTGCTTGGGAAGACCAATGCAGGCGGGCTGCTCCGCGATCTCTCCGAACACATGGCCGAGTGGGACGAGGCGCTGCCTTTGGAACGCCGCTTGATGCATGTCGCCGCCACCATGGCCTGCCACGGCTCGGTGCGCGCCGGCCGCAGACTACGGCCCGAGGAGATGAACGCACTGCTCCGCGAGATGGAGGAGACGCCGAACTCCGGCCAGTGCAATCACGGCAGGCCGACCTATGTCGAGCTGAAGCTCGCCGATGTGGAGAAGCTGTTCGGGCGGCGATGAATTACGCGTTGCGTTTCAAAAACACGAACTCCGTGTCGTCATACGCCCGCCGCTCCAGCTCCTCGAAACCTTCCGGCGTCACGAACTGCGCGGCCTTTGCCTCCTCGACCACCAGCAGCGCGCCAGGCGTGAGCCAGCCACCATCGCGCAAGCTCGCCAACGCCTTCTCCGCAAATCCCTTGCCATAGGGCGGATCGAGAAATACCAGCGAGAACGGCTCGACGGGATGCGCGGGGCCGAGATCGGTCGCATCGCGGCGATAGACTTTGGTGACGCCGCCAAGGCCGAGCGACTCGACGTTGTTACGCAGCAGCGCCCGCGCCTCCGCGCCGTTATCCACGAACAGCGTGAATTTCGCGCCACGCGAGGACGCCTCGATGCCGAGCGCCCCGGTGCCGGCGAAGAGATCGAGCACGCGCGCGTCCTGGATCGGATCGTCATAGGCGTGCACGAGGATGTTGAACACGGACTCGCGCAGGCGATCCGCCGTCGGACGGATGTCACGCGAAGACGGTGAGGCCAGATTGCGCCCCTTCAAACGACCGCCGACGACGCGCAAGCTAGTCCTCCCGCGGCGTCAGGTCGCGCTTGCCGTGATAGCCGCGCTTGGGGCGGCGGGGCGGGCCGTAGCCGCTCGCCTCTTCCTCGTTGCGCTCGCGCGCCTCGTCGCTGCCGGTGCGCTGCACCAGCACGCGGCGGCCCTTGCGGTCGGCGATCACGGCGCGCGTGGAGGTCTTTTCGCCCTCGCCTGGGGATTTCTTCGCGACGTCGAACTGCGCGCCAGACTTCTCGATGATCTTGTCGCCGAGCTGATCGCGCAGCACACGCGCGCGGACCTCCTCGACCTGGCCCTCGGGCACTTCTCCGAGTTGGAACGGGCCGTAGGAGACGCGGATCAGCCGGTTCACCTCGAGCCCGAGATGGGCGCAGACGTTACGCACCTCGCGATTCTTGCCTTCGCGGATCGCGAACACCAGCCAGACATTCGCGCCCTGGTCGCGTTCGAGCGTCGCTTCGATCGGACCGTACTTCACGCCTTCAACCTCGATGCCGTCCTTGAGCTGGTCGAGCTGCGCCTGGGTGATCTCGCCATGGGCGCGAACGCGGTAGCGGCGCAGCCAGCCGGTGTCGGGCAGCTCAAGCGTGCGCGCGAGGCCGCCGTCATTGGTGAGCAGCAACAGGCCCTCGGTGTTGAAGTCGAGTCGGCCGATCGAGATCAACCGCGGCAGGCCTTCGGGCAGATTGTCGAACACGGTCGGACGGCCCTCGGGGTCGTCATGCGTCGTCATCAGCCCGCGCGGCTTGTGATAGAGGAACAGGCGCGTGCGCTCGCGCTCCGGCAACGGCTTGCCGTCGACCAGAACGACGTCGTTCTTGGTGATGTCGAGCGCCGGCGAGTTGATGACACGGCCGTTGACGGTGACGCGGCCCTGCGTGACCATCTCCTCGGCATCCCTGCGCGAGGCGAGACCGGCGCGCGCCAGCGCCTTGGCGATGCGTTCGCCTTCCTTCTTCGGCTTAGGTGCTTCTTCGCGACGTGGGCGTCCCTCGAAATCCCGATCGCGCTGGCGATAGGCACCGCGGCCACCGAAGGCCGGACGCTTCTCGAAGATCCTGCTCTCATCCTCGTTTTCACGGCGCGGACGATCACCGAAACGGCCTTCGCTGCGCGGATGCTCGTGCCAATCGGAGCGGCCTTCGGGCCGCTCACGCGGACGATCGAATTTGGGACGGTCACGGAACGGACGATCGCCCGATGGACGGTCCTCGCGCGAGCGCGAGAAGCGCGGACGGTCATCGCCGCGACCGCCTTCGCGACGGTCGTCGCGCTTCTGCCAGGGCTTGTCCTCGCCGCGATCGCGGCCGCCGAAATCCTTGCGCGGCCCGCGATCCGGTCCGCCCCGGGAAAACTTCCGGTCCTCGAATTTGCGTTCGGGGCGCTCTCCACGGGGCGCGCGATCACCGCGATCGAAATTCGGGCGGTCGCCACGCGGCTTGAAGCTGCGCTCGCCACGATCCTCGCGCGGCCCGCGATCCCCACGGTCGCGTTCGCGATCCGGCCCGGCGCCCCGCGAAAATTTCCGCTCGCCGTCGAACTTGCGCTCGGGACGGTCGCCGCGCGGCGCATAGGGCTTCTTGTCGCCGAACTTCCTGTCACTGGAGCGGCCCGCCGGACGAGAGTCATCGCGATCCCTGCGCGGCGGACGGTCGTCGCGGCCATAGGACGGACGATCCCCACGCGGCTTGAAGGAGCGCTTCTCGCCATCGCGCGCTCCGCGATCGGAGAACGGGCGGTCGCCGCGCGGCTTGAAGCTGCGCTCGCCGCGGCCCTCGCCGCTGCGATCGTCGCGCTTGAAGCGGGGACGGTCGGAAAAATCGCGGCGCGGGGCATCGCCCTCCTCGCGGCGGCGGAACGGTTTACCCTCACGAGGCGGACGGCTGTCACGGTCACCACGGGGCGGGCGGCTGTCGCGATCGCCCCTGCCCTCGCTCTTGCCCTCGAAGCCGCGCTTGGCGAACTTCTTCTCGGGGCCGCGCGGCTTGCCGCTGCGGCCACCTTTGGGGGGGCCTCGCCGGCCGCGGGAATCGTTGTCTTTGTCGCTGTCGCGAGGCATGAATAATCTCACTCAGGGGGTGGCCGGAAAGCATTGCGCGCGCTCATTGCGAGCCGCATGCTCAGGCAAATTCGATAAGCACTTCTGCTGAAGGCGCAGCTACTAGCAGGTTTCTTCGGATGATACGAGGCTTGAAAGCCCCCTCTTTCATGGATTTGGCGCTCAAAACGGCCGAAAATGCCGGAAAGGCGGGCGAAGTTCCGATCGGGTGCGTGGTGGTCCGGAATTACGAGGTCATCGCCACCGCCGCCAACCGGACGCTGACCGATTACGACCCCACCGGCCACGCCGAGATCATTGCGCTGCGCGAGGCGGCGAAGAAGATCGGCAGCGAGCGGCTGGTCGACTGCGACCTCTACGTGACGCTGGAGCCCTGCACCATGTGTGCGGGCGCGATCTCCTTTGCAAGGGTACGCCGGCTCTATTACGGCGCGGCCGACCCCAAGGGCGGCGCGGTCGAGTCTGGCGTGCGGTTCTTTGCATCCCCAACCTGCCACCACGCCCCCGACGTCTATTCCGGCGTCGGCGAGAGCGAGGCGGCGCGGCTGCTCAAGGAGTTCTTTCGCGAGCGGCGCTAGGTCCCTGCGAAGAACGCACGCAGGGCCCGCGCGGTGACGTCGGGGTTCTCCTCGGTGAGGAAGTGGCCGGAGTCCACCGGCTGGCCCTCGACGTTGGTCGCCCACTGCTTCCAGACATCGAGCGGGGTCGCGGCGGCCTGGGCGATGCCGGCGTTGCCCCACAGCGCCAGCATGGGCACGGTGATCTTCTTGCCCGCCTCGAAATCGGCCTTGTCCAAATCGTAGTCGATATAGGCGCCGGCGCGGTAATCCTCGCACATCGCATGGATCCGGGCGGGATCGCGGAACGGGGCGATGTAGTGCTCGAGCGCGCGCCTGTCGATCGCATCCAGATTCTTCGACTTGGTCTGGCTCGCCATCTTGAAGCGCAGGAAGAATTCGCCTTGCCCTGCGATCAGCGTCTCCGGCAGCGGCGCGGGCTGGGCGAGGAACGTCCAGTGATAGATCTTCAGCGCATAGGCGCGGTTCATCCGCTCCCAGTAATTATAGGTCGGCAGGATATCGAGCACGGCGAGCTTCGACAGCCGGCCGGGATGGTCGAGCGCCAACCGATACGACACGCGGCCGCCGCGGTCGTGGCCGGCGAGCGCGAAGTGGACGTGGCCGAGGCGCTCCATCATCTCGACCATCGCTTTGGCCATCGCGCGCTTGCTGTAGGGCATGTGCAGCGCGTCGCTCTCGGGCATGTCGGACCAGCCATAGCCCGGCAGGTCGGCGATGATCAGCGTGAACTGGGAGGCCAAGCCAGGCGCGACGCGGTGCCACATCACATGCGTCTCGGAGAAGCCGTGCAGCAACAGCAGCGGCGGCCCCTTGCCGCCGACGCGGGCGAAGATGCGGCCGAACGAGGTGTCGGTCCATTCGGAGGCGAAGCCGGGATAGAGGTCGGCGAGATCGGACATCTTCTGCATCCTTATCTGGTCAGTCCCAGGGGGCACCTCGACCAAAAGTCGAAAACAACCCCATGCACAGTAGCGGTATTATCAGCGGGGTGGCTAACCCCGTCTGCCGATTGCGCATTCTTGAGGGGACGATGTGGCGGCGCGATGACGGGAGCTAACCCTTCGCCTTCTCGGCTTCCACCGCCTGCCAGCCGATGTCGCGGCGGCAAAAACCTTCCGGCCAGCGGATCAGGTCGACGGCCTGATAGGCGCGCGCCTGCGCTTCCGCCACGGTCGCGCCCAGCGCGCAGACATTGAGCACGCGGCCGCCATTGGCGAGGATGGCGCCCTCCTTCGCGACGGTGCCGGCGTGGAAGATCTCGACGGTGTCGACCTTGGCCGCGTCATCGAGCCCCTCGATCCGCGTGCCCTTCTGATAGTCGCCGGGATAGCCTTTTGCTGCCATCACCACCGTCAGTGCAGACTCCGGATACCAGCGCAGATCAAAATTCTTCAGCTGGCCGTCGCAGGCGGCGAGGAACGCCGGCACGATGTCCGACATCATGCGCAGCATCAGCACCTGGCATTCAGGATCGCCGAAGCGGACGTTGAACTCGAACAGCTTTGGGCCCTGTGTCGTCAGCATGATGCCGGCATAGAGAATGCCGCGAAACGGCGTGCCGCGCTGCTTCATGCCCGCGACCGTCGGCAGGATGATCTTGGCCATGATCGCGTCGTGGATCGCGGGCGTGACCAAAGGCGTCGGCGAATAGGCGCCCATGCCGCCGGTGTTCGGCCCGACGTCGTGGTCGAACACGCGCTTGTGGTCCTGCGCGGAGGCGAGCGGAATGGCGGTCTCGCCGTCGCACAGCGCGAAGAAGCTGATCTCGCGGCCCGGCAAAAATTCCTCGATCACGACCTCGGCGCCGGCCTCGCCAAACGCGCCCTCGAACATCATGGCGATGGCGTCCTCGGCCTCGCGCACTGACTTCGCGACGACGACGCCCTTGCCGGCGGCGAGGCCGTCGGCCTTCACCACGATCGGCGCGCCCTGGCTGTGCACGTAAGCGCGCGCGTCATCGGCGTTGGTGAAGCGCTTGTAGGCGCCGGTCGGAATGCCGAACTCGGTGCAGAGCGCCTTGGTAAAGCCCTTGGAGCTTTCGAGCTGGGCCGGGATCTTGTTCGGCCCGAACGCCTTGATGCCGCTAGCTGTGAGATCATCGACGATGCCGGCCGCCAGCGGCGTCTCCGGGCCGACCACCACCAGCTCGACCTTGTTCTGCTTGCAGAAGTCGATCACGGCGGCATGGTCGGCGACATCGAGCGCCACGCATTCCGCCTCGCGCGCGATGCCGGCATTGCCGGGCGCGCACCAGAATTTGGTCACCAGGGGAGAGGCCGCGATCTTCCACGCCAGGGCATGTTCGCGGCCGCCGGAACCAAGCAGGAGAATGTGCATCGAAGGCTCGAAATGAGGGGTTTTGCTGGGGGCGGAGGTCGCACGAATCGGGGCGGGGCTCAAGGGGGATGGCCCGAACTCCCCGTCATTCGGGGCGGGGCGAAGCCTTCTTCCTTTCCCCCTGTCGGAGAAGGTGGCGAAGCACCGGACGAGGGATTTTTATCCGCACATACAACAGCGCTGCTGCGGTTGACAGCTCGCCATGGGCCGTACCGTGTCTGATGCGTGAGGGGGTTTGGTGAATCCGGCACAAAGTTTGATGCCGGAGCGGCAAAAGGATCTGGCAGAATCCCCAGCGTCGCTGGAAGATTTCTCCAAATTATGGAGCGCAATCTCGATACGGTCGCGGTTGAGCATTTGGCAAAGGGAATTTGCACCCATTCAAAGCGGGACGTGGGATTGAAGGTTATGCGGAAACTACCCCTCATAAGACCGGGTTTGGGCGAGCTACTCGACCATATCCCCATGCTGGTCAAAGCCTACGGGAAATGGCCAAGCTACGTATACCTGTTCGTCATGTCGCTATGGACTCCGTTAGTGGTTGCGGCGGCTTCTTGGTTGGCTTGGAAGGGTTGGCGATAAAACTCGGTTCTAGCTGATGGCGGAAGTGACATGCTGGGAGCATTTTTCGACGATAGTGGAACGCATGCTGGGTCGCCGGTGATGACCATTGGAGGCGTGTTAGGGACCGAAGCTCAGTGGGATGTCTTTGCCGCAGCTTGGGCAGCGCTGCTGGAAGAGCCTCTGCCGGGCAAAAGGCCACTTAAGCAGTTCCATCTGTCGCCGTGTCGGGCAGGTCGTGATGAATTTGAGAACTACACTCTCGCCGAGCGAGACCATCTGACCTATCTATTTCGGCGGGTTATTCTTGATACTGGCTTGGTGACCGTAGCCGCAGCAGTTGATAACGCGGCGTGGGACGAGTTGGTGACCGGCGACGCAGCCGAGGAGCTCGGTCATCCTCTCGAATTTCTGCTCTATCAGTGCCTTAACTCAGTATCGGACATCGTCAGGTGGCGTAAGCCAGGAGAGAAAACCTGGGTTTTCTTCGATGAGGGTATCCGCGACCGCGTCGAGATGTTCGCATATGCCTATTTGCAGAATAACAAGGACCGACCGGAGATCGCTAGCGTCGGCTTCGCACCGGTATCGAAGGTGATAGCCCTGCAAGCAGGCGACATGATCGCGACGGAAACGTCCCAGTTTGGTCAACAATGGCTACTAGATCGCGAGAATCCTGTCACGAACCCACACTTTGAGTCGTTTCGCTGGCGAGACATAAGCGCCGGGCTGATCTTTGATCGAGACGCCATCGCAGAAATGGTCGAGCGAGTGAAGGCTGGGCCACCGTCGGTCTAGGGCTTACCCGCCGCAGCGCATGCTTTGTCTCGGTCGATGACAAGGTATTGCAGATAGAACAGGCCCTTGATCAGGTGGTTGAGTCGCCGCATCTCTCGATACGTTTGTAGCAAGCGCTTCATAAATTGGATAAAGGTGATCTGCTCTGCCTTCGCCTGGTTCATGCCCTCTAGGCGGGGATAATAAGTGATGACCTGGTTGACCTCGTCATAGTCGGTCTTGACGTGCGCGATTGCGTTGCGAAGCTGATTGTCAGCGCCGTCTTCGAGCATTTCGAACCAAGAACCGTCGATAAAATCGAGCTTCTTGCCGAAGGCCACGTCGGCAAAGTCGTGCAACGACTTTGGAGTGTAGTCCTTGCCGCCTTTGGTCATGCCAATGCTAGGTTTGAAGGCATTATGGTCGTACCGTTTGAGCAGGTTATTGATGCCAGCGACGAGCACGAGTTGCCGAGACACGATCTCCGAGATGTCCTTGTAGAGGTCTTTATAAGACTCGAATGCCTCGTTCGAAATTCTCAGCGGGATCGGATTGTTCGCGAATTCCTGGTCGAAGTCCAAGAACAGGACGGGGCGTAGCGGGAGTTCTGCCTCAAGGATCTTCGGGTAGATCTCCAGGCAGGCGTTCTGAAGGTTTTTCAGAAAGCCGTTTCCCATTATCTCTGCCATGAAGGCACGAAGCGGGCCGGGATGGTTGTCGGACAGCTCCTTCATAATTCGAGCGTTGTAGTCGGACGCTTCTTCGTCCTGGTAGGGGAATGCAAAGGGCATCATTACGTTGGCGATAATGCGATAGAGCGCGGCCGCCCGATCTTGAGGCTTGTCAGATTTGACCTCTACATCGAAATTTCTCTTGCAGCTTGTTTTGAATGGCGCCCACTTTTCATTCCGGAAAAGCTTAAGAAGAAGCGCAAACACTCTATGCTTCGGTGCGGATTCTTCAGTCAGATAGGCGAGGCGCGATCCGTGAAGTCGTATCGCTTCGTAACCGATGCGTCGGTAAGCCTCCATGAAGGGGGTCTTCCCCATGACGTATTTTCCGAAAGCGACTGGAAAATCGAGGCTGAGATCAACGAAATTCGTCTTGTCGTCGAACGGATAGAGATCGGGTTGGATTTGCTTTGCGCCGTGAAATTCACCGCCCGTCGAGTTGCGCAGGATCATATCGATAGGTGAGCCGCAGCTATGGCAACAGAAACGGAATGGCTGCTCCTCGCGATTCGACATGCCGATCCGGCAGTTTGTCTTCTCCTCGCACGTCTCGCATTCAACGGTGATGTTGATATTCACATCAGGGCTCGCTTCCTCAGTTTAACGGGCATTGAACTACGGTGACGGTACACTAAGTGTCACAGCCAAAGCATCAGCTGGCATGGTCAGTGCACTGTCACTGTAATCCCAAGAAATGGGAAACCAGGTCATTCGTCGCTCGGGTTCGGGACGTCCACCGCCATGACGGTCAAGATGATCTGTCGCGCCGGGTCGTCCTTGCTGGCGAACACATAGCGATATCGGGTCTCCGATTCCTGCACTGGATCGCATTTACAGTTCGGGTGCTCGCTCGCGGTCTCCACCATCTTCTTGACCATGGCGGTGAAGTTCTTGTTGCGATTGAACATGATCAGCGCGGCTTTGGTGTCGCGCCACGTCAGGTAACCGAGGAGCTGATCGAGGGCGTCCGTCAGCGTCTGTGGGCCGTGCCAGTACTTGCATTCAGCGATGAATACGTTGCGGTTGTTTTCCCGGATCAAGATGTCCGTCTTGCCGCTGGCATTAAAGGTCTCGCCTGTTGCGCGGCCCTCGTAATGGCCGTTGAGGACGACGAGGTAAAAATCTCTGAGATGCTCTTCCTCCAGGCGCTCAAAGGCCGTAGGGCTACGCTCCATCATCACGGACATGTCGTCGATGATTTTGAGGATGTGCTGATACTCCGCCTCTTCAAGGGCGGGCTCGGGGGAATAGGCTTTCGAGGTCTGAGGAGGCAGTGAGGGCCTGATCCGACGTCGCATCTGGGCGGGGACATGGGTCATCGGGACGTGACCGGCGCGCACCATCGGATAGCCTAGAGACTCAGCGATATTCCGGGCTGCCAAAATGCCCTTCTTCCGCTCCTCCACAAGCTTGCGGACCATAGGCCTCAAGGCTTCGTTGAAAGGCTTCACGACCTTCTCCTGGCCGCTGAGCCGCAGCTTGATGGCGTCGATGACCTTCTTGAAGTGGGTCTGCAGTTCCTCCTTGGTGAGGTTGTACCCCGAGGCGGTGAGGATGATGCCGTCCTCGTTGGCTTTCGCCCGCGGCGAGTCGCCGACCGACAACGCGGAGGAGTGGCGGAACAGCCCGAGGTAGCCCTCAAATGGGATCGTAATCCCATACTGGAAGCCCTGCACGCTAATCATGCGACCGTAATCGCGCACCTCCCGAGTCACCTCACGCGGGTCGGCCTGAAAGGCCTTGTCCTCCAGCAGAACAGGGACTTCGAGATGGCAAACGTCGTAGGCCAACTCGACGATATCCTCGGTCGGCGTCGACAGCAGTGCATCACTGCCGTACTCCGCGACGAGGTTCTCCGCGCGACCATTCTGCATGTCGATGAGCGTTGACAGCGATCGGTCGCTGAAAAGCGTCTCGCTGACGGGATCTTGATCGGAGAAAAATGGCATAGGTCATCCGGAAATATTGAAGCTTTCCTGCATCTCGACGAATAGAGATTAGGGCTTTCTGGTAAAGATGATCTCTTCCCTGTCGCCTTGTCGAATGACGACCTCCCACTTGTCAGACCAAATACATTTCGCAGAGTCAGGGTTGGTTGATTGCTGCCCACTATCGACGTCGAACACAAACGTCTGCATCTGTGGTCCCTTTACCTTCAACAGACTGGAAGACGGGAGCAATATCAAAGCGCCCCGATCGATAGTTGACGTACCTCCTGAACCATTTGTGAGGTTGGATAGTCCTCCTGTCGGGCGGATTATCGCTTCAGGTACAAAAACGACAGAAGTGCCGTGAAAATCATCCGCCGCCATCAGCGTCGGCGCGCGAGTGTTGTTCTGTTGCTCCAAGTTCAAGTCCACGACCATCGTATTTCCCTGGGCCGTGATAACTTTTAGCGCAGGCGAATGACCGCCAGCCAGTGGATGGAAAAATAACGCCCCGGGCTTTAGAGCTGAGAAATCAGCATTTTTGAAAGCGCTTTCGAACTGCATAGACGCCTCATGTGTCGGGGAATCTGAGGGCTCAATATAAGGTTGAAGCTCCTGTTGCCAAGCAGGCTGTGGCTGTGCGCACGCGCCTCCACCGCGAGAAGGACGTCCAGAACTGGCGGGGCTCCCAAATCAATTACGGTGACGGTGCAATCCAGAGTGCACTAAAATTCCAAGGCCAACACATCAGTTGGGCATGGTTTAGTGCGCTGTCACCACAATCCCCGGATCAGTCATTCGCGCCGACATCCGTGAAAAGGAACCCCGCCGGCGTCTTGGTGAAGACGAAGATGAGGTCGCCGCAGAAGACGAAGTAATTGTCGTTGTTTTCCTGATCGCGATCGTAGACGGCCTTGCCGCGCTGGATGCACGCGCGATTTTTCGCCGTGAACGAGGTCGGATAGGTCTTGGCGCGAAATTGCGCGGCGTCGCGAATTGCGCTGTCGTTCATGAACGGCAATCGCGTCATGCTGGCGACGGCGGCGGAATCGTTTGCCTTCAGCGCCGCGCGAAACTTCTCGATGAAGCCATCGAACTCCTTCTGCAAGGCAGGAGACGCGACGGCTTGCTTCGGCGCCCCGGCTGCGGCTGGAGCAAGGTTCACGAGAGCGGTTACTAGCAAAATTCTCGGCAAGAATCTCACGGGTCCGCTCCCTCCATCAACCAAATGGTTACAGTGCACCAAATTCCAAAGCCCAGGCATCCGGCTGACATCGTTTAGTGCGCTGTCACCGTAATCGGTTCACCCCCCGTCATTCCGGGGCGCGCGTAGCGCGAGCTACGGTGCGCGATTTCGCACCTGAGAATCCATAACCACCATCGTGAGTATGGATTCCGGGCTCGCGCCCAAGAGGGCGCGCCCCGGAATGACGAAGGAGAGAGCCCCCGAATGACGGGTGGAGCTTACACCTGCTTCCCCGCAATAATCTCCTGCAACGTCGCCACATGCCGCGCAAACGCGCCGCGGCCCGCCGCTGTGGCCGTCACCGTCGTCTGCGGCTTCTTGCCCACAAAAGCCTTCTCCACCGAGACGTAGCCGGCCTTGGCGAGCGTTTCGATATGCGCGCCGAGATTGCCGTCGGTGGCGCCGGTGAGTTTTTTCAGCCGTGCGAATTCCAGACCTGACGCCACAGGCAGTGCGTTCAGGGCCGCCATGATCTTCAGCCGCAGCGGCTGATGGATGATGTCGTCGAGCTCGGCCATCAGATTCGCCGCATCCAGAGGCCGCCGAGGATGAGGCCGCCGCCGTTGACGAAGGCCATCCAGAGCGGGAAGGCCGCGCCGATGTAGAAGAAGCCGATCAGCGTCAGCGCGATGATGCCGAGACCGATGGCGACGAAGGCGGTGCCGAACCAGAGGCCGGCGAGGGTGTAGAACAGCATGAAGTAGATCGGCCAGAAGGCGCCGAGCTCGCGCGGGCCGAAATGGCCGAGCACGTCGGTGCAGATATTGCCGAAGGCGAAGAACAGCGCGAAGACCAGCACGATCCTGACGTCGAAGGCCTGGGTTTGGCCCTGGACTTGCGACGGCGTCAGCAATCGGATGGCGATCAGGCCGCCGACACCGAGGACATCGACGGCGGGCCAGGCGTAACGCGCGTAGAACGGCCACGCCCAGGTCACCAGATTGCCGGCGAAGACCAGAACGCCCCACCACAGCGCCGCAAGGCTGGCCAGCTCGTAGAGCTGCGACTGCTTCACGCGCTGGACGATGTCGTCGATCTCGGCCAGCGCGGCGGACGCCTCCTTGCTATCGATCATGACTGGCCAATCCCACGCGTCGCCACGTCCTCGGCGATCGCATTGACGACCTTCGGGTTCGTGACCATGCCCATGTGGTTGACGCCATCGATGATCTTGACGTCGATATCAGGCCTGATCGCCTGCACGACTTCCGCATATTTGCCTGATATCATCATCTCGTCCTCGCCGCCGCCGAAGATCGTCATCGGATGCGTCACCGCGGGCAGATCGAGGCGATAACCGTGCGTCGCGAAATTGCGCATCAGGCGGTCGGAATAGGTCGCGGTGAGAATGCGCTCGGAATTCGCAGGCACCGCGAAGGCGAGCACCGGAAGCTGCGAGCAGCAATCGATGCCGAGCTTGCGCAGCGCGGTGAGGGCGAGGAAGCGCGGGATATCGGCATTGGCCCAGCCGCCGGAATGCGCGACATTGGTCGGCGCGTCATAGCCGAGATAGGGCGCGACCAGCACGGTGCGGACGAACAGATCCTGGATGATCGGCGTCGCGGCGATGCGCAGCGAGAAGCCGGCGCCGGCGGAATGGCCGATCAGCGTCAGCGGCAGATCCGGCGCACTTTTGCGGACATGGGCGACGAAATCGACGAGGTCGTCCTCGAGCTGGCCGACATAACCGATGTCGCCGCGGGTGCCCGAAGCACCATGGCCGCGCGTATCCAGCGCCCAGGTCTCGACGCCGTGCGCGGCCATGGCCGCGGTCAGCGCGTGATTGACCGTGCCGGAGGAGCCAGACGAGCCATGGATGAAGATGGCACCGCGACCGGTGTCCGCGCCCCTCGCCTGATAGTGGCGGTAGCCGAGCCAGGTGCCGTCGCGGGCCTGGAAACGCTCCAGCGGCGGCAGCGTGGACCAGTCGATGCCTTTGACCGAGTCCGAGACCGAGCGCATCTCCGGTGGCCGCTGCAGCGGCGTCGCGATCATGGCGGTCAGGATCAGCGCCACGGCGCCGACTGCGCACAGACCCCATTTGAGCAAGCCCAGCACCCCTCGCAGCAGACGCGTTGCCATGGTCGAACTCCCTGACCAGATCATCGTTAGAGAACTCTATAATACAGAGTACTCTTCTATACAACCCCCCAAATCGGGATTTCGAAGCGCACCCAGAGCTCGGATCACCTCTCCCGCAGGGAGAGGTCGGATCGCATAGCAAGATGCGATCCGGGTGAGGGGATCTGGTCTCACTGGGCGCCGCGCCCCCTCACCCGGATTGCACTGGACGATGCTTCGCATCGCCAGGAGCAATCCGACCTCTCCCCGCTGGGGAGAGGTGAACCACGGACAGCCGACCGAATCTCATTTCGTCGCGCTTTGGATGGCGCTAGCCGGCGAAAATCCTTAACGTCGAGACTGATCCCAAAATGCCGAATCGTTTGCCGATGCCGCCTGCGGAACAACTTCACAACGCGCCCGAATTCACCGTCTCCGAGCTGTCCCAGTCCCTGAAGCGGACGGTCGAGGACACCTATGGCCATGTCCGGGTCCGCGGCGAGATCTCCGGGTTCCGCGGCGCCCATTCCTCCGGCCATTGCTATTTCGCGCTCAAGGACGAGAGCGCCAAGATCGAGGCGGTGATCTGGAAGGGCGTGCACGGCCGCATGCGCTTCAAGCCCCAGGAGGGGCTGGAGGTGATCGCCACAGGCAAGCTCACGACCTATCCGGGCTCGTCGAAATACCAGATCGTGATCGAGGCGCTGGAGCCGGCCGGCATCGGCGCGCTGATGGCGCTGATGGAGGAGCGCAAGAAGAAGCTCGCCGCCGAAGGCCTGTTCGAGGAGGCGCGCAAGCAGCTCTTGCCCTGGCTGCCCGAGGTGATCGGCGTCGTGACCTCGCCGACCGGCGCGGTGATCCGCGACATCCTGCATCGGCTGGAGGACCGCTTCCCCCGCCACGTGCTGGTGTGGCCGGTGAAGGTGCAGGGCGAAGGCTCGGCCGAGCAGGTCGCGGCCGCGATCCGCGGCTTCAACGCGCTGCCTGAGGGCGGCAAGATTCCGCGGCCCGACGTGCTGATCGTCGCGCGCGGCGGCGGCTCGCTGGAGGATCTCTGGTCGTTCAACGAGGAGATCGTGGTCCGCGCGGCGGCCGAGAGCATGATTCCGCTGATCTCGGCGGTGGGACACGAGACCGACATCACGCTGATCGACTTCGTTGCCGACAAGCGCGCGCCGACGCCGACGGCGGCCGCCGAAATGGCGGTGCCGGTGCGCAGCGAATTGTTCGTCGAGGTCGCCGATCTCGGACGCCGGACCCACGCCTATTGGATGCGCGCCCATGAGAGCCGCCGCAACGAATTGCGCGCGGCCGCACGCGCGCTGCCGTCGGCTGGCGATCTGCTGGCGATTCCGCGGCAGCGGCTGGATTCGGCAGGCAGCGCCCTGCCCCGCGGGCTGAAGGCCAATACGCATGCGCATTTCCGCAGGTTCACGGCGGCGAGCTCGAAGCTGACGCTGCGGGTGCTGCACGGCCAGATCGCGCAGGCCAGTCACCGGCTCACCGTGTGCGGCGAGCGGCTCGGCCTGTCCGCGCGCTCGCTGCTGCGACGGCGGCGCGACCGCTTCGCCGGGCTCGAGGTGCGCCTGCGCGCCTCAAAACTCTCCAACGCGCAGGCGCAGCGCAACGCGATCCTCCGCCAGCGCGAGCGCACGCAGCGGCTTTCCGAGCGCGCGGGCCGCGCGCTGGTGACGTTGCTGCAGCGGCTCGATGCCCGCGTCGAGAACAGCGGCAAGCTGCTCTCCGCCCTCTCCTATCGCGGCGTGCTCGCCCGCGGCTTCGCGCTGGTGCGCGATGAAGCGGGGCATCCCCTGCATTCGGCCGACAGCGTCGGACCGAATGCGCGGATCGCGATCGAGTTCGCGGATGGACGTGTGGGAGCCACGGCGGATGCCGACCGGCCGGCGCCGACGGTCAAGCGTGCGCCGGCGCAGCCGAAGCCGGCCGCGCCGGAGACAAAGGCTGCACCGAAGCGCGTGGCCAAGCCGGTGGATCAGGGCAGTTTGTTCTGAGGCGTCTTCTGTCATTCCCCGCGAAAGCGGGGAATCCAGTACGCCGCGGCTTCTCGGTGACTCACTGACGTCTCGGAGTACTGGATCGCCCGGTCAAGCCGGGCGATGACAGCCATGGTGTGGAGACAGTCCGTCGTCCCTGCCCTACCGGCAGGACAGTCCCGCGTCCATCGTGGTCCAGAAGCCGCAATGATCCGGCGCGAGTTGGGGCGAGCCGGCCTGGGCTTCGAACAGGAAGACCGCGACGGTGAAGATGGCCAGTGCGGATGAGAAGATGACGATGCGGTTGCGCATGACAGATGCGTTTAGCCGACATCGTGGTCGAACTAAGGCGCCGCTGCAAAATGAAACCCGCCTTCGCTCTGTCGAGCTACGGCGTGGCAAGCCCGCCCATCCGCCTCTACCGAGCTAAGGCGCGGCGAGCCGGCTCATTCGCGCTATCGCGACAGCCACGCCGCGACTTCCTTCTGCGACTCGTTGCGCGCGTCGGAATCGGTGCCGAGATGGCCGTGCTCGGGAACGGCGGCGTCAGAGCTGCCGCTTGTTGCGTGCAGCGGCGTGTTGGCGCGGTCGAAATCGTGATAGGCGCCGGGATAGACCACGATGCGCGCGAGCGCGCTGCGGCCGTGGGCGCCGTCCACCATCTGGCGACAGGCCGGCGGCGAGGAGACGTCGTCATTGGCGCCGATCAGCACCAGCGTCGGCACCCGCGTGCTCCAGCCGAGACCGGCGGAGATCCGGCAATCCGGATAGAACGCGATCGCGGCGCGGAAATCCGGGCCTGCATCGCGCGCCGCGCTCTGCGGACGCACCGCCCAGAGCAGCGCGCTGGCGCCATTGGCCCAGCCGATCAGGCTGACGCGATCGCGCGCCACCCAGTTCTGCTTCATCAGCCAGGCGCGCGACGCCGCGATGTCGGTGACGCGCTCGCGCCGCGCCTTGACGTGGATGTCCTTGACGCGACATTGCGGGCCGAGCTCGCGTGAACCGTAACTATCCGGCAGCAGCACGGCATTGCCTGTCTTGAGCAGGCGCTCGGCCCAGTCGCGATAGCGCGGCTGGACGGAATCGGAATGACTGCCGAGGCCGCCGCAGCCGTGCAGCGCGATCACGGTCGGGAATGGGCCCGCCCCCTCCGGCTTGAACAGCTGCGCATGCAGGACGCCTGACGACAGCGGAATTTCGACGGCCTGCGGCGCAGGCGCCGGCGCGGCGTGCGCGGCCGACATCAGCAGTGCCAGGAACAGGGCGGAAGTTACGGGGCGCATCGGATTCTGTCGCAGGAGGTGCCGCACAGCCTCAAGCACTATCACGCGCAAACGGTTGCAAAACATCACAAACCGGTGGGTTTAACGGGCGGACAAGCCACCCTATCTATGCTACATCTGGTCCAACACATCGTGCCCTTCCACGGAGACTTTCGACCGTGCTGAACAAGTTCGGCCCCTCGGGCCATGGCGAAGCCCAGGTGCAATATCTCGACGGCGATTTCCGCGTGATCTCGCCGGGGACGTTCGTGCGCTGCGCCATCACCGACACGCGGATCCCGCTCGACGAATTGAAGTACTGGAGCGTGGATTTGCAGGAAGCCTACGCCACGCCAGCCGCCGTGCTGCAGCGGCACTTTCCGAACGCGCCGAAGCCGCAGAATTGAGGCCTCCGGCGCGCGTCTATTGCTGCTCCGCGCCATCCGTGCCCACGCAGGTCTTGATCGCGCTCTTGCGCGCCTCGCCGACCAGCTTCTGATCGATCGCCTGCTTCAGGCAATCGAGCCGCGCCTGCGCCATGCAGAGCTGCATCTGGTCGCGCTTGTCCTGGCCCTGCAAATTCTGCGTCGAGCCGAGGCAACCGACGCGCTTGGTCGCAGGAACCGGCACCGCGGCGCCTGGAGCCGCGGGAGCCGTCGTCGTTTGCGCCGACGCCGACGCGACAGACAGGCACACAAGGCTGGCGGCAACGGCGGCAAAGGGCAGTTTCATCGGTGTCTCCAGGATCGAATGAGATCGATAGAGAGTTGGCGATGAATGTCGGCTGAATAGCACCACCTGTTTCCGATCGCGACAGATCGTGGGCACGGCGCAAGAGCGCCTTTGCCCACTCTACGAGAGACAGCATCTTATCGCTGGCTGAAGCGGCGCTCGCGAGCCTTGTAGAGATGGTCGCTGATCAATTGCTTCAACTTGGCCGGATCGTCGAATTCGAGCGCTACCTTGAACGGCACGATGCCATCGGGCACGCCCTCGGTGCCACGCAGGCGCGCGAGATCCTTTTCCGTCGTCACCAGGGTGAGCTGCTCGCGCTGCGCCTCAGTTGCGAGCGCGGCGAGTTCGAGCTGCGAGAACATGTGATGATCGGCAAAGGGGCGCGTGCGCGCGACCTCGATGCCGCTGGCACGCAGGGTGCGGAAGAAACGCTCGGGATCGCCGATGCCGGCGAAGGCGAGAACCTTTTTGCCGAAGAGTTGCGCGACCGAGGCCGCATCCGGCTTCAGGCGAGCGCGCAGCTCGGGCTTGTTGCGCTTGGCGAGCTCGGCCGCGACATCGTTGGCGGCGCGGCCGTCGCCGATCATCACCAGCGCATCGGTGCGCGCGAGCTGTGGCCTGAGCGGCGCGCGCAGCGGACCTGCGGGAAACACCTTGCCGTTGCCGAGGCCGCGCTCGCTGTCGATCACGATCAGCGAGGCATCCTTCAGCAGCTTCGGATTCTGGAAGCCGTCGTCCATCAGGATCACGGTGGCGCCTTGCGATTTCGCCAGCACGACGCCTTCGAGACGATCGCGTGCGACCGCGACGGGTACGTCGCGGACCATCATCAAGGGCTCGTCGCCGACGTCAGTGGCGGTGTGACGTTCGCGGTCGACCATGACAGGCCCCTTCAGGCGCCCGCCATAGCCGCGGCTGAGCACCACAGGGGTTTCGCCGAGCTCGCGCAGCAACTTCGTCAGCGCCAGCACGGTCGGCGTCTTGCCGGCGCCGCCGACATGGTAATTGCCGACGCAGAGCACGGGGATGCCGGCGTCAAAGCCCTGGCGCGCCATGCGGCGCGCGGTGATGGCGCCATAGAGTGCGCCCAATGGGCCGAGGAGATGCGACTTCGGGGAACGCGGCCGGTACCAGAAGGCCGGCTCACGCATTGGCGGCTCCCATCTCGATCCGCAACTGCATCAGATACGGCTCGAGTGCCGTCATGGTGCGATCGAGCGCGCCGCCGAGCTCCTCGACCACGCCAGCACCCGCGCGCTGCATCTTGTCGCGCACGCTGGGCTCGGCCAGCAACAGGCCGAGCTGCTTCGTCAGCGCCTCCTGCGTGTCGGCCTGGCGCGCGCCGCCGCTTTGATCGAGCGCCGCGTAGACATCGGCGAAATTGAACACATGCGGGCCATGGACGATGGCCGCCCCCAGCTTGATCGCCTCGATCGGATTCTGCCCGCCGTGGCGGATCAACGATCCGCCCATGAAAACAACAGGCGAGAGGCGATAGAACAGGCCGAGCTCGCCCATGGTGTCGGCGACATAGACATCGGTGGCGGCCGCCAGCTGCTCGTCGCGCGAGCGCAACGCCGGCTTCAGACCCGACGCCGTGATCATGCCAGAGATCGACGAGCCGCGATCCGGATGCCGCGGCACGATCACGGTCAGCAGTTGCGGGAAGATGCCGACGAGGCTGCGATGCGCCGCGACCAGCATCTCGTCCTCGCCCGGGTGGGTCGAGGCCGCGACGATGATCGGCCGGCCGCGCGTCATCGTCATCAGCCGTTCGAGCTTGACGGGATCGGCCGGCGGCGCCGGCACGTCGAGCTTGAGATTGCCCGTGGTGACCACGTCGCGGCCGCCGAGCGCGGAGAAGCGTTCGGCATCGGTCCTCGACTGCGCGAGGCAGATATCGAAGCGCGACAGCAGCGCCGAGATGGTGCCGAACATCCGCCGCCAGCGCGGGAAGGAGCGCGGCGACATCCGCCCGTTGATCAGCACCATCGGCACCCGGCGCGCCGCGCCCGCCAGGATCAGGTTCGGCCACAGATCGGATTCGATGAACAGCGCCAGCGACGGCTTCCAATGGTCGAGGAAGCGCGCGACGTAGCGCGGGGAATCATACGGCACGTATTGATGGATGACGTCGGGCGGAAAGCGTTTTGCGACGACCGCGGCCGAGGTGACCGTGCCTGAGGTGAGCAGGATGCGCAAATTGAGATCGCGCAGGCGCTCGATCAGCGCCGCCGCGGCCAGGACCTCGCCGACGCTGGCGCCGTGGATCCACACCAGCGGGCCGTGCGGCCGCACATCCCGGCTGAGCCCCCGCCGCTCGCCGACGCGCGCGGGATCCTCCTTGCCCTGCTTCAGCCGCCGCTTGATCAGTGCAGGCGCGAGCGGCACGAGGCTCGTCGCCAGGCGCCGATACATCCGCAGCGTCATCGGCAGGGACTTCGGGACCGCATGGGGATGGGGCAGCGAGCTAGCCATCTGCAGGCCCCTTGCGCCCGAGCTGCGCATAGGCGCGGCGTGTGGCTTCGTTCAACGTGTCTTCCAGCTCCTGCCGCAGCTCTTCCATCTTCGCTGCGTCGGCGTCTGCGGGAACGTGGATTTCCTTGATGCCGACCAGAGCGCCCCGGCCGAACGGCAGGTTGATGGTGGTGCGGTCCCAGTTCTTGAGCCTGATAAAGCGGCTGGTCGCCATCGCAAAAGGCATGATCGGCCGCCCCGATTCCCGCGCGAGCATGATGATGCCGAGGCCGGCCACGCGCGAACGCTTGGGCACATCGGCGGTCAACGCGACATTACAACCGTCTTGAAGCGTGTACACCATTTCCCTGAAGGCACCGACTCCACCCTTGCGGTGGAACGCGCCGCCGTGATCCCCGGACCCCCTGATGGTGCCGATGCCGAGCCGCTCGGCGGCAACCGCGTTGAACTCGCCGTCGCGGTGGCGGGAGATCAGCACCTTGGCCCTGTAAGAGTCCTTGTTCTTGATGAAGGGAGTGAGGAAATGCTGGCCGTGCCAGAACGCGAAGATCGCCGGCATCTGCGGCTCGACGAGCTCATAGACGTCAGGCGGATCGAACGTGAACCTGTTGGTCCGCCAGACCAGACGCAGATATTCGGCCGCCAGGACCCCGACGGCACGCTGAAACCAGCTGCTTCGCAGCGTATTGCGAAGCAGTTTTTTCAACGCGCCTTCGTTTCTTCGTTCGGGTCGAGCAACCGGTGCAGATGGACGATGAAATAGCGCATCTGCGCGTTGTCGACCGTGCTCTGCGCCTTGGCGCGCCAGGCGACATGTGCGGACGCATAGTTCGGGTAGAGGCCGACGATCTCGACGTCGTCCAGGTTCTTGAAGGTGTTGTGCTCGAGGTCGAGCAGCTCGCCGCCGATGACGAGGTGAAGCAGTTGTTGCGGGGCACTATCTGACATGAGTTCGGTTCCTAACAGGCTGCCCGGCAAAGCAGTGGTCGACAAGCACGCCGACGGGCGCTTCAGGGCAAGGGACGATTGCGAAAATGCGCGACAATGCTCGCATGACGATCGCGTCCCGCTGCCACCAGCACCCCGTGCGTCACTTCCCGGCGATTATAGAGGATGGGATCTCCAGAGAGGTCGCTCATCCTACCATCCGCTTCCTGCACGATCAAATCGGCGGCCGCAAGATCCCAATCATGGCTATTGCCGCCCGCAAAAGCCGCATCCAGGGAGCCATTGGCGACCCGGCACAGCCGCAGCGCGAGCGAGCCGATTCGCGGGTGCAGCTTGATGTCGCCGTCTTTCATATTGAGTCGCTCGACCATCGGCTTGGGGCCGGCCATGCGGGCGAAGTCGAGCAAGGACCCGGGCGTCGCCCGGACCTGATGGCCATTCAGCGTGGTGCCCTGGCCGCGAACCGCGAAAAAGAATTCGTTCGTGGTCGGCGCGTAGACCGCGGCCAGCACCGGCGCTGAAACCTCGACCAGCGCGACGCTGACGCACCATTCGTCATGGCCATTGAGGTAGTTGCGGGTGCCGTCGATGGGATCGACCACCCAGGTCAGCCGCCGTGACAGCCGCGCCTGATCATCAGCGCTCTCCTCCGACAGCCAGCCATAGTCGGGCGTGGCACCGCGCAGGCGCGCTTCGAGCAGATCGTTGACGGCGATGTCGGCTTCCGAGACCGGCGAGGATGCGCCCTTGATCCACTTCTTCAGCTCGGTGCGGAACATCGACCGCGCGAGGCTCCCCGCCTCGCGCACCGTGTCTTGCAGCAGCGCTGCGTCACGCGTCAGAATGGTTGCGTCGGGAAAGTCAGCGTCCGCCAAGCGTCAGTCCTTCGATGCGCACCGTCGGCGCATTGATGCCGTAGCGGAACTCGAGATTGTTGGCCGGCTGCATCGACTTGAAGATCTCGAACAGATGGCCGGCGATCGTCACCTCGCTGACGGGATAGGTGAGCTCGCCGTTCTCGATCCAGAAGCCGGAGGCGCCGCGGCTGTAATCGCCGGTGACGCCGTTGACGCCGGAGCCGATCAGATCAGTGACGTAAAAGCCTTGGCTGATGTCGGAGATGAGCTCGGCCGGCGTCGGCGTGCCGGCTTCGAGATGCAGATTATACGGCCCGGGCGACGGCGAGGACGAGACGCCGCGATGGGCGTGGCCTGTGGTGGTGAGGCCGAGCTCGCGCGCGGTTGCGCAATCGAGCAGCCAGGTCGTCAGCACGCCTTCGTCGACCAGCGCGATCCGCTTCACCGCGACGCCTTCGGCATCGAAGGTCTGCGAGCGGAGGCCGCGCTTGCGCAGGGGATCGTCGATGATGCGGATGTTGTTCGAAAACAGCTGTTGGCCGAGCTTGTCCTTCAGGAAGCTGGTCTTGCGCGCGATCGAGGCGCCGTTGATGGCTCCAACGACATGGCCGACCAGCGAGCCGGCAACGCGCGGGTCGAACACCACGGGCACCTTGCAGGTTTCGACCTTGCGCGGATTGTAGCGTGCCACGGTGCGCTCGCCGGCGGAGCGGCCGACGGCTTCCGGCGACAACAGATCGGCAGCGTGCGGCGCCGAAGTGAAATCGTAGTCGCGCTCCATGCCGGTGCCTTCGCCGACGATCGCGGTCGCCGAGATGCCCTGGCTCGAACGCAAGTAAGAGCCGTGGAAGCCGGTCGAGGTGACCAGCACCATGCCGCCCATACCTGATGACGCCGAAGCGCCGCCGGATTTCGACACGCCCTTCACCGCAAGCGCAGCCGCCTCCGCTTCGAGCGCGCGGCGCTCCAGCTCTGAAGTCGCGGGCACATCGGGATCGAGCAGATCGAGATCGGGGAAGTCGCGCGCCAGCAGTGCCGGATCAGCGAGGCCGACGAATTTGTCGTCGGGCGCGACCCGCGCCATCGCCACCGCGCGTTCCGCAAGCTTGGTGACGGCATCGCCGCTGGCGTCATTGGTCGAGACAACGGCCTGACGCTGGCCGACGAGCACGCGCAGGCCGACATCGTCGCCCTCGGACCGCTCGGATTCCTCGACGCGGCCGTCGCGCACCTCGACGCCTTGCGAGATGCCGCGCACCGCGACCGCATCGGCCGCATCGGCGCCGGCGCGCTTCGCCGCCTCGACCAGGCGTTGCGCCAGATCCGACAGCGCGGATTGGTCAAACAGGTCGCGATTGGCTTTGGAGGACAACGTCGAGCTTGCGGATGGTGAAGAGTTCACGAACGAAATCCTGTTGGGGCGCGGGAGGTTTCGGGGCGATCTTAGGCCCTGAACACCAGATGTGCCCAAATGGTGCGGACTTCAAGCACTTTCAGCCCGCAGAAGGCTCAGATTCGCTGCTCTTACGCAACGTCTCGTCAATCATGCGCGCCAAGGTCTTGTCAATCATGGCGGGCGGTGAGGTTGGATTAACCAGCCTTTTTAAGCGGTTTCGGAACGGCCTGCGCTAACGTCCTCGCATCGACCGGGAACATAATCCTGGCGGGGAGAACGAAAGCCGTGAGGCGTCAAACAGCAACATGCGGGGCCAACCCCGCCGGGTCGAGCCGCTCTCTGCGGCTCGACCCTCTTTCCCTTCCGGTCCGCTTCGATGCGCATGATCCGCGCGCCGACGGCTACACCAGGCAGATCGAGCTTCATCGCGAGCGTGTCGTGCTGCGCCGTGCCGTGCGCGGCATGCAGATGGCGATCAACGTCCGCGTCAGCGACTTCACCGGGCTCGCACTGCGCGGCAATGACGAGGCACAGACCCTCGTCCTCGTGCACCGCGATCCCTCGCTCTCCGTTCCGCTGCTGGTCAGTGCCGACGGCGACGAACTCACAGAAGCCTGGGCGATCTGGAGCGAGATCTTCGCGCTGCCGCAGCTCGACGAAGGCGCCCGCAAGCCGGCACCGCGCCGCCGCCGCGCCAACGCGATCCGCGCCCGCCGTCCGAAATTCCTGATGCGCCGCCGCACCGCCATGGCGCGCGAACTGCCGGTCCACCGCGAGGAACGCGAGATCATCGCGCGGAACTGAGCGGCAATCACAGGTGCAGTAGGGTGGGCAAAGCGAAAGCGTGCCCACCTTTTCCATCTAAATCATTGAGAGATCATGGGCACGGCGCAAGGGCGCGTTTGCCCACCCTACGACACCACCTACGCCGCCCGCATCACCGCGTCGACCAGCAATCCCGCAAACAGTAAAAGCCCTGCATCGCGGTTCGACTTGAACAGGCGCTTGCACAGTTCCGGGTCTTCGATCCTCAAACGCATGATCTGCGAGGCCAGGTGCCCGGCGAAGGCCGCAAGGCCAAGCCAGGCTGGCCAGCGCACATCGCCTGACGCCAGCGCAACGCCGATCAGCACTACGGCAAGTCCATAGAACAGGATCAGCGCCTGGTGTGTATGCGCGCCGAACAGGCGCGCAGTGGATTTGACCCCGATCAGGGCGTCGTCCTCGGAGTCTTGATGCGCATAGATGGTGTCATAGCCGATCACCCAGGCGATCGACCCTGCATAGAGCACCAGCGCAGTGAGGTCGATGCGTCCGAAGATGACGGCAAAGCCCATCAACGCGCCCCAGGAGAAGGCAAGACCGAGGAAGACCTGCGGCCACCAGGTGACACGCTTCATGAAAGGATAGATGGCGACGACCACGAGCGAGGCGATGCCGGTCGCCACCGCAAAGCGGTTGAACTGGAGCAGCACAACGAGGCCGATCAGCGCTTGCGCGATCATGAAGGCCAGCGCTTGCTTCACGCTGATCTGCCCCGCGGGCAGCGGCCGCGAGCGGGTGCGCTCGACCTTGGCATCCAGGTCGCGGTCGGTGATGTCGTTCCAGGTACAGCCCGCCCCGCGCATCACGAAGGCGCCGATGAAGAACAGGACGATGGTGAGCGGCAGGCGGCTCGTGTCATGCGCCATGCCACTCGCGAGCGCGACCGACCACCAGCACGGCATCAGCAAAAGCCAGGACCCGATCGGGCGATCGAAGCGGGAGACGCGCAAGTAAGGCCGCGCCCATTGTGGCGCGAGCGTATCGACCCAGTTGCCGGTGGAATCGGCAACGCGGGCGGATGTGTCGCTCATCGGGTGAGGACGTTGCCGTTGAGCGTGTCGAAGGTGCTGCCGCCCTTCTTGCTGGCATTGGCTTCCGGCGCCGCGCCCGTGCCCACCACCTCGCTCAGCGACGGACCGGCCGGACCGCGCGGCCCGTTCGCCATCTGCTGCGCGACGTTGCAGACCTTGGTCTGCATGGACTCGGTGTTCTTGTGACCTTCCTTCATCTGCGCGGCGACGGTCGGCGGGATTCCGCATTTGGCGGCATGAGTCTCGATGTATTTGATCATTTTGAGCTCGGCCTGGCCGAAGCCCCTGATCAGCTTGCAGGCCTCGTCAGGCGGGGCATGGCGATCGCTCGCGGCCTTGATCATCTTGCCGCGCTTCTCGGCGTCCTCGCGCAGCGGCACGAAGGCCTTCATGCACTCCTCGCCAGGACCGGCCTGGGTCGGCGGAGCGGCGCTGAAGGCGCCTGCGCCGCCAATAGGAGCTGCACCATTGACCGGGAACGAGGCCTGTGGCGCGGCGCCGACGGAGGCGACCGGCGCCCGGCCGTTCACGGGTGGAAATGCGGGATCGGCCGCGGATTGATTGGGCAGCGGGGCCGGGAACCCCTGGGCATAAGCGCCCGCGGCGCCCATGACGACCATGGCGGCAGTGATCGGAACCATCAAACGACGGATCATCAAGAGTGTCTCTCCGGCAGGAGCTACGGGGTTCAGGCGTCTTCCCAATTGAAGCGCGACCAGCGTGCTGGCGTTTTTACGATTCCCGCCAGCGCTTAACAACCCGTCGAATAGGGCAATAGCGCGGCGCGCCGACGCACCAATCCGGCGATATTTACCCCCCAATCTACGGCTTTCGGTTAAGAACGGCCACAAACCGGACCTGAACGAATGCCCTCCCACGATTTTCGCGGCCCCCGCCTGTTCGTTGACGCCGCCCTGGCCCAGGACGCCAGGGTTCCGCTCGACCGCGACCAGAGCAATTATCTCGGCAATGTGCTGCGGCTTGCAGCTGGAGCCGAGGTTTTGGCCTTCAACGGCCGCGATGGCGAATGGCAGGCCGCGATCGAGGGCCGCAAGCGACCCGATAGCCTCATCATCCTCCAGCAGGTCCGCCCCCAGGACCGGCTGCCCGACCTCGCCTATGTCTTCGCCCCGCTCAAGCACGCCAGGCTCGACTACATGGTGCAGAAGGCCATCGAAATGGGCGCCGCCAGGCTTCAACCGGTCCTGACCCGGTTCACCCAGGCCTCCCGGGTCAACACCGAGCGGATGCGCGCCAACGTCGTCGAGGCCGCGGAGCAATGCGGTATTTTGAGCATCGCCGCGGTTGCCGAACCGGTGCCGCTGGAGCGGTATCTCGGTCAGCGCCCTGCCGACCGCCTGCTCATCTTCTGCGACGAGGCGGCGGAGGTCCAAAGCCCTATCCAAAGCCTGCAAGGCGCAAGCGAGGCGGGCCAAGGTATCGACGTGCTGATCGGCCCGGAGGGCGGCTTTGCCGAGGAAGAGCGTGCCCTGCTGCTGAGGCAGCCGAAAATCCTGCGGCTGGCCCTGGGCCCGCGAATCATGCGGGCCGATACGGCCGCAGTGGCGGCGCTGGCACTGGTCCAAGCCGTGCTGGGCGATTGGGGCAGCTAGGTCGTCACGCCGGGCGAACGATCATGGCCCTAGCCATGCTCGCGCAGCGATCGATGCAGAGTTTCGGATGGCAACTCTCCGAACGCCGCCCTGTAGCTCGCGGCGAACTCGCTCAAATGCCAGAAGCCGTGCGCAATGGCGCAGGCCTTCACGCTGCGCCGTGCCGGGCCGGTGCGCAGCTGCCGGCGCACCGACCAGAGGCGCAAGACCCTGGAATAGCGATGCGGGCTCACGCCGCAGATGGCCTGCGTCGCACTCTGGAGAGTCCGGACCGACACGCCCACCCGCTCCGCCATTTCGGTGGTCTTGTGCCAGATCGTCAGATCGTGCCGGATCAAGCTTTCCATCTCGGCGACGATCCGCAGATAGGTCGACGTCGTGGCGTGGCCCGAACGGCTGTCCACGCTGGTTGCGATGGCAGCGTTCATCACGCTGAGCAGCGATTGTTCGACGGCCGCTCGCGACGCCGGCTCGTTCAGCAAGTCCGGATCGTTGGCCGCAGTTTCAAGCGTCGCGGAAATCTGGCCGCGCAGGGACGCTAGCATGTCCGATGCCGGGCTCAGCAAATGATAACCATCCAGGCTAGACCAGGGCTCGCACGCGGGCGGCGTGAAGTAGATGACACCGATCAGACGGCCGACCGGCTCATGGACCAGGCAGTCGGAGGCGCCCTTCAGAACGACGATGGAGCTGCCGATTGACTGCCCATTGATGCGCGTCGAGGTCACCTGGTCCATCGGCACCACCACGGCCGCGGCGTGTGCCAATTGATACCCGCGAATGATCCGCGGGAAGGTCTTCACCAGCGACAGGCTCAGATTCGGCAGGCTGAGCCGCGCACGCATGATCGCAGTCGAGCCTGATGATAACGGCATGCTCGACGCGCCGGCATGTTTCTCACTGTCGCCGAAATGATCGATGTCGTACGTCTGCAGCTCGAGCGCCGAGGACGGCTTGAGTCCCTGGAACGACAACAAGCGTTCCGCCGCACTCTTGTTCGCGCCGTCGCGGGTGATGTTGAGAAGGCTTTGATCCATATCCCGTCGCTTACTTCGCTTCCTTCGCCGCGACCGCGAATTTGGCTGCACTCAGATCATCCGGTCCGTTGATGCCGGCGCGTTTGAGATCGCGAAGCAATTTTGTGAGCAGCAGCATATTGGTCTTCTGCAGTTCGTGGTTGTTGCCGAACTTGAATGCGTTCTGCTCGGTCACGATCAGTCCGGCCTTGGTCTCGGCGAGAATCTTCCGCCGCTTCAGGCCCGCCACGCGACGGCGAACCGTCTCCAGCGGCAGGCTCAGGAACCGGGAGAGCGCCGCTCGCGACACGCCCTGCTTGATCGCGTCCGGCTCGACCGTGTGAATGCTCGAAAACTTCTCGTCCAGCGACGGATCGTTCATCACACTGATGACGTTCGCATTGAGAATCGCATGAACGATCAGAAGGTCCATCGGATCGAATTCTTCGTAGTTCCGGAACATCTCGCTGATCGAAAACAGCATGTAGGCCAGCGTGTGCCGCGAGACCGTCCGGATGACATCAGAAGCATTGCGCATGAATCGGAAACCATCATTCATCTTGTAGACGAAGGCAGCAGGGAACGTACGATCAGGCATACCCAAATTGAGTATGTGACAACTTGCCAAGTATTCTCAATCTCTCATTGTAACGGGCAGTAACGTTGCGGATGGATGAGACGCGCTTCGGACGATGTTCCGATCGACATCGCGGCTGCGAGACGACGGTCAGGTCGATGGCTGCTGTGACTTCGATGCACGACAGCATCCAACTCTTTCGATGATGCCTGCTCCGTTCAGCCGGCGGCCCGACAGGAATGAATGGCCATGGACGACGATGTTTGGGAGCGCCAGGCACTAGGTCTGATCAAAGCTTTTCGCGGCATCACGGACGCGCGCAAGAGGCAGAGAATTCTCGATCTGGCAGAGCAACTCGCCGATGGCGCGACCTCCGACACCCCAGAAGCTGGCGTGCACGAAGCATCGATCGTGGAAGAGCGCGGAGACTGCCCTGGCTGTGAGTGAAGCAAGGCTTCTCCGGCCACTCTGACGAGGCGGCAAAAGCCAATATAGGTATAAAAATACCTTTACCGCGAATCGCCCTCCGGCTCCGTGAGCCGAGCAGGGGATCCAGCCTAGGCCGCCTGGGCAGTCTCAAAGTCGTTAAGCGATTGATCCTTTGGAGGTCGAAACCGTTTTCCGACCATGCTAAGGGCTGCGCCAATTCCTCTGCCTTTCCTTGGCCTCTCTTTGGCCTCCCCTTGCCTGCCCGGTTCTCCCGGGATGATGGACCCCTGTTATGACCGCGACTGCCACCTCAAATGCTGCCGGCTCCGCCGCCTGGGCGGACACGCTGCTGCTGTCGTTCGCGCAGGCCGGCTATGTCAGGGCCGAGCCCGCCATTCTGCAGCCGGCCGAGCCATTCCTGGACCTGTCGGGCGAGGACATCCGCAAGAGCCTCTATCTGACGACGGACCTGTCCGGCGAAGAGCTCTGCCTGCGCCCCGACCTGACGATCCCCGTGGCGCGCGACTACCTCGCATCCAGCCGCGCCGGCCAGCCGGCCGGGTTCAGCTATCTGGGTCCCGTGTTCCGCTACCGCAGCGGACAGGCCAGCGAATTCCTTCAGGCCGGAATCGAATCGTTCGGCCGCCAGGATCGCGCTGCCGCCGATGCCGAGACGCTGGCGCTGGCGCTGGAGGCGACCGCCGCTTTCGGCGTGCGCGACGTCGAGGTCCGCACCGGCGACGTCGCGCTGTTCAACGCGCTGCTCGACGCGCTCAATCTTTATCCGGTCTGGCGCCGCCGCCTGGTCAAGGACTTCAATCGCAAGATCAGCCTCGAGCAGGATCTGGAGCGGCTGGCAGCCGAGACTACCGCGACCCGCAGCGAATATGAGGGCGTGCTGGCGGCGCTCGCCGGCTCCGACCGCAAGGCGGCGCTGGCCTTCGTCACCGACCTGATGTCGATTGCCGGCACCACCAATGTCGGCGGCCGCACCACGGCCGAGATCGCCGACCGCTTCCTCGAGCAATCGACCTTGAAGAGTGGCGCGCTGCCGCGCGAGGCGATCGCCGTGCTGAAGCGCTTTCTGTCGATATCGGGCAATCCGGACGAGGCGGTCGCCGCGCTACGCGCGCTCACCGCTGAGGCAAGGCTCGATCTGAATGGCGCGATCGACCAGCTCGAGAGCCGGGTCGGCTTCATGGCCGCGCGCGGTATCGACGTGAAGAGCACGCGCTTCTCGACCGCGTTCGGGCGCGGCCTCGACTACTACACAGGGTTTGAATTCGAAGTGCATCACAGGGGTAACGGCACCGAGCCGCTGGTTGCCGGTGGTCGCTATGATGGACTGATGACCCAGCTCGGAGCGGCCGCTCCTATACCGGCGGTCGGCTTCTCGGTCTGGGTGGATGCGCTGACCAGCATCGGCCGCAAGGTGGGAGCTTAAGCCATGAGCGCGCCGTTCGTCCTGGCCGTTCCCTCCAAGGGCCGTCTTCAGGAAAATACCGAAGCCTTCTTCGCCCGCGCCGGGCTCAAGCTGTCGAAGGCCGGCGGCGCCCGCGACTATCGCGGCACGATCGCGGGCCTCGACAATGTCGAGGTCGCCTATCTCTCGGCGAGCGAGATCGCCGCGCAATTGTCGCGCGGCTACGCGCATTTCGGCGTCACCGGAGAAGACCTGGTGCGCGACAACATCGCGGACGCGGAGAAGCGCGTGTCGCTGATCGACGGACTGGGGTTCGGCTATGCCGACGTCGTGGTCGCGGTGCCGCAGGCCTGGATCGACGTCCGCACCATGGCCGATCTCGACGACGTCGCCACCGGCTTCCGCGAGCAGCATCACATGCGGATGCGGGTCGCGACCAAGTTCATCAATCTCACCCGCGCGTTCTTCTCGCAGCGCGGCATCAGCGATTACCGCATCGTTGAAAGCGCGGGCGCGACCGAGGGCGCGCCGGCGGCCGGCAGCGCCGAGCTGATCGTCGACATCACCACGACGGGTGCGACGCTTGCCGCCAACGGCCTGCGGGTGCTCGACGACGGCGTGATCCTGCGCAGCCAGGCCAATCTGGTCGCCTCGAAAGATGCCGACTGGTCGCCGCAAGCCCGCGAGACCGCGCGCATCATCCTCGACCACATCGCGGCCCGGGCGCGCGCCAACAAATACCGCGAGGTCCGGACCCGCTTCCGGCAATGCGACGCCACCCTGCTCGGCGAAGCTCACAGCCGCTTCGGCGTCGAGGCTCCGTTCGGCGGGCCGACCTCGTCGGGCATGCTCACGCTGCACTGCCCACCTGGGCAGATCTATGCGCTGGCGAGCTTCCTGCGCGAACACGGGGCCGAGACCGTCTCGGTGGTCTCGCTCGACTACGTGTTCGATCGGGAAAACCCGCTGTTCGCCAAGCTTGAGACTTTCCTGCGGTAGTGAGCCCAAAGCTCGTTGAGCAGCTCCGTTCAGCGTAGCGACAGCAAGCTGCAGCTATCATATGCTGCCCCGATGATCCTGAACGCGCTCTGGAACCTTGATCGATGACGCTGGGCTCTGATGTTTCCGCCCTGACGACCACCGCAGCGAATGCCGCTGCGAAGGGGCTGTCGATTGTCGTCCCCGTCTATAATGAGGCGGCGGGCCTGGCCGCCCTGCACCAGCGCATCTGCGATCTCGCCAAGACCTTGCGGCAACGCTACCGCCTCTCTTGCGAGGTCGTCTATGTCGACGACGGCAGCACGGACAGCACGTTGTCGATCGCACGCTCGCTGCCAGCCGACGCGATCGACGTCCAGGTCGTCTCGCTGTCGCGCAATTTCGGCAAGGAGGCGGCTTTGATGGCCGGCCTCGACCATGCCCGGCTCGGCGCTGTCATGTTCATGGACGGCGACGGTCAGCATCCGCCCGCCCTGATCGAGCAGCTGGTGCGGCACTGGATCGATGACGGCTATGACGTCGTCTACACCGCCAAGGCGCATCGCGACAACGAGACCTTCCTGCGCCGCCTCGCCGTGCACGGCTTCTACGCGCTGATCAATTGGGGCGCGCGCCAGAAGATTCCGGAGGACGCCGGCGACTTCCGCTTGCTCTCGCCGCGCGCGGTCACCGCGCTTCGGCAACTGCCGGAGCGCAACCGCTTCTTCAAGGGGTTGGCCAGCTGGATCGGCTTCCGCCAGATTCGCGTCGATTACGAGCCTGCGGCGCGCGCCCATGGCGTCACCACTTTCAACGCTGCCCGCCTGCTCGGCCTGTCGATCGAGGGCCTGACCTCGTTCTCGGTGGCGCCGCTGCGCTTCGCCAGCCTGCTCGGAGTCGCGCTTGCCGGCGTCGCCTTCCTGTTCGGCCTCTCGATCCTGTGGGAGGTGTTCACGACGGGCAAGCAGGTGCCGGGCTATCCCTCGCTCGTGGTCGGCCTGATGACGATCGGCGGCGTGCAGCTGATCATGATCGGCATCGTCGGCGAATATATCGGCAAGATCCTCTCCGAGCTGAAGGCGCGTCCGATCTACTTCGTCGCCGAGCACAGCGAAAAGCATTTTGGTGCCGACAAGGCCCAGGACGCTTCAAGTCAGGACGCTTCAAGCCAGGACGCTTCGAGCCAGGACGCTTCGAGCCAGGACGCATCCAACAGGACCGCGGCCGAATGAGCACGGCCGCGCGCTTGCGGCAGATCTGGCTCTGCGCCGACGATTACGGCATCAGTCCCGGCGTCAACCGCGCCATTCGCGACCTGATCGAACGCGGCCGCCTCAACGCGACGTCTGTGATGATGGTCGGCCCCGCGATCGAGCAGCGCGAGGTCGACGCGCTTTCTGCCGCCGCGAAGGCGAGCCCGCGCTGCGCGATCGGATTGCATGTGACGCTGTCTGCGCCGTTCCGCCCCCTCACCATGCATTTCCGCCCCTTGGACGGCGACATGTTCATGGCCTTTCCAAAACTGCTGCGTGCAGGATTTTTGCGGCGGCTCGACAGCGAGTTCTTTCGCAACGAAGTGAGGGCGCAGCTGCTGGCGTTCGCGGAAGCCTTCGGCCGGGCGCCCGACTTCGTCGACGGCCATCAGCACGTGCAGCTGTTTCCGCAAGTGCGCGACGGCTTTGTCGAGGCCGTCAGCGAGATCGCGCCAAAGGCCTGGGTGCGCCAGGGCGGACGCGATTTGCCGCTGGCGCAGCGGCTGGCCTCTCCGAAAGGCCTGGTGCTCGATCTGCTCAGCGCACAGTTCCGCCGCCGTGCGGGCCGCGCCGGCCTTGCATTCAATCCCGCCTTTGCCGGCGCCTATGATTTCACCCGCGCGGCCGAGTTCGGCGAGCTGATGCGGCAATTCCTCGCAGGCCTGCCCGAAGGCGGCCTCGTCATGTGCCATCCCGGCTTTGTCGACGAGGTTCTCGCCGGTCTCGACCCGATGACCGATGTCAGGGAACGCGAGCATGCCTATCTTGCAAGCGACGCCTTCGCACAGCTCCTCGCGACGAGCCATGTGACATTGGGATGAAATCGGCGAAAGCCGACCCTGAAAGGTTAAGCTTTGGGGCAGTCTGTCGCATACCGAAATTTAATCCTGCCGCCACTGTTGGGGCCACAATGGAACCCTACATCCCGCTTGCGCTTGTTTCGCGCGAGGGAGACTGACCATGACGCCGCAGGAACGCCAACTCGTCGACGAGCTTTTCGACCGGCTTTCGAAACTGGAAAATGCACCGCGCGATCCCGACGCGATTGCCGCGATTTCGGACGGCTTGCGCAAGGCACCCGGCGCGGTCTATGCGCTGGTGCAGACCACGCTGTTGCAGGACGAAGCGCTCAAGCGCGCCCATAACCGCATCCAGGAGCTGGAAGCGGCCCATGCGCCCGAGCAGCCGCAGTCCGGCGGTTTTCTCGACACCATGCGCGACACGCTGTTTGGCACGAGCCAATCGCGCGGCTCGGTTCCGAATGTGCCGCCACGCGAGCAGCGGCCGGTCTGGAACAGCGGTCAGGCGATGCAGCAGGCCCAGCCCGGCTACGGACAGCCGCCTTACGGTCAGGCTTACGGACAAGGCCAGGGATATGGACAAGGATACGGACAGGGCTATGGCGCGCCGCCGGTCGGCGGTGGCGGCGGCTCGTTCCTCGGCACGGCGGCGGCGGCCGCGGCCGGCGTGGTCGGCGGCTCGCTGCTGCTCTCCAGCATTCGCGGCATGATGGGCGGCGGATCGCACCAGGCTTTCGGCGACACCACCATCATCGAGGAGCGCGGTGGCGGCTCCACGGGTGGCAGTCCTTGGGGCGGCGACCAGTCCGGCGGCTCGCTCGCGCGCGACGCAGGCCTCGATGACATCGGGTCGAACCGGGATTCCCGTCAGGGCTTCTTCGACCAGGCCTCGAACGATCGCGACAACGACGACCAGAACTACGACAACAACGACAATATGGACACGGCCGACGACAGCGATTTCGGCGGCGGTGACGATGGCGGCAGCGATTACGCGTAAAGCCGCGCGACGCGCCAAACAAAAACGGCCGCCGATGAGGCGGCCGTTTTCACATCAAACGTCAGAGTCTCACATCACCACGACCTTGGTGCCGACATTGACGCGGCCATAGAGGTCGATGACGTCCTCGTTGCGCATGCGGATGCAACCGGAGGAAACGTTGGTGCCGATGGTCCAGGGCTCGTTGGAGCCGTGGATGCGATAGAGCGTGGAACCGAGATACATTGCACGCGCGCCGAGCGGATTTTCCGGGCCGCCTTCCATGTGCCTCGGCAAGTCAGGGCGGCGGGCGATCATCTCCGCCGGCGGCGTCCAATCGGGCCATTCGCGCTTGGCGGTGATCGACTTCACGCCGGTCCAGGTGAAGCCCTCGCGTCCGACGCCGATGCCATAGCGCAGCGCCCGCCCGTTGCCCTCGACGAGGTAGAGGAACTTGTTGTTGGAATCGACGACGATGGTGCCGGCGCCTTCCTTGCCGCTATAGTCGACCAGCTGTTTCTCGAATTTCGGATCGAACGGACGCTGCCGCGGATCGATCGCTTCCTGCTGGTAGCTTGCGCCTTGCTGATAGCCGCCCTGCATCTGCGGCTCGCCCATCGGCGGCATGCGACGCGGATCGGCGTAAGCGGGCTGCTGCTGATAGATCGGCTGCTCCGGCGCATAGGCCGGGCCGCGGCCGGGTCCGTCGCCGAACAGGAACTCGATGAAACCGCCGCCCATACTGGCATTGGAGGCGACGCGCACCGGCGCGGGGGTTACACGCGGCTGGTAGAGCACCGCGGGCGGATCGTTCGGCACGCTATTGTCGAAGGCGCTGGCGCTGGTCGCGCCGACAATGAAGGCGCATGCGCTGCCGAGCAGCGCAACAGACATTTTCTTGAACATCGACGTACTCTGTACTGTTTCGTCTAGTTGCATTCGCCGCCGAACGCGCTGGCTGATTTTTCGCGTCCCCGACGTGGTCAATAAAGAGCAAACTCCGTTGCGTTTGGTAAACAGATCAGGCGTTTCGATTCACCACGTCGCGAGCAACGCTGCAATTTCCCGATCAGCGTTTATTTTCGATGAAAGGCAAAGCCTCATGGTTAATCGTGCGTTTGCGCGCCGTCGCGCGCGGCTGCACAACAGTTCCTGACGTGAACCTCGTGTTAAATTGCTTCTGTCTACAAAGACGCGTGAGTGAGGTGGGGGGAGTATCCTGATGGCTGTTCACCGCAAGCGTTTTCGTGTCGAGGATATCGCCGGTGGCGAGATGCCAGTTTTAGACGTGACTGAAGAGGCCGGCCCGATGCATAGCGAAATCATGGCGGAGCTGCGCGCGATCCGCGCCCAGATGGCACGAAGCAGCCAAGCCGCGCTGCCGCCGAGCGATGCCGTCGTGGCGCAGGAAGTTGCCGATACGCGCGCGCTGCTGGAAACCTACCGCGCCCAGATCGAACAGTGCGAGAAGCTGAAGGTCGAGCTCGACCTCATCCACGACGCCATCGACCGCACCAAGCGCGAGATCGCGACCCTGCACGGCAAGAGCTTCGACGGCGGCGAGATGGCCAAGGTCAATGGCGAGCTCGGTGCAGTGGTCGGCGGCACCGAACAGGCGACCCAGCAGATCCTCGAAGCCGCCGAGTCGATCGACCAGGCGGCCAGCGCGATGTCCAAGGTGCAATCGGCCGACCAGCAGAAGCGGCTTGCCGACGACATCCAGGAGCGGGTCATCTCGATCTTCGAAGCCTGCAACTTCCAGGACCTGACCGGCCAGCGCATCAGCAAGGTCATGAGCACGATGAAGTTCATCGAGCAGCACATCAACGCGATGATGGAGATCTGGGGCGGCGTCGACGCCATCAAGGCTCACGTGCCGGCGCCGGTCGACACTCGCAGCGAGGACGACAAGCTCCTCAACGGCCCGAAGCTCGCCGGCGACGTCGGCCATGCCTCGCAGGACGACATCGACGCGCTGTTCGACTAAGCGGACGCGCAAACAGACAAACAAAATGCCGGCCCTCGGGCCGGCATTTTTTGTTTCTCGTCATTGCGAGGAGCTCGCGACAAAATTGCGCAGCAATTTTGCGCTGAAGCGACGAAGCAATCCAAGCTGCCTCCGCGGAGACAGACTGGATTGCTTCGCTCGCAATGACGAGTGGTTAGGCCGAAACCCCGGTCACGCCCGCGGCGCGCAGCGGACATAGACCATGTTGCCGTAGCGGGTGGCGGCGTCCTTGTCGACGAAGCGGGTGATCATGACGCGGCCGTCGAAAGAGACGATCTCGCGGTCCTGCTCGCCGGGCGTCGGACCGGACGGGCCGATATAGTTCTTGCCGCTCGGCGAGCCCTTCAGCCGCAGCTCCTGGGGCGTTGCCTGGTCGGCCAGATGCATGACCACCCCGCCGGAGGACCCGGCGCCGATCACGTAGGGATTCTTGCACTGGGCCCTCGCCGCTGCCTCGGTGCGGGCGCGGTCGGCCGGGTTCTGGAACGAGGCGAGGCCCCAGCGGCCGACGATCTCGTCGGCGCGGATCGAGGCCGGCATTTCCGGCGCGACGCCGGGCTCGGCCTCAGGCGCAGGCTGGGACGAAGAGAAGGACGGCAGGCTCATGCCGCCGCCGCAGGCCCCCAACAGCAGCGCCAGGCAAGAGGCCGCCGCCAGATTGGCAACCGTGCGCGCGTGAGCTGAACTGATCATGGCATTCCCCCGAACAAGACCATGGCCGCATCCCTCCCGCAGCCAAGCGCAAAACCGCTGCCGGAGCAATGACGTCCTTTGATACGCCCGAGCCCCGAACAAGTTTCCAATGCCACCATCCTATATCCGCCTCACCAATCGCTTAACCACCTTTGCTTGACAGGATCGCAGCCAAGCCATATCCCCTGCGCACTATTAGCACTCGGAAAGACCGATTGCTAAGCGCGCCGTTCGCCCCTCGGGAAGAGGAAGGACGGCGGCGCCGCCACCCACTTCCGCTGCTTTCGAAAAAAGCGAGCCTCCAAAGGGAAACGTCATGGCTAAGTCCAAATTTCGTCCGCTGCATGACCGTGTCGTGGTCAAACGTATCGACGCCGAGGAAAAGACCAAGGGCGGCATCATCATCCCCGACACAGCCAAGGAAAAGCCGTCCCAGGGCGAAGTCGTCGCGGTCGGCCCCGGCGGCCGTGACGAGGCTGGCAAGCTGATCCCGATCGACCTCAAGGTCGGCGACCGCGTCCTGTTCGGCAAGTGGTCGGGCACCGAGGTCAAGATCGACAACGAAGAGCTCCTGATCATGAAGGAGTCGGACATCATGGGCGTGATGGCCTAGGGCCATCAGCCTGAACGGCCGCTGAATGCCATGCCCGGATCATCAGGTCCGGGCATCCATCGTTCCGCCGCACATCACCACGCACGACACATCACGACACAACAGGGATTGCAGACAATGGCTGCCAAGGACGTCAAGTTTTCCGGAGACGCGCGCGATCGCATGCTGCGCGGCGTCGACATTCTCGCCAACGCGGTCAAGGTGACGCTCGGTCCGAAGGGCCGCAACGTCGTCATCGAGAAGTCGTTCGGCGCCCCCCGCATCACCAAGGACGGCGTCACCGTCGCCAAGGAGATCGAGCTCGAGGACAAGTTCGAGAACATGGGTGCCCAGATGGTGCGTGAGGTCGCCTCCAAGACCAACGACCTCGCCGGCGACGGCACCACCACCGCGACCGTGCTGGCCCAGGCGATCGTGCGCGAAGGCGCCAAATCGGTTGCCGCCGGCATGAACCCGATGGACCTCAAGCGCGGCATCGACATCGCGGTCCATGCCGTCGTCAAGGACATCGAGAAGCGCGCCAAGCCGGTCGCGTCGTCTTCCGAGGTCGCCCAGGTCGGCACCATCTCGGCCAACGGCGATGCCGCCATCGGCAAGATGATCGCGCAGGCGATGCAGAAGGTCGGCAACGAAGGCGTCATCACCGTCGAGGAAAACAAGTCGCTCGACACCGAAGTCGACATCGTCGAGGGCATGAAGTTCGACCGCGGCTATCTCAGCCCGTACTTTGTCACCAACCCCGAGAAGATGACCGCCGAGCTCGAGGACGCCTACATCCTCCTGCACGAGAAGAAGCTCTCCGGCCTGCAGGCCATGCTGCCGGTGCTCGAAGCCGTCGTGCAGTCGGGCAAGCCGCTCGTCATCATCGCCGAGGACGTCGAGGGCGAGGCGCTGGCGACCCTGGTCGTCAACCGCCTGCGTGGCGGCCTCAAGGTCGCCGCCGTCAAGGCGCCGGGCTTCGGCGATCGCCGCAAGGCCATGCTGGAAGACCTCGCGATCCTCACCGGTGGCCAGCTGATCTCCGACGATCTCGGCATGAAGCTCGAGAACGTCACGGTGAAGATGCTCGGCCGCGCCGGCAAGGTCGTGATCGACAAGGAGAACACCACGATCGTCAAGGGCGCCGGCAAGAAGCCGGAGATCGAGGCCCGCGTCGGGCAGATCAAGGCCCAGATCGAGGAGACCACCTCGGACTACGACCGTGAGAAGCTGCAGGAGCGTCTGGCCAAGCTTGCCGGCGGTGTCGCGGTGATCCGCGTCGGCGGCGCGACCGAGATCGAGGTCAAGGAGAAGAAGGACCGCGTCGAGGACGCGCTCAACGCCACCCGCGCCGCGGTGCAGGAAGGCATCGTCCCCGGCGGCGGCGTGACGCTGCTGCGCGCCAAGAAGGCGGTCGGCCGTCTCACCAACGCCAACGCCGACGTGCAGGCCGGCATCAACATCGTGCTGAAGGCGCTCGAAGCTCCGATCCGCCAGATCTCGGAGAATGCCGGCGTCGAGGGGTCGATCGTGGTCGGCAAGATCCTGGAGAACAAGTCCGAGACCTTCGGCTTCGACGCCCAGACCGAGGACTATGTCGACATGATCGAGAAGGGCATCATCGATCCCGCCAAGGTGGTGCGCACCGCGCTGCAGGACGCCTCCTCCGTGGCCGGCCTGCTGGTGACCACCGAAGCCATGGTCGCCGAGGCGCCGAAGAAGGATGCCCCGCCCGCCATGCCGGCCGGCGGCGGCATGGGTGGCTTCTGAGTCGATCGAACTGAATCAGGCTGACGCGATCGGGAGCCGCCTTGGGGCGGCTCCTTGCGTTTGGGAGCTTCGCGTTGCTGCTTGGACCCAATGCTACTGCTTTGGTTCGACTTTTGGAGCCGGACCTGTGACTGCAGCTGCGGCAGGGGAAACCTGAGTGGTTGACGCATCATTGGGACGGGGCCTCGCCTTTGCCCCCGATTCCTCTCGGCTCGATATTCCTTTTGTTCGCGCCCAGGTCCAAACATCTTCACTGTAGACTGCGCCAATAAGACAGGTCGCGAAGAGGACGTACGGATTTGGATCTCCTGCGCTGCCGCCAATAACTGCGAGCCCCCCATAAGCTGCAAGGAAAACAACAACAGCCGAAGTCGTCCCCACAGCTATCACGGTAAGTAAATCGTCCAGGGACAAACGTGCCGACGCTGCATCCGGATCTGTTTGACGCGCTCGTACAGCGCGAGAGACCGTGGCGCCTAGCAGGCTAAAACCAACCAATCCAACGATGATAACCACAGGCATCTGTCCGGTACGTAGGAGCCATTTGCTCCAAGTTCCGACAGCTCCGAGATCCTCCATAAACGAGGGCCGACGCGGTATATTGCTTCGCTCATCGTCATTTGCAGAATGGCATGCCTTTTGTGCGGTATCGAACGTTTGATAAATGCCGTTCAGCTTTTGTTGAACGTCATCGGATTTTCGCGTCAAGTCATCATCGCTGCTCACGGTTTGAAGATCGGTTCTGATCGCCTCCAATGTTTGACCAGCAATGTTATTGAACGAAGAGGCGCGCGTTTGACACTCGCGCAGGCTGATCTTTAATCGCTGCATCACTGATTGATGCCAGAGAAACAGGTCGTAGTAGTGCTGCGCGGTCTGCTTGCGGCCGATGCCGACCTCAAGTCCGGAGGCAAATGCGCTCTTGGCCTGCTCGCGCAGGCCTGTTTGATCGTTCAAGGCGGACTGACGAAGTGACGTCCAACTATCTTGCAAATCTCCGCCGGCGCGCTGCAATGTCGTCTTCTGTTGCAAGAAAAGCTCTGAAACTCGACTAGCGAGTTGAGCAGCGGCTGGACTGTCGACGAGTTTCGGTTCGGCAACCTCACGGAGGGTAGGCAGCGCCTCATTGAAAATTTTGTCAAATTCGGCGACTTTAATCGTGTTTGGATCCATTGCCTTATCAAGCGCATCGACTGTTAGACTTTGAGATTGCGACTTGTCTTGAAAAAGCGGGATCGCAAGTAGGGCCGACAATCCGAGGTAAAAAGCCAAAAGGACCAATCCGGCAAACACAACGCGCTCACGTGTTTGCTTGGGAAACCATCTACCAGCAATGTCTAGCCATTGCTGGGCCTGACCAGCTTCGAGACCCTTCCGCAGCAAACTGACGATTTGTGAGCTCAATACAACAACAAGTAAGAACACAACAAAATCAGCAACGGGGAAGTCTGAAAAGTTCAACGATTTTACGAGACTGTCCGCCATCTGGGCCAAAAAGCCGTTGATGCTCGCGGTAAGGCAAGAAATTGAATCGCCGGCGCAAGCGGCGCTAGAACTCATACTGAGGTTGGCAAGACGGTGGATTTGATCCGCGAGAAAAGTGAAAAACGATCCAACCGTCGTCCACGCAAAGATTGCAACACCGGGTACGACGATGAGCGCGAAAGTAATAGAGATCAACTTGTCTATGTCGGGTCCCTGAAGTGAGATTGCCCTGGTCGGAATGCGCGCCCAAACAAATCGAAGAAACCTGTACAAGTTGACGGCAAGCACCAAAAAAAGAACAAACGATGCGACCACAAAAACGAGGTTTGCAGTGTCCTGCTGGCGAAATGGCATGAAATAAGCCTCCCCAACATCTAATGCGATAAAAGATGAACTGTACTACTTTTGGATGAAATAAATCAAGCGTGACAGGTAACATTGCGGACTACGACCGAGGCGTCGCGGCGCAGTCGGGCGGATCAGGGGTGCCTTCTTTTTGCCGACCATGAGCCGTGCTTTCCGATTCAACCGGCGGCCAAAACCCACTACGGTGGCGCGCCGATTCTGATTTGAGGATTTCGTCAATGCGCGCGCTTCTGGTTTGCCCGACGGCTCTTGTGATGGCCCTGCTCGTCATGTCTCCGGGGCTCGTATCCGCCCAGATGAAGCTGTCGCCTAAGGCCGCGGCGCCCGGCGGCACCGAGACGCGCTATTTCACCTCGATCGACGGGCTGATGGACGGCAACGCCGACGTCATCCTGAAGGAGACGCGGCAGGGCAAGACGGTCACCGCCGCCGTGCTCGACGTTTGCTATCCCGTGGCGAAGAATTCCGATCGCAAGGATCGCTTCGTCGTCAATCTCCAGGTCTCCGGCCAGACCTTGACCGGCACGACCACGAGCCTCGGCGCGAAGGCGCCTGTCACGGTCAAGCTTACGCGCAAGCCCACCGGCGACACCTTTGAATTCCGCGGCCAGATCGGCATCGGCCAGGCCGTGACCGAAGTGACCTCGCCTGATAATGCCGATCTCAGCGAGAAGGAGTTTCTGGACAACCAGACCACCGACGACGGCATCACGCCCCAGCCGAAGGATTTCACTGAAGTCTCGCCGGAGGCGATCGCGGTCAAGGTCAAGCTCGATGCCGCGACCGACTTCCTGAAAGGCCTCAAGGGCCAGGACGTCGAGGTGACGCTGGCAAGCCTGACCGTCGGCTGTGACGCGCTGCGCGCCGGCGAGCAGACCATCAACATGTCGGTCGATCCGGAGCGCGCGGCCGCGCTGCTCGCAAAATTCAAGGCGATGCCAGGCGTCACGGCCGCAGGCTGGACCGCCGGACTGGTGGAAATGGATCGCACCATCCGCGTTGGCGCTGCCGACTGGCGCGACGGCGACAAGATCAACCGCGACAAGCTCGCAGGCGCGATCGCCGGCGTGCTCACCAGGACGCTCGCGGCCAAGCCGGTCTCGCAGAGCTTCAACGCCGCCACCGGCAAGCTCAAGCTGGTGTTCAAGCGGCCGAACCAGGATTTCCCGGCGCTCGAGCTCACCGACACGATCGAGGTCGCGGGCCTCGTTTCCGCCGACAAGCCGGGGACATCAGACAAGCTGATCCTCTGGATCGGCAGCCCCTCGACCACGACCGCCGACGAAAGCACCGGCGCCAAGCTCAATGTCTCTGACGAGGCGACGGCCGATGAGGAAGGCGACCAGCCCGACGACAACGGCTCGATCGAAGCGCTCGCCAAGGAGCTGAAAGGCCAGCGCTGGGACGCCGACAAGTCGGTGTGGAAGTAGGCGAAACGACAAACTCGCTGTCATCGCCCGCTTCGCGGGACATGACGGAAAGGGCTAATTTCCGTTCTGGCGGAAGCGCAGCGTCTTGGGGCCGATCAGCGTGAGCACCTCACCCTGGCGCTTCCAGGTCTCGACGGCGGCAAGCGCGGCGACGAGTTCGTCGTCGGCTTGCGCCCTGGCCGGCGGACAGGAACGATCCTGAATCTGGCCGGGGACGAAGATCACGGTATTGCCGGCCACCGAGAACTGGCCCTTTCCGCCCTTGCACCATAGCTCGAGCACGACCTCGCCATTGTCGCCGATCTCGAGGTTCGGAATCCGCTTCGAGCCGGGCTGAGGGACGGCCTCCAGCGTCATCTCGGTGCCGAAGGGAAAGCCCTCTTGCGCACGCGCAACGGCGGACATCGCAAGCACTGCAGCGACCGTGCACACCATCCGCTTCAACAACACCATGAGACCTCTCAACCGACCCGATTTGCCGGGGGTCTTCTATAAGACGGCAAGGCCTTTGAGAAGGTTCGTCGGTTCAAGATACAAAAATCCCCGCGGGACAAGCCCGCGGGGATTTGTGTCGGGGCCGGAGGCGCCTGTTACTTCAGGACGAGGGCCGTGAACGGATAGACATAGGCTTGCAACGTCACGAACACACCGACGAGGCAGGCCAGCACGATCGAATGCCAGAACACGAAGCGCAGGATGGTGCCTTCGTGGCCGTACCAGTTGGTCGCGGTGGAGGCGACGACGATCGATTGCGCGTCGATCATCTTGCCCATCACGCCGCCGGATGAGTTCGCCGCCGCCATCAGGATCGGCGAGAGGCCGAGCTGCTGCGACGTGATCTTCTGGAGGTTGCCGAACAGGATGTTCGACGACGTATCCGATCCCGTCAGCGCCACGCCCAACCAGCCGAGCAGCGTGCCGAAGAAGGGATAGAGCACGCCGGTTGCGGCAAAGGCGAGACCCAGCGTCGCGTCGACGCCGGAGAGCCGCGTCAACGTACCGATCGCGAGCATCGCCGAGATCGTGATCAGCGAGATCGCGCAGAGCCGGATGGTGCGGCCGTATTCGACCAAGAGCCGGCCCGGACCGACACCCATCAGGAAGCCGGAGATGATCGCCGCGATCAACATGCCGGTGCCCGTGAAGGACAGGTAGGTGAAGCCGAACACCGCCGCTTCCTTGGTCGGCGCCGGCGCGACCGGCGGCATCTTGTTGATCATCTGGTGCAGTTCGGGAACGGGATAGTTCCAGACGAAGATGTTGTTCGCCCAGGTCTTGAAGGCGCCATTGCCCCAGACCAGCATCACGACGCAGACGATGATCCACGGCAGAAGCGCGCTGAACAGCTCGCTTTGCGTCAGCGGCGTCTTGTCGATCGGTTTTGCCGTCGCCATCGTTGCCGCCGATTCATCGTGCCCGCGCAGCGCCGGCGACAGCCAGAGTTGCTTCGGCTGCCAGACCTTCAGGAACAGGATCAGCGCGCCCATCGAGATCAGCGACGCACCGATGTCGACGATCCAGGGATTGACGAAGTTCGAGATCACGAATTGCGGGACCGCGAACGACACGCCGGTGACGAGGATCGCCGGCCAGACATCCTTCATGCCTCTCCAGCCCGCGAACGCCCACACCACCCAGAACGGCACGATCAGCGAGAACAGCGGCAATTGCCGTCCAACCATCGCGCCGAGAATGTAGGGATCAAGCCCGGTGACCGAGGCGAGGCCCTGGATCGGCGTGCCCAGCGCGCCGAAGGCGACCGGCGCGGTGTTGGCGATCAGCGAGAGGCCGGAGGCCGCAAGCGGCGAGAAGCCGAGACCGATCAGCACGGCACCTGTGATGGCCACCGGCGTACCGAAGCCCGAGGCGCCCTCGAAGAACGCACCGAACGAAAATGCGATCAGCAGCAATTGCAATCGCCGGTCCTCGGTGACGCCGCCGACCGCGCGCTTGAGCAGCTCGAAGCGACCGGTGGTCACCGTCACCTGGTAGAGGAAGATGACGTTGAGAACGATCCAGCCGATCGGGAAGAAGCCGGTCACGATGCCGAGGATCGAGGCGCGGACCGACATGTTCACCGGCATCGTGAACACGAAGATCGTGATCAGGTTGGTCACGATCACGGCGACGATGGCCGCAATGTGAGCCTGAACGCGCCCGCTCGCGATCAGCACCAGCAGCGTGACGACAGGTATCGCCGCCGCGATCGTCGACAGCACGGGGCTGTGCAACGGATCATAGATTTGATTCCACATGGTCTTCCTCCCCCACGCATGTGTGCGGCAGGTGGCCCGCGTGGACGGCCAGACCTGCTTGACGTTGCAAGCGATAACCCCCGAGTTGGACGCGAATTCCTCGCGAAAGCAGCGGTTCCCCCCTGCTCACAAGCTCGCGAAAATCTGGAGGTCCCCACCCCACGCCGTTATGCCCATGCTAGGGTTGCAAGCTGCGGCTAGCCAACGCAAATTGCAGAACTTGCGACTTTAGTCTAAGTGCGCCGCTTTCTGCCATGGCCTCAGCCGCCTGGCGTCAGGGCCGCTGTGAATATCCCTCAGGAGATATCCCTCTGTGAACAACATCCGCGCCACGCTCGCGATCGTCTGGCGAATCGCCATCCCCTATTTCCGATCGGAGGACAGATGGGCCGGTCGCGGCCTGCTCGCCGCGGTGATCGCGATGGAGTTGGCGCTGGTCGCGATCAATGTCCTCGTCAGCCAGTGGCAGAACCGGTTTTTCACGGCCATCCAGGAATACGATCTGGCCCGGTTCGTCACGGAGATCTGGATATTCCTCGGCCTCGCGTCCGTCTTCATCGCGCTCGCCGTCTACAAACTCTATCTGAACCAGTGGCTGCAGATCCGCTGGCGGCAATGGCTGACCAGGCACTACCTCGGCGAATGGCTCGACGAGGCCACGCACTATCGCATGCAGCTCACGGGTGACGCCGCCGACAACCCGGATCAGCGCATCACCGAGGACGTCAAGAATTTCGTCGAGCAAACGCTGGTGATCGGGTTGGGCCTGCTGTCGTCCATCGTGACGCTGGCCTCGTTCGTCGTGATCCTGTGGGGTCTGTCCAACAAGGCACCACTGCACCTTTACGGCACCGATATCGTCATCCCCGGTTTTCTGTTTTGGTGTGCGCTGCTTTACGCGGTGCTGGGTACGGCGCTGACGCACTGGATCGGCGCGCCGCTCATCAACCTCAATTTCGAGCAGCAGCGCTTTGAGGCCGATTTCCGCTTCAATCTGGTTCGCGTCCGCGAAAACTCCGAGCAGATCGCGCTGCTGAAGGGCGAAGGCGCCGAGCGCAGCCGCCTGCTGGACCGCTTCGGCTTCGTGATCGGCAATTGGTATGCGATCATGGGGCGCACCAAGCGCCTGACCGCTTTCACAGCGAGCTACAGTCAGGCAGCGGTGATCTTTCCCTATGTGGTGGTGGCGCCAGCTTACTTCGCCAAGAGCATCCAGCTCGGCGACATGATGCAGACCGGCTCGGCTTTCGGCAGCGTGCAGGATGCTCTGTCCTTCTTCGTCACGGCCTATCGTTCGATCGCCGAATGGCGTGCGATCGTCGCGCGTCTCGACGGCTTCGAGATGTCGGTCGACAGCGCGGTAAACCTGCCGGCGCATCAGGCGACGATCGAGCTCAAGGCGGCCGGCGGCAGCCGCAATATCGGGCTTGAGAAGCTTTGCGTGTATCTGCCCAACGGCAAGCCGCTGGTGGCAGCCGACGGCTTTGCCATCCAGACGTCGGAGCGCGTGCTCGTGACCGGGCCGTCGGGCTCCGGCAAGTCGACGCTGTTCCGGGCAATTGCCGGCATCTGGCCGTTCGGTACCGGCACCATCGTCGTCCCCGCCCAGGCGAAGCTGATGATGCTGCCGCAACGTCCCTATTTCCCGGTCGGCGCGCTGGGTGATGCCGTGATCTATCCAGCAGCGCCCGGCGCATTCCAGGCAAGCCAGATCCGGGACGCGGTGATATCGGTCGGCCTGCCCGACCTCGCCGATCGGCTCGGCGAAGACGGGCACTGGAACCGGATGCTGTCGCTCGGCGAGCAGCAGCGCCTGGGGCTGGCCCGCGCGCTGCTGCATGCGCCGGACTATCTGTTCCTGGACGAGGCCACCGCCTCGCTCGACGAACCATCGGAGGCCCGCCTCTACCGGCTGCTGGCCGAGAAGCTGCCGCAGGCCACCATCGTCTCGATCGGCCATCGCTCGACGCTCGATGCCTTCCACACCCGCAAGGTGGCGATGATGAAGGACGGAGCGATCCATGTGCTGGGCAAGGACAGTACCCCAGTCGAACCGGAGCCGAGCGCAGCGCGCTGAGGGGTAGCCCGGAGGGAGCCAACGGGTCGGCGCGAAGCGCCGCCCGATGACAGGCTCCCCGCAATCCGGGGAATATCTCACTGCGCCGATAGACCCGGATTTCGCTGCACTCCATCCGGGCTACGCGCGCTGAGGGCGAGGTCCCAGCTCAGACCTCGTCATTGCGAGCGCAGCGAAGCAATCCAGACTGTCTCGGCGGAAAGACTCTGGATTGCTTCGCTGCGCTCGCAATGAACGGAGTGTGACGCTCCGGCTCCGTTCTCCCGCTCGCACAGTCCCCCAAAACAAAAGGGCGGCAGATCGCTCTGCCGCCCTTGTTAGTCGTCTCGGGACAAAACTTACTTCAGATTGGTCATCGCCGTCAGGTCGAAGGACAGCTTGGCAATACCCGCCGCGCCGCACCAGTTGGAGCCGGCGCCGCCCGGGTTGATCGGGGTGACGTTGGTGGTGCCGGTGGCGTTGAAGGCGCTGGTGAAGGCGTTGCAATCACCCTTGTTCAGATCGGTGTCGGAGTAACGCAGATCGAGCGTGAACACCTTGTAGGTGAAGCCGACGCCGATATTCCAGGTGTTGTAATCCTTGTAGGGAATGCCGTTGGCGAACACGGTGCCAGCACCGGTGCCGTAGAAGGCATCCGAGGTGCCGAACCACTGCCGGCCGAATTCACCCGACACGTACATGCCAACGCCGGAAGCACCGAACATCGTGCTGGGCGCCGTGTACTTGGCGGTCAACGACGCGTAGTTGCCCCAGGCTCCGGAGTTCAGGAAGTTCGGCGAGTAGAACTCGGTCGCGCCAACCGTGAAGCTGTCGTTGATGGTGTAGTTCACCTTGCCGTAGACTTCGAAGAAGCTGACGTCCTTCTTCATGACGTTGCCGTCGGCGAGGAAGATGGTCGTGGTGCTGACGGGGCAGACGCCGCCGCCGGGGACGCCGCCGGTGAGCACGTTGTCGGCGCAGCTTCCGCCCGGATACAGATAGCCCCACACGCCGATATCGAAGGCCCAGGCGCCGAAGGTCGGGCGGATACCGCCGTAGATGTCGACTTCAGCCGCGGCGCGGTTGGCGAAGGAGATGCTCTCCGCGGACACGCCGGCGTACAATTGGAGGTCCTTGGTGACGTTGTAGCGCGGCTCGAAATAGGCCGCGACCGACGGTTTGTGGTTCGACTGGGTCACGCCGCGGAAGATGTAGTCGTTCATGATCGCGCCGCCGAAGGCGACATCCCAGGGATCGAACGCGGGCACGGGAGGAGCCTTCACAGCCTTCAAGGGCATGTCCGCCGCGAAAGCCGAACCCGTCACCATTGCCAGCGCCGTTGCCAACAAAGCCACTTTCTTCATTTCGATCCCCATCACCAAGTTCTGACCCCGGCCGAGCTCCGGAAGCCCCCCAGAGCACCCGACCTGTTTGCAAATTTCGTAACTGAGGCAATTTGGATGGACAGACGCAAAGCGAGAAGCAAAAAACACGAGCATTTGCCGACTTTTTGGGCGTTCTGACGATTCCGCGAAAGGTTGTCAGCCGGTGTTGCTTCTCGATCACATTATTTTCACGCCGAAGTGCACAGAGGCGGCCGGGATACTACGGAGGCCCGTTGCTCCGTGGCCCGCGCGCTACGAATCAGCTGACTCAAAAACGGGCAGCCTCCGGTAATCCCTGACGTAGATGCAAAAAGGCCGCAGCATCGCCGCTGCGGCCTTCCTGTTGTCGATCGGTCGCCCGAGGGGGAAGCCTGGTCCGGTGAACCTGGCCTTGGCCGAACTCTGGGCCTAACCCTGCCCTTCGGCCGGCGTCGGTTCCGCAGAAGACGAAGGCATCGCCCAGCTGGTCTCGGCGGCGGGCTCGGGAGCTGGTGCGGCTACTGGGGCCGCCGGCTTCGGAGCGGGAGCTGCCTTCGCCTTCTTCGGTGCCGCCTTCTTCGCAGTCTTCTTGGCGGCCTTTTTCGGCGCCGCCTTCTTGGCAGCGGCCTTCTTCGCTGTCTTCTTCGGTGCGGCTTTCTTGGCCGATTTCTTCGCTGCCTTCTTGGCAGACTTCTTGGCCGCCTTCTTCTTCGTCGCCTTCTTCGCCGCTACAACCTTCTTGGCCTTTTTAGCCTTCTTGCTTTTCTTCTTGCTCGCTTTCGCCATCGTGGTCCTCCTGTTGCCGCCGAACAATGGTCGATCGGGCGCCTTCAGCTGTCACCTCGGGACGAGGGCTCAGCTCGACGCATTCAATGCCGGCCGCGACCCGCCCGTAGCCCAATCGAGAAGCTCAATCGTGTGTACGACCGGAACTGACGTGCCACTGGCAATCTGCACCATGCAGCCGATATTGCCTGCGGCAATCATGTCCGGCTTGACGCTGGCGATGTTGGCGACCTTGCGATCACGCAACCTGCCCGCAAGCTCGGGCTGGAGAATGTTGTAGGTCCCCGCCGAACCGCAACACAAATGGCTCTCCGGCACATCTTTCACCACGAATCCATTCTTGGAAAGCAATTCTTTCGGAAGGCCTGTGATTTTCTGTCCGTGCTGCAACGAACACGCGGAGTGATAGGCGACGACGATGTTGTCCTGTTGCGTGCTCGGTGCGAGGCCGAGACCGGCGACATATTCGGTGATGTCCTTGGCAAGCGCTGACACCTTTGCCGCATCGGCTGCGAACACGGCGTCCTCGCGCAGCAGATAACCGTAGTCCTTGATCACGGTGCCGCAGCCGGACGTCGTCACCAGGATGGCGTCGAGCCCCTCGCCGGCGGCCTCCTTGTGCCACGCTGCGACATTGGCGCGAGCGCGCGCCAGCGCATCCTCGTCATCACCGAGGTGATGGGTCAGCGCGCCGCAGCATTGCTCGTCCTTGACCAGGACGACCTCGATGCCGTGGCGGGTGAGCAGGCTGATGGCGGCCTGGTTGATGCGCGGCGCCAGCACCTGCTGGGCGCAGCCCTGCAGCAGCGCGACCCGGCCACGCTTCTTGCCGAGCGCCGCGAACACGCTGCCCGGAAGCGCGCCCGGCGCCGGCAGCCGGCCGGGAGCCAGAGCCAGCATCGCCTTGAGGCGCTGGATCAGGCCTGGCGTGGCCGAGGGCCGCGGTGTCGGCAGGAAGACCGCGAGGGGTCGGGCCAGCTGAGCCAGCCGCATGCTGATGCGAAACCATTGCGGGTCCGGCAGGACGAAGGCGAGTACCCGGCGCAGCAGCCGCTCGGCGAGCGGGCGCTGATAGCGCTGCTCGATCCTGACACGGGCCTGATCGACGAGGTGCATGTAGTTCACGCCGGAGGGGCAGGTGGTCATGCAAGCCAGGCACGACAGACAGCGATCGACATGCTTGACCACCTCCGATGTCGGCGCCTGGTCCTTCTCCAGCATTTCCTTGATCAGATAGATGCGACCGCGCGGGCTATCGAGCTCGTCGCCGAGCAGGACATAAGTCGGGCAAGTCGCCGTGCAGAAGCCGCAATGGACGCAGGCGCGCAGGATCTTGTCGGCCTCCGCGATGTCGGGGTTAGCAAGCTGCGCGAGTGAGAATTCGGTCTTCATGCCGTAGCCCGCCTCAGGCGTCCCCGGTTCAGGATCGACTTCGGATCGAAGCTGGCGCGGACCCGTTCGCTCAGGGCGGCAACGCCCGGCGCTTGCGGGTGGAATATGTCGACGCCGCGCCTGACGTCCTCGGCTGCGCGGATCAGCATGGCGTGCCCTCCGACTGCATCGGCACGCTGGCGTACGGAAGGGGCATGCGCATCGGCCTTCGGCGGCAGCGCCGCCCAGATCAGTCCGCCGCCCCAGTCATAGATCACATCGCCACCGGTCTCGCGCGCCAATTGCGTGCCGAGTGCCGCCCCCGAGGCCGGCGGGCAGACGATCCGCCACACCGGACAAGCACCGAGCGCGCTGCCGGCCGCAAACGGCAACACATCACGGATGGTGGCCCATAGCACTGACGACACGGCATCCTCAATCAGGGTCGCGGCGCCGAACGGCGCCAGCAGCTCGCGCAAGGAACCGGCGCGATGGCTGGCCGAGGCCGTGATGCCCTCGAGCCGCAGCGCGGTCACCGCCTCGCCCTGGCCGGCGATATCGCCGAGCCCGTCAGTCCTGGTTCGGAGCACCGATTTCGGCAGATGCGCGGCGCCGGAGACGTCGTAGGGGGAGCCGAGGGCCGCCGTCATCGCCTTGTTGGCGGTGGCATCGTCGAGGCCGCGCAGCAGCAGCGTCCGCTCCGCTTCCGGCTTCGGCATCACCTTCAGCGTCACTTCGGTCATCACCGACAGCGTGCCCCAGGAGCCCGCCAGCAGCTTGCAGAGATCATAGCCGGTGACGTTCTTCACCACCTTGCCGCCGGTTTTAAAACTGTCGCCGAAGCCGGAGACGGCATGCGCCCCGAGGAGATGATCGCGCGCCCCGCCTGCCTTGATCCGGCGTGGGCCGGCGAGACCGGCCGCGATCATGCCGCCGATGGTTCCCGAGGCAGGCGTGCCGAGCAGCGGCGCGGTGTTGATGGGCTCGAAAGCGAATTGCTGGTTCTTGGCGTCGATCAGCGACAGCACGTCGGCAACAGGCGCGCCGGCCTGGAGCGTGACGATCAATTCGTTCGGCTCGTAGGAGGTGACGGCGTTCAAAGCGGAGATATCGAGCACGGCATTGGTCGCCATCGCGTGGCCGATGCTGCGCTTGCTGCCATGACCGATGATCTCGAGCGGCTGCTCGTTGGCAATCGCCGCGCGCACCACCTCTTCGACGTCTTTGGCGTCTCTGACCTTGAGCGTATCCACGGGAGAAGGCGGTAGCGAAATTCGTCGCCAAAATCAAATGCGGCGTGACGCAAGCGCCCCTCGCCGGCGCGTTCGCGACCCGTCGCAGGGCCACATCGACGCTTCGATCGTGGCCGAAGCGTTCACGACATCGATACTTCGATCACCGGCGAACCAAAGCCAGCAGGCCGTCGCTACAAATCTGCGTCGATCGCGATCGAGGCCAACCGGTGAAGACAGACAAGGAGGAAGGACCATGAACCACTATGCAACGCAAAAATCCCTCAGCGAGGCCGTCGACGGCGGCGGCCTGCTCGTCGTCGCACAATGGGAGGCAAAGCCCGGCGAGGCCGACAAGGTCGCTGGGATCCTCGACCGTTTCCTGCCGGACGCGCAGCGCGAGGACGGCGTCAAGCTGTTCCTGATCTCGCGGGCGAAGGACAATCCGGCCCAGTTCCTGTTCTACGAACTGTTCCGCGACGAGGCCGCCTTCAAAGCACACCAGGAGAGCGCGCACTTCAAGACCTGGATCGCCGACCAGGCGTTGCCGCTACTCGCGAAGCGCGAGCGGGCGCAGTACGGGATGCTGTGAGGCTCGCGGAGAAGGGCCCGCACCCGCGGGCCCTTCCTTTCGCGAGCGTCTAGAACCTTGGAATATCCGGGAACGCCAGCTTGCCTGCGTGGACATGCATGCGGCCGAGCTCGGCACAGCGGTGCAGGGTCGGAAACACCTTTCCGGGGTTGAGCAGGCCCTGCGCGTCGAAGGCGCATTTCAACCGTTGCTGCTGGTTGAGGTCGATCTCGGTGAACATGTCGGGCATGAGATCGCGCTTCTCGATGCCGACGCCGTGCTCGCCGGTGAGCACGCCGCCGAACTCGACACAGGCGCGCAGGATGTCGGCGCCGAAGGCTTCGGCGCGCTCGATCTCGCCCGGCTTGTTGGCATCGTAGAGGATCAGCGGATGCAGATTGCCGTCGCCGGCGTGGAACACGTTGGCGCAGCCGAGCTGGTACTTTTCGCCGAGCTCGCGGATGCGCGCCAGCGCCTTCGGCAGCGCGCCGCGCGGAATGGTGCCGTCCATGCAGAGATAGTCGGGCGAGATGCGGCCCACCGCGGGGAACGCGGCCTTGCGGCCCGCCCAGAACAGATTGCGCTCGGCCTCCGAATTGGAGATCTGCAGCGTCACCGAGCCGCAGCCTCTGGCGATGGTCTCGACGCGCGTGATCAGCTCATCGACCTCGATCTTGGGACCGTCGAGCTCGATGATCAGCAGCGCTTCCACATCCAGCGGATAGCCGGCATGGACGAAGGCCTCCGCGGCGTGGATCGCCGGCTTGTCCATCATCTCCATGCCGCCCGGGATGATGCCGGCGCCGATGATGCGCGCCACGCATTCACCGGCCGCCTCGACTTGCGCGAATCCGACCATCAGTGCGCGCGCCGTCTCCGGCTTTTGCAGGATGCGCACGGTGACCTCGGTGATGACGCCGAGCAGGCCTTCCGAGCCGGTGATGACGCCCATGAGGTCGTAACCCGGATTCTCCGCCGATTTGCCGCCGATGCGCAGGATCTCGCCGCTCATCAGGACAATCTCGCAGCCGAGCACGTTGTTGGTGGTCATGCCGTATTTCAAGCAATGCACGCCGCCGGAATTTTCCGCGACATTGCCACCGATCGAGCAGGCGATCTGCGAGGACGGATCTGGCGCGTAATAGAAGCCGGCATGCGCGACCGCCTGGCTGATCGCGAGATTGGTGACGCCGGGCTCGGTGACGACGACGCGGTTGTCGAAATCGATCTCGCGGATACGCTTGAATTTGCCGAGGCCCAGCAGCACGCCGTCCTCGAGCGGCAGCGCGCCGCCTGACAGCGACGTGCCCGAACCGCGCGGCACCACCTTGATGCCCTGGGCGGCACAATATTTCAGGACGAGCGAGACCTGCTCGGTCGTATCGGGCAGCACCACGACCATCGGCGGCTGCCGATAGGCGGTCAGCCCGTCGGATTCATAGGCCCGCATCTCGGCGGCGCTGTCGATCACGCCCTCGCCGGGCACGATTGCGCGCAAGGCGGCGACGATCTCGCTGCGGCGCGCCAGCACCGCCTGATCGCTCGCGGGCATCATGATGGCCATGTTACAAAACCTTCGTCGGGCATTGGAATTTGTTCCGGCAAATCAATCATGTCTGCCCACGTTTGGGTAGGGTCCTCCGAAGGTCGCATTGCTTTGTTGCAGCGCAAGTTCTCTCTGAGGCAAGTCTGCTATCAGGAAACCTGTCAGGGTTTGGCAGCTTGTCCCCGTGCACCGGACCTGCCAAAACCACGATCCACCCTCTGACCCCGGGAAGAGACGAAGAGCTATGAAAAAATTGACTTTCGGCGCGTTGGTTGCCCTCGCCATGACTGCCGCAGCCTCCACCGCGATGTCGTCAAAAGCGATGGCGCAGGACGCCGCAGCCGGCAAGACATCGTTCAATAAGTGCCTGGCCTGCCACGCGATCGGCGAAGGCGCCAAGAACAAGGTCGGCCCCGAGCTGAACGGCCTCGACGGCCGTCATTCCGGCACCGCGCCAGACTACAATTATTCAGATGCGAACAAGAATTCCGGCATCACCTGGAATGAGGCGCAGTTCAAGGAATACATCAAGGACCCGAAGGCCAAGATCCCCGGCACCAAGATGGCGTTCGCCGGCATCAAGAACGAGACCGAGATCAACAATCTCTGGACCTACGTCTCGCAGTTCGACAAGGACGGCAAGATCAAGCAGTAAGCCGGTTGATGGCGGCCGCTAATCTGCGGCCGCCTGCGCCGGGGCGATCTGACCGATCATCGTCTCGATCTCCGTCTTCACCAGATCCGGCACCGCATTCTGCACCATGTGGCCGAGGTCGGGCAGAACGATCAGCTTTGCATCCGGCACCGTCGCGGCGAACGGGCGCGCGTGGATGTCGGTCCGCACCGTCTTGTCGGGCGCGCCGGCGATGATCGTCACAGGCACCTTGATCTCGCCGTAGCGCGGCGCCTGCGCGGCCACCGCTTCCTTGAGCGTCACGAGATCGTAGGCATTGGCGATGAATTCGCGCGGCCGCAGCAAGAGCGGCGTCGCGGACTCCTTCACGAATCCATCCGGCATCGTCTGGGGCAGGAAGACGTTGCGTGCGCCCGATTCGGTGACGAAAAAGCCCAGCGGCAGCGTGATGGTGAATGCGAGCAGCGGGCCGATGACAGGCGTTGCGATGATCTCGTTGTAGCGACCGACGCCGCCGCGCCAGGGATGGGTCACCGGTGCCAGCATGACGAGGCCAGCAACGCGGCTTGGGTGATCGAGCGCCAGGCGCGCGCCCAGCGCACCGCTCCAGGAATGCGCGACGAAAATCGCGCGATCGATCCCGAGCTTGCCGAGCGCCTCATCGATCATCCGCGCCTGAATCTGAGGCGTCGAATCCTGCCGTCGCGCGCGCGTGCTCCAGCCATGGCCGGGGCGGTCGATCAGGATGACGCGATGATTCCCGGCGAGCATGTCGCCGAGCGGACGCCGCATGACTTCGAGATTGGAGCTCGCGCCATGCAGCATGACGATCGGCAAGCCCGCGTCGGGCGGGCCGATGTCGACGACGTGCAGCGTTGCGCCCTCGACCTCGATCATGCGGCCCTGCGGCGGAAAGGAACGCTGCACGAGGACGATTCCGGCCTGCGTGACCAGCGCAAGCAGGGCCAGCGCGGTCACGACTGATAAAACGATCATGGAGACAGTCCGGACGATCCAGGGCACATGGCAGTTACGAATGACGCAGACGGCAGTTTCGCGCGGGGAGGCCCAGCGCTTCCACCGGAAATGCCGCCCTGTGGATATGTGCAGAATTGCCGAACTAAAAAATTCAATGGAATCAATGATCCGACCCGACGACCTACAAGCCTCCCACCAGCTTCATGCAGTCGTCATCGCGCCGTCCTTATAATCGCCACGGTCGGTTCCGCCATTTGGAAGCGGATGGGCGCCGATCCCTCCTCGCAACCTCAGGGGATGCAGGAAAGACCGGCAGGATTGTCCTGGTTTGAACCGGAGGATTTTTCGATGAGCTTCAGATCGAATGACACCGCAATCGACGAGATTGTGGCAAGCTGCAACGGCGATTTGCGCGGTGCGGTGCGGGCGCTGCTGCTGATCAACGAACATCTCGAGACCGAGCTCGCCAAGGCCTATGCCGCGGCCGCCGATCATGGTCTCGCCGAGCGCGGCACCAACGTGCTGCACTAAGCCGGATTAGCCGGCGTCGTCCTCGGCCTTTTGCTCGTCGGGCGTGAGCACGGGACAGGCGCGGATGGTCGAGCGCGCAAGCTTGGCGTCGTCCTTGGATTTGTAGGGACCGTCGCCGAACCAGATGTCGCCAATGATGACCGGATTGCTGGTCACGATATTGCATTTGCCGGTGGCGCGATTGCCAACCACCCAGAACAGCCCATTGGCGAGGCTGATCGTTCCCGACGCCAACAGCAAGCTACAAGCAAAGATCAAACGCATCATGGCTGTGCTCCCTGCCATGCAGGTAGACCTGCGGCAGCACCGGCAATAGTCCTTGCCGCATTGCGCTTCCGATCGTGGTTAATCGCGGCGCGCCGCAACCGCTCAAGAAATGATCGAAATATCGGCTAGATGTCGCGGCCTTCGACCTTCTCGGTCAAAGCCTTCACCTGCTCGGGGATCTTCTCGAGGTGCGGATTGACGGCGAGCGCCTTGCGATAGGCCTCGAGCGCGCGCTTCTCGTCGCCGACGTCCTGCATGATCATGCCGAGCCCCGCGAGCGCGCCGAAGTGACGGGGCTCGCGGATCAGCACCTCGCGGATGTCGGCGAGCGAGCGGGCATAGTCGTTCTGCATGTAATAGAGCGTGGCGCGCCGATTCCAGGCTTCGATATAATCGGGCCGGAGCTTGATGACGGAATCGAGCAGCTTGATCGCGACGTCGATCTTCTGCGCATCGACCGCCGCCTTGGCTCGCGCCATCAGGAGGGCAGCGGTGTCGCTCGGGGTCTGCAGCCAGATCGCCCAGATCCGCGCCTCGACATGTTTGGCGCTGACGTCGTCGGGAGCGGCCTTTAGCGCGCCGAACAGGAAATCGAGGTTCTTGGTGCGGTCGGCCTTGGGCAGCTTGGCCGGTGCCTCCGGCAGCTTCTTCTGCTGCTTCGTCGGCGGGGCCGGATCATTCTGCGCCAGCGCCGGCGCGAGGCCGGCAGTTCCAAGAACCAGGGCCAGGCACAGCGTGCGCGGGAAAAGGAATCTCACGGTCATGGTGAAAGTCTAAACGCGCAAAGCCGCCCTTGCAAAGCAAAGGCGGCGTCAAACTCGTGTGAGACCGTGGTCTTGCGGGGCGCGCGAAGGCGACCGCGAGGGCAATATCAGCCCTGGCGAGCCTTGAAACGGCGCTGCACCTTGTTGATCACATAGACCCGGCCCTTGCGGCGGACCAGGCGGTTGGCGCGATGGCGACCGCGCAGCGACTTCAGCGAGTTACGGACCTTCATGGCAGAATCCTGAACGTTCGAAAGGCCGTGTTCGGCACTACCGTTTCGGCACGCGCGAATGTGGCAAAATGAGATATTTCCCGCTGGCGGACCGACCGCCCGGGACGGGGCGGTTCTTAAGGCATGGCGGGAGGTCATGTCAATGTTGTCTGGCTGGTTCCTCGCAGGCAAAACGCGAAACAACCCCATGCACAGTAGAAGCGGCCGGTTCGGCCCGATTCTGTCAGGCCCCGGCCAGGCCCCGCAAAGACTTTAGCGGGTTGCGGTTTCTCCGCCAGCAACGCCTTGCCAAATTCGTTATATCATATAATCAATTCGGCAACCCGTCGGGAGGACACCAATGCCCAAGCTGAAGCTGCCTGATATCGACAAGGTCGTCGCCATCGACATCCACACCCATGCCGAGGAGCCTTGCGGCACCCATCCCGACGACGGCTATGACGATTTCCAGGCGCAGATGGCCGACTATTTCAAGTCGCCGCACAAGCATCCGCCGACCGTGCCGGAGACCGCGGCCTATTACCGCTCCAAGAACATCGCCGCCGTGATCTTCCCCGTCGATGCCGAGCGCGAGACCGGCTTCCGCCGCTACAAGAATGAAGAGATGCTGGAGATCGCCTCTGACCATCTCGACGTCCTCATCCCCTTCGTTTCGATCGACCCGCACAAGGGCAAGCTCGGGGTGCGCGAGGCGCGCAGGCTGATCGAGGAATACGGCGTGCGCGGCTTCAAATTCCATCCGACCATGCAGGGCTTCTACGCCAACGATCGCATGGCCTATCCGCTCTACGAAGAGATCAACAATGGCGGCGCGATCGCGCTGTTCCACACCGGCCAGACCGGCGTCGGCTCGGGCATGCCCGGCGGCATGGGCATGCGGCTGAAATATTCCAACCCGATGTACATGGACGACGTCGCGGCCGATTTCCCCGACCTCAAGATCATCCTCGCACATCCCTCCTTCCCCTGGCAGGAAGAGGCGCTGTCGGTCGCGACCCACAAGCCGAACGTCTATATCGACCTCTCCGGCTGGTCGCCGAAATATTTCCCGCCGATCCTGGTGCGCTACATCAACTCGATCCTGCAGGACAAGATGCTGTTCGGCTCGGACTGGCCCGTCATCACGCCGGACCGCTGGCTGTCGGACTTTGCCAAGATCGACATCCGCGACGAGATCCGGCCGAAGGTGCTGAAGGCCAACGCGCGGAAGATCTTGGGGATCTAGCCGCGTCCTCACGACGTCCGCTCACGGCCCGAGGGCGGACGTCGACGCGCAATGCGCGATCAGTTCACACTTGCCAGATAGCCCGCCAGAATGGTGCGGCTCTGGCTGAGCGTCTCGATGCGTTTGTCGATCAGGCCGACCTGCTGAGCGAGGATTCTTCGTAGCTCATTGCACGGCGTGAAAGCCGGATCGTTGTTCCGGACGCACGGGAGCAATTGCTGGATCGTCTCGAGCTTCATCCCCGCCGAACCAAGCATTTTGATCCGCCGCACGGTCTCCTCTGCCTCCGGGCCATAGTCGCGATAACCGGCATTGGTCCGCTGCGGCGCGAGCAAGCCTTCGCCTTCGTAATAGCGCAGCATCCGGACGCTGACCCCCGTCCTGCGGGAAAGCTCGCCAATTTTCATCTGAAGACCTCTTGACCCTGACAGTGTTGTCAGACCGTACAGATGGTGCTCATCCAAGTGAATGCCACTTGTGAAGGGAGCAATGATGAAAGCCTATCATTTGAACAGCCATGCGGGGGCCGGCCACCTCGTGCGAGCCGACGTCAGCAAGCCCGAACCCGCCAATGGTGAAGTCCGCGTCCGGGTCGAAGCGGTCAGTCTCAACTACCGGGACCTTCTGATCCTCGACCGCGCGGGCCAGAACGAAGTCAACGGCCGCGTGCCGCTCTCCGACGGTGCGGGCATCGTTGACGCCATCGGCGCCGAGGTCGCGCAATGGAAGATCGGCGACCGCGTCGCCGCGTCGTTCTTTCGCGATTGGATCTCCGGGCCGTTCAAATCCAGCTACGTTGCGTCGTCCCTCGGTGGCAACGCGACGGACGGAATGCTGACAGAGTATGTCGTGCTGCCGGCGTCAGCGCTCGTCCCCGTACCGCCGCATTTGTCCTCGGTCGAAGCGGCCACTTTGCCCTGTGCTGGCGTCACGGCCTGGCACGGCCTCGTCACACGCGGTGGGTTGAGCAAGCGCGGCACGCTGCTCGTCCAGGGAACGGGTGGCGTCGCACTGTTCGGACTTCAATTCGCTGCGGCGCTCGGGGCGCGCGCGATCGTGATCTCGTCCTCGGATGAAAAGCTTGCCCGCGCGAGGACACTGGGCGGCTCGATCCTCATCAACTATCGCAACACCCCGGACTGGGATATCGCCGTGATGAAGGCCACCAGTGGCGAAGGTGCCAGCCACATTCTCGAACTCGGCGGTCCTGGCACCTATGACCGGTCGCTGCGATCCGTCGCGTCGGGCGGCAAGATCATTCAGATCGGCGTCTTGACGGGGTTCGGTCCGAAGCCAGATCTCGCTCGCCTGCAATGGGAAAATGCCGATATCATCGGTGTCACCGTCGGATCGGTTGAACATTTCTCTGCGATGAATCGCTTCCTGACCGAACATGCGATCCACCCGATCGTGGACCGCATCTACGATTTCGAGGACGTCCCCGAAGCCTATGCTCACCTGCGGAGCGGCTCGCATTTCGGCAAGGTCGTCGTGACGCTTTAGTTCGCGGGCGGCGGAATCATTCCGGCGCGCGCAACCAGCGCACTCACTAAGGTCGCGGCGTTGGCTGCGGCGACGGTGTCGCGGCAGGTTGCGACGGCGCTGGAGCAGAAGGTTGCTGCTGCGGTGCTGTGACCGGCTGCGCATCGCCGCCACCGTGCGGCACGCACGTCCCTACGTTGCTGAGCAGCCGTTTGGCCTCGATATCACGGGCTTTCCTGTAGTCGCTGCGGCGTTCGATCCTTGCCGCAGCCGTGCGATCCCACGCCTCGAACGCGTCAGCATAGTGCTGCCGCATCTGCTCCTCGGCGGCGAGGCAGTCACTGAACTTGTCGAACACCAGATCGGTGTTGACGGGTGAGACGCCGCCGACCAAGACGACCAACATCCATTTCATCACGCCTGCCTACATTCATGCCCGCTAACGGGAACGGAGAGGCGTTGGCAAAGTTCCGGGAGGACACAGGCCCTTTCCCTTCGCAAGCAGGCGCCAGTCGCATGTCGGCTTGGTGCCAATGCCGAAAATCAGATTCGTGACGCGCTTCAAAGGCGGGCGACCTTTACTGTGATCGACATCACAAAGTCCCACTTGCATTATGGCAAGCTGCAAATACCCTGTGCACATAATCGGGGCTTCCATGCGCACACCTCGCTGGTTTTTCTTAATCTTTTTGCTTTGCTTGACGTTCGGTTCGGCCCATGCCGAACGCCGGGTCGCGCTGGTGATCGGCAATTCCGCCTACAAGAGCGTGCCGAAGCTGGCGAACCCCGTGAATGACGCCGCCTTGGTTGGCGGCATGTTCAGGAACGCTGGATTCGATCTCGTCGAGATCAAGACTGACCTCAACATTGCCGAGACGCGGAAAGCGCTGAGGGAATTTGGCCTCCGGAGCCGGGATGCCGACATCGCCGTTGTTTATTACGCAGGCCACGGGATTGAGGTCGATGGCATCAACTATTTGGTCCCGACCGATGCCGCGCTGGAAGTCGATACGGACGTCTACGACGAGGCACTTCCGCTCGACCGTATCCTGGCGACGATCGAACCAGCCAAGCAGCTTCGCCTCGTCATTCTCGATGCCTGCCGGGACAACCCGTTCGCCGGAACGATGAAACGCACCGTGGCCAGCCGTTCTATCGGTCGCGGTCTTGCCAAGGTCGAGCCGTCGAGTCCGAATACGATGATCGCTTTTGCCGCCAAGGCGGGCTCGACGGCGTCGGACGGAGACTCGAAGAACAGCCCATTTGCAATTGCCGTGGTCGAACGCCTGCCAAAACCAGGGCTCGATCTCCGCAAAGCCTTTGGCTTCGTCCGCGACGACGTTCTCAGGAGCACGGCCTATCATCAAGAGCCTTACGTCTACGGTTCGCTCGGCGGCGAAGATCTGTCTCTGGTCCCGGCCGCACCGGCAGTGGGAGCGCAAGCCGATCCGCAGGAGGCCGTTCGCCGCGACTACGAGTTCGCGCTTCAACTCGGTACCCGCGATGGCTGGACCGTGTTCCTGACCCAATATCCCGATGGATTCTACGCCGGTCTCGCCAAGGGCCAGCTCAACAAGATCGCGGCCGAGGAAGCCCGCGCTGAGGCGGTAGACAAGGCCCGACAGGCGGAGCAGGAGAAGGCACGTCTGGCCGCCGATCGCGCCAACAAGGTCGAACAGGAGAAGGCCGCGGCGGCCGCGAAGGCTGCCGAGGACAACCGGCTTGCGGCAGAAAAGGCCAAACGGGTTGAAGAAGCGAAGGCAGCAGAGGCCGAGCAGCGGCGCAAGGAGGCGGAAGCTGCAGTCGCCAAGGCACTTGCCGAAAAGCAGGCGGCCGAGACCGCGCTAGCCGACAGCATTGCCCGAGAGAAGGCTGCTGCCGAACTTGCAGCGCAGAAGCAGGCGGCGACGGAAACCAAGGACAAGAACGACAACGCCATGAAGGTTGCGGACCTTCCGCCCACGCCATCGCAGCCATCCCTCTCGCCTCAAGAGACGATCAAGCTGGTGCAGTCTGAGCTGCGCCGTGTCGGTTGTATGACGGGCGCAACTGACGGCGACTGGAGCAATGCCTCCCAGCGCTCCCTGACGCTGTTTAACAAGTTTGCCGGAACAAAATTCGACACCAAGCTGGCGAGCTTCGAAGCGCTCGATGCGATCAAGGCCAGGCCTGGTCGGGTTTGTCCGCTTGTCTGCGAGCACGGCTTCAGGGCTGATGGCGACACCTGCGTCAAGATCACCTGCCGGGCAAATTATCACCTCAATGGTGACAACGAATGCGAGAGGGGCCAAGACAAGAAGCCAGTGGCGACTCGTGAATCGCCGAAAGGAGCGGACGACGAGCGAAAGCAGGTCGAGTCAACGCCTTCGAAACCGCAGGCGAGATCGAGCGGCCAGATGATCTGCTCGAGTGCCGGTTGCCGGCCCGTCAAGCCCGGATGTCGCATCGAGCAGCGAAAATATTTCAGCACATCTGCTACCAACTTCGCTACCGAAGTGTGCGACTAGCGTGACGCATTCCACTGTGGCGACGGCCGCATTTCGGAACTTGAACCAAGCCCGGAAGAGCGGTCAGCGAAACAGCCAACGTCTGCACTGGGTCCACAAGCCGCGATCACGCTTGCGGTGGCCGGCGTCTGCTGTGCTCTGGTAAGCTGACGATACGCGCACGCCCCCAAGCGGGGTTCTTGTGACTACACCGCCCGGAAGGACAGCCGATGAATCTCAAAGCCGTCGTCTTCGACGCCTACGGAACGCTCTACGACATCCAGTCGGTCGCTGAGATCACCGAGGATGCGTTTCCGGGCTATGGCGAGATCATCACGCAGGTCTGGCGGATCAAGCAGCTCGAATACACCTGGCTGCGCTCGCTGATGCGGCGCTACCAGGATTTTTCTGCCGTCACGCGCGACTCGCTGGCTTATACGCTGCGCGTGCTTGGGCTGGCGTACGAGAACGAGGCCTTCGAGCGGATCATCGAAAAATATCTGCATCTCGATCTCTATCCGGACGCGACCGCCGCGCTCGAGGCCTTGAGACCGCGAAAGCTGGCCATCCTCTCCAATGGCAGCCCGGATATGCTGAACGCGCTGGTGCGCAATTCCGGGCTCGACCGCCTGCTCGACGCCACCATCAGCGTCGATGCCAAGAAGATCTTCAAGCCGAGCCCACAGGCCTATGAGCTGATCGGCGAGGTGCTCGGCACCGCGCCTGGCGAGGTGCTGTTCGTCTCCTCCAATCCCTGGGACGTCGCCGGTGCCAAGGCGTTCGGGCTGAACGTCGCCTGGATCGAGCGGGTGACGCCGGAGGCGATGGCGCTGGCTTGCGTCGAGACCGAACTCGTGGCACCGCTGACCATGTTCAAGGCGATCCGCACCCAGATGGACGAGCTCGGCTTTGCGCCGGATTATCGTGTTCGTTCGCTTTCGGACCTGCCCGCGATTGCCGCCCGCCCGTAAGTCCTCGATGAGCCAACTGGAATGAGCCTGGAATCCGTTCGCGCCTTCTTCGCCGAGAAAGCCCCCGACATATCAGTCATGGAATCCCCGATCAGCTCGGCGACCGTGACGCTGGCCGCCGAAGCCTATGGCGTCGAGCCCGGCATGATTGCCAAGACGCTGTCCTTGCGCGTCGGCGAGCGCGTGATCCTGATCGTCGCGGCCGGCACCTCGCGCATGGACAACAAGAAGGTAAAGGCGCAGTTCGGCGGCAAGCCGAAGATGCTGGGACTGGAAGAGGTCGCCGACATCACCGGCCACGAGGTCGGCGGCGTCTGCCCGTTCGGCCTGAAATCGCCACTGCCGGTCTATTGTGACATTTCGCTGAAGGCGTACGACGTGGTGGTGCCGGCCGCGGGCTCGACCCACAGCGCCGTGCGCATCACGCCCGATCGGATGGCCGAGCTGACCGCAGCGGAATGGGTCGATGTCTGCGAGCACAGGCCATAACGCGGGTTCGATCGGTCGGCCTGCGACACCTCTCCCCAGCGAGGAGAGGTGTCGGGGCTCGCGGATTGCACCGATTCAACCGAAACGCATTTCGCTCTAGCCGCCCCAGCCGCAGTAGGGCCGGCAGCGATAGTTCGCGCGGTGCGAATGGCCCCAGCCCCAGTGCCAGCCGAATCGCGCTTGCACCAGGTCGTTCTCCTGCGCCATCGGCTTGGCGGCTCCGGACAAAGGAGTGACTGGAGCTGCCATTGCAGGTGCTCCGAGCAATATCGCGCCAAACACGCAAAGTGCAGCAGGAATTCTGGTCATGGATTTGGTCTTGGATTCGGTCTTGGACATGACATTCCTCCAATCGACAGCTTCCGACCGCAATCAACTTGGCCGACGGCAATTCGTTGCACAGACGTGACGGTTTCGGGACGGGACGACCGGTCGCTGAACCGCGACGGCGCCAGATGCGATGCCTGATGCATTTGCCGGTCAGGGAGGCTAGGATGAGGACCATGCCCGATGACAAGGTGAAACGACGACTGACCACCGTGCTGTGCGCTGACGTGTACGGCTATTCCCGTCTCATGGAAGCGGACGAGGCCGGAACGCTGGAAGCGCTCCGCCGCTCCCGCGCGGCCATTGCCCGACTGGTCGAGCGCCATGACGGCCGCATCGTGAACACCTGGGGCGATGCCGTGATCGCCGAATTCGCCAGCGTGGTCGAGGCCGTCCAATCCGCGATCGAGATTCAGCAGGAAATATCCGATCAGGAATCGGCCGCGCCTCAAGCGAACGCGATGCGGTTTCGCATCGGCATCAACCTCGGCGACGTGATGGTGGACGGCACCAACATCTATGGTGACGGCGTCAATATCGCATCACGGCTGCAGGAGCTCGCTGACCCCGGCGGGGTCGTGATCTCGAGCTCCGTCTACGATCAGGTGCACAACAAACTGTCCGTTGGCTTCGACTGTCTCGGCCAGCGCCCGATGAAGAACATCGCGCCCCTGACCAGCTATCGGGTGACCCTGGGCGGCCAAGCGGCCGGGCATGCCAGCATCCCGATGGAGGAAAACCGAACACCGTCGGAGAGAGCGGGCGCTCCGCGGATGGGCGACAGGCGCGAGCCATCATCGCCCACCAATGCCGTTTCGGATTGGCTGGGAAAGCTGCCCCGGCCGGTTGCGGTGGCGCTCACGGTGTCCGCCTTCCTGATCATGATCAATCTGTTCTCTGGCGGGCACAAAATCTGGTTCCATTGGCCAGTCGCGGTCATTCTGTTCGGCGCCGCCTTGCGGATGGTGCTCGGACGTCGACCTGAACAGGACAGGCGCTAGGCAGCGCTAATCGTCGTCATCATCATAAGGCCGTGGCTGCACCTGCGGCGACGGCGCATTATTGTAGCGCGTCGGCGGCGGTGCGGCGCGATTGCGCGGGACCTGCTGTTGCGGCGGCATCTGGTTGTTGGACTCGAACACGGCGCGGCAGCCGCTGGAGAGTTGCGGCGTGTTCTGCCGCAAGCAAGCGGTGATGCGGCTCACGTCTGGAATCTGGTCGCTGCACAGGCGCCAGACATCAGGCGTGCAGGCCATCTGCTGCTCCATGGTTCCGCGATATTCCTCGGCGAATGCTGCGCTCTGCGCGACGATGCCGCCAATCGCGAGCGCCACACCCAGCGCAATCCGCTCTGTTCGCATGGTTCCGATCCTTCCAACTCGCTCGACTTGTCTTCAATCAATGAGGCGCGGACAGGTTCTGGACCAACAACAAAATGTGAGGAAGCGGCTGGAACCTATTCCACCCTGCCAATCTTCTTCACCGCCGCGATCAGCCTTGCGCTGTCGGTCGCGACGAACTTGGCGAAATCGGGCGCATCCTGATACGCGACGAGGCTACCCGACGCGTCGAAGGTCTTGAGCACGTCCGGGCTCGTCATCACTTGCGCCATCGCTTCGCGCAAGCGGCTCGCGATCGGTGCGGGAAGCGCGCTCTGTGCAAACAGCCCGGCCCAGATGTACATCTCGACATCCTTGTAGCCGAGCTCCTGGAAGGTCGGCACGTGGGGGAAGCTCGCGATGCGCTGCGCGCCGCAATTGCCGAGCACGCGCAGCTTGCCGTCGTCGACCTGCGGCTTCAGCGTGCCCGGTGCGGCCGCGATCGCCTGCACGGTGCCGCTGAGCAGCGCGGTCAGCGCTGGCCCCGCACCGCGGAACGGCACGTGCAGCAATTTGATATCGGCGCTGTTTGCGAACATCTCCATCGCCACATGCAGCGTGCCGTAGGGACCGGACGAGCCATAGGTGATCTGGCCGGGACGCTTCTTCGCATCCGCTACGAACTCCTGCGCCGTCTTCCATGGTGCCGAGGTCGGCACCGCGAGCAGCGTCGGATCGGCCAGCACGCGCGCGATCGGCATGAACTGCGACATCTCGTAGGCGACGGGGCGGTCGAACAGCCGGTCGGCCTCGGGCAGCACCGCGAGCGAGGACAAGGCCATCAGCAGGGTGTAGCCATCGGGCTCGGCGCGCGCCGCCGCAGCGTTGCCGACCGATCCGCCGGCGCCGCCGGCGCGGTTGTCGACGATGACGGACTTGCCGAGAATCCGCTCCAGCGCCTGCGCCACCGGGCGCGCCGCGAGATCGGCCTGGCCGCCGGCGGGGAATGGCACGATCATGGTGATGTTGCGAACGGGGTAGGCTTGCGCGAAGGCCTGCGCCGGCAACGCGGCCCGCAACAATGGCAACGCGGCAACCGCGCGCAAGACGTCACGTCGATCCATACGTCGATTCATGGCAGCCCCCTCCCCTTGTTTTCTTGTTTCCCTCCCAGCCTAGCGTCACGGTCCGCAAGAACAAGCCGTTTACGAAGTGTTAGCCATGTTCGGCCTCGTCCGGAACGCATCCCTCCACCCTCCGTTGCCCTGCGAGGGCGAGTGCGGAGGGAGTGTTATGGGAAAACTTGCGACCATCGACGTCGCCCTGGACGAAATGCTGGTGAATTTGGCGGCGATCGTCCTGCGGCTTTCGAAGCCCGAACTGACGCGCACGCCGGAGGCGCGCCGCGCCCTGACGCAATCCGTGCATCAATACGCGGTGTGCGCCGCGCGCTCGACCGACCCGCGGGTGCATGAGCTGAAGTCGGAGCTGGAGAAGACGCTGAAGCCGAGCCTGCGGATCGTCGCGATCGACGGCGTGAAGGTGTCGTAGCTGGAAGACCGTCATTGCGAGATTCCGTAGGGTGGGCAAAGGCGCGCTCTTCGCGCGCCGTGCCCACGTCACTCGCCGAATTGCCCCGCAATATCCCGCATATCACCGCCCCAATCCACGGGAAGTGCTCCCTGCTTGACGTAGCGATGGAAACTGCTGAGAGACCAATCGCGCACCCGCGTCACGAGGCCATGCTTCACTGGGTTGAAATGAATGTAATCAACGTGTCGTTCCAGATCCGCGTCATCGCGAATTGCATGCTCCCAATAGCGGCGCTGCCAAATGCCCTTCTCGCGCTTCTTCAATTTGCTCATCGAAGGCGCGACAGCCTGTAAGCCCCGCGAGAATCCGCCCTTGATCAGATTCAAACGCGATGAAAAGTCGACGTCGCCCTCCGGCAGCGTCCAGATTGCATGGAGGTGGTCCGGCAGAATACAGATTGCGATCGTCTCGAATGGCTGGCGCTCAAAGACGGTTCGGTACATTCGTCTCAGGCGATCAGCTTGATCTACGAGCAGCGTGCTCGACCGGTCTTCGAGCACAACGGTGAAGAAGAACGTCCTCCCTCGTACGCGCCGATATCGAGACACTCGCGATCCCCCGAGCAAAGACGTGGGCACGCTTCGCTTTGCCCACCCTACGATAGCTGCTTTGAGGATACAGTAGTAGCTAACCGGTTTTGCCACCCTTCTTCGGCTTCCGCTTGCACGTCCCCGGCAGCTTCGCGGCAAGAAATTCGCCGAGCGCCTCGACGCGCGCGGGCCTCGGGCCGCCGGGTGGGGTGACGAGGTGCACCGCGCCTTCGGCCTGCTTCCAGTCTTTCAGGATCACTTCGACGGCGCCGGAAGAGATGGCATCGCCGACGATGAACTCAGGTAGCTCCGCGATGCCGAGGCCTGATAGGAGCGACGGCATCAGCGCTTCGCCGTTGTTGACGCGAAGCAGGCCGCCGGGGCGGACGCTGGCCTGCTCGCCGGCGGAATTGGTGTAGTGCCAGATATTGGGCGTCGAGAGATAGGCGTAGCTGAAGCATTTGTGCTGGGCGAGATGCATCGGATGCGTCGGGCGGCCGTGCTTCTTCAGATAGGACGGCGCCGCGACCGTGAAGCGCGGCATGGTGAAGAGCCGCCGCGCGATCAGCGAGGAATCCGGCAGCCGCGCGATCCGCACCGCCATGTCGAAACCTTCGCCGATCAGATCGACGGTGGCATCGCTCAAATGCAGATCGACCGAGACCTCCGGATAGGTCTCGAAAAACTCCGGCAACAGCGGCGCCACCGCCTTGATGCCGAACGTCATGGGCACCGCAAGCCGTACTAGGCCGCGCGGCGCCACCGATTGCGCCAGCGCCTCGTTCTCTGCGGCCTCACCATCAGCGAGCAGGCGCGTGGCGCGATCGGCGAGCTTGTGGCCGGCGTCGGTCAGCGCAAGGCGGCGCGAGGTGCGGTTGAACAGACGGGCGCCAAGCCGCTCCTCCAGGCGGGTGACCGCCTTGGACACCGTGGCCTTGGACATCGTGAGCTCGCTCGCGGCCCCGGCAAACGACCGCAACTCCACAACTTTTGCGAAAATCGCGAGCGCCTCGAAATCGGGGAGTTTGGCCATGGCGAGGGTCCGCAGGGTTATATTAGGAAACAATATGTTTCAACAGTTTCTATTTCTATACCACAGGCGGAGGCTTATCCAAGGCCCATCAGAAATTGACGGACTGGAGAAATCCAATGACCAAGAAGCTCTCAGGCAAGGTTGCCCTCGTCACCGGCGGCTCGCGCGGCATCGGCGCGGCCTCGGCCCGCGCGCTCGCCGATGAAGGCGCTGACGTCGCCATCAGCTACCTGGCTTCGCCGGACAAGGCCGAAGCTGTCGTCACCGAATTGAAGGCCCGCGGCGTCAAGGCTCGCGCCTTCAAGGCCGATCAAGCCTCGGCCAAGGACGTGACGAAGCTCGTCAACGACGTCGCCAGGGAATTCGGCCATCTCGACATCCTCGTCAACAATGCCGGCGTCGCCGCCGGCGGCGCGACCGACGATGCCAATGCGGATACCGGCGCGCTGGAACGGCAGGACCAGGTCAACGTTCACGGCGTGATCGCGGCGATCCGCGCCGCCTCGCGGTTGATGGGTGAAGGCGGCCGCATCGTCACCGTCGGCTCCATGCTCGCCGACCGTGCCACGTTCCCGGGCCTTGCCGACTACGTTGCCACCAAGGCGGCCGTCGTCGGCTACACCAAGGGCGCGGCACGCGACCTCGGCCCGCGCGGCATCACCGTCAACGTGGTGCAGCCCGGCTCGATCAACACCGACATGAATCCGGATGACGACCGCGATTTCGCCGAAGCGCAACGCAAGCAGCACGCGTTGCAGCGCTTCGGCCGCCCCGAGGAAGTCGCCGCCGGCGTCGTCTTCCTCGCAAGCCCGGAAGCCTCCTTCGTCACCGGCACCGTGCTCAATGTCGACGGCGGGTTCGGCGCCTGATCAAGGCGCCAACCTACTCACACAAGGACTATGCAAATGATCGAACTCAGACCTTTCGCAAAACTCGGCGGCGCCGATCACGGCTGGCTGAAAGCAAAACATCATTTCTCCTTCGCAAGTCACTATGACCCGAACAACATGGGCCACGGCGCCTTGCGGGTGTGGAACGACGACGAGATCGCGCCGAACACCGGCTTTCCCGCCCATCCCCACGCCAACATGGAGATCATCACCTATGTACGTGAGGGCGCGATCACCCATCAGGACAGCCTCGGCAACGAGGGCCGCACCGAGGCGGGCGACGTGCAGGTGATGAGTGCCGGCAGCGGCATCCGCCATTCCGAGTACAATCTCGAGCCGACCAGGACGCGGATCTTCCAGATCTGGATCGAGCCTGTGGCGCGCGGCGGACAGCCGACCTGGGGCTCAAAGCCGTTCCCCAAGGCTGATCGCTCAGGCAAGCTCGTCACCATCGCGAGCGGCATCGCTGAAGACACCGACGCGCTGCCGATCCGCGCCGATGCGCGGGTGCTTGCCACCACGCTGAAAGCCGGCGAGAGTGCGGAGTACGAACCGCAGAAGGCGCGGCACCTGTATCTGGTGCCGGCGGCAGGCGCGGTCGAGATCAACGGCGTGCGCGTCAATGCCCGCGACGGTGCCGCGATCCGCGACGAGAGCAAGCTGACAATCACGGCGCTGGAAGACTCCGAGCTCGTGCTCGTCGACGCCGCGTAACACCCAACAACGAGCCATCGCATCCAATCCCAACGGAGACCACCATGACCAAAGTTCTCGTCCTCTATTATTCCGCCTATGGCCATATCGAAGCGATGGCGAATGCCGTCGCGGAAGGTGCGCGCGAAACCGGCGCCACCGTCGACATCAAGCGCGTGCCTGAGCTGGTGCCGGCCGAAGTCGCGAAGGCCTCGTATTACAAGGTCGACCAGGCCGCTCCTGTCGCCAAGATCGAAGACCTCGCCAATTACGACGCGATCATCGTCGGCACCGGCACCCGCTTCGGCCGCATGGCCTCGCAGATGGCGAACTTTTTGGACCAGGCCGGCGGGCTCTGGGCCAAGGGCGCGCTGCACGGCAAGGTCGGCGGTGCCTTCACGTCGACCGCGACCCAGCATGGCGGCCAGGAGACGACGCTGTTCTCTATCATCACCAACCTCCTGCATTTCGGCATGGTGATCGTCGGCATGAACTATGGCTTTGCCGGCCAGATGAAGCTCGACGAGGTCACCGGCGGTGCGCCCTATGGCGCCACCACGATCACCGGCGGCGACGGCAGCCGCCAGCCCAGCGCCAATGAGCTGGCTGGCGCGCGCTATCAGGGCCGCCAGATCGCGGAGACCGCGAAGAAGCTGCACGGTTAAGCTTAAGCCTCACGATCTGCCGCATGGCAGATGCGACACGGGCGGCATTCTCTGACGGGAATGCCGCCCCATCTATGTGAGCAGCAACGACACGGCTCACGACACGCAGGACTTATTAGACGAATGGCTTTCGAACTTCTCTTGATTGCGCAGATGATCCGCAGGCCGGCCCAGGCTCTCGCGCGACGCTGGTATTGCCGCAGCCTGTTCCGAGCCTCGCGTGGACGTTTTCACTGCGCGGAGTGCACGGAATCGTAATCCCTCACGCCCGCGTGATGTCCGCGTGCGGTGGCATGCTGATATCAGGCGCAGATGCGGGCGCCGTTGAAAGCCACCAGCCGTCGCCGGCGAACCAGCAAGTCTCGTCCGGCGCATCCCCTCGCCGCAGCGACCGCACACTCTCCCAGCCCTTTGCAAACGCCTCGGCGAGCCGCCGGCCTGCCTCCGCATCCTGAAGTCCCGCGCAGCCGATGAACTGGGCCCGGCTCAGGAATTTCGCCGGCCAGGCCGCGCCCTGCTGCGGGCGCGTGATCATCAACATGCCGCCGAGCACGCCCGTCGGGGCCAGCGGAAACACCAGCCGGCCGCCGGGCCGCAACGCCTCCAGCCATTCGGTCGCCGGCTGCGCCGCGCCTGCGCAAACATAGATCACGTCGACATCAGGCAGATCGGAGGCAACGCCCGAGCGGTCACGCAGCTCGACATTGGCGATGTCCTTCAAATTCTCGCGCGCAAGCCCCGCAAGGTGCGCGTCGATCTCGTAGGCGTAGACGCGGCCGCTGGGCCCGGCAAGCTCGGCGAGGACCGCGGTGTAGTAGCCCGTGCCCGCGCCGATCTGGAGCACGGTCTCGCCTTCTTTGACACCGCAGCCGCTGAGCCAATAGGCGTGCGCACCGGGCATGCCAATGTTGATGCCCCGCGCCGGATCCAGCGCCAGCAGCGTATTCTGATAGAGGAAGGCGGGATCGTCATCCGGCGTCACGACATAGGGATGCCCGCCCAATGTGATCGACCATGGCCCGGGTCCGGCGAAGGGTTCGCGCCTCACATTGCGAAAGGCCTGTTCGAGACGAGGGTCCGTGACTCTGGCCGCGGCGCAGATCAGTTGCGCAAAGAACGCGCGATACTTGTCCGAACGATCGTGCATGTCGCCTCCTGGCTGAGGCGATCACGATAGCACAATTAACGCGATATTCGAGTGACCGCTGCAACCGGCGACGGTTCAGCGCGCCTTGCCCATGGCCCGCGCGGCCAGTGCTGCAAGCCTTGGATGACGGCGCAGTCCCTGCGCGGCATGGTCGCGCAAGACAAAGGGCAGCCCGCGCCATGACAGCGCGACGCTGACATCGGTCAGCGGCACCGGCTCGGCGCCGAAGCGGCGCTTGTAGTCGTGATTGCCGATGCTGAGATCGAAGCGCCGCACGCCTTGCGCATGCAGCGCCGCCATGGTGCGCTCGGTCACGAGCAGCCCCGGCGAGCAATTCGCCCACGGCTTGCCGGCATGGCCGATCCGCAGCAAGTAATAGGTCGCGCCGTATCTGACACCGAACGTGGTCGCGACGATGCCCTCGTCGCAGACCAGAGCCGAAATCACCGCATAGCCCTCCGCAACGCCCTGCCGGGCGACATCGCGATAGAAGCGGCCATGGACCGCGTCGTTGAGGACGAACCGCAAGCCGAGCTGCTGCATGCGCTCCTGCTGCTGGATGTCGATCACGTCCAGAAGCTCGTGTGCGCGGGCAATGTCGGTGGCGATCTCGAACCGGGCGCCGGCATGGCGGCTGAACACGCGCCAGCAGCGCGGCATCTGCATGCGCTTGATCGAGGCCTGATAGTCCGCATAGTCGTCACCGGTCAGCACGAGATTGCCGTTGAGAGAGCAGGAGCCGGAGCGGCCGAGCGACACCAGCGGGTTCGGCTTGCCGCCGACATAGGCCGGCATCTTCTTGAAGCGAAGCAGGTCGAAACGATCGGGCAAGGCGCGCAGGCCGTCAACCAGCGCCGCGCTGATCGCCTCTGCGCCGGCCGCATCGAAACTCGCATCGCCAGCAACGATCGGAGCGTTGTTGTCGGAGACGCCGAGATCGGCAAACTCAACGATACGGATGCCGCGCCTGGTGTGGTTGAACATCGGCACGATGGCGATGTCCTTAGCTGTCGCCGCGTCGGTGATGACAGCGATCAGCGGCGCGACGCCGTGAAACGCGGCGTACCACGCGCCCAGCCAGTAACCATGTTGAAATGCGGTGCGATGTCCCGCGTTCAGACGCAATGCGGCCTGCCGCCAGTCGCGCAGGAAATCGACTGAGATTCCCGACGTGCTGGATACCTGACCGTTTAGTTGCTCGACGCTGAGAAACGCCATTTGCGGGGCATACGGTTACTGAACACGTCCAGATAGATTATGTTTTGCCGCGGACTACAAGTTACGTCGCTGCTTATCGTTAAGCGGTTACCGTCAGCCTGCGCGCGCGTGTTTCTCGCGGCTGCGACAAATTGTCAGCGATCGGGTTCCCTTTGCGCGACGCATTGGAACCTGGCCAGGAAGTGCAGCCCTGCGACCGCAAGCGCGAACATGAACCAGACCGGATTCTGGCGCTCGACCAGGAAGGTTTCGGTCGTTCCGAAGTAGAGCCCGAACAGCCAGATGGTCAGGAACAGCTTACCCAGCGCATTGCTGCGATTGTGGGCCTGGACCTCCTGGAAATTGCGCAGTGGTGCGAGCACGAAGATGAGGATGACGAGTAGAAGGCCCGGCAGGCCGATCGTGACGGCAAGGTCGAGATAGCTGTTGTGGCTGTGCGCCGCAGTCACCGCCCATTCCGAGCCCTGGATGGTCTTCCCCTCCGCCGCGCCGTCCCAGAACGCCGCATAGCCATGACCGGTGATCGGCCTTTCCGCAACGGCTCCGAGCGCAAACTCCCAGATCTCGGACCGGCCCGTGAAGGTGGGGTCGATCGGAAGCGCCCGCGTGATGCTGCCGAGCACCGGGCTCACGACGCTGCCGACCGTCAGCAGGTTCATCACGATCAGCGGCGCGAAGCAGATGATCCGCTTCAGCCACAGGCTCCTGATAGCGTAGACCAGCGATGCCAGGGCATAGATCACAAGGCACAGCACCGACGACGTCTTGCCGCCGGTGAAGATCAGGAAGATGCCGGAAAGCAGCGCGATCGCCGGCCCCATCACGAAAGAGCCCATGGCCGACAGGTAAATGCCGACATAGACCAGGATGGACATCACGGGCGAAGCGATGTTCTTGTGGCCAAAGCTGCCACGCCAATCGCCGGCAAGCTGCGGCTCGGTGATGTCGAGCGCGGTGTGCATCGAATATTGCGGGGCCAGGACGACACCGAGATAGCACACCACCAGCAGCGCCAGCGCGGCGCCGCCGAGGCACAGATTGAAGCTTCGCTGCGTCGGCGGCAGCAGCGGCAGCAGGACGGCAAGCGTGGTTGCGCTGGCCGCGAGCACGAAGCGCTGAATCGAAATCTCGCGACTCTCGGAGAATGCGAGATTGATCATCATCCAGCCGATCAGGCAAAGATGCAGCGGCGTGACCAGGCTTCCGAGCGAGGGCGCGTCGGCCGTGAAGGTCAGCAGCACCGCGATCGCGGCCAGCAATCCGAACGAGATGTAGGTTGTTGCCAATCTTCCGCTGACCACGGTGGCAACGTCGGGATTGCGCAGATCGGGAAACGGATCGAGCGTGATCAGGACCAGCAGCAGGGCCGCGACAGCGACAAGGCAACGTGCCGCGTTCACGACGTTGAACTTCGCCAGCGCATCGCGCAGCGCCTGGCCCAGCGAGCGGGCCTCGACGTCAGTCATGTCTGCGGCGCTGCGATCCATGCCTCAAAGGCCTGACGGGACGATGGGGGACCCCAAAAGGTCAACCCGGGTCTAGCCCATCCCCGTTAACCATCCGTCAACCAGCACATCGGCAGCGGCAGGAACCCGGCTTTGCCGCGCGACGCTTCGCGCGATCTCGTAATATTGCAGCGCGCGCTGCTCCAGCGTCAGATTGTCCAGGATGTAGCCGCGCGGATCGAATTTGCCGGCGGTGCAGCCGGCCCAGAAATCGGTCCAGCGCTCCTCGAAGCCGGCGCGGTCAGTGAACTTGAGCCCGCAGCGATCATCCCAATAGGGCACCGACGAGACGGGCCCGAACTCGACCCGATGTGGATAATAGTCGGGGTCACGCCACGGGCCGCCGGGATCCCAGGCGAACACCGGCACGCCGCAGGACAGCGCCTGCTGATAGGCGATGCCCTGGCTCTCGTTCTGGCACAGGAAGATCATCGCGCGCGAGCGTGCCAGCGCGGACCTGTAATCCTCCTCCTGGTAGCTGCCGTAACGCAGCTCGGTGAAGGAGCGGCCTTCCTTCGTCAACCGGGCGCGCACTGCCTCGACCAGCTCCGGAACGTAGCGCTCGCGATCCAAGCTGATCTTGTCGTAGAGCAGGACGTCGACGGTCTTGTCGTGCGGGCGCGACGGCGCCCATTGATCCGTGTCGACGCCGACGGGCCAGGCTTCCGTCTCAGGCCAATGGGGCCTGTACATCTCGGCATACCACGGACCGGGCACCAGAAATTTCCGGACTGGAAGCCGCTTGAACAGGTCAGGATCGTCGAACGGATGGTTATAGGCGCAAACGCCAAGCAGGATCGGGTTCTTCCACGCAAACTTGTCGAGCAGGAAGGCGCGGCCGATGATGCAGGCGACTTCTTCCTCGTGCTGCGCGATGTAGCCGTAGTCGTTGACACGATAGCGGATGCCGAGCCGGTCAAGTCCGGCACAGAGATTAAGGAAGACGCGCAGCTGCCCGCTCATGCGCGGCTCACCGAACAGCATCTTGCGCGCCATGCGACGCAGATGGCGGTCGCCCGGAAACCAGCGATCGTCCTTGTCCTCATAGAACAGGTTGAGGATCATGTCGTCGGGATCGTAGTCGAACGTCTTTGCGGGCACTTTCATCCATCCGCGGCATCTGGGCCTGTAGTTTCGCACGAGACCGGCCATCGCACCTCTCGAAACCAGCGACAGACTTAACGCCACAGGCTTAACGCTAATCTACGAAACCGATGACTTGGGCCGCCTTCGCAACAACGATTTCGCTCTTATCCGCGTATCATCTGCGCACGCCAGGACTGCGGCCGCAGGTCGCCTGGTTAACAGATCCTTAAACACGACGAGCCCTCGCTTGCCTCTCGCCGACGCCATGCTCGATGCACCGACCGCAGCACCAGTGGCGGCGGATGCGCGCGCGACGTCGCCGGTGGTGTCGGTTGTCATCCCCGCGAAGAATGCCGCGGCCTATATCGGCGAAGCCATCGAGAGCGCGCTCATGCAGGGCGGCGTCAGCGAGATCATCGTCGTCGACGATGGCTCGACCGACGGCACGGACGCAATCGTCGGCGCCATCCGCGATCCGCGGCTGCGCCTGATGCGGAACGACGCCGGCGGCGTGTCGGCAGCGCGCAACCTCGGCGCCCGCAACGCACGCGGGGACTGGCTGCTCTTCCTCGATGCGGATGATCGCCTGCGGCCTGACGCGGTGACGACATTGCTGGCAACGGCCAGGACCGCGCCGCAGGCGGTGCTGGTCTATGGCGACTACAACACCATCGACAGCGCCGGGCGGACGATCGGCCACCGCGACCTGCTGAAAGGACGCCAAAAGCCTTCGGGCCACGTGCTGGAGCGGCTCGCCAGCGGCAATTTCATCGTCAACGGCGGCATCATGCTCGTCCGCCTTGATGCCTTCAGCGCTACCGGCGGCTTCGACGTTTCGCTGCGCTATTGCGAGGACTGGCACTGCTGGTGCCGGCTCGCCGCAGCAGGCGAGTTCGCCTATGTGCCAGAGCTACTGCTCGACTATCGGCTGCACACAGCCAATACGATGAATGCGGCAGTACGGACGCCGCAGGATTTCTTTCCGGCGGTGGCGCGCGTATTCGATGACGAACTCATCCTTGGCAAGCTGCCATCAGGGGCCGCCGCGCGGCTACGGCAGGCGGCCGAGATCCATCTCGTCACCTATGCTGCGACGCAGGCAGTCCGCTTCGGACGATATCGCGAGGCGCTTGCCTATCTCGGCATGGTCGGGCAGCGATCGCTCAAGGCAATGCCGCGGTCCGCGATCAAGATCGCGCTTTCCTATTTTGGGATCTAGCGTCTCGGCGCGAACGCGTCAGGAGACGATCTTCGAGGCCTCATAAGGCTTCGGATCGAAGCCGAATGCCGCAAGCGCGGACCCGACGGCCACCAGCAAGGGATGCATCGCCACGACGGCCCTCGATGACGTCAGCAGTCGGACCGAGCGCCCCAGAGACAGCGGCAGCCGTCCGAGCGTCTGCGCAAACAGGCGCGCCCGTGCCGCCGCACCGTGTGCGGCCTTGGATCGCGCACGGTAGTTGATCACCCCGATGCGCAGGCCCCGCCTGGCGATCCAGCCGAAGCTGGTGCGGCTTTGCGGCACGGTCTCGGTGATGATGGCTTCCGCGGTCCAGTGGAAGATCATGCCGGCATTGCGGCCGCGATAGAAGAAGTCGCAATCGCCGCCGCCGAGAAAATTGAATTGCAGGTCGAAGGCGGGGCTGCCGAGCCGGTCGAACGCGCCGCGCGTGATCAGGCAATTGCCGCAGCCATAGATCATCGGCACGGCCCCGGTGTAATCGTAGGCAGGACAGAAAGCGGGATGACGCGCGAGCCAGGGCCGGCTGTCATCGTCAAACACCGGCAGCACCGGTCCGCCGACAATGTCGGCGCCGGTCGCCTCCGCCGTGCGAACCATCAGCTCGAGCCAATCGGGCGAAGCGATCTCGTCGTCGTCGATCATCAGGAAGCGGGTCGCGGCGGGAAACACCGCCTGCGCCGTCTCGAACGCCGCGTTGATCGCCTGGCAATTGCCCTGCCGCTTCTCGACCAGACAGATGCCCTGGAGTTTGCCCTCGGCGAGGTATTCCGCAGCCACCGGCGCGCTCGCGCGCCCTGCCGCATCGTTCTCGACCATCACCACCGCGAAGGAGCGCGGCGTGCGCTGATCGACCAGCGAGTCCAGCGTCAGCCGCAGATGGTCGGGGCGCCGGAAACAGGGAATGCAGACGACGATGCCGACCGAGAGGTCGATGACGCGCGAACTCGCCACGATCTCCCTGAAGGGATCGCGCAACGTTTCCGAGATCCGGCTGGCGGACAAATCTGTCGGGATCAGCGTCATTGCATTCTCAATGCCTGAGATATGTTGAAAAAGCCCTGCGTCCACTGTCCCGCGACGGCACGGCCGCGCGGGACAGAAGCGTCCCAGAACGAGCGGACCGCAAGAGCACTCAGACTACACCGCGACGCAGATCTGTCGACGATGAGACGCTTCGTCATAGGTTTAACCGCTTTCGCGTGTTTTGCCCTGCAAATTCCCTTGTGTGTGATACTGCAATTCACAGTCCATCAGGCGCCAGCGGATCAACATGGACAATACCGTAGTTAACGTGGGGGCCGATTAACCCGCCTGTAAGCACCGTGATCGGTGACGTCCCGCGGCATCAGATTTGCTCTTCGAGATCGCGACACTTTTCCTGTAAATTTGAGTCGAACAAGCGCGGTTGGAAAACAATGAACGAGTCCGCCACGATCGATTTCGCGACAGCGACGCAACCGAAGCTCGAAGCGTTCGATGGCGCCGCCGTGCTGACGCGTGGTACCGATCTCCGGCGCGGCGACCATTACGTCAATCTGCGGAGGCGCTGAGCCATGAGCGCGTTGACCGGCCGCCAAGTCAAGATGCCGGACGCGTGCGCGCCGCTGGGCACGCATGGTAACGAACCGTTAATCACTGGGGGGCTGCCGGCACTGAGGCGGCACAACGTCGCGGCTAATGGCGGCCTGCGCTTAAACGCTTTGTTTGCCATTTCGGTGAATAGTCCCTCAATGAGTATGGTTAATTTTCCCTGTTGCGTTGATTGCGCGCCTATATCCCCGGTGCGAGGCGTAAAGCGAAGAGTAACCCCTCAGCCCGCGACCGTTGGAATGAAAGCTGGGGACTATGCTTGACTACAACCAGCCGATTGATCGGGCCAAAAATCCGACCGGGTCGGAAGTCCCGCAGCGGAGATCCGAGTCCAGCTTCAACGTGCTGGAGCTCGCCAACCTGCTGTGGCGGCGCAAGATCGCGATTGCCTCCGCGGCACTGATCGGCGCGTGCCTCGCCGTTGCTGCCGGCAAGAGCCTGACACCCCGCTACACCGCGACCTCCCAGCTCTATGTCGACCCGCGCGAGCTTCAGCTGGTCGATCGCGAGCTGACGCCGCGCGCGCAGGACGTCTCCGGCATGTCCATGCTGGTGGAGAGCCAGGCGCGCCTCATCACCTCCAACAGCGTGTTGCTGCAGGTGATCCAGCAGGCAGGTCTCGACAAGGATCCAGAATTCGGCGGCAGCGACGGCAAGACGCTGGCTTCGTCCCTGCTCGGCCTGATCGGCTTCCAGCTCCGCGCGCCCTCCGCTGCGGAAACCAAGGAGGTGCAGCTCGCCGCACTCGACGCGCTGAACAAGCACATCACCATCCGCAAGACCGAAAAGAGCTTCATCGTCGACATCGAGGTCTGGTCGACCGATCCGGCGAAGGCGGCGATGCTCGCCAACACCCTGACCAACACCTACCTCACGGAGTCCCGCAACTCCCAGGCCCTGGCGGCGCGGCGCGCCACCAGCGAATTGTCCGGCCGGCTGAAGGAGCTGCGCGAGCGGCTGCGCAATGCCGAGACCGCGCTTGCCACCTACAAGGCGCAGAACAATTTCGTCGGCACCCAGGATTCGTTGATCTCCGATCAGCAACTCTCCTCCAGCAACCAGCGGCTGTCAGCGGCCCGAGCGGCGACGATGGACGCACAAGCGCGGCTGGACCAGATCGAGGCAAACAAGCGGACCGCCGCGGATGCAGGCGCGATTCCCGAAGCGCTGCAATCGCCGACTATCGCCAATTTGCGCGCGCAATATGCCGATGCCCGCAAGAAATATGCGGAGCAGACCGCCGAGCTCGGCCCGCGCCACCCGGCGCTGCGGCAGACCGAGAAGCAGGTCGAGGATCTCAAGCGCACCATCAACGAAGAGATCGATCGCTTCGCACTGTCCGCCAAGAACGATCTGACCCGCGCCCGCGACTACGAAGCCTCGCTCAACCGGGCGCTGGATGTGCAGAAGCGGCAGAGCGTGCAGCTCAGCCAGGCGGCCGTGCGCCTGCGCGAGCTCGAGCGCGAGGCCGACGCCAGCCGCGACGTCTATCAGTCCTTCCTCAAGCGCTCGCGCGAGACCGAGGAACAGGAAACCCTGAATACCTCGGCGGCACGCGTCATTGGCGAGGCCACCATACCGCAGCGCCGCTCGTTCCCGCCTGGCATGAGCCTGTTCGCGATGATCGGCTTCATGTTCGGTGGGCTTGCCGCCGCCTTCTGGTTCGTCGCGGCCGAGCATCTGTTCAATGGCGCGACCGCCCCCGAGCCGAACCGCCGCGAGCGTAACCCAGCGCCTGACGATGCCAAGCCCCAGATCGAGGCCGCCGCGCCTCCGCCCGCGCTTGCGCTGGTCGAGAAGCCAACGATCGCCCGGCTCCAGGAGGCCGACGTGATCCGCACGCTCGGCGCCATTCTTGCAACCGGCAGCGGCGTCGATCTAACCCGAATCGGCTGGCCGACGCTTCGCCCCGGATTTCCGTTGACGACCCTCCTCAACGCCCTGCGCGACATGCGAGCGGCGATGGCGCGCCGCACCGGCGGCAAGACGATGCCGGTGATCGCGCTCGTGGGGGCCGGCCAGACCACGGGGCGCAGTGTGTCCGCGCTGAATTTTGCGCTTGCCGCCGCGCGCGACGGCAGCCGCGTGCTGATGATCGATGCGGATCATCAAGCGCACGCGCTCTCGAGCAAGGTCAAGCGCCCAGGCAAGACCGAAGCCGGCAAGGCGGGCTGGCTCTCGATCGGCAGCAAGGCCGCGCGCGAGATCAAGACCGTGAACGGCATCTCGGTGCTGCCGGCGACCGAGAGCGATGCCGGCAAGGCAGCCGACGCCATCCGCAAGGCAATCGCGCAGGCGCGTGCGGCCGGCGGCTATGACCTCGTCGTTCTCGACGGCCCCGCGATGCCGCTCTCGGCTGCCGGCCGCAAGCTGCTCGATGGCACTGACGCGCTGGTAGCGGTGCTGCCGACCAGCCTCGACATCAACGACAGCATGGAAGAAATCCTGACCGCGCTCGGCACCGCCCAGCGCAAGCTCGTCGGCGTCGTGCTCGACGAGCTCCCCCCGGCGATCCAAACGCGCCAGCGAGGCAAACAATATGCTTGAGCGCCGCGTCAATCTTGAAGGTCGGGCCGCGACCGCCGACGTGCCCCGGATCACGATCGGCGGCCTGCGCATGGCCGCACTCGACCTGGAAGCAACCGCCGACTTCATGATCGAGGCGACCGATCAACGTCATCGCATCAGCCGCCCGCTGTATCTGACCTCTGCCAATGGCGAGGTGCTGGCGCGCTGTTCGACCGAGCCGCAGACCGAGCGTCTGTTCCGCGCCGCCGATCTGATCAATGCCGACGGGCAGCCGCTGGTGGCGGCCTCGAAGCTGCAGTCCTGGTTTCCATTGCCCGAGCGCGTGGCCACGACCGACCTGTTCCATGTCGTCGCGCGCAAGGCGGAGGTGACCGGTCGCACCTTCTACATGTTCGGCGCCAACGAGGAGGAGAACGCCGCGGCCGTCCGGCGTGTCCAGAACATGTATCCGAGGCTCAAGATCGTCGGACACAGTCATGGCTATCTCGATGGCGAAGCGCTGCGGGCCAAGGTCGACGAGATCAACGCGCTCGCGCCCGACTTCCTGTGGGTCGCGCTCGGCGTACCCAACGAGCAGGCCTTCGTCGAGGAATACACGCCGCTGCTCACCAATGTCGGCGTCATCAAGACGTCGGGCGGCCTGTTCAACTTCCTGTCGGGCAGCCGCTCCCGCGCGCCGCGATGGATGCAGAGGGTCGGGCTTGAATGGGCCTGGCGGACCTGGCTCGAGCCGCGCCGTCTGTTCTGGCGCTATATGACCACCAACCCCCGCGCGATCTATCTTCTGTTCAGCCGCAGACGGCCATTCAATCGCTAGGACGCGTAGCGCATCCACCCAGATCGCGTTGAGCAGCCGTCACACGACGGCGCGTTTCAACACCGGTCCCGCGTCGTCCACGGGCAGATCCGTCTCCGGCTGGAGCGGCGGCGCGATCGCCAACTCCATCGGCCGCAGCAGCTCGGCCATCTGCTTCGCCGGCAACGGCTTGGCGATCAGGAAGCCCTGCATCTCGTCGCAGCCATGGGTGCGCAGGAAGGCCTCCTGCTCGGCATTCTCGACGCCCTCGGCGACCACGGTCATGCCGAGCGCCTTGCCCATGCTAATGATGGCCTGTGCGATCGCCTGGTCCTCCGAATCCTGCGGCAGGTCGCGCACGAAGGAGCGGTCGATCTTGATCGTGTCGATCGGGAAATGCTTCATCAGCGACATCGACGAATAGCCGGTGCCGAAATCGTCGATCGCCAGGCGGATGCCGCGGCTCTGAATGGCATCGAGCACCTTCAGCGCCCGACCGACATTGCGCATCATCATGCTCTCGGTGACCTCGAGCTGGAGCAGCACCGGCGACATGCCGGAGGCCGCCAGAGCCTCGTCGACGTCCTGCAACAGATGCTCGTCGGCGAACTGGCGCGGCGACAAGTTCACCGCCATCGACAGCGGCAGCAGGCCGCAGCGCTGCCAGGTCATCGCCTGCGCGCAGGCTTCGTTCAGCACCCAGCGGCCAATCGGCACGATCAGGCCGGTCTCTTCCGCAAGCGGGATGAACTGCGCCGGCGAGACGCTGCCGAGATCGGGATGATTCCAGCGGAGCAGCGCTTCCACGCCGGTGATCTGCCCCGTCTCCATGTCGACCTTGGGCTGGTAGTTCAGCGAGAACTGCTCTCGTTCGAGCGCCCGGCGCAGTGCGCTTTCGAGCGACAAACGTTCGATCGATTGCGTCTTCACTTCGTTGGAGAAGAAGCGGTAGCCGTTCTTGCCGTCTTCCTTGGCGAGATACATCGCCATGTCGGCGTTCTTGGTCAACGTCTGTGCATCGGCGCCGTTGGCCGGATACATCGCGATGCCGATCGACGCCGTGGTGTGGCACTCGTGGCCGGCGAGCTCCATCGGCTCGGCGAGCGCGGCTAGCAGCCCGGTGGCGATGCGCTGGACGTCGTCGATCTCGCCGCACTGATCGAGGATCACCACGAACTCGTCACCGCCGAGACGTGCCACGACGTCGCTGGCCCGCAGCGCGCCGCGCAAACGATTTGCCACTTCGAGCAGGAGCAAATCGCCGGCCTCGTGCCCGAGCGAATCGTTGATGACCTTGAAACGGTCGAGATCGATGAACAGCAATGCGAAGCGGTGATCGTGGCGCTGAGCGTCGTCGATCGCTCCGCGCAGCAGCCCGTTGAAGGTCTCGCGGTTCGGCAAATCGGTCAGGCTGTCATGCGAGGCGAGGTATTCGATCCGCTCGTCGGCCTCGTTCTTCTCGTCGGCGCGATCGAAATTCTCCATCGCGAAGGAGACGTTGTCGGCGAGGCGATGCAGCAGCTCGACGAACTCGGATGTGAAGGTGTCCTGTTCCGTCGACATGTAGATCATGACGCCGACGGCCTTGTCGTGCGCGATCAGCGGAAATGCCGCGCCGGAGCGCGCGCCGTCGGCTCGGACGACGGCATGGAAGGCGCTCACACGGCTGTCGTTGACATAGTCGTTGCAGATGCAAGGCTGGCGCGTGCGGAACGCCGTTCCGCTCATGCCCTGCCCCTCGGGCCGGTCGGCGTCGACGGAGAGACGGACGTTGCGGGTGGTCTCGGCGGAAGGTCCCGCGGATGCGACGATCGCGAGCCGATCGCTGTCGGCACTGGCGAGCGCAATGGTCGTCGAAGTAAACTTGCCGCCGGTGGACGCGGCCCGGCACACGAGCTCGAACAGCTCGGTGCGGGACTTGGCGCGCACGATCGCTTCATTGGTGGCGCTCAGCGCCGCGAACATGCGCGTCAGGCGCTCCTTCTGCGCCTCGGCCCGCGCGCGTTCGTCGGCCCGATCGAAATTGTTGAGCGCAAAGGCGACATTGGCCTGCAGCCGCTGCAACAGCTCGACAAACTCCGGCGTGAACGTGCCGCGCTCCGGCGAGTTGAAAACGAATACGCCCTCGATACGGTCGCCGTTGAACAGCGGCAACGCCGCGGCGGACCCGATGCCGTTGCGACGGGCATTGGCCGCCCAGGGCTTGATCCGGTCGTCGGACAGCACGTCGTTGCTGATGCAGGGCTGGCGCGTACGGAAAGCCGTTCCGGTCAAACCGCGGCCTTCGGGCACCTGGTCGGAGGTCGAAAGCTTGAAGTTGCGAACTGAATCCGCGTTCGGACCGTAGCAGGCGGCGACGCGGAGCAGCTCGGCGTCGTGATCGACCAGCGCGATGGCCGCCGAGGTGAATTTTGCGCCCTTGGCGGTTGCCTCGCAGACGAGATCGAACAGCTCGGCACGGGAGTGCGCGCGCAGGATCGCCTCGTTGGTCGCGCTCAGCGCCGCATACATGCGCGCCAGGCGTTCCTCCTCCTCGGCGATCTGCGCTTTCTCGGCCTCACGGTCGAAATTGTCGATCGCGAAGCAGACATTCTCGGCGATGCGCAGCATCAAGCTGACGACTTCGTCGTCCTTGGCCCAGGACTGGCTGAGGAAGGCCAGGATGACGCCGATGCTTTGGCCATGCTTGACCAGGGGCGCCGCGATGAGGGCTGCAACGCCGGTGTTGACGTTCGGCTGCTCCCATGGCGTTCCCTTGGTGCGACGTGCGAGATCGCGCTCAATGATGGGCTTCTGCGTTCGAAACACTTCGCCGGAAATGCCGCGGCCGTAGGGATTCTCGGGATCGGTGGAGTAATGGGTCCGCGCCACGAGCTCCAGATTCTCGCCGGTGCCGGCGACGGGCTTCAGCCAATGCGAATCCGGCTCCTTCAGCAGGATGAAGGTCGCCAACGACTTGCCGCCGTGCACGGAAGCGTCGCACACGAGCTGATACAGCTCCTGCTCGTTTTTTGCCCGCAGGATGGCTTCATTGGTCGCGCTGAGCGCGCCGAACATGCGGTTGAGCCGCCGCGTCGTCCGCTCGCTGGCCTGCCGCGCGGTCTCTCGCGCAAAGTTCTCCAGCGCATAGGAGATGTTGGCCGACATGCGCTCGAACAGCGACACCATCTGCTCGGTCAACGAGCCGGCCTCGCTGCGGGTCACGAACAGCACGCCGACACTTTTGCCGTTGCACAGAAGCGGCAGCGCCGCCGCGGCGCCGATATTCGCCTTGGTCGCGCCTTCACGCCATGCCAGCGAGCGCGGATCGTTCAGATAGTCGTTGCTGATGCAGAGCTTTTGGCTGCGAAACGCTTCACCCCCGACGCCCGAGCCCTCGGGCGCGCCAGCTTCGGTGGTGATCTTGAGCGAGCGCAGGCGCGCGACGTCGTCGCCGCGCCCGGCAGCGAAATGCAAGTGCTGGCCCTCCGGCTCCACCAGGAACACGGCGACGGCCATGAAGTCTCCGCTCGAAAACCCGGCGTCGCAGACCATCTGGTACAGCGCGTCCGGCGATTTCGCGTAGAGGATCGCTTCATTTATGGCGCTCAGCGCCGCAAAGGTGCGCGCGAGTGACGTCGACACGATCTCAGCTCCCGGGCATTTCTGCCGATTTTTCCCGGGTGCTTTATGAATGGGGATCGCCTAAGTGGTCGTTATTGCGGCAGGGAAACCGCCAATCAGAGTGAACGAGCAGCGAATGACAGCTGAAGAATTCCCGGGAATACCGCCGCGCGGGAGGAATCTTCGACGAAAGGCGCGCACTGTTTACGAATTTGCAGCCCTGTATTGGTTTACGGAAGATTGATATCGCACTCCGGCTTTGAGACGATGGCACCCAACGAGCAGCCCGTAAAGGGCACGAAAGCCGAGGGAACGCCATGCCGATCGTCAAGGCCGACCGCCTCACGCGCGTCAGCGCTGCGCTGCTCCGGGCCGCCGGCGCCACCGAGGAAGAAGCCGACGCCGTTGCCGTCGGCTGCGTCAACGCCAATCTCGCCGGCCATGACTCCCACGGCGTGATCGCGGTTCCCACCTACATCGACCGCATCAAAGCCGGGCACATCGTCCCCGGTGCGAATTGGACCATCGTCCAGGAATCGCCGACCACGACCGTAATCGACGGGCACTGGGGTTTTGGGTTTCACGTCAACGCCAAGGCGATGGCACTTACCATCGAGAAGGCGAAGACGGCGAACGTCGCCGCCTGCACCGTGTTCCGGCAAAGCCATGTCGGCCGCCTCGCGGCCTATCCGCTGATGGCGATGCACGAGGGCATGATCGGGATTGCCACCGCCGATTCCGGACGCTCGCCAAAGCATGTCGCGCCGTTCGGCGGCAAGGAGGCGCGGCTCGGCACCAACCCGATCTCGATCGCGGTGCCGTCCGACCTCGAGGCGCCATTCTACCTGGACATGGCGACGTCGGCTGTCGCCGCCGGCAAGGTCCAGCTCGCGGTCGCCCGCGGCGAAGAGATTCCCACGGGGTGGATCATCGATGCCGAGGGCCGGCACACCACCGATCCAACGCAATATCGCAAGGGCGGCGCGCTGCTGCCGCTCGGCGGTACCGAGGGCTACAAGGGCAGTGGGCTTGCCGCGATGGTCGAGGTGCTCTGCGGCCTGCTCACGGGGCTCGGCTTCGGCGTCGAGCCGACAGGACGGCACAATGACGGGTGCTTCATGGCGGTGTTCAACGTCGCCGCCTTCCGCCCGCTGCAGGAGTTCAAGCGCGAGGTTGCGGAGTTCGCGCGCTATTTGAAGTCGACGCCGCCGTCCGAGGGCAGCAAGGGCGTCTATTATCCCGGCGAGCTCGAGGGCGTGCGCGAGCAGCAGCGCCTGCGGGACGGCATCGCGGTCGAGGATGCGACGTGGGAAAAGCTGCGTGCGCTCGCGCGTGACTACCGTCTCGACACCGTCCTCGATCTGTCCTGAGCCAATCCGGAGAACAGCAACATGAACAGGCAGATGGTTCTGGTCGGCTTCCTGCAGGCGCAGAACTGCACGAACTTGCCGAGTTCGTGGCGGCATCCGGACTCGCGCAGCGACTCCATGTCGGCGGACTACTATCAGGAGATCGCGAAGATTCTCGAGGCCGGCAAGTTCCAGATGGCGTTCTTCGACGATCGTCTCGCGATGCCGGACCGCTATGGCAACGACCACGCCCACACCGTCGAATACGGCATCCGCTGCGTGAAGATGGATCCGCTGATCGTGCTGACCACGATGGGCATGGTGACCGACAAGCTCGGCTTAGGGGCAACATGCTCGACCACCTATTACGAGCCGTTCGACGTCGCCCGCCGCTTTGCCACGCTCGATCTGATGTCGGGCGGGCGCGCGGGCTGGAACGTCGTGACTTCGCTCAACGACGGCGAGGCGCTCAACATGGGGCGGGACTCCCATCCCGAACATGATTCCCGTTACGACAAGGCCGACGAGTTCATGGAGGTCGTGCTCGGCCATTGGGACACATGGGAAGACGGCGCGTTGATCATGGACAAGACAAGCGGACGTTTTGCCGATCCGACCAAAGTGAAGCGGCTCGATCACAAGGGCGCGGCCTTCAAGTCACGCGGCCCGTTCACCGTGCCACGCTCGCAGCAGGGCCACCCCGTCATCATCCAGGCCGGCGCATCCGGCCGCGGCCAGCGCTTTGCCGGACGATGGGGCGAAGTGATCTTCACCGCCGCGCGCAATCTCGGCGCCGCGAAGGAAGGTTATGCGTCCGTGCGCAACGAGGCCGCCAAGGCTGGACGCGATCCGGACCAGATGTTCCTCTGCAATCTGACGACGCCCGTCTGCGCCGCGACCAGGGCCGAGGCCGAGGACAAGATGGCGCTGATCAACAAGCTGCCGCTGGAGATCGACGCGCTGTCGCTGCTATCAGAAGCGCTCAATTACGACTTCGCCTCCAAGGATCTCGACGAACCGCTGACGACGGACGACCTCAAGAGCATGCAGGGCATCCTGGGCATCCGCGACGGCGTGCTGAAAACCTCGGGCAAGAGCAATCCGAGCGCGCGCGACTTCGTCACCTTCTCCGGCCGCGGCCAGGTGCACGACGCCATGGTCGGCGGCCCCAGGGAGATCGCGGACAAGCTTGAAGAGATGTTCGTCGAGCGCGGCTGCGACGGCTTTGTCATCGCGGCCACCTACGTGCCCGGCTCCTATGCCGATTTCGTCCAGCATGTGGTGCCGGAGTTGCAGCGACGCGGCCTGTTCCAGAAGGACTACCGTGGCAAGACGCTGCGGGAGAATCTCGGCTTGAGGCGACCGGCCGCCGGCGCGTGGAAGGTGCAGCCGCGCAATGCTGCAGAATAACAGCGAGGACAGACTATGCGCTGGCTGAAATTCACCGCCTCCGGCAAGACCTCCTGGGGAATCATGGACGGCGATCAGGTGATCGCGGTCGACGGCGATCCCTTCGGTGAGTGGCAGCGTACGTCGCGCACGCATCCGCTGTCGCAGGTGAAGATCGAGTTGCCGCTGATTCCACGCACCTTCTACTGCGTCGGCCTGAATTATCTGAAGCACCTGAAGGAAGCCGCCGACAAGGCCGGCACGGTGCCGGCTGTGCCTGAGAGGCCCGAGATCGGCTACCGCGCCCAGAACGCGCTGATCGCGCATGACGAGGATGTCGTGATCCCGTCCTTTGCCACGGAGAAGATCCACTACGAGGGCGAGCTCGTCGTCGTCATCGGCAAGAAGGTAAAACATCTCACCGAAGCGAACGCGATGGATTGCGTATTCGGCTACACCATCGGCAACGACGTCAGCGAGCGCACCTGGCAGAAGGCCGATCGCAGCCTGTGGCGCTCGAAGAATGCCGACACGTTCAAGCCGATGGGCCCATGGATCGAAACCGAGGCCGATCTTGCGACGATGGAGACCATCGTCCGCGTCCACGGCAAGGAAACGAACCGCTTCCACACGAACGACATGATCTTTGGCGTGGTGCCGTTCCTGGTCGAGCTGACGAAGTATTTTACGCTGTGGCCGGGCGACGTGATCTGGATGGGCACGGATGGCGCCTCGCCCGACATCAAGCACGGCGATATCGTGGAGATCGAGATTATTGGTGTCGGCAGCTTGCGGAACAGGTTTGTACGGGAGGGGCAGTAAGCGCCGGTGCTGTAGAGTGGGCAACGCGAAGCGTGCCCACCACCTTTTTCGATCATGGAAAGATCGTGGGCACGGCGCAAGAGCGCCTTTGCCCACCCTACGGTACCTCCCGTATGTCAGAACGGCAGCGCGACGCTGGTCTTGATCTCCTTCAGCACCACATTGCTGCGGACGTAGCGAATGCCGGGAATGCGGAACATGAACTCATCGAGGAAGCGGTTGTAGGCCGCCATGTCCTGCACAACGACGCGCAAATGATAGTCAGCATCGCCGGTGGTCGCAAAGCACTCCAGCACCTCGCGGCGCGTGGTGACGCGCGAGACGAACTCGTCGACGAATTTGGCGTCGTGCCGCTCCAATGAGACATGGAGGATGGCCGACATCGCAAAGCCTGCCTGCTCGCGCGCGATGAGGGCCGCATAGCCCCGGATGACGCCGCTGTCCTCGAGCGCGCGCACCCGGCGCCAGCAGGCGGAGGTCGACATGCCGACCTCATCGGCCAGCTGCTGGTTGGTGGCGCGACCGTCCTTCTGGAGGTGGGCGAGAATCCGCATGTCATGGTCTTCGATCATCGAGAGGCCTCCAATCGATAAGTTTTACCAAATTTGTGCGTAATAGGCAAAAATCTACCGATTCTGCGACCATATCGGGATAAATAGGTAAGACCTACCAGCGCCCCGGGCCTAACCTTTGCTATCGGCAGGATGCCGCGCGAGGTCCACCATGGACGCCATTCCGTCACTCGACGCCTACGAACTCTCCGACCGCTATGAGCGCGAGGAGGGCCGCGTCTTCCTCACGGGCACACAGGCCATTGTCCGCATCGCGCTCGACCAGGTGCGACGCGATCGGGCGGCCGGCCTCAACACGGCGGGCTTCATCTCCGGCTATCGCGGCTCGCCGCTCGGCGGCATCGATCTCGAGCTCTGGCGCATCCAACAGCGGCTTAAGAAAGACCGCATCGAATTCCTTCCCGCTGTCAACGAGGACCTTGCGGCCACCGCAGTGCTCGGCTCCCAGCAGGTCGAGACACAAGCCGACCGTGAAGTCGATGGCGTGTTCGGGCTCTGGTACGGCAAGGGTCCCGGCGTCGATCGCTCCGGCGATGCGCTCAAGCACGGCAACGCCTACGGCTCCTCGCCGCACGGCGGCGTGCTGGTCGTCGCCGGCGACGATCATGGCTGCGTGTCCTCCTCGATGCCGCACCAGTCCGACGTCGCCTTCATGAGCTGGTTCATGCCGACGCTGCATCCCGCAAGCGTCGACGAATATCTTGAATTCGGCGAATACGGCTATGCGCTCAGCCGCTTCTCCGGCATGTGGGTCGGCTTCAAGGCGATCTCGGAGATCGTGGAGTCGGGCGCATCCGTCGCACTGCGCCCACCGCGCATCTTCCGCGCGCCCGATTTCACGCCGCCGCCTGATGGACTGCACTATCGCTGGCCGGACCTGCCGGGCCCGCAGATCGAGGAGCGGCTGGAGGCGAAGAAGCACGCGGTGTACGCCTTCGCCAAGGCCAATCCGATCGATCGCCACATCTACGACATCCCTGATGCCACCTACGGCGTCGTCACGACAGGCAAGGCGCATCTGGACCTGATGGAAGCGCTGCGGTTGATGGGGCTTGATGAAGCCGCCTGCCGCAGCATCGGCATCGACATCTACAAGGTCGGCATGGTCTGGCCGCTGGCGCTGCACGACGCCATGGACTTCGTGAAAGGCAAGCGCGAGATCCTCGTGGTCGAGGAGAAGCGCGGCATCATCGAGAGCCAGTTCAAGGAATATTTTTACGACTATCCCGGGGCCAAGCCGGAGCGCATGGTCGGCAAGCATGACGAAACCGGCGCTCGGCTGATCTCCTGGATCGGCGAGATGTCACCGCGCGCGCTGGCGTCGGTGCTGGCGCGACGGCTCGATCCGATGTTTCCGGGCCTCAGTCTCGCGGCCCGTGCGGCCGCCTTGCTTCCGGAAGCTGTGCGCACGATCAACGTATCCGGCGCAACGCGCACCCCTTACTTCTGCTCTGGCTGCCCGCACAACACCTCGACGAAAGTGCCGGAGGGATCGAAGGCGCTGGCGGGAATCGGCTGCCACTTCATGGCGAGCTGGATGGATCGCGAGACCTCATCGCTGATCCAGATGGGCGGCGAGGGCGTGAACTGGGCGGCTTCGTCGCGGTTTACCGGCCACAAGCACATCTTCCAGAACCTTGGCGAGGGCACCTACTACCACTCCGGATCGATGGCGATCCGTCAGGCGATCGCGGCCAAAGCCAACATCACCTACAAGATCCTGTTCAACGACGCCGTCGCCATGACGGGCGGCCAACCGGTCGACGGGCCCGTCAGCGTGCAGGCCATTGCGCACAGCGTTCGCGCCGAGGGCGTGGCCCGCATCGCTCTGGTATCGGACGATCCCGCACAATTCTCGCCGGCGGATTTGCCTGGTGGCGTCACCATCCATCCGCGCGAGGAGATGGACGCCGTGCAGCGCGAGCTGCGTGACCTCTCCGGCGTCTCGGTTCTGATCTACCAGCAGACCTGCGCCACGGAGAAACGGCGTCGCCGCAAGCGCGGACAGATGGCCGATCCCAAGCGCTTTGCCTACATCAACGACCTCGTCTGCGAAGGCTGCGGCGACTGCTCGGTCGAGTCCAACTGTCTCAGCGTCGAGCCGAAGGAGACGCCGTTCGGCCGCAAGCGGCAGATCAATCTGTCCGCCTGCAACAAGGACTTTTCCTGCCTCAACGGTTTTTGTCCGAGCTTCGTCACCGTCGAAGGCGCGACGCGACGGAAGAAGAGCGCCAGCCAGATTGATGCGATCGGCCACGCAGCGACGCTCCCCCTGCCCGTCCCCGCAGCGCTCGATCGTCCCTACGATCTGCTCGTCACCGGCGTCGGCGGCACCGGCGTGATCACGGTCGGCGCGCTGATCGGCATGGCGGCGCATCTGGAGCGTCGCGGTGTCTCGGTGCTCGACTTCACCGGCTTTGCGCAGAAATTCGGGCCGGTGCTGAGCTATATCCGCCTGGCCGCATCGCCCGACGCACTGCATCAGGTCCGTATCGACCAGGGCGCTGCCGACGCACTGATCGGCTGCGACCTCGTGGTCAGCTCCTCACCAAAGGCATCCGGCACCTACCGCCACGGCACGCGCGCGGCGATCAATACCGCGGAGATGCCGACAGGCGACGTCGTCCGCTTCCGCGACGCCGATCTCGCCTCGCCTGCTCGCCTGCGTGCGATCCGGCAGGTCATCGGCAACGACAATCTCGACAGCATCGACGCCAATGCGCTGGCCGAGCGCCTGCTCGGCGATGCCGTCTATGCCAACATCATCATGTTCGGCTTTGCCTGGCAGCGCGGACTTGTGCCGGTCTCGCTATCGGCGCTGCTGCGCGCCATCGAGCTCAATGGTGTCGCGGTCGAGCGCAACAAGCAGGCTTTCGCGTGGGGCCGGATCGCCGCCGCCGATCCCGACTTTCTGCCGAAAGCGAATGAGGCAACAAAAGCCGAGACGCTCGACCAGCTCATCACCAGGCGATCCGACTTCCTGAGGGCTTACCAGAACGACGCCTACGCTGCGCGTTATCGGGCGCTCGTCGCCAAGGTCCGCCGTGCCGAAGCCGGACTCAAGAGCGAGGCGCTGACCGAGGCCGTCGCGCGCGCCCTGTTCAAGCTGATGGCCTACAAGGACGAATATGAGGTTGCGCGTCTGCACATGAGAAGCGGCTTCCTCGACGAGTTGAAGCGCGAGTTCGAGGACGGCTTCAGCGTGCAGTATCATCTCGCGCCGCCGTTCCTGCCGTCCGGTCATGACGCCCGCGGCCGCCCGCGCAAGCGCGCCTTTGGCGAGTGGATCCAGATGCCGCTCGCAGTGCTGGCGCGGCTCAAGGTGCTGCGCGGGACACCGCTTGATCCGTTCGGCTATGCCGCGGAGCGGCGCGCAGAGCGAGAGCTGATTGTCTGGTACGAGGGCGTCATCGCGCAAATGCTTGACAAGCTCGACGCGGCCCATCTGCCTGACCTCGTCGCCATCGCCAAAGCGCCGATGGAGATCCGCGGTTACGGGCCGGTGAAGGACATCGCCATCGCGAAGGTGAAACCCCAGGTCGAGCAGTTGCTCGCCAATCTCGCGGCATCTTCGCCGGCAAAGATGCGCGCCACCGGTTGACGCGACGCCTGAGCGTCACGAATACGGATTGATCTGCTTCTGCTGCTCGGCGCTATGATGCACCAGCATGTCGATGAAGGTGCGCACCTTGGCCGACAGATGATGGCGATGCGGATAGACCGCGTTCATCGACATCTCGACCGGCCGATATTCCGGCAAGAGGCGCACCAGCCGCCCCGCGTCGAGATCGTCGCTCACCAGAAATCCCGCGAGCAGGCCGATGCCGGCGCCCTCGATCACCATCCGCCGCAGCGCCTCGCCGCTGTTGGTAACGAGGCTGCCCGAAATGCGGACCGAGGCAGGCGCGCCCTTGCGGTCGAAGAAGCGCCATTCGTCGCCGAAGGGATAGTTGAGGTGGCGGCCGCAATTGTGCTCGGTGAGCTCGGCAAGCTGCTGCACCCTTCCGTGCTTTTCGAGATAGTCGTGCGAGCAGCACAGCACGTGGCGCCAGGTGGCGAGACTGCGGACGATCAGGCTGGAGTCCGGCGGCGGGGTCATGCGGAGAGCAACGTCGTAGCCCTCCTCGATCAGGTCGACATTGGCTTCGCCCATGCGCAGGTCGACCTTCACCTCCGGATAGGTCGACAGCAGTTTTGCAACGACGCTCGCGACAAAAGGCACCATGTGAGTAGCGGAATGAATCCGCAACGTCCCTCGCGGCACCGACTGCAGGGCGCCGGCGATGTCGTCGGCCTGCTCGATATCGGCGAGGATCTGGATGCAGCGGTCGTAATAGGCCTTGCCGATTTCGGTGACGCTGACCTTGCGGGTGGTGCGGTTCAGCAACCGCGCGCCCAGCCGCTCCTCCAGCGCCTGGATGTGATTGCTCACCATGGTCGTGGACATCTCGAGCTTGCGGGCGGCGGCGGAGAAGCCGCCGGTATCAACGACCCGGACAAAAGCGGTCAGGCTGGTCAGCCGGTCCATGAGCGCCTCGGATTATGCAGCGTGGGTGGACAATCATTTTGCTTTTTGGCGGATTATCACAAGAGCCGGGACAGCGCATCTTCCACCCAGACAACAGCGCCCCCTTCGGAACGGGACGCCTGCCAAATCCGGAGGATGTCATGTCGAACGCGACTTATACCACTGAAACAACTGATAAAATCAGCCTGAAACCATCTCGGCAGGCAATCAAGCGAGCGGCCCTTGCGCTGGTACTGATCCTCGGCGTCGCCGGCGCCGGCGACTTTGGCTACAATTACCTGACTACTGGCCGCTACCTTGAGACCACCGATGACGCCTATGTGAAGGCGGATTCCACCATCATCGCCCCCAAGGTCTCCGGCTACATCGCGAAGGTGCTGGTCGGCGACAACGAGAAGGTCAAGGCCGGCCAGGTGCTGGCCAGGATCGACGACCGCGACTTCAAGGCCGCGCTGGGGCAAGCCCGCGCCGACGTTGCGGCCGCCGAAGCCTCAGTGCGCAACCTCGATGCCCAGCTCGAGCTGCAACAGCCTGTTATCGCGCAGAGCACGGCCGACGTCGTCGCAGCCGACGCCAATCTGAAATTCGCGCAGGAGGAGCGCGCCCGCTACGACGACCTCATGAAGTCTGGCTCCGGCACGATCCAGCGCGCGCAGCAGACCGACGCAGCGCTCCGCGCCAGCAACGCGCAATTGCAGCATGCGCAGTCGGGCCTGGTTGCCGCACAGCGCAAGGTCGACGTGCTCACGACGCAGCGTGCGCAGGCTACGGCACAGCTCGACCGCGCCCGCGCGGTCGCGGACCAGGCCGAGCTGAACCTGTCCTATACCGAGATCACCGCGCCTGTTGACGGCACCGTTGGCGCCCGATCCTTGCGGGTCGGCCAGTACGTGCAGGCCGGCACGCAGTTGATGGCGGTGGTGCCGCTCGATGCGGTCTATGTCGTCGCGAACTTCAAGGAGACTCAGCTCACTCATGTCCGCGCCGGGCAGCCGGTCGAACTGATCGTCGACAGTTTTCGCAATCGCACGCTGCACGGCCATGTCGACAGCCTTTCGCCGGCCAGCGGACTTGAATTCGCGCTGCTGCCTCCCGACAATGCGACAGGCAATTTCACCAAGATCGTGCAGCGCGTGCCGGTGAAGATCGTGCTCGACGATCACAGTCTCACGGGCCTGCTGCGCCCCGGCATGTCGGCAGTGCCGACGGTCGATACCAAGGCGACGGTGGTGGCCGAGCACGAGACGACCAAGCGCGTCGCCGACAACGCGCCGCGTCCGAACGGAAGCTGATGTCGCGGAGGATCGCGGCAGGATTATCAAGTCCTGCCTGACGATCCTTCCCGGACTTCCCCGATTATCGAAACGGTCCACTTGACGCATCCTGTCTCCGCAACAGAGACGAGGCTTCCATGAGCACGCTCCAACCTGCCGTCAACGCCGCCTCCGCCGCCGACATCCCCGCGACGCAAGCTGCTGCCGCCACGCCGGCCGTTTCCGCCAAGACCTGGATCGCGGTGGTTGGCGCCACGCTCGGCGCTTTCATGGCAGTGCTCAACATCCAGATCGTCAACGCCTCGCTCGCCGACATCCAGGGCGCGATCGGCGCCGGCATCGACGACGGCGGCTGGATCTCGACCTCCTACCTGATCGCCGAGATCGTGGTGATCCCGCTGTCCGGCTGGCTCGCGCAGGTGTTCTCGATCCGGATCTATTTGCTCACCAATGCGATCCTGTTCTTAGGCCTGTCCGCGGCCTGTGCGCTGGCGCAGGACCTGCCGCAGATGATCGTGCTGCGTGCCGTCCAAGGTTTCACCGGCGGCGTTCTGATCCCGATGGCGTTCACTCTCATCATCACATTGCTGCCGCGTGGAAAACAGCCGGTCGGGCTTGCGCTGTTCGCGCTGTCGGCGACGTTTGCGCCGGCGATCGGCCCGACCATTGGCGGCTATCTCACCGAGAATTTGGGCTGGCAATACATCTTCTACGTCAACCTCGCGCCCGGCGCGATCATGGTCGGCATGCTCTGGTACGCGCTCGAGCCCAAGCCGATGAAGTTGTCGCTCCTGCGCGACGGCGACTGGGCCGGCATCATCACCATGGCGATCGGCCTCTCCGCGCTTCAGACCGTGCTGGAAGAAGGCAACAAGGACGACTGGTTCGGCTCACCCTTCATCGTCAAGCTCAGCGTGATCGCGGCCGTGGCATTGACCGCCTTCCTGATCATCGAGCTGACCGTGAAGAAGCCGCTGCTCAACCTGCGCCTGCTGGTCCGCCGCAATTTCGGCTTCGGGATGCTCGCGAACTTTCTGCTCGGCGTCGCGTTGTATGGTTCGGTGTTCATCCTGCCGCAATATCTGTCGCGGATTCAGGGCTACAATTCCGAGCAGATCGGCATGGTGCTGGCTTGGACCGGTCTGCCGCAGCTGGTGCTGATCCCGCTGGTGCCGCGCCTGATGCAGCGCTTCGATGCACGGATGATCATTGGAATCGGCTTCATCCTGTTCGCCGCCTCGAACTTCATGAATATCTTCATGACCAGCGATTACGCCGCCGACCAGCTGTTGTGGCCGAACGTTGTCCGCGCTATCGGCCAGGCGCTTGTGATGGCGCCGCTGTCGGCGGTGGCTACATCGGGCATCGAGGCGGAGAATGCGGGCTCGGCGTCCGGCCTGTTCAACATGATGCGCAACCTCGGCGGCGCCGTCGGCATCGCCCTGTTGCAAACCGTGCTGACCAAGCGTGAGCAGTATCACTCCAACGTGCTGACGCAGTCGGTCTCGGTGTTCGAGCAGGCCACCCGCACGCGGCTGGAGCAGCTCACGCAATATTTCATCAATCACGGCGTGCTCGACCGTGCCGATGCCGCGCATCGCGCCTATGTAGCGATTGGCCACGTCGTGCAGAAGCAGGCTTACATCTTCGCCTTCAGCGACACCTTCTATCTGCTCGGCCTCGCGCTGATCGTCGCCTTCATCGCGTCCCTCTTCCTGAAGAAGCCTGGCCATGTCTCGGCCGGGGGAGCCCACTGACCCCTCACCTCGCAAAAGGAGAACGACCATGAAACCCCGCATGAATTTCTACCAGGCCGCCCCCGACACGATGAAGGCGCTGATGGCGCTGGAAGAGCAGATCCAGTCGACTGGACTCGAGAAATCGCTGATCGAACTCGTCAAGATCCGGGCCTCGCAGATCAACGGCTGCGCCTTCTGCATCAACATGCACACCGAGGACGCGCGCAAGCGCGGCGAGACCGAGCAGCGCATCTATCTGCTCAATGCCTGGCGCGAGTCGCCGCTCTATACCGACCGGGAGCGCGCCGCGCTTGCCTGGACCGAGTCGGTGACTCTGATCTCCGAGACGCATGCGCCGGATGATGTCTATGCAGAGGTCCGCGCGCAGTTCTCTGACGCGGAGACGGTGAACCTGACCGCCCTGATCGGCGCCATCAACGCCTGGAACAGGCTGGCGATCGCGTTCCGCGCGGTACATCCGGTGAAGGTGAAGGCGTCGGTGGCGTAGGGCGCGGCGCGTCCCTCGAAGCAGGTCTCGTGGGGTGGGCAAAGCGTAGCGTGCCCACCTTCAGCCAACGAGGGAAAAGACGTGGGCACGGCGCAAGTGCGCCTTTGCCCACCCTACGGCAGCGGAGCGCGCGGCTTAGACCGCCGTCGCTTTCGCGAACTCCACGTAGATCTCGCGCAGGCGCGTTGCCATCGGGCCGGGTTTGCCGTCGCCGATCGTCTTGCCGTCGAGCGCGACCACCGGCTGCACGAACGCCGAGGCCGACGTGACGAACGCCTCCTTGGCGGCGAGCGCCTCGGCGACCGTGAAGGGGCGCTCCTCGACGCGGAGCTGACGTTCCTCCGCAAGCGCGATCACCGCCTTGCGGGTGCAACCGGGCAGGATCGCGTTCGAATTCTGTCGGGTGACGATGACGTCGTCCTTGGTGAGAATGAACGCCGTGGACGAGCCGCCCTCGGTGACGTAGCCGTCTTGCAGCATCCAAGCCTCGCCGGCGCCGGCTTCGGCCGCGGCCTGCTTCGCCAACACCTGCGCCAGCAGCGCCACGCTCTTGATGTCGCGCCGTTCCCAGCGGATGTCGGGCACGGTGATGACGTTGATCCCGGTCTTGGCCGAGGCGGCGTTGATGATGTCCTTCTCCGAAGTGAACATCACCAGGCTCGATTTGACGTCGGCCTTGGGAAACAGAAAGTCGCGGCCCTTGTCGGCGCCGCGCGTGACCTGGAGATAGACGAGACCGCTCATCAGCTTGTTGCGGGCGATCAGCTCCTTCTGGATCTCGGTGATGCGCTCAACGGTCTCCGGCAATTTCAGCTTGATCTCGCCGACCGAACGCTCCAGCCGTGCCAGATGCGAGGCGTTGTCGACCAGCTTGCCGTCAAGCACAGCCGAGACCTCGTAGATGCCGTCGGCAAACAGGAAGCCGCGATCGAGCACCGAGATCTTGGCTTCCGAAAGCGGAAGGAATGAGCCGTTGACGTAGGCGATCGAGTCCAAGGCGGGTCTCCTGGGAGGATGGGGATTTGGCGCGTTATACGCCAGTTGAGGGGATCGAGCACCCTCGTTTCGTCATTCCGGGGCGGCGGTGGTTAGTGGGAGAGAATCTTCGACAAGAACTTCTGCGCGCGGTCGCTGCGGGGCTTGCCGAAGAAGTCGTCCTTCGGCGCGTCCTCGACGATCTCGCCGCGGTCCATGAAGATGACGCGGTTGGCGACCTTGCGGGCAAAGCCCATTTCGTGGGTGACGACCATCATGGTCATGCCTTCACGGGCGAGATCGACCATGACGTCTAGCACCTCGCTGACCATTTCAGGATCGAGCGCCGAGGTCGGCTCGTCGAACAGCATCACGATCGGATCCATCGCGAGCGCGCGCGCAATGGCGACGCGCTGCTGCTGGCCGCCGGAGAGCTGCGCCGGAAATTTCTGCGCCTGCTCCTTCAGGCCGACGCGCTCCAAGAGCTGCATGCCCTTGGCGACCGCCTTGTCGTGGGCCCGGCCCAGCACCTTCTCCTGCGCAAGGCAGAGATTGTCGATGATTTTCAGATGCGGGAACAGCTCGAAGTGCTGGAACACCATGCCGACGCGCGAGCGCAGTTTCGGCAGATTGGTCTTGGGATCGTTGACCTTGGTGCCATCGACGCTGATGTCGCCGCTCTGGAACGGCTCCAGCGCGTTGACGCATTTGATCAGGGTCGACTTGCCCGAGCCCGAGGGGCCGCAGACCACCACGACCTCTCCCTTGGTGACGCTGGTGGTGCAGTCGGTCAGCACCTGGAAGGTCGGGGTGTACCATTTGTTGACGTGGCTGATTTCGATCATGACCGACTTGCTCTAGCGGATGATGGCGATGCGCGCCTGCAGGCGGCGAACGCCGAAGGACGCGATACAGGAAATGGTGAAGTAGACGATTGCGGCAAACAGATACATCTCGACCAGACGGCCATCACGCTGTGCGACCTTGCTGGCCGCACCGAGGAAATCGGTGATTGACAGCACGTAGACCAGCGAAGTGTCCTGGAACAGCACGATGGTCTGTGTGATCAGCACCGGCAGCATGTTGCGGAACGCCTGTGGCAGCACGACGTAGCGCATGGTCTGCGCGTAAGTGAGGCCGAGCGCGTTGGCCGCAGCCGGCTGCCCCCGCGAGATCGACTGGATGCCGGCGCGCATGATCTCGGAGAAATAAGCCGCCTCGAACATGATGAAGGTGATGAGTGAGGACGCGAACGCGCCGACGCTGATCGGGCGCGAGGCTCCGGTCACCCACTGTCCAATATAGGGCACCAGGAAGTAGAACCAGAAGATCACCAGCACCAGCGGCAGCGAGCGCATGAAGTCGACATAGACACCGGCGATGCGGCCAAGAATCTTGTAGCCCGACAGCCGCATCAAGGCGATCGCCGTGCCGAACACGAGGCCGCCGAGGGCTGCGAGCCCCGTCAGCAGCAGCGTGAACGTCATGCCCTCGTAGAACAGATAGGGCAGCGCGCGGATGATGACACCGAAATCGAAATTGCTGAACATGGCGCTATTTCCCCGTGATGTAGCCGGGGATCGCAACCCAGCGCTCGAGGAAGCGCATCGCGGTCACGACCACGGCGTTGACGAGGAGGTAGAGGATGGTCGCCGCCGTGAAGGCCTCGAACACCTGGAACGAGAATTCCTGCATCGAGCGCGCCTGTCCGGTCAGCTCGATCAGGCCGATGGTGATGGCGACCGCCGTGTTCTTGATGGTGTTCAGAAACTCGGAGGTCAGCGGCGGCAGGATGATGCGGAACGCCATCGGCAGCAGGATATAGCGATAGCCCTGCATCGTAGTCAGCCCGAGCGCGGTCGCAGCCATCTTCTGCCCGCGCGGCAGCGAGGAAATGCCGGCCTGCAATTGGATCGCGACGCGCGCCGACATGAAAAATCCGATACCGATCGCCGCGGTCCAGAACGGCGCGTTCGGCAATTGCTTCAGCCACAGGCCGGCGGCCTTCGGCAGCAGTTCGGGCAGCACGAAGAACCACAGGAACAGCTGCACCAGCAGCGGCATGTTGCGGAAGAACTCGACCCAGCAAAAGCCGAACCAGCCGGCAGCCTTCGACGGCAGCGTCCGCATCACGCCGACTAAGGAGCCGAAGACCAGTGCGATGATCCAGGCGAGCACCGCCGTCTTCAAAGTCAGCACCAGGCCCGACAACAGCATGTCGAGATAGGTGCCAGTCCCCATCGGGTTCGGCTCGAAGAAAATTCCCCAGTTCCAATGATAGTTCACGTGTCCCCCGCGCGAACGCGCCAATCAAGATTGGCTCGAAAGAAGGTCTGGGCGCTTATGCAAATGTCCGGCCACTCTGGTGTCAAGAGTGGCCGGACATGATCCCGACCCAGGAAGGTCGGGGTTATATCTTACTTATAGTCGTCCGGGATCGGCGAGTCCGACGGCTTTGCGAACTCGTTCTTCAGCTGATCGGAGATCGGGGTGTTGAGGTTCAGACCCTTCGGCGGAATCTTGGACATGAACCACTTGTCGTAGATCTTCTGGCCTTCACCCGAGGTATAAAGCGCAGCAGTTGCCGCATCGACCACCTTCTTGAACGGCGCGTCGTCCTTGCGGAGCATGATGCCGTAGGGCTCGGGCTTGGAGAACGCATCCTTGGAGATCACATAGTCGGACGGCGTCTTCGCGCCGGCGACGAGGCTCGCAAGCAGGATGTCGTCCATCACGAAGGCAACCGCGCGGTCGGTCTCGACCATCAGGAAGGCTTCGGCGTGGTCCTTGGCCGGGATGATGTTGGCGCCAAGCTTCTTCTCGACGTTGGCTTCGGTCAGCTGCTTGATGTTGGTGGTGCCGGCGGTCGAGACCACCGTCTTGCCCTTGAGGTCGTCGATCGACTTCAGGCCGCTCGACTTCTTGAAGACGTAGCGGCTGGCGGTGAGGAAGTGGGTGTTGGTGAAGGCGACCTGCTTCTGGCGCTCGGCATTGTTGGTGGTCGAGCCGCATTCGAGATCGATGGTGCCGTTCGCCATCAGCGGAATACGCGTCGCGGAGGTCACCGGGTTGAGCTTCACCTCGAGCTTGTCGAGCTTGAGCTCCTTCTTCACGGCGTCGACGATCTTGTAGCAGATGTCCATCGCGAATCCGACGGGCTTCTGGTTGTCGTCGAGATAGGAGAACGGGATCGAGGAGTCGCGGAAGCCGAGCGTGATGGCGCCGGTGTCCTTGATGTTCTTCAGCGTGCCGGTGAGTTCCTCGGCCCCAGCCTGGCTCACAGCAAAGGTCGCGACGAGCGCGAGGCCGATGTGACGGAAATGTTTCACTTTTTCTCCCCTTTCAGGATGATGCGGCCAGATGCAAGCACATCTCGGCCCGGATTAGAATGTGACTTTCGGCTGGATGCCCGCTCAGGTTAATGGACTTAGCGGCTTGGGCAATTCACCGAGATCCCAGAACAGGCCGGCCATGACCGTCAAGGCTTCTTCGGTCAATGGCAGCAGGATGTGCTCATTGGGCGCATGCTGAGAGCAGCCGGGATAGGAGTGCGGCACCCAGATCGTCGGCAGGCCCAGAACTTCCGAAAACACGTCGTTCGGCAGCGAGCCGCCGAAGTTCGGCAGCACCGCCGGCGCCTTACCGGTGGTGTTCTGGACTGAGTCAGCCGCCCATTTGATCCAGGGGCTGTCGAAATCGGTGCGCGAGGCGGCAAAGCTCTGGGCCGCCCGCACCTCGACCATCGGAAAACCCTTTTCCACCAGATGCGCCCTGACGGCGTCGATCAGGCCATCGACCTTGGTGCCCACCACGAAACGCAGTTGCAGCACGGCATTGGCATGGCCGGGAATGGCGTTGGCCGGCTTCTCGATATTGCCCGACGACATCGCCAGCACTTCCAGCGTGTTCCAGGCATAGAGCCGCTCCGCCGCGGACAACCCCTCCTCACCCCAGTTCTCCGCAAGCTGTGGCTCGTCCTCGGTCGGCACCACCTGCACGTCGGCAAGATAGCTGCGGATCTGGTTGGTCAGGCGCGGCGGCTTCAAGGCTTCAAGCTGGAGACGGCCATGGCCATCGACCAGCGTCGAGATCGCGTTGACCAGAATGGTCGCGGGGTTGGCGAGCACGCCGCCCCAATTGCCGGAATGGTGGCCGCCGTCGCGCAAGACGACGTCGAGATGGATGCGGATGCCGCCGCGGCAGCCCAGGAACAGCGTCGGCCGATCCGCCGAAAGCCGCGGTCCGTCCGAGGCCATGAACAGATCGGCCTTGAGCGCATCGCGGTTGAGATCGCAGACCTTGCCGAGATCGGGCGAGCCGATCTCCTCGCCCATCTCGACGATGAACTTTGCATTGAAGCCGAGCTTGCCGCCGCGGGCCTCGCGCACCGCGCGCAGCGCCGCCATGTTGATGCTGTGCTGGCCCTTGTTGTCGGCCGTGCCGCGGCCATAGAGGCGAATGCCCGCCTTCGTCGTGCGCCAGGGATCGCGGCCGTCGCGCCACTCGCCTTCCATGCCATCGACGACATCACCATGGCCGTAAACCAGCACGGTCGGCGCGGACGCGCTCTCATGATGTTCGGCAAACAGGAACGGCGACTTGCCGCTCGGGGATTCGACGATGCGGCTGGTGAAATCGAGCGCGGCAAAGGCCGGCACCATCTCCTGTTCCAGATAGGCCCGCAGCTCAGGGCCGCGCGAGGCGTTCTGGCTCTCGGTCTTATAGGCGACGCGGCGGTCGAGTTCGGAGAGAAACGCACCGGATTGGAAGTCGTCACGGGCGCGGGTGATGGCGTCGGCTCTGGTCATCAGTATCGTCTTCAACGTCCTGGAACGAGGCAGCGTAGCGGACTACGCGGACGCTCGAAAGTGGCGGGGCCTTGCGATTTCGTTCTTGCTCTCTTGAGCTTGGCTTGCCAAGAGCGGAAGTGCCGCTGATTTTGGCCTTGCCAAGCGCAAGCCTTCCTATTCTTGGCCCTTGCCAAGGGCCAATGATATGCAAGAACTTCGCCAGATTGGGGCGCACGTCTATCATTCAAAGAGCGCTCAGTACAGGGCGCCGGGGGACCAGCATGGCCAAGCAAATCAGGCTCAACGCATTTGCGATGAATTGCGTCGCGCATCAGTCGCCAGGGCTGTGGACCCATCCGCGCGACCGCACCGCCGAATATAACCGCCTGCCCTACTGGATCGATCTTGCGAAGACGCTGGAACGCGGCCGTTTCGACGGGTTGTTCCTGGCCGACGTGCTCGGCGTCTACGACGTCTATGGCAACAGCCCTGACGCAGCCTTGCGCAATGCAGCACAGACGCCGTCGAACGAGCCGCTGCTGCTGCTTTCGGCCATGGCGGCAGTAACGAAGAATTTGGGCTTCGGCGTCACCAGCAATCTTTCGTTCGAGCCGCCCTACCCGTTCGCGCGGCGGATGTCGACGCTCGACCATCTCACCGAGGGACGGATCGGCTGGAATGTCGTCACCGGCTATCTCGACAGCGCCGCGCGCGGCGCCGGCAAGGACAAGCAGACCGGGCACGACGACCGCTACGACATCGCCGACGAATATATGGAGGTTGTCTACAAGCTCTGGGAGGGCAGTTGGGAGGAAGACGCGGTGCTGCGCGATCGCAAGCGCGGCATCTTCACCGATCCCAGCAAAGTTCATCGCATCAATCATGAGAGTGCGAACTATCGCATCAACAACACGATCCATCTCAGCGAGCCGTCGCCCCAGCGCACGCCGGTGCTGTACCAGGCCGGCACCTCGCCGCGCGGGCGGCAATTCGCGGCCAAACACGCCGAATGCGTGTTCATGTCGGGGCCGTCGGCCAAGATCATTGCGCCGCGCGTCGCCGCGATCCGGCAGGAGGCCGCCGCGCTCGGCCGCAACCCGGCCGAGATCCTGATGTTCAACATGATGACGATCATCCTCGGCAACACCGAAGCTGAAGCTGCGGCGAAATATGCCGACTATCGCTCGCACATCAATCCTGAAGGCGCGCTCGCTTTGATGTCGGGCTGGACCGGCATCGACTTCTCAGGCTACGAGCTCGATCAGCAGGTCCGTCATGTCCAGAACGATGCCGGCCGCAGCGCGCTCGACAACGTCACCCGCGGCGACCCCGATCGGGTCTGGACCGTGCGTGATGTCATCGAGCATGTCGGCATCGGCGGCGCCGGGCCGGTCGTGGTCGGCACGCCCGAAAGCGTCGCCGACAAGATCGAGGATTGGTTCGAGAAGACCGACGTCGACGGCCTCAACGTTGCGTTTGCGATCTCGCCCGGCGATTTCGAGGATATCTCGGACATGCTGGTGCCGGAGTTGACCAGGCGCGGACGGTACAAGAAGGAATATGCGAAGGGTACGCTGCGGGATAAACTGTTCGGCGACGGCCGCGCGCGGCTGGATGCGCCGCATCCGGCGGCGGGGTATCGGGTGGGGAAGAGGGGATAGGCTCTCGCCTCATCTTCGGTGTCGTCCTGGCGAAAGCCAGGACGACACCGGGGCTACACCTTCCCGTCCACCATCACCTCGATCAGCTTTGTACCCGGCCGATTGAACGCCGACGCCAGCGTCGCCTTAAGCTGACTGGGATCGCTGATCTTGATCGCTTCGCAGCCGAGCGCCATGGCAACGCCTGCGAAATCCACGGGCGGATCGACAAAATCCATGCCGACATAATTGTTGTCGCCATGGAAGGAAAGCAGGCGCTGCTTGATGATGCGGTAGCCGCCATTGTTGGCGATGACTACATTGAGCGGCAGCTTGTGATGCGCGGCTGTCCACAGCGCCTGGATCGAGTACATCGCGCTGCCGTCGCCTGAGAAACACACGACAGGGCGATCCGGATTGGCGATGCTGGCGCCGACCGAGGCCGGCAGGCCCCAGCCGATGCCGCCGGAGGCAAGCCCGTGATACCCGTAGCGGTCGCGATGCGGACGCAGCGCCGCGACCTGACGGCTGGAGGTGAGGCCTTCGTCAACGAGGATGGCATTCTCCGGCATCGCCTCGACCATTTGCAGCACGAGATAATCGGGATCAATCGGCGTGCGGGCGGCGTTCTTGCCGATCTGCTCGACCAAAGCGGCGCGCCGCGCGGTCCAGTTCTTCGGCGCAAGCTCGGTGAGGCGCTGTATTGCGCGGCTCGCCAGCGTCGCACCACCCATCTCCTTCAGCACCGGGATCAGCGCGCGCAGCGTTTCCTTCACGTCCGCCTTCAGTGCGATCTCGGCACCGTAGTTCTTGGCGATCTCCCAGTCGACGAGACCGATCTGCACGATGCCGAGACCATCAGGCAGCGCGTCGACCTCGCTATAGACCGACATGCGCAGGGGATCGCCGCCGAGGGCGATCAGGAGGTCGTAAGGCGCGAGCGTGTCGCGTGCGACCTTCTGCACGCGGGCCAGCGTGCCGACGAAACTTGGACTCTCCGAGAGGAAGTGCGCGCCATAGGGCGTAGACGACTGGTAAGCCGCGGCGCCGAGCAACTCGGCGAGTTCGGCAGCTTCCTTCAGCGCATCGCTCTTGACCACCTCGTCCATGGTGACGATCACAGGGCGCTCCGCTTTCAGCAGCCGCGCGGCAAATGCTCTGAGCGCGTCGTCCGAGGGCTTCACCCGCGCGTCGATGCGGGTGGAGCGGCCGAGATCGATGCCGGCCTCGCTGTTGAGGATGTCGCCCGGCAGCGAGATGAACACCGGCCCAGTCGGCGGCGTCATCGCCACCTTGGCGGCGCGGCGCACGATGCGCGGCAGGTCCTCCAGCCGCGTCACCTCGACCGCCCATTTCACTAACGGCTCGGCCATGCGTACCAGCGGGCCATAGAGCACCGGCTCCATCAGGCCGTGGCCCTGCTCCTGCTGGCCGGCGGTGAGGATCATCGGCGTGCCCGTGAACTGGGCGTTGTAGAGCGAGCCCATCGCATTGCCGAGGCCGGGCGCGACATGGACGTTGCAGGCGACGAGCTTGCCGGAAGCGCGGCTGTAGCCGTCGGCGATCGCGACCACCAGACTTTCCTGCATCGCCATCACATAGGTGAGGTCAGGGTGGTCCTTCAGCGCGTGCATGATCGGCAGCTCGGTGGTCCCGGGGTTGCCGAACAGATGCGTGATACCCTCGTCCTTGAGCAGCGCGAGAAAGGCGGAGCGGCCGGTGATCTTGTTCTTCATGTTTCCTCCAGGAGCGGACGTTGCCGCAAGGACGGGAGACATGATGGCCGAACTTTCGGGGCACGCGCAAGGAAGCGCGGTCATGGCTGCCTTGCGCACACGAGGAGAAGCTGGAAAGATCGACCAAGCCGGGAGGACCGTCATGGCCTACGACGAAGCCACCGCATCACGGGTTCGCAAGTTGCTGGCGGGCCAGCGTCACGTTGCGGAAAAGAAGATGATGAGCGGGCTTTGCTTCATGGTGGACAACGTGATGTGCTGCACCATCAGCGGCCGCGGCGGCATGCTGTTTCGCGTCGGCCCTGAGGCGCACGCGCGAATGCTGAAGGAACCGCACACAAGTCCGATGGAAATGCGCGGGCGCATCATGACCGGATTCGTGCGGGTCTCGGATGAAGGCACGCGAACCGATGCCGGGCTCAAGTCCTGGGTGAAGCGCGCGCTCGATTACGTGGCGACGATGCCGGCCAAGCCGCCGGCAAAGCGGGCTGCGCCGCGCAAGGCAGCAACCAAGACGAGGATTAAAGCGCCTCCTCGCGCCCGAGCTCGAACGGATTCTCGCCGCTAGCACGCTTCTTCTTTTTCGAGCGCTGCCAGACCACGCCCGGAAAGCCCTTCAGCGGCACCAGCGGCTCGCCGGTATAGGCCCATTCCTGCAGCTCCTCGATGGCAATGTGATAGAGGGGCTGGCGCCCCGTGCGCTCTTTGAAGAGCGCGCGGGGAATATTGACCATGTGCGGGCCGCGCGGGCGCTCATAGGCGATCGGCGTGCCGCAATGCGAGCAGAAGCTGCGCACGGTCTTGGTCGCCTTGTCCTCGTAACGGGTGAGCGCGGTCTTGCCTGATGTAATGCGAAAGCGCTTCTTCCAGCTGCCGACATAAGTCGCGTAGGCCGCGCCATGAGCGCGGCGGCTCGCGGCGGAGTGATCATGCCAGGCCCATCGCGCGGGGACGTCGATCTCGAAAGTGACCTTGCCGCAGAGGCATTGGCCGGTGGCGGTTCCTGCGGCAGCGGCGGCTTTGGCCATGATATTTCCTCATCGTCATTGCGAGGAGCGTCAGCGACGAAGCAATCCAAACTGCCTCTGCGGAAAGACTCTGGATTGCTTCGCTGCGCTCGCAATGACGGAGATTGTGTTGACGGCCGGGCCACAAATCAAGCTCGTCATTCCGGGGCGCGACGAAGTCGCGAGCCCGGAATCCATTGGGCAGCAAGTCAAGACGGCAAATGGATTCCGGGTTCGATGCTGCGCATCGCCCCGGAATGAAAGGAAGAGATCACGCCAGCGTCAGCTCGTCATAGACAGGGTAATCCGTATATCCCTTTTCCTCGCCGCCATAGAACGTCGCGCGATTGTACGGCGTGATCGGATAGCCATGCTCGAACCGTCGTGGCAGATCGGGGTTGGAGATGAAGATGCGGCCGAAGGCGATGATGTCGGCATGGCCCTCGGCGATCGCGGCGTTCGCGGTTTCGCCGGTGAAACCGCCGGCGGTCATCAGCACGCCGCTGTAGTGCGGACGGAACAGCACCATGGCCGAGGGCACGTTCTCCCAATGGACGTCGGCGCGGCCGGCACCGCTGGAGCGCGGCTCGATGAGGTGCAGATAGGCAAGGCCGAGCTTGTCGAGCTCCTTCACCACGTGAGTATAGAGCGGCATCGGATCGGGCTCGGCGGAATCGTTGGCGATGCCATGTGGGGACAGCCGCACGCCGACGCGGTTCGCGCCCCAGACGTCGATCGCGGCCTGGGTGACTTCAAGCAGCAGGCGCGTGCGGTTCTCGATCGAGCCGCCATATTGATCGGTGCGCTGGTTGCTGCGTGATTGCAGGAACTGCTCGAGCAGATAGCCATTGGCGCCATGGATCTCGACGCCGTCAAAGCCGGCCGCGAGCGCGTTCTTCGCGCCCTGCCGGAAGGCCTCGACGATGCCCTTGACCTCGTCGGTCTCCAGCGCGCGCGGCGTCTCGTAATCGGCGATCTTGCCATCGGCGGTCATCGCCTTCATGCCTTCGGCCCTGATCGGGATCGCCGAAGCCGAGACCGGCAGGTCACCGCCGTGGAAGGAGGAATGTGAGACGCGGCCGACATGCCAGAGCTGGAGGAAGATGATGCCGCCCTTGGCGTGCACGGCATCGACCACTTTGCGCCAGCCGGCGATCTGCGCGTCCGTATAGATGCCCGGCGTCGCGGGATTGCCGCGGCCATGCGAGAGCACCGGCGAGGCTTCGGCGATGATCAGGCCGCCCTTCGTCGCGCGCTGACCGTAATATTCGGCGTTGAGAGGCCGCGGCGAAAAGCTGTCGCGCTCGGCACGCATGCGTGTCAGCGGCGCCATCGCGACGCGATGCGCAAGCTTGTACGGACCGACCTGCAATGGTCTAAACAACGCCGGATATTTCATGCTGGCCCCAGGTGGCTATGGAAGGATGCGGATCATATAGCGAGGGGCGGCCACCGGAAAAGGCGCCGCCCCACCAAAAAACGGATATTCCCTCGCGCGGAACGCGGGAGAAACAGGCCTTACGCCGTCTTGATCCAGACGGCCTTCACGTTGAGATATTCCTCGACATGCTGCTTGCCGGACTCGCGGCCATAGCCGCTCATCTTGTAGCCGCCGAACGGCACGGCCGGGTCCATCGCCTGGTAGCAATTCACCCACACCGAGCCTGCACGCAGGCGCTTTGCGACCGCATGCGCCTTGGTGACGTCGCGCGTCCACAGGCCGGAGCCGAGGCCGAAGGTGGTGTTGTTGGCGCGCTTGACCAGTTCGTCCATGTCCTTGAACGCGATCGCGGAGATGACGGGACCGAAGATCTCCTCCTGCGCGATGCGCATGTTGTCCTGGACGCCGGCGAACACGGTCGGCGAGACGAAGAAGCCTTTTGACAACGCGCCTTCGGTGACGCGGCCGCCGCCGGCGAGTGCTCGCGCGCCTTCCTTTTGGCCGATGTCGAGATAACCGGTGACGCGCTCGAGCTGCTGCTCGGAGACCAGCGGGCCGATCTGCACGTTGGGATCGAGGCCGTTGCCGACCTGCAGCTTCTTGCCGAACTCGGCGACGCGGCCGACGAACTCTTCGTAGATGGCCTGCTCGACGAACAGGCGCGTGCCGGCGCTGCAGATTTGCCCCGAATTGGCGAACACCGCCATCGCGGCGCCCGGAACGGCGGCATCGAGATCGGCATCCGCAAACACGATATCAGGCGACTTGCCGCCGAGCTCGAGCGAGACGCGCTTGAGGTTACCCGCCGACGCCCGAATGATTGACTGTCCCGTGACATGCGAGCCGGTGAAGGCGACCTTGTCGACGTCATGGTGCGAGGCAAGCGCGGCGCCTGCGGTCTCGCCATAGCCGGGCACGACGTTGACGACGCCGGGCGGAATGCCAGCTTCCATCGCGAGCTCGGCGATGCGCAGCGAGGTCAGCGGCGCCTCTTCGGCCGGCTTCAGCACCACAGTGCAGCCGGTCGCGATCGCAGGGCCGATCTTCCAGATCGTCGCGGTGAGCGGACCATTCCAGGGAATGATGGCGCCGACGACGCCGATCGGCTCCTTCAGCGTGTAGGAGAAGATCTCGCCGGGCAGCGAGTTCTCGATGGTCTCGCCATGGATCGCCGTGGTCTGGCCGGCGTAATAGCGCAGCATGCCGACGGCGCGCAGGCGATAGGCGCGGGTGCGGCTGAGCGGCGCGCCCATGTCGAGCGTATCGAGCTGCGACAATTCGTCGAAATTCTTCTCGACGAGATCGGCCAGCCTGAGCAGCAGGTTCTGGCGCTCGAACGGCTTGACCTTGCTCCAGGGGCCTTCGAAGGCTCGGCGGGCGGCCGCGACCGCACGATCGATGTCTTCCTTGTCGCCTTCGGCAACGGTTGCGAGCAGCTCGCCGGTGGCGGGGTTGTGGGTCTCGAAGCGCTTGCCGGAGGCGGCATCAACCCACTTCCCGTCGATCAGCATCTGCTTGTAGGACCCGTTGGCGAACGGATGGCGCGTGATCGGAATCGCCTGCGACACAGCCATGGCTGCACTCCCCTTATAGGTGATTGATTGGGTTCGATCTGGGCGGGATCGTTAAGTCAAAGAGAATACAGCGGCGCCGGAAAGGCGTAAAGTCGGCGCGGAACGAAGGCCTGCCATGCCGACTTGTGCAGGGTCCCGCGAACGCATGTTATAGCTCGACCAAGAGTCACTCCCGGAGAACTGCCATGCCGCATCCTGTCATCGCCAAGGGCAATGTTGCCGTGATCACCGGCGGCGCATCCGGCATCGGTTTCGCCGCGGCTATGGCATTCGCACGCGCCGGGATGAAAGTGTGCATCGCCGATGTCGACGAGAGCGGGCTGGCGGAGGCTGCAACAAAACTGTCATCGATCGCAGGCGCAGCGAACGTGATGGCGTCAGTGGCCGACGTCAGCCGGATCGAGAGCGTGACGGAACTGGAACGCGCCGTGGGCGCGCATTTCGGCGGTACCGACCTGCTGATGAACAATGCCGGCATCCAGCCGGGCAGCACGCTGTTCGGCGAGCCGGACAATTGGCACCGGATCATCGGCGTCAATATGTGGGGCATCATCAACGGCACGCGCATCTTCGCGCCGAACATGATGGCGCGCGGCAAGGCAGGCCTGATCATCAACACCGGCTCCAAGCAAGGCATCACCACCCCGCCCGGCGATCCCGCCTACAATGTCTCCAAGGCCGGCGTGAAGGCGTTTACGGAGGCGCTCCAGCACGAGCTGCGCAGCACCAGGGATTGCCACATCACCGCGCATCTCCTGATCCCCGGCTTCGTGTTCACCGGGCTCACCGCCAAGGGCCGCACCGAAAAGCCGGCCAGCGCCTGGACGCCCGAGCAGACCGTGGAATTCATGATCGCGCGGCTCGAGGCCGGCGATTTCTACATCCTCTGCCCTGACAATGACGTGCCGCGCGCACTCGACGAGAAACGCATGCTGTGGGCTGCCGGCGACATCGTCGAGAACCGCCCGCCGCTGTCGCGCTGGCATCCGGACTACGCGGATGCGTTCGCACGGTTCGTGAAGGGGGAGTAGGCGAGAATCCTACAGCGTCTCTTGCTTGTGCCCGCAGTTCTTGCAAGCAAATTTGACGCGGCTCTGGCCTTTTTCCGCCTGAACCCGGTTTGGCGCGCCGCACTTGCCGCAGACCGCCTCGATGCGGGTCGAGCCCTGCTTCACGACGACGGTCTTCTTTTCCATCGATTCGCGGATCAGGCGCTCGGCCTCTTCACGCAGGGATTGTTTCGACAAAGCTCGTCTCCGCCTTAAGAAAGCGCGAGAGCCATATCGCACCTGCGCTCAAATCACAATCGGCAAAGCCCGCTCAGACCTCGACAATCACATAACTGTCCTCGACATGTACCGGAAATGTCTCAGCGACATACGGTCCCTTCTGCAATTCCTCGCCCCGCTCCACCGCAACCGGATATGATCGGATCTTGAACCGTTTGGGGTCGAACCAGGACTGGCCGTTGCGCATGTCGAACTCCCAACCATGCCAGGGACAGCGCAGCATCTCGCCAACGCGAGAGCGCTCATAGACGCCGGGCTCTGGCGAGGTCAGCCGCGCTACGCAGGCCGCTTTCTCCAGCGGCGCGCCTTCATGCGGGCAGCGGTTGAGCAGCGCAAAGAACTCGCCGTTGACATGGAACACGACGATGTCGCGGCCCGCGACGTCGACAACCTTGTTGCCGCCGGGCGGGATTTCTGAAGTCGACGCGACGATGTGACGGGCCATGCTCGTCTCAGAACTTGTAGACCGCACGCGCATTCGTGCTGAAGATCTTCTTACGCTCGGCCTCGGTGAGCGGCGTCTTGAAGGCGAAGCGCGGATCGTCGAAGTCCCAGTGCGGATAGTCCGACGAGAACAGGAGACGATCGATGCCGACCCATTCGATCAGCGCGCGCAGATGCCGCGCCTCGTCTGGCTCGTCGATCGGCTGAGTCGTGAACCAGAAATGTTCGCGGACATATTCCGAGGGCTTGCGCTTGAGATGGGGTACCTCGCTGCGGAAGCGTTCGAAGTGTTGATCCATGCGCCAGACCGCCGACGGGATCCAGCCGAAGCCGCCCTCGATGAAGACGATCTTCAGTTTTGGAAACCGCTCCGGCACGCCCTCGATGACGAGGCTGGCGAGCTGCGCCGCGATGGTGTGGGCGTTGGATTGATGTTCCTCGACATAATAAGACGGCCAGCCGCCGCCGGTCGGCGCGTGACCGCCATAGCCGCCGACATGGATGCCGAGCGGCAGGTCGAGCGCCTGCGCGCGCTCGTAGATCGGCCAATAGCGGCGACGGCCGAGCGGCTCGTTGGCGCGCGGCGAGACATTGATCTGGATGTATTCGCCTGTTTTGGCGCAGCGCTCGATCTCGGCGATCGCAAGGTCCACGCCGTCCTGCCCGACCAGGATCGAGGCCTTCAGGCGCGGATCGCGATGCGACCAGAACGCCAGCTGCCAATCGTTGATGGCGCGCTGGATCGCCGCGCCGAATTCGAGATTCTGCTGCGAGAAGATGAAGAGATCGAGCACCTGCAAGATGCCGAACTCGACATCGAGCGGATCGAGGTGCTGCTTCTGCATGAAGGCCAAGTCGGAGCCGGGCGGCCCACCCGTCGGCGGCCAGGCATCGCGCCGCGCGATCAACGGCGAGGAGCGGGGATAGGGCGTCGTGAAGAGATAGGGCGTACGCAAATGGCTGCCATATTCCTTCAGATGCTGCTGCCAGCGTTTTGGCAGGAACTCGTTGAGATCATCATGAGAATGCAGGCTCGGATGCACGTCGCAATCGACGATTCGCAGCCTTGATGCGGCCGGTCTCTCGTCGTCACGCAAAGGGCGGTCGATGACGTCACTCATGCGATCCTCCAAGCTTTTTGTTTGCGCATGATCTTATCGGAAAACCGGGCCCCACTTTTCCGGATCATGCGCTAGTTCAACGACAACCGCGGAAACGTCTCCAGCGGATTGTCGACGCACATCTTGTCGATGATGCTCTTCGGCAGATGCGGCGGGATCGGATCGTCGCCGTCGAACTGCCAGTGCGGATAGTCGGACGCGAACAGGAACATTTTTTCGGAGCCGATCTGGTCGATGATCTCCTCGACGCTTCTGGCGTCGCCGGGCGCGTCGAACGGTTGCATTGTGACGCGGAAATTGTCGCGGATGATCGCGGCCGGCTCACGCTCGACCCAGGGTACCTCGACGCGCACGCCGCGCCATGTCTTGTTGGCGCGCCACATGAAGGCCGGCAGCCAGCTCACGCCAGATTCCATCAGCACGACTTTTAGGTTCGGGTATTTGCCGAACACGCCCTCATAGATCAGGCTCAGGATCTGCGCCTGAAACGCCTGCGCCTCCACGAAATAATATTCGTAGCGATGCGACGGCCAACCGGCCGAGCTTGGCGCCTGGCGATATTGCGTGCCGGCGTGGATTGCGAGCGGCAGCTCGTATTTCTCTGCGAGCTGATAGACCGGCCAGAAATGCCGGCGGCCCAGCAGCGTCTCGCCCTGCGCCAGCACCAGAATGGAGACAAACCTGTTATCGCCGGCGCGGCGCTCGATCTCCTCGATCGCGAGATCGGGCGCCTGCAACGGCACGACGATGGACGCACGCAGGCGCGGGTCGCGCGACAACCATTCGGCGGCGATCCAGTCATTGATGGCCTTGCAGAAGTCGGCTGCCATGTAGGAATCGAACACGGCCTGCGCGCCATAGAGCACGTTGAGGATGGCGTGGCTGGCGCCGAGTTGGTCGAAGGCGCCCTTCTGCACCATGGCAAGGTCGGAGCCCGGCTTGGTGCCATTGGCCGGCCGCCAGTCGGCGCGGCCCGTGAGCGGCATGCTCGGCGGATAGCTCGTGAGATCGAGGCCGTCGATAGCGCGGCTCACCACCTGCTCTTTCCAGTGATCGCTGAGATAGGGCAGCAGCGTCGTGCGCGTGCCACCAACCGCCGGGTGGATATCGCAGTCGATCCGCGTCACCGCCATGGATGCTCCCTCGGGCAATCTTTATTGGCGGCGTTCTCTGCACCACCGGTGCAGAGTGCTCCGGCCGATGCCGAGGCGCAAGGCCACAGACCTGCGCGATCCGTCATGGCTCGGTTGCATTTCGCACGCGCGATATGGCGTCAGGCCGTCATGATCAAGATGCGCTGCACTAGCGCGATGCGTTGGCCGCGACCATCGGCGACGCAAGCCGCTCTACCGCCGGGTCGTCGGGCGCATATCCCCACGGCGCATCCGCGCGCCGCAGCACGCGATGGGCTGCGATGGCGCAGAAGCGCGCGACCTCCGCTCCTGCAAATGACTGGAAATGCGCGAAAGCGGCGGATGCTTCAGCATCCGCCGCCCCGCTTCCATGTTCTCCGCTCAAGCGGCCTTGGAGACCTCCATCAGCAGCCGCTCAGCCTTGGCATCCTCGATGCGGTTCACGAGGCGGCTGCTCTCGTGGTTGTCACGCACGGTCTTGGTCAAAGTGACGCAGGTCTGGATCAGCATCACGATGCCCATGGTGAGATAGCCCTTCATCCAGAAATCGATCGGCAGGAAGAAGACGCCGAGCGCGACGAGGAAGGCGGAGGCTGCGAAGGATGCGTAAGTGAAGGTCACCCAGGCACCGCTGTGGGGTTGGCCGTTCTGGTTCATGGTCGTCTCCTGTTGGTTCTGATGATGATTGGGCTTGAGTTCAGGCAGTCGCTGGGCGCTTGGACTTCAGCCGCGCCAGCACGTCGTCCGCGGTGGTCTTGATCCGAGGCCCAAAACCTTGCTCGGCGAGTTTCTCGGCCGTGGCGAGCGGACCGGTGGCCGCATCGAGCTCGAACAGCGCATCGTCGGCAGCCTGGGCCTCGATCTGCCGGTCTCGCAGGCGCTTCAAGGTGCTCTCCGCTTCCGGCAGCGTCGATTCGTACGGGCGCGCCGCCTCGATGCCGCTGCGTCGGAGCGAACGCACTGCCTCCGAGGCACGGGCGACCCGGCGGCCGCGATCGAGCTCGGTGATGCGCGCCTGGGCGCTTGCCACATGGCGCTTCAACCGGGTGATCTCGGTCGCGAACAGTGCGCGCGCGGTCAGCGCCGCGTCACGATCGGCCTCGAGGCCAGCGATGGCTTCAGCCGCCTCCTTGGCGAGATCCTCGCGGCCCCCATCGAGCGCGGCGACCGCGCGGGTCTCGAGGTCGGCGATCCGGGCGACAGTGGCTTCGAGCTTGCGGCCTTCCTGCTGATCCTGCGCGATCGCCAGCGCCAGCGTCCGCCTGCTGCGCTCGACGGCCGCGGCCGCATCGCGCATCTGTTGATCGAGGATCAGCAGGGCCGTGCGGTCCTCCAGCTCCTCGCCGGCGGCGGCCACGCTGCCGCGGAAAAGTGTGACGACGGTCTTGAACATTGCTTGCTCCCTGTTATGAGCATTGCTCACGGATGCTTTGTAGCACAACTTGAGCATTGCTCAAGAATAATTTTGAGCAGCGCTCACGATATTGGCTGAAGAATGACTAAAGCGTTGGAACGTCGAGAGAAATTGCGGGGCGACCTGATCCTGGCAGCGGAGCGGATGATCGCTAGCCGGGGATTGGCGGGCCTAAAGACCCGCGATCTTGCCAGCGAGATCGGCTGTGCCAACGGGGCGGTTTACAATCTCGTCGCCGACATGGACGAGCTGATCCTGCGGGTCGGCTCGCGCACGCTGCATCGACTGGACGACGCACTCAGCGCCGCGGAAGTTGCCGGCGAGCCCTCGCCGCAGGAGAGGCTGGTCCGCATCGCGATCGCCTATTGCGATTTCGCTGCGGAAAATCTCCAGCTTTGGCGCGCGCTGTTCGAGCACCGTATGGAGGCCGACAAGATCGTTCCCGACTGGTCCATTGACGACCAGATGCGGCTGTTCAGGCACATCTATGTGCCGCTCGCCGCGCTGCTTCCCAAACGCAGTCCGGAGGAGCTCGGCATCACCGCGCGCAGCCTGTTCTCGGCGGTGCACGGCATGGTGGCCCTCGGACTCGAGCAGAAGCTGGTCGCCGTGCCGCTACCGGCGCTGCGTAAGGAAATCGCGGGCCTCGTGCGTGCGATGATCGACGGATTGATCGCGCGGGCCGCGTAGCGGCCGAGAGGCGCAGCGAGGCCAGAAGCGAAGATCCAAGGGCGACGGTTGACTAAAATTTCGCCTGTCACATCATGGCCGGTGTGCTTAGTTTTGCCGCGTTCCGTCCTCTCCCTTTCCTTTCGGAGTTCCCATGTCCCTCCTCATCCGCGGCGGCACCGTCGTCAATCATGATCATTCGCGCCGTGCGGACGTGCTGATCGAGGGCGGCAGCATCGTCGCGGTCGGCGCATCGATCGCGGCGCCGACGGGCGCGGAGATCCTCGACGCCGGCGGCGCCTACATCATTCCGGGCGGCATCGATCCGCACACGCATCTCGAAATGCCGTTCATGGGCACCGTCACCGCCGACGACTTCGAATCCGGCACGAAAGCGGCGCTGACCGGCGGCACCACCATGGTGGTGGATTTCTGCCTGCCCGATCCCGGCCAGTCGATGCTCGCGGCCTATCAGGAATGGCGTCACAAATCCGAGAAGGCGGCGAGCGACTACGGCTTCCATATGGCGGTGACGTCGTGGTCGAAGCAGATCTATGACGAGATGGAGACCGTGGTCAAAACCTACGGCATCAACACCTTCAAGCACTTCATGGCCTACAAAGGCGCGCTGATGGTGAACGACGACGAGCTCTACAACTCGTTCGCGCGCTGCGCCCATCTCGGCGCAATGCCTGTTGTCCACGCGGAGAATGGCGATGTCGTCGCCTTGATGCAGGAGGCGCTGATCGCGCGCGGCGTCACGGGCCCGGAAGGCCATGCCTATTCACGGCCGCCGGAAGTCGAAGGCGAAGCCGCCAACCGCGCCATCATGATCGCCGACATGACGGGCACACCAGTCTATATCGTGCATACGAGCTGCCGCGAGGCGCATGAGGCGATCGCGCGCGCGCGGGCCGCCGGCAAGCGCGTCTATGGCGAGCCGCTGATCCAGCATCTGCTGCTCGATGAAGGCGAATATCAGAACAAAAATTGGGATCATTCCGCGCAGCGCGTGATGTCGCCGCCGTTCCGCGACAAGTCGCACCAGGACAGTCTGTGGGCGGGCTTGCAGTCCGGTTCCTTGCAAGTGGTCGCGACCGACCATTGCGCCTTCACCACCGAGCAGAAGCGGTTCGGCCTCGGCGACTTCAGGAAGATCCCGAACGGCACCGGTGGCCTCGAAGATCGCCTGGCACTGCTATGGACCGCCGGCGTTACCACGGGCCGTCTGACCAAGGAAGAGTTCGTCGCGGTGACCTCGGCCAACATCGCCCGCATCCTCAACATCTATCCGCGCAAGGGCGCCGTCGCGGTCGGCTCGGATGCCGACATCGTGGTGTGGGATCCGAAGGCGACGAAAACCATCAGCGCGAAGCGGCAGATGAGCCGGATCGATTACAACGTGTTCGAAGGCTTTGCCTGCACCGGCGGGCCAGCGGCGACACTCTCGCGCGGTCGCATCGTGTGGAAGGATGGCGACCTGCGAGCAGAAGCTGGCGACGGACACTATGTCGAACGGCCCGCCTTCTCGCCGGTGCACGTTGCAAACTCCACCTGGAAGGAGCTGACCGCCCCGCGCGCGGTCGCACGCGGAGCGGTCACGCCGTAGCAACTCACGCCGCCTTGCCGGCCCGCAACCGGTCGAGCACCGGTAGCAGTTCGGACGGATCGGGGCGGTGTGTGTAGTCCGGGTTCACTTCCGCGTAGGCAATAATCCCGTCACGGCCGATGATATAGCGCGCGGGCATCGGCAACACCCACGCGGGATTGTCGTTGAACGTCGGCAAGTCGTTCTTGAAGGATTTGTAGAGCGAGACGAGATCGGTGGGTAGCGCGAAGCGGATGCCGAAGGCATCGGCGATCTCGCTCCTGACGTCGCTCAGGATCGGGAACGAGAGCTTGTTGTCGCGCTCGGATTTGCGGCTGTTCGGCGCAGTCTGTGGCGAGATCGCAACGAGGCTGGCACCGCGCGCAGCGATGTCCGGCAACGCCTCCTGGAGCGCCTGGAGCTCGAGGTTACAGTACGGGCACCAGACGCCGCGATAGAACGACACGACCAGCGGTCCCTTCGCCAGCAGGTCACGCGAGGCGACCGGCTTGCCATCGGGATCCTTCAGGGTGAATTCCGGCGCAACATCGCCGGCCTTTCTGGCGCGTTGCGCCTGGCCGCTTGCAATCAGGTCGGCGGTGGCGCGGTGCATCGTGTCCAACGCCTCCCTGGTCGGCTTGAGCGGGAAGCGGCCGCCTTCGAAATCGGCTTTGAAAGCATCGAGTTTGTCTTGCAGGGCCATGGGAAACTCCGTCGGTTGGTGTTGGCCCGCTCTATCTGGATCATTTGGAAATGAAGGGGTATACGGCACAGGCGGACAACATTTATCTGGATCTCAAATGAGTGACCGGCTTCAGGAATTGGCCGTGTTCGTCCGCGCGGCGGAGAGCGGCAGCCTTTTCAAAGACCGCGCGCGAGCTTGGCCTGTCGCAACCTTCGGTGTCGCGTATCATCGGCGAATTGGAGAGCCGGCTTGGCGTCAAGCTGCTGCTGCGCACCACGCGCAGCATCGCCGTGACTGATGCCGGCGCATTGTTTCTCAGCCGCGCGCGCGAAGTCCTGGCCGACATCGAGGACGCCGAGGACGCCGCGCGCGGCGTCGACTCCTTGCGCGGAACGCTGCGCATCACGATGCCCATCATGTACGGCACCAGGCACATGATCCCGCGCCTGCCGAAATTCCTGACGCTGCATCCCCTGTTGCGCATCGAGCTGTCTGTCGCCGACGAGCGGCAGAACCTCGTTGCGGAAGGCACCGACGTCGCCATTCGCCTGGGCCCGCTCGACGACTCCGGATTCGGCGCACGGAAGCTTGCATCCCTGCCGCGCTTTCTCGCCGCGGCGCCGTCCTATCTTGCCGAACGCGGCACCCCGAAAACGCCGGCCGATCTGGCCTCGCATGACTGCATCTTCGGTCCCGGCCTGTTCGGCCGCACCACCTGGTCGTTCACCCGCAACGGTGCAGAGACTTCGGTCGATGTCCGCGGCCGCATCACCACCGATTCCGGTCCGGGCGTATTCGCAAGCGTGCTTGCGGGGCTCGGCATCGCGATGACCTCGCCGGTGATGGCCGGCCCCGAGATCGAGGCGGGCGCGCTGGTGCCGGTGCTGAAGAGCTACAAGCTCGCGCCGGTTGACGTGTATGCCGTGTTTCCCGCGGGTCCGCGTCCCTCGACCAAGGTGCGTGCTCTGGTCGATTTCCTCGCCGAGGAGTTGAGATAGGCCGCACTTGTAGGTCGTACTTGGCTCAGTCCGCCGGAAAGGCACGGACGAGCCGCGCCGCGCTTGCGCGCAGCATGGCCGCATCAAGCTTGCCCTGCCGCGATCCGTCGAGGGCGCAGCCGAAAATCCGATAGAATTGCGCGCCGTCGTAGGCGACCAGCAGCAGGTCGACGCCGGCGTTGATGGCCTCGACCACGGCCTTGCAGACATCGTGCTGATAGATCGCCCCCATCACCAGATCGTCGGTCATGACCAGGCCCTGGTACTTCCAGGTCTCGCGGATAATGCCGTCGACGACGCGTTTCGAATGCGAGGCGGCGTGATCGGGATCGACTGCAGTCAGTGTGACATGGCCGACCATCAGCGCGCTGTGCGACTGCGACAACACTTCGCGGAACGGCAGCCAGTCGGTCGCTTCCAGCTCCCTGACCGGCGTGTTGAGGTTGGCGCTGAAATGGTGTGTGTCCGTGCGCACGCGGCCAATGCCCGGGAAATGCTTGAGCGTGGCGCCCACGCCTTGCTCTTCGAGCCCGCGCACATATGCACTTGCGATGGTGCTGACGGCCGCAGGATCGGTCGCAATCGCGCGCTGTCCGATCAGCGTATGAAAGTCGAGGCGGTTACGCCGCTGTGGGGGCTTGAGATCGAGCACCGGCGCAAGATTGAGGTTGACGCCAAGGCTGGCGAGCTCGCGGCCGTGGATACGGCCGAACTCTTCCGCTTTGGCCTGCTGGTCTTCAGGAGCAAGCCCCGCGAGCGTCGCCAATGCCGGCACTTTGGTCAGCGGTGGCGCAAGGTGTCCGACGATTCCGCCCTCCTGGTCCGCGGCGACGATCAGCGGCGGCAGGCCGGCGGCCCGGCGCTTATCCTGAAGCGCCGCGATCTCGGCACGCAGCCCATCGATCGATCGGCCGCGGATGTTGTGCCGGGTGACGTAGACGCCGCCGATCAAGCCCTGCTCGGCAAGGCGCGCGACCTCTGGAAAAGATGAATAGCCGACCATGAAGTGAGGCCCGAGCTGACGCGCCTCGGCCGCGTCAGCGCTGAGCACGTCGTGCTTGCGCAGCTCGAAACTGAAATGCGCCACTGCCATCAGGACCGGCGGCAGGCACCAGAGCGTGACGAGCAGCTTGCCGGACAGGCTGCGCCAACGCCCCCTGCGGAGCAGGGCGACAACAATCAGGAGGCTTGCGGCGACAAGCCCGATGTTTCCAACGCCGCGCAGCGGGACCAGATAAGGATCATTCTTGTTCGCGGCCGCGAATGCAACGAGAGGCGCGGCAGACCAGAGCAGTACGAGGCCGATACGACGGAGGAATTGCATGATGCGTCACATCCGAGCGGTGCCGAATGCTTCGCACCTATCAAAGCGAATTTCGCGGCGCGAGATGCAAAAACGCGTCTGCACGAAATCTGCAGAAGACTCCTGAAACCATGCAGACGTTGATCCCGCCTTCTGCACATCCGGCGTGCAGATTTCGTGATGCCACCCATCACGAAAGGTGTTCCGGACATGACGAGCCTGGCTTCGACGATCGCGGCGGACCTCCGGCCGATCAGGCATTCCTCCATTCCAGCCAAGCTGGGCTGCGCGCTGGCGCTGGCTGCGCTCGCCGACTGGCTGTTCTATGGCCATCGGATCGGCCTGTCGCTGACGCTGTTTGCAATCGCGACGATCTGCTTATCGATGCTTTTCAATTACGCCGCGCTGGATCGGCGCCGCACCATGATCGGCGCCGCCATCCTCGTCGCCGGCCTGATGCCGGCGATCGAAGAGCTCAACCCGCTGTCCTTCCTGATTCTCGTGACGGCGCTCGCCATTGCGCTGCTGTTTGCGACCAATCCGGAGACGACCGGGCTCGCCGAGCGCGCGCGTGCACTACGCAACTTCTTTCTGTTCGGCCCCCTCAGAGTCTTCGTCGAAGCGCTTCAGGTGTTCAACATGTCCGCATTCACCCGTGGCATCGCACTCTGGTTGCTGCCGATGGCGCTCGGCACTGTCTTTGTCGCCCTCTTCGCTGCAGCCAATCCGGTGATCGAGCAATGGGTCTCCCTGCTCAATCCAAATGTCATTTTCGAATATGTCAGCATCGCCCGTGTACTGTTCTGGACCATGATGGTGGCGCTGGTCTGGCCGTTCATCCATCTGCGCTGGCGACGCAGGAAGCTTGTCATGACGGAAGTCGCCGATGCCTCCGTGCCACCTCCACTGCCGCCCGCCGTCTCGGCGGAATTCCTCGGCCCCTCCACCATCCTGCGCTCGCTGATCCTGTTCAATCTACTGTTCGCGGCGCAGTCCGTCCTTGACGGGCTCTATCTCTGGAGCCATGTCGTATTGCCGGCCGACATGACTTATGCGGCCTACGCCCATCGCGGCGCCTATCCGCTGATCGCGACCGCGCTGCTCGCCGCCGCTTTCGTGCTGGTCGCGATGCGTCCGGGCGGGCCAGCAGAGAAATCCGCCGTGATCCGCCCGCTGGTCTATCTCTGGGTGGCGCAGAACGTGCTGCTGGTGGCCTCTTCCATCCTCCGCCTCGATCTCTACGTGGACATCTACATGCTGACCTATTGGCGCATCGCAGCCTTCGTCTGGATGGGGCTGGTGGCGCTGGGGCTGATCCTGATCGTCGCCCGTATCGTGCTCAACCGGTCGAACCGCTGGCTTGTCGGCACCAATCTGATCGCGTTAACGATCGTGCTGTATAGCTGTGCTCTGATGAACTTCGACGCCTTCATCGCCGACTATAATGTCGCCCACAGCAGGGAAGTTTCAGGAAAGGGCCAATCGATCGATGAGTACTATCTTTGGCTGCTTGGGCCACAGGCTCTGCCGGCAATCGCCAAGGTGCTGCCGTTTCGCTCCGACGCAAAGTTCGTCAATCTTGTCGGATGGCGCGATCTGCTTATAGAAAGGCAGCGTCAGGACATGGCTTGGCGGGCCTGGGGCTTTCGAAGCTGGAGGCTGCAGCGCAGGCTGGACGCCGAGGCGACCAGCCGGTCCGGCAGCCAGCCGGCAGGGTGAGCGGAGAATTTCTTTGGCGCATCGCATTCTCATCGTCGACGACGAGGGCCACATCCGCGAGGTCATCCGCGTTGCGCTGAAGAAGGCCGGCATGGACGTAATCGAGGCCCGCGACGGCAAGGAGGCGCTGGCGCGATTTGCCTCCGACAGGCCCGATCTGATCGTGCTCGACATCGGTATGCCCGAGTTCGACGGCCTTGATGTCTGCCGCGAGATCCGCAAAATCTCCGACGTGCCGATCCTGTTCCTGTCGGCGCGCGACGAGGAGATCGACCGCATCCTCGGCCTCGAGATCGGCGGCGACGACTACGTCACAAAACCATTCAGCCCGCGCGAGCTGGTGGCGCGGGTCAACGTGATCCTGCGCAGGCTCAGCCCGCGCAATGGCGAGGCCAAGGCCGGTCCCGCCGCGCTGTCGCAAGGCGGACTGCTGATCGATCCCGAGCAGCACGTCGCGACGTTCGCCGGCACGGCGCTGAAACTGACTGCGATCGAGTTCGGCATCTTGCGTGCATTCCTGACCCGGCCGACGTCGGTGTTCAACCGCGAGCAGCTGATGCGCGCGGCCTACCAGCTCAACATCCAGGTCTCCGACCGCACCATCGACAGCCACATCCGCAATATCCGCGCCAAGCTCGCGGCGCTGGCTTGCGACAACGTGATCGAGACCATCCACGGCGTCGGCTTCAAGCTCGGCCGCTGCGAGAAAGAGGCGTGAGCGCTCCGCCTGACAAATGGCGGCCATCGCTCGCGCTCGTGATCTTCGCGGTGCTGGCGACCGTTGCCGTGCTGCCGCTGGTGGGCCTGTTCTTCTTCCGCCTCTACGACAACCAGCTGATCCGCCAGACCCAGGCCGAGCTGATCGCCCAGAGCCGCGTGCTGGCGACGATCTATGCCCAGGAGGTCGCGGCACGGCTCGACAGCGGCCTGACGCTCGGCGCCGAGGTTGCGCCGAGCGTGCTGCCCGATCTCGGCGACGAGTTCACGCCGATCCGCCCCGCGCTCGATCTCACCGCCAATGATTTGTTGCGTCGACGGCCGGACGCACTGCCCGCGTCCCGGCCGGCGCAGCAGGCTTACGTCGAGATCGGCGCCAAGCTGACGCCGATCATCCGCGAGACGCAGAAGGTGACGCTGGCGGGGTTTCGCATCCTCGATCCACAAGGCGTGGTGATCGCGGGGCGGCAGGAGGTCGGACAGTCGCTTGCGCATATCGAGGAAGTGGCGGACGCGCTGCACGGGCAGTACCGCGCGACGTTACGCAACCGCGTGCCCGACAAGCCGCCGCCGCCGATCTATTCCTTCAGTCGCGGGCTTGGCGTGCATGTGTTCTCGGCGATGCCCGTCATCGTCAACAACCGCGTCGCGGGGGTAATCTACACCACGCGGACGCCGAGCAACATCTTTGACCATCTTTACCAGGAGCGCGCAAAATTCGTGCTGGCGGGGCTTGCGGTGATCCTCGGCACAATCGCGATCGGCCTCGTGTTCTCGCGCACCATCACGCTGCCGATGCGCGAATTGATCGACCGCGCGGCACGGATCCGAAGCGGCGATCGCGAGGCGTTCCAGCCGCTGCGGCACTACGGCACGCGCGAATTCGCGCAACTCTCGCATAGTTTTCTCGGGATGGCCGAGCAGCTCGCGAGGCGCTCCGACCATATCGCAACGTTCTCGGCTCATCTCACCCACGAGCTGAAATCGCCGCTGACCTCGATCAAGGGCGCGGCCGAATTGTTGCAGGATTCCTATCAAGGCAAGGCCGAGGGCCTGACGCCATCAGAGCAGCGGACCTTCATTGCCAACATCCTCGCCGATACCCAGCGGCTGGAGGCGATGGCGCAGCGGCTGCGAGAGCTGGCGCGCGCCGAGAGCCTGCCGCAGAACGAGCGCACCGAACTTGCGCCCGTGATCGCCGACCTGAAAAGCCGGTTTCCGGCGAGCCGCATCGAGGCCAGCGGCAGTCTGGACCGGCCGGTCGGCATGTCCGGCGAAAAGGCACTGATCGTGCTGTCGCATCTCGCCGACAACGCGGTGCGGCACAAGGCGGGGGCAATCAGGCTGGAGGCGGTGGACGAGCGGACGACGTTGCGGCTGACAGTCAGCAATGATGGCGAGGCGATCTCGGCGCCAAACCGCGACAGGATCTTTGACGCTTTCTTCACGACCCGCCGCGACCAGGGCGGCACCGGCATGGGCCTTGCGATCGCACGCGCGGTGATGGCGAGCCATGGCGGCTCGATCAGGCTCAAGCCGACCGATGACGGCGTGGCCTTCGAGCTGCAATTCCCGGTGGCCTAGATCGCGAACACCCAGGCGGCGACGATGGTGCCGATGGTGACGAGACCAGCGATGGTCCAGCCGGCGGCATATTCCAGCTCAGGATGACCGGTCGCCCGCATGATCTCTGCCCGATCGGCGGTATGCTTCTCTGCCATGACAGCCTCGCACGTGTTTCCCCGTGTCATTGATAAGTCGCGCCAGCCGCGATTAGGTTCCATCACGGACGCGCGAATGGCAAAAAAGTCGAAAACAACCCCATGCAAAGTAGAACGACCCTGCCGGGATGAGCAGGCGTCGCGCTTCCCAACCATTTGAGCTGACGCGGCAAAACCGCCGCCTCGCACAACCGCCACGCACGCGGCATCTTGCACCGCAAAAATCCGATGGCATGCTAGACTGGATGCGCACGCGATTCAGGGCAGGAGAGAAGCATGGCCGACGACAAGACCAAGCGGGGTGGAGCGGACCGCAAGCTGATTGCGCTCACCGAGAGATACGAAGTCGCCTACTGGTCGAAGAAATTCAAGGTCACCCCGGCCAAGCTCAAATACGCCGTCAAGAAGGTCGGCCACTCCGCCAGCAAGGTCGAAGCATACATCAAGCTCCAGAAGCACCGCGCCGCCGACAAGACGCGGATCGCGCTCGGCGAAGCCTACGAAGTCCGCTACTGGTCGAAGAAGTTCAAGATCACGCCGGCCAGGCTGAAGGCTGCCGTCGCCGCCGCCGGCCATTCGTCCAGGAAGGTCGAGGCGTACCTGGTCGCCCAGAAGGCTGCGAAGAAGAAGACTGCGAAGAAGACTGCAAAGAAAAAGACATCCGCTTCGCGGAAGAAGGCCGCCTGATACCTCGGACACCTCTCCATCAGCACGATACATCCGCCGGCGTGCATCGCGCCTCCGTGCACGCGCAACGATTGCCATGAGCCAACTACGTCAGATCGATTGGCTCATCGCTGAGGCGTGACTTCCGATAGACTGACGCATTTGTGAGACGCGCACTGCGCGATCGGCTTTGCCGCATCAGCATCCCCCTGCTAGGATGCATCGCGTCGCTTTGCTATTTTAGGTTTGATCTATTTCATACCGGCTTTTTCGCCGGCACGCCGCGATCCATTTTCGAACACCTGAACACTTTCGAACGAACAGGACCCGCGTCCGCAACAGTTTTCCAGCGCACCACCCCGTACAAGGAGGAAATACTATGTCCCCTAGTGCAACACCCCACATGGTCGAACTTCCCAACTCTGTCCATCAACTGCCGACAGGCTCGAAAGCGATGCGCCGAACCAACGGCCAGCGCTGGATCGAGCTGACGGTCGGCGTCAAGCGATCCGCCGATCTGCCTGATCTGTCCGATCTCGACAAAAAGCTCCCCAAGGAGCGCAAGTATATGACGCGCGACCAGCTCGCGAGCAGCTACGGCTCCGATCCCAAGGCCATCAAGTCGATCGAGGATTTTGCCAAGGCGCACAAGCTCGTCGTTACCCGCAACGAGCCCGCCGCCGCGCGGCTCGGCATCGCCGGAACAGTCGACGACGTCAGCGACGCCTTCGGCGTCACGCTGTTCGACTATTCCCATCCGAAGCTGGGCGACTTCCACGCCCGCACCGGCCCGGTGCACGTCCCCCCCGAAGTCGGCGATGCCATCACCGGCGTATTCGGCCTCAACAACCATCGTGTGCTCCACCGCTCACGTCATTCGGCGAGCAGCGCAAAGCCGGATTTCGCAAGCTCCGTGCGGCACTGGTTCATTCCGACCGAGCTCGGCGCCATCTACGACTTCCCCAAGGTCGATGCGAGCAAGCAATGCATCGGCCTGCTCGAGTTCGGCGGCGGCGTGGAGACGCCCGACGTCGCGGCCTATTTCAGCAAGATCGGCGTTCCGGCACCGGAGGTCGCGGTCATCGCGGTCGACGGCGTCTCGACCGATCCGGCCGGCGATCCGGAATCGACCGGTGAGGTGATGCTGGACGTCAACGTCGCCGGCGCGCTCGGCGGCGGTGCCAAGATCGCCACCTATTTTTCCACCTTCGACGAGAAGGGTCTGGTCGATTGTCTCGCGAAGGTCGTCAGCGATTCCGTCAACGATCCCTCCGTCGTGTCGATCAGCTGGGGCTGGGACGAGAACCAGGCCTTCAACAACAGCGGAGTGATCTGGTCACCGGCTGCGATCGACCATTGCAACCACAGCTTCCTCGCGGCGGCCCATCTCGGCATCACATTCTGCGTCTCCACCGGCGACGACGGCTCGGAAGCACAGATGCAGGACGGACGGGCGCATGTGAACTACCCTGCAATCAGTCCCTACGTGCTGGCGGTGGGCGGCACCACCCTGCATGCGCGCGCCAACGCCAAGAAGCAGGTGCAGATCACCGAGACCGTCTGGAACGACGGACCCGGCAGCGGCACCGGCGGCGGCGTCAGTGACACCACACCGGTCCCGGCCTGGCAGCAAGGCATCGTGCCGAAGTCGATCAATCCCAAGCACTTTGCCGGACGCGCAATCCCCGATGTCGCGGCCAATGCCGATCCGGCCACGGGCTATCTGACGATGTCGGGCGGCAAGCTCGGCATTGTCGGCGGCACCAGCGCGTCCGCACCGCTCTGGGCCAGCCTGATCGCCCGGATCAACGCCGCGCTCGGCGCACGGTCCGGCAATTTCAATGCCTTGCTCTATTCCAAGTTCGGGCCATCAGGCGTGCTGCGCGACATCACCGTCGGCAACAACGACACCGACGGTCTGCTCGGCGGACAATACAAGGCAGGTCCCGGATGGGACGCCTGCACCGGCTGGGGCGCGCCTGACGGCAACAAGCTGCTGACCGCGCTCCAGGGCGGCCCGAGCAGCTAGCCGATCGCGTTTGGCGCAGGCGGATGATCAGTCCGCCTGCGTAGAACACGGCCGCGTCGTTCCGACGCAGCCGTGTTCGTCTATGCTGTGGCAAAGAGCCTTCACCGCTCTTCCGAAGAACTTCCTAGATTTTCGAGGGGAGCGGTCAGGCAGCAAATCAGTCCGGTTGATCCATACGACACTTCAACCGAGCCTCTGAAATCGTCTTTTAACACCCTAGAAATGAGGCGCGAACCGAAGCCCACACCGGCCGGCTCCGACACAGGTGGGCCCCCAAACTCCTGCCAGACGAAAACGAACTTTGGCACACCCGAATCATCTTTTGATGTCCATGTGACCGACACGCGGCCGCTCGTCACACTCAGCGCGCCGTACTTCAAGGCATTGGTCGCAAGCTCGTGGATTGCCAAGGACAGAGCGAGAGCCTGCCTCGATTTGACAACAAGCGGAGGACCCGAAACGGCAATCCGTCCTTCGCCTGTTCTATAAGGGCTCAACGCGGCGCTGATCACATCTTGAAGGGGCGCGGCAGCCCAATTTGCTGCTGTAAGCAGGTCGTGCGCACGTCCGAACGCGCCAAGTCGTCCTTGATACTTTTCAAGATCGGCTTTGCTCGACGCGTCGCGAAATGTCTGGCTGGCCACGGCACTGAGTACCGCAAGAGTGTTCTTGACGCGATGCTTTAACTCTTCGTTGATGAGGTTCAGCGCTTCCCTTGCCATGTGCTCGGATGTGACGTCCCTGCAGACGACAAGCACACCGCCGATTTTGCCTTCGAGATCGATTGGACCGAAGCTATAAGTCCACCAGACATCTTCACGACGACCGTGACGCGTTACCGGCACCAGTTGGTCCTCATGCCAGGTCGCCCCCTTACCTGCCATGACGTACTCGATCTGAGGACCAATGACGTCCCATATCTCATCCCAACACTCGCGGCCCCGCGCGCCCAAAGCGCTTGGATGCCGCTCGGGCCCCATCGTCTCGCGGTAAGCATCGTTGTAGAACTGGATGAGTTCCGGACCCCACCAAATGAACATCGGGTGACGCGAAGTGAGGACGAGCCGCACGGTAACCCGAAGACTTTGCGGCCATGTTTCCGGAGAGCCGAGCGACGTCTTTGACCAGTCAAACTCTCTCGTCAAAGCGCCCATCTCGCCGCCTCCCGCCAAGAAGCCGCTGACGATCTCCCCCTCCATAACCTCAACCTCGCTCGGACGCTTGCCCGCCAAGCCTAAAGCCAAATTTCCGCACAGCGCAATGCCCGCTGGGGCAAGAACGGCATTTGGGAAGTCGGCCAATCATTGCCCGCGTACCTTCCACACTTTCAGGTAGCTCTAGCCAAGGTATTTGAAGCGGACAGCGCCACCGGCAACACGTACCGTCAATGTCGGAGTTGGGTAAAGGCTGCCTTGGCCACCCAGGCATGCCTTGTTCGGACCTTCGTCAGGAAGCAGACCTCGCGGCGCCTTCGGCTAGGATCAGCCACTGGGCCAAAAGTCAAAGAATTCACTTTGGCACAACTGGCTCGCTGAGCTCTCGGAAACGGACTTCCGTGCGGCCCTTTACGAGTGCACATCGACTGATTTCGCTAAGCTCCCTCGCCCCAACCTGTGACCATAGCCCTCCCCCGGATGGGAAATCTGTCGTAGGCTAAGCGCGTCTGGCAGCAGAACCGTGACAGAAGTGGAGAAACGCCAATGAAGATCACGATGCCGGCCTGTGCCGTCCTTGTCCTTGGCGCCACCCATGTCGCCGTCGCCAACGGCGCTGGCGCTACGCCCTCCAAAATCTCCGGCTCCACGGCGCTGGCGCTGGCGGGCGTGATCGCGCCGCTGTCGCCGACGCTGTCCGGCGCCGAGAAGAAGGCGGTGGCGATGTTGTTCGCCGCCAATGCCGACATTCCCTATAAGAAGCCTGTGGTCGTGACCGCAGACAAGATCGTTTGCCGCGCCGGTAATGTCGACATCACGTTGCGCAATTGCGAGGTGACATTCGGCAAGAAGGTCAGGACCGTAAACGGTCCCACCGCCAACGAGATCTTCGCGACCGAGGCACTGGCAGGCATTCCGCCCGATGGTGCGGCGGGATCGAATTTCGAGAGCCTGAGCAAGCTGAGCTGCACGATCGACCCCAACGCTATCAGGCAGAAGGACGGCAGCGGGGCGGATTGCACGTTTCAGCCGGGGAATTGATTCCATAACGGCCGAACCGCCGGGAACAGTGCCGCGCTGGCATAATATGATCGCCAGGCGGCACCGTTCGTTCCAGCCGGGCTCTGAAATATCCGGCCTGACTCTTTCTAGACGAATCTCATTTGAATGCGATCCATGAGATCATCAGCAGGCGTTCACCATCATCCGGATTCCGCCACATCAAATCCACACAGCGCCGATTTGCCGATTTTCGACATGCGCCAAAAGCGCGCAACGCGATCGGAATACCGTCGACAGGCTCTGGCGTTGAGCGATGCGAGTCCCCGCGAACAATGCAATTCGAGATTGGTAGCACGGCCGGAGAGAATGCGTAGATTTGCGCGCGCAGTTTCGGGTGCTTCGTTTGCCGGGTTCAAAGGACGTCACTTATCTGGACAAGTATGAGGCCGTGCATTCGCGCGACAGCGAGCTTGCACGCGACCGCCTGTTCAGCGTCTACGGCGCGGATGGTTTCGACAAGCGGAGTGGAACTTTCGGCATCCGCGCCAACTACGCCAGGCTGACGGCTGTCGGTCTGGGTTTTTGCTGTTACGACGCTCCAGTCTCGGTGAGTTTTCCCGAGGCGAACTTCGTCAGGCAATTGTTCTCTATCCAGGGCCGCGCCAGTTTCACGACGTCGCGTGGAAGCAGCTCGATCGGTGCCTGGACACCCCTCGTCTCCGGAAATTCACGACTGCAACTCGATTTTGGCGAGGACTATCGGCAGCTGGTCCTGCGCATCGACACGCTGGCGCTTGAACGCGCCATGAAGGCTCTCGCCGGCGACGCAAGTGACCGACGGCTCGAGCTGTCCGAATCCGATCCGAATTCATCCAGCATGTCGCTTTTCAGGCGGCAGGTATTCCATCTCGCCGAGGAACTGGAGACGTTTGCGGATCAATATTCGCCGCTTGCCAAGGCCGAGCTCGAACGCGACCTCATCGTCAGGTTTCTTCTGGGCCATGAACATAATTTCTCGGATCTGCTCCGGCGTGAACCGCGCAGCGCGGGGCGCAGCGTCGTCGCCAGGATCGAGGCCTTCATCGAGGCGAATTGGAACCGGCCGATCGATCTCGACGAAATCGCCGGCGTCGCCAATGTCGGCGTGCGCACCGTATTTCGCGAGTTCGCGCGCGCCGGCAAGGGCTCTCCGGCCCAATTCGCCAAGCGGGTGCGGTTGCAACGGGCCGCGGAATTTCTGCGCTCTCCGATGGAGACGACCACGGTAACAGGCGTTGCCTTCCGCTGCGGCTTTCACAATGTTGGCCGCTTTGCAGCCGATTACCTGCGGCTCCACGGCGAGCTGCCGTCCGAAACCCTGAGGCGCGCCGCTACAGAAATATAGCGGCCGCGGCGATTTCCCGCCGCGCCCGCCGTCCTGACTGGACGCCGCTCAGGCCGCGCGAATGGTCGCCAGGAATTTGTCGACCTCCGTCTTGAGCCGATTGCTCTCGATCGACAGCGACTGCGCCGAGGACAGCACCTGGGACGACGCCGATCCTGTCTCCGACGCGCCGCGCTGCACGTCGCTGATGTTCGACGAGACGTCCTGCGTGCCCTTCGCAGCCTGCTGCACATTGCGGGAGATCTCCTGGGTCGCGGCGCCCTGCTCCTCCACGGCTGCGGCGACCGCCGCCGATATCTCCGAGAGGCTTCCGATCGTCGCTCCGATCGTCCCGATCGCCGCGACGGACTCCTGGGTCGCAACCTGAATACCCGATATCTGCTGGCTGATCTCTCCGGTGGCCTTCGCGGTCTGCTCGGCCAGCGCCTTGACTTCGGAGGCCACGACCGCAAAGCCCCGGCCGGCGTCGCCGGCACGCGCGGCTTCGATGGTCGCGTTCAGCGCCAGGAGGTTAGTCTGTCCCGCGATGCTGTTGATCAGCTCGACGACATCGCCGATCCGCGCCGCGGCGCGCGACAATTCGCTGACACGGTCGTTGGTTTGCCGAGCCTGATTGACGGCCTCAGCCGCCATCCTGGCGGAATCCTGGACGCGATGGCTGATCTCGGTGACCGAGGAGGACATCTGCTCGGTCGCCGACGCGACGGACTGCACATTGGTGGAGGCCTCTTCCGACGCTGCCGCGACGGCGATCGACAGCTGTTGCGTCGATTCCGCCGTACCGGTCAGCGTGCCCGCAGCGGCCTCGAGCTCGGTGGCGGCTGAAGCAACGGTCTCGATGATGTTGCCAACGGCGGCCTCGAACTCTCCGGCCATTCTGTGCATGTCCATCCGCCGTTGGTCCGCAGCCCGCTTCTCCAGATCCCGCTGCGACTCCCGATCAAAGCCAAGCTTGGCCTGAAGCGCCTGGAGGGCGCGCAATGCCAGCCCCGCTTCGTCGTCACGCTCGACATTGACCCGGCTGTTGAAAACACCCTGGGCAATTTTCGACATGATGTCGTTCAGATGCGCCAGGGGACGCGTGATTGCGCGAATTGCCGCCCATGACAGCAGGGTGCCGGCGAGCAGGCCCAGGCACAGAGCAACAATCGCGATCGCGTTAGCCAAGGCGAACGCGCCTTCGGCGGCATCGTATTCCGCCTTTGCTTCCTTGACCTGGATCGCGACCAGCCGGTCCATGTCGGCCTTGGCGGTGCCGAAGAGCTCGGCAGCCTTGCCGGTCATATGTGCGTTCAGCTCATCGAGCTTGCCTTCGGCCAGCATGGCGAGCGCCGGCTTGAGGCCACGCTCGACATACTCGACCCGTTTCGGCATGAACGACTCCGCGACCGACTTCTCCTCGGGCGTGAGATAGGTCGCCATGTAATCCGACCACAGCTTGTCGATCCGGCCGGCGTTGGCCGCAACGACGCCCTGCGCGTCCGAGGAGACCCGGCCGGTGCGCGCTTCGATCGCCGATCGCAGGACGGCGAGCGAGTTCTCCTTCATGCGGTCATTGATCTCGAACAATTGGGCAAGCGGCACCGACCGGTCCTCGTAGATCGATTGGGCGTGCCGGTTGACCTGGCTCATGCCGATCAATCCGGCTGAGCCGACGATGACCATGAACAGCGACAGGACGCCGACCAGCGAGACCAGTCGCGCCTTCAGCGATCGCGTAAATGGAGAGAAGAGCTCGAACGGCGAGCGCTTGCGGATCATGCCGGCTTCGATCTTGAACGCGCCCGCTTTCTTGTCGCGAATGGCGGCGTAAACGCGTTCGGCCTGCTCGCGCTGGTCCGCGGGCAGCTTGGTGCGGATCGACATGTAGCCGACGACGTGTCCTTCTTCCCAGATCGGCGTCGCGCTCGCCAGCACCCAATAGAAATCGCCGTTCTTGCGGCGGTTCTTGACCGCGCCGGCCCACGGTTTGCCGGCCTTCAGCGTTTCCCAGAGATTGGCGAAGGCTTCCGGCGGCATATCGGGGTGCCGGACGACGTTATGCGGTTGGCCGGCCAGCTCCTGCTCGGTGAAGCCGGACGCCTCGACAAACTGATCGTTGAAATAAGTCAGCTTGCCCTTGAGGTCAGTCTTCGAGACGATCAACGTCTCGTCCGTCAGGGGATACTCGGTGGCGGTAACAGGCAAATTGGTACGCATCGATTGTCTCTCCGAAAAATTGGCGCTTGGATCGAATTTGGCGGGCGGCGCAGCTAGATCTGCAGGATCTTCAGATGGACGATGTCGAGAAGACGTCGCGTCCTCTCGATCTGCGCCGAGAACTCCCGGCGCGATTTCGGATCGCAAATCCGATGTTCGATTTGATGGGCGTGCTCGATCGCGAGCTCGAACTGGCCGGCCAACCGACTGAGCGCATTCCGGGCGCTGACGCGCAGCGCGCTGGGCTCGACCCCGATGGAGCGATCGCAACGTTCGATCGACGCATCGACGTCATGCCGCTGCGAACGAAACTGTATGATGTTCGACATGCTATTCTCCCGCGGCGGAAGATCCGGCCGGCGAGATCGCTAATATACAAGTCGAGTTATCAGGGTATTTGACCGATCTACGACACTCTGGCCGGATTCTGACACGCGCGTTAAGCCGTCCATGACGTTTGACGGTAACGGGATCGCTTTCATAAAGCGGAGCTAATATGCCTGTCGAAAATCGGCAACCGAGAGCGCGTCGAGAACCTGTCCTGGCCCGCTGTCTCCTCGCATACCCACCGCAGCGGTGCGGACGTGCCGTGAAATTGCCCAAAGGGCACTAACTAATAAGGCGAATTGAAAAGACAGGCCCCACACGCGAGCCATGATGGGAACGCAAGGCCGGCAGCGACATGAAGAATTTCCTCGCATTGTTCCTCCTTCTCGCCGCGACGGCAGCGTCGGCGCAGGGCGTGACGCCGGCGCGACCCGCCGCTCCCTCCGATCTGGTCCTGACAGGCCTCACCGATAACGACACCACCGCAGGCGGCGTCGCGCGGCTGTGCGAGCAGGTCGCTTTTTCGCGCGGCCTGCGCTATGGCGACAGCGAGGCCAATGTGCTCGACGTCGCGACCAGCGAGACCACCAAGGCGGACACGCCACGGCCGGTGCTGCTGTTCGTCGCCGGTGACACGTTCACCGGCGATCGCGGAGCGCCGGAGCTGTCCCGCGATATCCAGGACGAAGCGATGTGCTTTGCAGCGCGCAACGGCATGATCGGGGTGCGCGTGAACTATCGCCTCGCGCCCGCCGCAACCTGGCCGATGGGCGCGACCGACGTCGCGGCGGCGCTGTCCTGGGTCCACGGCAATATCGACCTGTTCAACGGCGATGCCCGCGAGATCGTCGCGGTCGGCTATGGCGCCGGCGCCTTCCATGTCGCGAGCCTGTTGGCGCATCCCGAACTCCAAACCGACCGCGCCGACGTCGCCGCCGTGGTGCTGGTCTCGGGCATCTATCGCGTCGGCAAGGACGCCAGTGACGGCGAGAAGGCCTATTTCGGCAACGACGTCGCTCAATATGACAGGCGCTCGGTGTATCCCGGCATCCTCAATGTCGATGAGCCGATCGTGCTGGCCTGGGCCGCCAACGATCCCGCGAACCTGGTCGCGCAAGGCGAGACCCTGAAGAAGACGCTCTGCGGCGCCGGCCATTGCCCACGCGCGACGCTGCTGCGCAGCCACGACGGCATCGCCAGCGCCTTCGGGCTGGATGGTTCCGGCGACAGCCTTGCCGAGCCGACGCTGCTGCTGGTGCATCAACTGGAGGCGCGGGGGTTGCCGTAGCCGGACGATCAGTCGGTCACCGTCGCCCTGAGGTGGCCGCTTCTTCAGCGGCCCTCGAAGGGCGACGGCCCGGCGCTCTCCGCTCGGCTGCCGCGGTGGCCGTTCATCCTTCGAGGCTCTACCCGCGATGCGGTGCATCGCGGGCTTCGCACCTCAGGATGACGAGGTTAGCGGAGCGTTTTTGAGCGCAACCGGCGCGTCAGCCCGCCTGTCGTTTTCGGTCAGACAGCCGCGGGCGGCTTCAAAGCCCAGCCACACGATTGCCAAACGCTTGATGTAGATCAACTCGCCCGGGAGCGGGTTGAGCCGAGTTCGTTGGGGGGCCAACGACAAGGTGTCGAGCATGCGCGTCACCGGCAGACTGCTGTTCGTTCTGATCGCCGCGCTCGCCTCGCTCGGGGCGATGTCGCAACAGCGTGCGGATCAGCCCACCTCCGACCCCAGCTCCGGCAAGGAAATCCGCATCGGCAACATCGTGCCCTATTCGGGGCCGCTCTCGGAATTCGGCGCGATCGGCAAGGCGGAAGCGGCCTATTTCGACATGATCAACGATCGCGGCGGCATCAACGGCCGCAAGGTCCGCTTCATCAGCCGCGACGACAATTCCGATCCCGCGACCGCGCTGCAGCTGACCCGCGATCTCGTCGAGAAAGACGGGGTGCAGCTGATGTTCGGGTCGTTCGGCACACCGGGCAATCTTGCCACGCGCTGGTACCTGAACGAGAAGAAGATCCCGCAGCTGTTCGTCGCCTCCGGCGACGAGGAACTGAGCCAGGCCAGGGCGTTTCCCTGGACCATGGGCTGGCAGCCGCCCTTCCGCTCGGAGGGACGTATCTACGCCAACTACATCCAGGCCTATTATCCCCGGAAGAAGATCGTGGTGCTGTGGCAGAACGACCAGTTCGGCCGGATGCTCTACAAGGGCATCCAGGAAGGTCTCGGCGATCTGAACCGTCATGTCCTTGTCGACGTCGCCTTCGACATCAATGACGAGCATCTCGAAGGGCACGTCGCGATTCTCAAGCGCGCCGACGCCGACATCTTCGTGTTTCTCGGCGTGCCGTCGACGGCGGCCAAGGTGATCGGCCTCGCGGCGTCGCTGAACTGGCATCCGGTCTTCATCGTCAACGATGCCTCCGCCTCGATCGCCAACGCGATGGCGCCGGCGGGGCTGGAGAATTCAGCCGGCGTGATCTCGGCGGCCTTCCTGAAGGATCCGAGCGATCCCGCCTGGAAGGACGATCCGGCCATGAAGGACTGGTTCACCTTCATGGACCGGTATCACAAGGTCGAAAGCACCAACAACAGTGCGGCACTCTACGGCTATGCCGCGGCCGAGGCGTTGACGCAGGTACTGAAGCAATGCGGCGACGATGTCTCGCGCGAGAATATCATGCGCCAGGCGGCGTCGCTGCGGGACTATCATCCCTCCGTTGCGCTGCCCAATATCAGGATGAATACGTCGCCGGAGAACTACCTGCCGATCAAGCAGATGCGGCTGGTGCAATTCGACGGACGGTCGTGGCAACCGTTTGGGGCGGTGATCGAGACGGCGTTTACGGAAGGCATGGCGAAGTGAGGTAGCGATTCCCCTCCCCCTCCAGGGGAGGGTGAGAGGCCTCACGCCGGCTTGAGCGACGCCAGCGCGTTTTCCAGCAGCGAGCGGACCCTTGCGGCATCGCCCGACTTCACCACGGCCGGATCGAGGTACAGCTCCAGCCCCGGCGCGCGTTCGGTGATGACGCCGCTCTTCTCGGCTGCCGCATCGCTCAGCGCATCGACCGCATAGGGAATGATCTCGCGGCTGATGCCCTTCATCGTGATCGCGGGCAGCGCGTGGGCGCGAACGATGTCGCTGACCAGCGCAAAGGTCTCGTAGCTCAGCACGATGCCCCCGGGCTCGGCAATTGACTGCAGGCGCGCGGCGAGGTTCGCCTCGGCACCGATGATGGTGTAGTCCATGCGATCGCTGCTGCCGAAATTTCCGACATTGCAGTAGCCGGAATTGATGCCCATGCGCGAGCGGAACGGCTGCTCGATGCCGGAGGCGCGCCATTTCGCATTGAGCTCGGTGAGACGCTGCTGCATGCGCCAGGCCATCTGCAGACAGGCCTGCGCGTCGGCGCGGTCGCCCTTGGTCTCGGGATCGCCGAAGAAGATCAGCATGGCATCGCCGATGAACTTGTCGACGGTGCCGCCATGTTCGTGCGCGATGTCAGACATCTCGGTGAAATATTCGTTGAGGAGCTGGGTCAACAATTCGGGCTGCAGCCGCTCGGTGGTCGCGGTGAAGTTCTGGATGTCGGAGAAGAAGATCGTAAGCTTCTTGCGCTCGGTGTGAATGGTGACGTCCTTCTGGCCGGAGAAGATGCTCTTGTAGACCTGCGGCGGGATGTAGCGAGAGATCTTCATCGACAGCGAGGCCAGGAAATCGTTGGCGGATTCGAGCTCCCTGTTCATGCCCTTGATGCGGCTGGCCTGACGGCGCTGGAGCGAGAGGAAGGACAGCCCGCAGCCTGCGGCGATCAGGAAATAGGCCAGCAGGAACTTGAACGAGAAGATGTTGGCGGCGATCGGCTGGGCGATGATCACCTCCTGGAGGCCTCTGACATCGCCGACCTTCCAGTCCTTCTTGGGGCTCTCGGGGTGGCTGTTGTGGCAGCTGACGCAGGCCGGGCCCATGGTGACGGGCGCGACCAGGCGGACCTTGTCGGAGAACAGCGATGTCTCGGTGTCGACGATCTTCTGCTCGGGATCGGCGCGGAGCGCGGCCAGCGCATCCCGCTCGAACTTGTCGAGCTGGTGCGGGGCGCGGTTCTGGAACGGGAAATCGGAGACGAAGCGGTAGGTGATGTTCTCCTGCTGCGCGCCGATGACGCGGCCGAGCTCCAGCGACAGCGTCGCCGGGATCGGGATCGCACCGGGGACGGATTCGTAGTTGTGAACCACCTTCGTCGTGCCGTTGGGGTTGGCCAGGATGCGCCCGACCACGTTGGACGCATAGTAGCTGCGCACGCTTGTGATGACCGAGTTGAGGTCGGCGGTCTGCCGGCGGAGCGCGGTCTTGTTCAGCTCAGTCAGGTCCAGCCAAACCGCCAGCGGCAGCGCCAGCAGGAGAAAGGCAATCACGGCCCCGATCAGGAGGCCGCTCTTGCGCTGCTCTTCGGCGATCTCTTGTTTCACTCTGTGGCTCCGTGATGTGCGTTTTTGCCGCAAGACCGGGGGATTTGCGGCACGACATGCCGGCTTGCACAGAGCCAATAAATGCGCGCCCGCGCAACCCCATTTTATGGTGGGTCGCAGCAGGCACCTTTTCGTTTCATGACGAATGTTTAAGATCGGGATCAACCTGCATCGATCAATCCGGAATCACCGCCCATGACCGAGACAATCCGCATCAGGCGCTTCATTGCGCGCCCCGTGATCGCGCCGATGAACTTGCCGCTTCTGACCTCGACCGGCGCGGTCGCGAAGGCGCCGCTGGTGCTGATCGACTGCGAGACCGACCAGGGCGCGGTCGGGCATGCCTATCTGTTCTCTATCACGCCGTCGGCCTTGAGGCCGCTGACCGCGATGGTCACGGAGATGTCGGAGCTGCTCGCAGGCGACGAGCTGCTGCCATTCGAGATCGAGCGCAAGCTGACCCAACGCTTCACGCTGCTCGGCCTCGCCGGCCTGCAACGGCTGGCGCAATCCGGCATCGACATGGCGGCATGGGACGCGCTGGCGCGCAGCCGAGGCCTGCCGCTCGCCCGCCTGCTCGGCGGCGCGCCCAAACCGGTGAAGGCCTACAATTCGAAAGGGCTCGGCATCATGCCAGCGGGCGCCGCGGTGGAGGAAGCCCACAAGCTGCTGGCCGAGGGCTTTCATGCCGCCAAGATCCGCGTCGGGCGGCCCGAGGCGCGGGACGATCTCGCCGTGGTGCGCGCGGTACGCAAGGCCGTCGGCGACGATGTGACGCTGATGTGCGACTACAATCAGGCGCTGACGGTGACCGAAGCCATTCGCCGCGGCGAGATGCTCGACGACGAAGGCTTGAGCTGGATCGAGGAGCCGATCCGGCACGACGATTACGAGGGCTGCGCCCGCATCGCCGATGCGCTGCGTACGCCGGTCCAGATCGGCGAGAATTTTGACAGCGCGTTTGCGATGCAGAGCGCGCTGTCCGCCGAGGCCTGCGACTATGTGATGCCCGACGTGCAGCGCATCGGCGGCGTCACCGGCTGGCTGCGCGCCGCCTCACTGGCGCACGCCGCCGGCATCGAGATGTCGACGCATCTGTTCTCGGAGGTCAGCGCGCACCTGCTCTGCGTCACGCCGACGGCGCACTGGCTGGAATATGTCGACTGGGCCGACGCGGTACTGGCGACGCGGCTGAAGATCAAGGACGGCTTTGCGATGCCCGGCGAGGAGCCGGGGAATGGGATTGAATGGGACGAGGCGGCGGTGAGGAAGTATGCAGTGGGCTAATCGTTGAAAGCGACGCCCTTCGCGGCCTCACCCGGAGCACCGGGCTCGGCGATCCCCGCGCAATTGCTCGACGGCTTCTGTCCGGCGAGCATGCCGCGGAAAAACGCGAGCGCATCGGGAAAAGCCGCAATCAGGCCGCCATTATGCGTCCTGCCGGGATAGGTCTTCCAGACCACCTCGTTGCCGGCCGCGCACAGCGCCGCGACTTCGGCATATTGCCGCGTCGGCACCAGCGTGGAATCGGCAAGGCCGGTGCCGAGCAGGAGCGGCACCTTGAGGCGCACGGCCTTCATGTCCGTGATCGGCGTCAACCGCGCGATGATTTGGGCCATCGGCTCGACATAGACGTTCTCGGCGGTGACGCCATCCCGGCCCGCGACCTCGCGCATCTCGGTGGAGCAGTTCTCGCGCGCCGCCTTCAGGATCGGCTTGCCCTTGTCGGAGACGAGATCGTCGGCGGAAGGTGCGCCATCCGGCAACGAGCCGCCAAGCAGCATCAGCGACGTGTAGATCGGCGAACCGATCGCAGTCGTCTGCGGCGGCTTGTAGGGACCATCCGGGAAGGTCGAAACCAGGCCCGTCGCCACAGTGGCAATCAGCGGCACGTCGGGCGCGTAGCTTTCTGCGATCACGGTCGCGCCCAGGGCGGCGCCCGAGCCTTGCGATTGTCCGGTGACGAAGACTTTTGGAGCCAGCTTGTCACGATATGTGGCGAGCGCCGCGCGCACGCCATCCAGTACGGAGCGCCCTTCCGCCTGCCAGATCAGATATGGATGCGGGCCGGGCCCGCCGAGTCCTTGATAGTCGGTCGCCACGACCGCAAAACCGTTCTCGAGCCAGCGCTGGATGTAGGTGGCATCGCGCGGCTTGTGACCGGTCCAGGACGGCGCACATGCATCGGAAATGCCCAGCGTGCCGTGCGCCCAGGCAACCACGGGCCAACCTCCGGCCGGCGGCTCGCCCTTGGGCAGATAGAGCGTGCCGCTGACGGGAACGATGCCGGCGTGCCAACGGAAATCGCTCGATGTGTAGAGAATGCGTTCGGCGAGGGCTGCGCTGGTGATTTCGGGCTGCGCGAGCATCGGCTCCTTGCGCAGCAGCATGCCGGGGCTCTCGGGCAGGGTTTCGGACCAGCGATAGAATGGCGAGAGATTCTGGTCGCCCACCTTCGGCCCGACCGGCAACAATGAATCCGCACTGGCCGTCGAGGCCGCAAGGCCGACGACAACGGCGAGCGCCGCCAACGACCTTGTCGTCAGGCTTCCAGGCATCAGGCTTCTCCATCCCTTGCGCTTTTAGATTGGCTGGCGATCGCAGCAATCCTGTTTCTGCGCCGATTATGGACGCCGTCGCGCCAAGGTCCATGTCTTTTCAGACATGGACCGATGCCGATCGCACATGAAGTTGGAGGCACCGTCGTCGCTGGAGGTGGCCGCTTGTTCAGCGGCCCTCCATCCGCGCGGGGTGACGGGTCTTTACCGCCCGCTCCTCATTGCGAGATCGGCCAAAGCCCACTATCCCATGCCCCATGACCACATGGCGCCCGCATCCCCACATTCGCGTCGTCGCGATCGGCCTGCACTGGCGGGGCGGGCGTCTGCTCGCGGCTGAGGTGCGCGACGATGCCGGTCGGATCAAGGGCGTCCGCCCGCTCGGTGGCGAGATCGAATTCGGCGAGAGCTGGCGCGCGGCCCTCTTGCGCGAATTCAACGAGGAGCTCGGCATCGACGTCACCATCACCGGCGAGCCGCTGATGATGGAGAACATTTTTGTCCACGAGGGCGCGACCGGGCACGAGGTGATGTTCATCGCCGAGGTCGGGTTCCCGGATGACGCCTTCAGCCGTCAGGACCGTATCGACTTCCGCGAGGACAACGGAGAAGAGATCACCGCCCGCTGGTTCGACCTCGCCGATCTCGACGTGCCTGATGGCCCGAGCCTCTATCCGACTGGACTGAAGGAGTTGCTACTCGCGCCGAAAAGCAGGTGCGACTGACAATCCCGGCTACCACGTCTCTGCGCCAGGGATCTTTTTGCGCACCGCGATGCGCTGGATCCAGATGCAGCGACGGACGGATCTGTTGGAGCGGCCGACAGCAGAAATGCCCTCGCCGGCCTGAAGCAGCGGCGCCACGCTCGCGCGCAACTCGCGGCAGCGCTCGAGCTCGGCCTGCCAGTCGATGACGGCGGCATTCGCGCTCGATGCCGTCAGCGTCGCCGCCACGGCAAGGAAAATGGTCCGCATCATTCACCCGCCCTTCCCTTTGATACATCCGCAATGCGCCGGTAGCGGAAGTCGCAATGATCGGCACCTTGCATGATGGTCTGCGTGCGCGCCAGCTTGATGTCCGGACCGAAGCCGTCCGCGGTCGCAAAGTCGGCGGTGCAAACCATGAGGAAGCCGAGCTCCGGCTCGCCCAGCGCCTTGTAGAACTCGGCATAGGCACATCGCTTCACGTCGAAGGCGAACGCATCCCGCGTCTGCTCGATCACCTCGTAGCTGAGAGCATCGTCGCGCGCGTAAGTCCTGAAGGCGGAGCCGACCGCTTTGCCGAGATCGCTCTCGTTCTTGGCCTTCCAGAACTCCTCCCCGAAGCCGCGGTAGAGGTCACCGAGCGCCTTGCGCACAATCGCGTTCGCACGGACCTCGCCGAGTTCGGCCTGAAGCGCCTTGACCAGCGGCACCAGCACTTGCGCCTGGATTTTGGCCTGTTCGATGACGGATATGCTCATGGGCGGCGTTCTCGACTTCGGCGCCTCGGTGTCAACGTGGCTCCCACTGTGACTGAATCGCGCGCGAAGCGGAGCACACTTTGAGGCACCGGTTAGATTGCATCTTCGCCAAGACGCGATCAAGGCGGACGGCGTGAATTTCCTCTCCGGTGCTGGGGAATCCCAGCGGTCTCGCGCTGTTTCTATACCAAACGGTATAGAAACATGATTTCAAAGCGCGGGACGCGCGGGAATCTTCGGTCAGGCGCGGTTTGGCGTAAAGATGACCTTGCCCTTGAAGCTCGCAGCCTGGGCGATCGCGTCGGCAAACTGCTCCAGACCGTAGGTCGCAGCGACCGGCGCAGTGAGCGCTCCTGATGTGACCAACGGGGTCAAATGATCGTACATTTTGCCCATGGTCTCGGCGGTGGCGGTCTTGAGCCAGTGTACGAGCCAGAAGCCGCGTACCGACACCTCGGCAAAAATCGCTCTTTGGCTCGAACCGGAGAAGGGCTGCCCGCTCATCGCGCTGTAGATGACGACCACGCCTTTCGGTGCAACGCAGTTCATGAGGTTCATGGTAGATGGACCGCCGACCATGTCGAGTGCCAGATGGATGGGCGCTCCGCCCGTCTCGCTGGCGACGCGCTTGGGCAGATCAGGACCGTCGACGAGCACGACATCCGCTCCCAGCGCGCGCAACTCAGGCACCAATTCCTCGCGTCGGACGACGTTCACGAGCTTGAGTCCCAGCGATTTCGCCACCGCGATGACCGAACGCCCCGTCGCCGAATTGGCGCCATTCTGAATCACCCAGCCACCGCTGGGAACCTTGACCATGTCGGTCAACAGCAGGTAGGCCGTCGCGGGATTGACGCCGACCATCGCGAGTTGCTGGACATCCGCTTGCAGCGACAAGGGCCGCTGCCACGTCGCGGCAAACTTCACCCGCTCGGTCCAGGTCGGCACCATGATCGGGATCAGGGTTCGGTCGCCTTCCTTCAGGCTCTTGACGTTTGCACCCGCCGCGACGACGCGGCCCACGCCTTCGATTCCGAGGGTGGCCGGCAGCGGCGGCAGAAATCCGTAGCGTCCTGCGGCGATCATGAGGTCGGTGGCGTTGATCGGAGCGGCCTCGACGGCGACAACGACTTCGCCGGGGCCAGGAGCGCCTACATCGGGCACATCGTTCAGCCTCACCGCGTCCGCAGGCTTTCCAAACGTCACGACCTGAACCGCCTTCATGTGTCATCTCCTGTTTTTCTGTTCTGTACTTGATAGTACAGAACGAACAGAAGGTCAATGACGGCACCGGGTGCACCGGTCACGACTGCTTGAGGACTTAACATCCGCAGCAGGAGCGCATAAACAAGTTGCATGGCAAGACCACGCAGTTTCGACCCTGATGACGTGCTCGAAGTCGCGCGCGAGGTTTTCTTGCGCAAGGGCTACCGGGCGGCCTCGCTCGACGAGATCACGGCGGCGAGCGGCATCGCCAAACCGAGCCTCTATGCGGCGTTCGGCGACAAGAGCGCGCTGTTCCTGCGCGTGCTCGATCGCTACCACGACGGTATCCTCGGCTGGGCAGAGCGTGTCCTGGCCCAGCCCGGCCAGGCCCGCGACGCTATCAGGCAATGGCTCACGGGATTCGTACCGTATTGCTCGGGCACAAAGGGCGCGCGAGGCTGCCTGTCGATCAACTCGTCGACCGACGGCTCGCTCGATCAGGCAGAGATCCGCAAAAGCATCGAGCGCTACAACAGACGCCTCGAGCAGTTGTTGCGCGCACGCCTGCACGCCGACCGGGCGCAGTTCAGGAAGGGCTTTGATCCCGATCTCACGGCACACACGATCATGGTGGTGCACACGGGATTGATGTCGCTTGCGCATCAGGGGTCCGATGCGAAGCAGGTTCAGGCCGTGATCGACCAGGTGATGACCCTGCTGGCCTAAAGCGCGATGAAATTGGGTTGAATCGTCGTCGCGCTTTAGCTCTTTGTTTGAGCATGATCGTTTCGGAAAACCGCTTCACACTTTTCCGGATCATGCTCTAGGGACGGCTGGTGGCCTCCCGGGGACGGCAGGTATCACATCAAGGCGCGCGAGATTGCTCCTGCGCGGGGTAATCGAGCCGGCCGTCGGGCAGGATGTGCGCGGCCGGATTCATTTGGGCCTCTTTGACCTGTCCTGGCCCGAGAATGTGAAACACCGTCTCGCCGGCGGCGAGCAGATAATCTGTGATGATCCGGCGATGGCACCGCCACCACAATGTCTCCGCGCACATGATGGCGCAACGTCGCGCCTGCCCGAGGTCGCGCAAATGCGCGAGGCCTTCGTGAAACGCCGGCCCCATGGCGTGGTCGGCATAATTGTGAAAGCTGGCGTTCTGCCAGAAGGCATTGGTCTGCCGCGGTACTTCGTGCTTGCGGCTGCGCAGACCGCCGAGCGAGGCGATGTGCTCGTAGCCGATCGCATCGATCGCCAGCGATTGCGGCAGCGTCTCGCGATTGTACTGCGGATTGGTGCGGGATCGGGGCACGGTGCGAACGTCGGCGACGAAGCCAACCGAGCTGCCCTGCAACAGGTCGACGAACTCCTCGATCGAACGAGTGGCATGGCCGATGGTGAAGAAGGGATGAGCCATGGCAGCCCGTCAGCTCACCTTGTGCCGCTCAGCTGCGCAGCAGCCGCAACGCACGACCCTTGTGCAGGGCGACGTGGTCGGTCTTGTCGCTCTTGATCTCGTATTGCGGATCATCCGGGCTCGCGTGGTGTGTGTGCCCCTTGTAGTCGACGTCCTCAGTGTGGACGCGCAGGATATGGCCGCGCACGCGGCCGGCCTCGGAATTCCAGCTGACGTGATCGCCGCGGTGGAAGGATTTGGGCATGGAGGAACAATGCCGGAGCGTGTGGCGCGTTCCAAGGGGCGGAAGGTGAGGTGACAGTCCGTCTTCGCTCTACGAGCTACGCCGGACACGCTTCGCATTGAGATTGGATCGTGGCTTGCCTAGCCGTAGCTCGCGGCGGCAGCCCGCCTGCGCCCGTTGGGCTTCGGCGTGGCATCCTTCTCTCGCTCGCGAGCGAAGGATGGTGGGCACGACAGGGATCGAACCTGTGACCCCTACCATGTCAAGGTAGTGCTCTCCCGCTGAGCTACGTGCCCTAATAGTCCACTTGTGTCGGGTCGGGGTCCCTATAACGGCTCAGGGGAGCGCGCGCAAGGACGGAACAGGGCCAATTTAGGCCGCCAGCATCTTGTTCACTTCGCTCACCAATTCGCGCAGGTGAACCGGCTTCGACAGCACCTTGGCGTTCTTGGGCGCATCCGAATCCGAGTTCAGGGCGACCGCGGCAAAGCCGGTGATGAACATGATCTTGATGTCGGGGTCGAGTTCCGAGGCCCGGCGGGCGAGCTCGATGCCGTCCATCTCCGGCATCACGATGTCGGTCAGCAGCATCTCGAACGGCTCTTCCCGCAAGCGCTGATAGGCCGCCATGCCGTTGTCATGGGACGAGACCTGAAAACCGGCGTTTTCCAGCGCCTTGACCAGGAAACGGCGCATGTCGTTGTCGTCTTCGGCGAGCAGGATTTTTGGCATGAGCGGAACGTCGATCCCCAGAGGATATGCAGAGGTCACTAAGCCCGACAGAGGGTAAATTTGGGGTGAAAATCTTAACCCTCTGGGCTCGTGCTGCGAGGGGTGTTGTGAACCGGAATGCGGGATGAATCAATTCCGGTGCGCCCACGCATCCCCGCCTGCCTGCCCACACGGTTAAGACATGTTCCAGCGCGGATCACGCTTTTTCGCTTGGCAGAATGGTTGCGATTCCGGACAATGACGACACTTAAGAGCCGCTCGACCGGCCGAATCACCCGATCTGGACCCATGCTGGATCGTGCGGCGTGAAGGGACGAAGCCTGAGAAGATGACCCGGTTTGACGGCGAGGTGTCGCCAGCCTTCGAGATCGTGGAGCCCGCCGAGTGGCGTGCGCCTGTTATCTTCAACTCGCCCCATTCCGGCTCGACCTACCCGGACGAATTCCTGAACGCATCGCGGATCGACCTGCCGACGCTGCGGCGCTCCGAAGACTCCTTCATGGACGAGCTGACCGGCCATCTGAGCGCACGCGGCTTTCCGACCGTGCGGGTCAACTTTCCCCGCTCCTATGTCGACGTCAACAGAGAGCCCTATGAGCTCGACCCCCGCATGTTCACCGGCCGCCTGCCGAGCTTTGCCAACACCCGCTCGATGCGGGTCGCCGGCGGATTAGGCACGATTCCGCGCGTGGTCGGCGACGGCCAGGAGATCTATCGCGACCGCATCGCGGTCGATGATGCGCTGGCGCGGATCGAAACGCTGTACAAGCCGTACCATCGCGCGCTGCGCCGGCTGATCAACAAGGTGCACCAGATGTTCGGCACGGTGGTGCTGGTCGACTGCCACTCGATGCCCTCGGTCGGCGTCAGCAGGGACGAGCCGCGCCGGCCCGACGTCGTGATCGGCGACCGCTACGGCACGAGCTGCACGCCGCTGCTGCCCGACCGCGTCGAGGAAACCATGACTGGCCTCGGCTATTCGATCGGCCGCAACAAGCCCTATGCCGGCGGTTTCATCACCGAGCACTACGGCAACCCGGCGAGCGGCCTCCATGCCGTGCAGCTCGAGTTCAACCGCGCGATCTATATGGATGAGCGCCGCCGTGAGCGCATCCCGCGCTTTGCGCAAGTGGCAAGCGACTTTGGCGTTCTCGCCGACGTGCTGGCGACCACGATTCCGTTCGGCGATCTCGGTCCGTTCCAGGCCGCCGCGGAATAGACGCGCGTCTCGGACGATCGTCTTGCCTGCGATTGCGTTTTCGCTTCGCGAGGGATCGCGCACCAAACTGAAAACAGACCGACAAGAAAAAAGGGCCGCTCGCGAATGACGCAAGCGGCCCAAGTCTAGGGAGGAAACGCCCAAGGAGGGCAGCGATAACGCGAGAAGCGCTACCGCACCGCAACAATATGCGGCCGCGCCGCACAAAGTGCAAGGGCTTTTGAGCCGTTTCCCATGCAAAAACACATGGCTCGGTTGCTCCAAAAGAAACCCAGATTCAGTTTCTTTGATAAGGAAATTCAATGGGTTGATAGTCATTTGCATACGAACAAGGCATGCTCGGAACTAAGTTTTCAAGTCGGTGATCGATATTTGGCCAGCATATGGCTCGGCATTTGGCTCACTGGGGGTTGCCGGTAACCGGATCCAAAATACCAGGGTGCAAATCAAGACAGCGCTGCACGTGAGGAGCGAATTGAGCTAGGCAGATTGCGAGCTTCACCCAACTTTCGTTTTTGAGGATGCGCCGTGACGGTGATCGACTTCTCAGCCTTCATCGGACGACTTGCCACTGCCTCCGGCGAGACCATCCTCCCGTTCTTCCGCACCTCGCTGTCGATCGACGACAAGAGCAAGACCAAGGATTTCGATCCCGTCACGGAAGCCGACCGCGCCGCGGAGGCGGTGATGCGGCGGCTGATCAAGGCGAGCTTCCCCCAGCACGGCATCGTCGGCGAGGAATTTGGCAATGAGCGCGAGGATGCCGACTATGTCTGGGTGCTCGACCCCATCGACGGCACGAAGTCCTTTATCGGCGGCTTTCCAATCTGGGGCACGCTGATCGCGCTGCTGCACAAGGGCTCCCCCGTCTACGGCATGATGCACCAGCCCTTCATCGGCGAGCGCTTTTCCGGCGACAATGGCTCGGCCAATTATAAGGGCCCCTCCGGCGAGCGCCGGCTGCAGGTCCGCCGCTGCGCCTCGCTGTCGGAGGCCACGACCTACACCACCTCTCCCTTGCTGATGAACGAGCGCGACCGCGCCATTTTCGGCCGCATCGAGCAGGGGGCACGGCTGTCGCGCTACGGCGGCGATTGCTATTCCTATTGCATGCTCGCGGCCGGCCATGTCGATCTCGTGGTCGAAACCGAGCTGAAGCCTTACGATATCGCAGCGCTAATCCCGATCGTGACCGGCGCCGGCGGCGTCGTCACCACCTGGGAAGGCAAGCCGGCCCAGGGCGGCGGCCGCATTGTCGCTGCGGGCGATCCACGTGTCCACGAAGAAGCACTGAAGCTGCTCAACGGATAGGCGATGCTGGAGCTTGCATGAAAAAACGCCGCGCGCTCCTTCTCGCCATCCTGCTTCAGTTTCCAACGCTGGCCTCCGCCCAGAATTTTCCGGCAAAGCCGATCAAGCTGATCGTGCCGTTCCCGGCCGGCGGCCCCAATGACATTATCGCCCGTGTCGTCGGCCAGCGCATGTCGGAACTATCTGGGGAGCCGGTGCTGATCGACAATCGCGGCGGCCAGGGCGGCGTGCTCGGCACCGACGCGGTCGCAAAGAGCCAGCCCGACGGCTACACCATCGCCATCTCCTCGGCCGGCGCGCTTGCGATCAGCCCGAGCATGGAGAAGGTCGCCTACGACACGCTCAACGACCTGACGCCGGTGACGCTGGTGGCGACCGTGCCGGAAATGCTGGTTGTCGCCGCCAATGTGCCGGCCAAGGACATCGGCGAGTTGATCGCACTCGCCAAGGCGCAGCCCGGAAAACTCAACTTCGCCTCCTCCGGCCCCGGAAGCCTGCCGCATCTCGCCGGCGAACTCTTCAAGCTGACGGCCAAGATCGACATCGTCCACGTGCCCTATCGTGGCGCGGCTCCGGCCGTGAACGATCTGCTGGGCCAGCAAGTGCAGATGACCTTCCTCGATCTCCCGGTGCTGCTGCCGCAAGTCAAGGCCGGCGCCCTGAAGCCGATCGCGATCGGCTCGGTGGAGCGCGCGCCAACCGCCCCCGACGTGCCGACCACGAAGGAAGCCGGCTTCCCCGACCTGCGCATCGAGAACTGGTACGGCATGGTGGCGCCCAAGGGCACGCCCAAGGAAATCGTCACCGCGCTGCATGACCTCGCGACCAAGGCGATGGCGGATCCGGCGGTGAAGGAGAAGCTGGCCGCACAAGGCGCGACGCTTGTCGGCGACGAGCCCGAGCATTTTCGCAGCTTCATCGCGGACGAGACCAAGAAGTGGGCGAAGGTGATCAAGGACGCCGGCGTCGAGACGGCGAAGTAGTGCTCTTGCGCCTCACACCGCCTCTGCCCGCAAATGCTCCGCCAGCATCTTGGCCGGCCGTGGCAGCGCCTTGAAACTGCGCGCGCAGATCACGAGCTTCCGGTTGGCGAAGGTGTCGCGCAGGCGGACGATGGCGAGCGGCATCAGTTTTGCGCAGCGGCGGGCGGCGGCTTCGGGCACCAAGGCGACACCGACATCGGCCGAGACCAGCTGGCAGATCGCATCGAAGTCGCGCAGGCGCGCCCGAAAATGCGGGCGCATGCCGAGCCGCGCGGCATGCTTTGAAATGTGCATCTGAAGCGCGGTGGCGCTGGTGAGGCCGACGAACTCGCAGGCGCCCGCCTCCTGGAAATCGATCTGGCGGCGGCCGGCAAACGGGCCCCGCCTCGACGTCACCAGCGTCAGGCGGTCCTCGCTGAACACGAAGCGCTCGATATGATCGGGCAGCGCGTGCTCGGCGGCAAAGCCGAGATCGGCGGCTCCGGCCGTGATCGCGGCAGCAATGTCGGTGCTCTCGCGCTCCTCGATGTCGATGGCGACGTCGCGATGCTCGCGCAGGAAGCCGGCGAGCGCCTTCGGCAGGTGCTCCGACAGGCCCGACGTGTTGGCCAGGAAATGAACGCTGGCGCGCACGCCGCTGGCAAAGCCGGCGAGATCGCCGCGCATGGCGTCGACCTGGTGAATCACGACCCGCGCGTGATCCAGCAGGCTCTCGCCGGCCGCGGTCAGCTCGACACCGCGCCGCCCTCGCTTGAGCAGGGCGACGCCAAGCGCGTCCTCGAGACCCTTGATCCGTGCGCTGGCCGAAGCCAAGGCGAGATTCGATCGCTCGGCACCGCGGGTGATGCTGCGCTGGTCGGCGACCGCGATGAAGAGCTGGAGATCGACGAGGTCGAAACGCACAGCTTTTCCTCCATAATCAGCCTTCGTGATGGACGAAGGCTATCTCCGTAACCTCCAGATTGTGCCCCCGCGCCGCTTCGGTCAATGTGGCTGCATGATCGACCCGCTTCTCATCCTCATCGCCGCCGTCTTCCTGGTCGCCGGCTTCGTCAAGGGCGTCGTCGGGCTCGGCCTGCCGACCGTGTCCATGGGCCTGCTCGCGGTGAACATGGCGCCGAGCCGCGCCATCGCCATCGTGATCGTGCCCGCCATCGTCACCAACATCTGGCAGACCTTTGTCGGCCCTCACCTGCGCGACATCCTCAGGCGCTTGTGGCCGCTGATGATCGGCACCGTGATCGGATGCTGGCTCAATGCCGGCGCGCTGACTGGTCCCTATGCGCGCTACGGCACCGTGGTGCTCGGCGTGCTGCTGGTGATCTACGCGATGATCGGCCTCAGCAAGTTCAAATTCCACGTCGCGCCGCAAAACGAGAAATGGGTCGGCGGCGTGGTCGGTGTCGTCACCGGCGTGATTTCGGCCTCGACAGGCGTGCAGGTAATCCCCTCGATGCCGTTCATGCAGGCGATCGGGATGGAGAAGGACGAGCTGGTGCAGGCGCTCGGCGTGTTCTTCACTACGGCGACGCTGGCGCTGGCCTTCAATCTCACCGCGGGCGGATTGCTGACGCCGGCCAATGCCGTCCCGGGCACCGTCGCCATGGCGATGGCCTTTGCCGGGATGTATCTCGGCCAGTCAGTGCGGCAGCGGATGCCGGCGGAGGCGTTCCGCCGCTGGTTCCTGGTCGCGATGATCCTGCTCGGCGTTTATCTCGCCGGCAGCGCGCTGCTCAAGGAATTTGGGTAACCGAGGTTACCGCGCCTCCAGCATGGCGACGCGGATGCCGAGATAGATAAAGAGGCCGCCGAGCGTCCGATTGACCCAGGCGATCACGCCCTCGGACCGCCGCAGGCGATGAGCGGCGTTGGCCGCGAACGCCGCCAGCACCAGGCACCACAGGGTCCCCGTGCAGATGAAGATCAGGCCCAGCGTCAGAAAGGCCAGCGGCTTGTGCGGCGCATCGGCTGCGACGAATTGAGGCAGGAAGGCCAGGAAGAACAGCGCGACCTTGGGATTGAGCGCGTTGGTGAAGACGCCCTGGAGGAAAACCCGTCGCAGCGAGCTGCGCTCCGCCTCGTCCTTGACCGCCAGAAGCTGCGGCCGCGACCACAGCATCTGAAGCCCGGTCAGGACCAGATAGGCCGCGCCGACCAGCTTCAGCACCCCGAACGCGGTGGATGAGGCCATCAAGAGCGCCGAAAGGCCGATCGCCGCGCCCGCGACATGGAAAAAGCAGCCGCAACTGATGCCGAAGGCTGCGGCCGCCCCGCCGCGCCAGCCCATCTGCATGCTGCGGCCGATCACGTAGACCGTGTCGGGCCCCGGCGTGATGTTGAGCAGCACCCCCGACAGGACAAAGAGCCAGATTTCGTGAATGCCCAGCATGGTGAGGTCCTCGCCGCCCGGCCGGGCGGCCTCAAGGGACTGGCCTTAGTTGGTTCGCACCCCGCCGTCCACCACCGGAAATGGTTAGGATTTGCGTCGAATTTGCAATGCGGATCATACTTTCGTTCGGCTCGATGTGCTCTATAAGGACGCAAGTTCTTGAAATGCTGGATTCGCGGCGACGGCCCGCTGGTGGCGTCCCGCTCCCTTGGAGCTCCGAGGATATGGAAAGACGTCTGGCCGCCATCGTCTGCGCCGATGTCGCCGGCTATTCCCGGATGATGGGCAGTGACGAAGCCGGCACCCATGCCGTCTTCAAGGCCCATCGCAGCGCGATTCATCCGATCATCCTCAACCATGGCGGCCGTGTCGTCAAAAACACCGGCGATGGCTTCCTGCTGGAGTTTCCCTCCATCGTCGGCGCCGCAGAGGCCGCGATCGCGATGCAGGTGTTGATGGCGGAGCGCAACCATCATCTGCCTGCCGACCGCGCCATGCAGTTCCGGCTCGGCATCCACATGGGCGACGTCATCGCCGACGAGGACGAGGTGTTCGGTGACGACGTCAACATCGCCGTCCGCCTCGAATCGGTGGCGAACCCTGGCGGGTTCGCGATCTCGGCCAAGGCCTACAGCGAGGCGAGCAAGCATCTCACCGTGCCGCTGGTCGATGGCGGCAACCACCGCTTCAAGAACATCAAGGATCCGGTCGGGGTCTGGACCTGGACGCCCGACGGCGCCACCGCGCTCGCGCGCGAAGTGAAAGAAGGGTCGGCGCTGTCGCAGCCGAACCGCACGGCGATCGTGGGCGTGCTGCCCTTTGCCAATCTCAGCGACGCCCAGGACGAATATTTCTCCGACGGCCTGACCGAGGATCTGATCCACGCGCTGTCGCTGCAATCCTTCTATCGCGTGCTGAGCCGCAACTCGACCTTCGCCTTCAAAGGCAAGAACGCGAGCACCCGCGTGATCGCGCGCGAGATCGACGCCACCTATCTGATCCAGGGCTCGGTGCGGCGCGCCGGCGCCAAGATCCGCGTCACCGCCGAGCTGATCGCGCCGGAGACCGGCGAGCAGCTCTGGACCGGCCGTTACGACCGGGACATCGGCGACCTCTTCGCCATGCAGGACGAGATCACGACCAGCCTGTCCGCGGCCATCGCCACCGAGATCGTCCGCGCCGAGGCCTCCGCGCCGGCGCGCCCGACCAACGACGTCACGGCCTGGGACCGCTTCCTGAAAGGCCTGTCGCATTATTACCGGCAGACCAAGGAAGACCTAGGCACGGCCGTCGCCCTGTTCCGGGAGGCGATCGCGCTCGATCCCAAGCTGTCGATCGCGCATGCCTATCTCGCCACGATCCAGATCCAAAGCATCCAGTTCGGCTGGGTCAAGGGCACGCGCGAGATGTGGGCTGAGGCGATGAGCCTCGCCGAAACCAGCGTGCGGCTCGATCCGCGCTCCTCCTTTGCGTTCTCGATCCTGTCCTGGGCGCATGCGATGGAAGGGCATGACGAAGCGGCGATGGACGCCGCCAAGCGTGCCGTCGCCCTCAACCCCTACGACATGGGCGCGCGCGGCGTGCTCGGCATCTGCCACTTCGTGATCGGCGAGCACCGTCAGGCGATCGAGCTGTTCTCGATGGCGGCCCAACGCGATAACAGCGACCCACGCTATCAATGGGCGGCGCTGAACGCCTTTAGCCACTATCTCCTCCGCCAGTATGACGCGACCCTGTCCTGGGCCCGCGAGCAGCTCTACATCAACCCGAACCATATGCAGGCACTGGCGATCAGCGCCGCGGCGCTGGCGCAGATGGGCCGGACCACTGATGCGAGCGAGGCGACAGGCGTGCTGATGCGCAATTACCCAACCCTGAACGTCGATCGCCATTTGCGGAATTTTCACTGGAAGCGGTCCGAGGATATCGCGCATTACCGCGACGGGCTGCTGAAGGCAGGCGTACCGGCCAGCAAGCTCACCTTGGTCCAGAGCGACGTCAGACGCGCTGCGGAATCCTGACGGCAGCATCCTCTGGGCGAGGTCCCGCGAGCAGACTCGCGGGTGCGCTGCGGTCTCACCGCAGCGTTATTGACAGCAGAGCGAATTCAGCCACACTTCGTCACACCCTGAAGTAGCATAGCTACGGCCCGTCCGCTGTCTGTTTGTTAGGACTTTCTGCGCTTGATCGGCGCGGCCGCTTTTCACGATTCGTATGTTTTCAGGACTTTGCCGATGGATGACTCCCGCAAGAAGCCCTTTGATCCTTCAATCGAAGTCTCTCCTGATAATCCCTGCCCTTTCCTGCGCGGCCTCGTCGGCGAAGGCTTTGTCGACGGCGGCACCGTCCCGCTGCGGACGATTTCGCAGACCATCGCAAATGCAAGCGGCGAGACCGGGCTGAAAAAGACCTCGGCCCGCATCCAGGTCCGCGGCGTCGCGCTGATCGCCAACGGCGCCTGTCATATCCTGCAGAGCATCTTCTGGGGCGCACAGCTCAATCGCTTGCGCGGCGGACCGCTCGACAAGCTCGGTGCGGGCTCGCGCATCCTCGGCGTCGACGGCAAGGTCAACGAGGACCAGATCGCGCGGCTCGCCGGTTTCGGTAGCACCTATGCCGACCCCGAGGGCGGCAGCGAGGTCGGGCTCAACGCCTCGCAGATCCAGACCTTCATGAACGACAATCTCAAGCGCGCCGGCAATCAGGCGCGCTGGTACTACCCGATCCTGATGAAGTTCGAATGGCCGATCCTGCTCAGGATCATGGGCAAGGGTCAGGGTGATGACCGCTATCTCAGCGTGGCGGAGGTGAGGACGTTGTTCAACGAGCGCAAATTCCCTGAGAGGATCACCCAGCGGATGGTCAGCCAGCCGGTCCGCCCGCCTTCACTCATCTTGCGCGCAGCCGGCGGCCTCGTCGCAGCGCTCCTCGTTTTTGGCATCGTGGCGCTGCGCTTTCCCGATCAATTCCAGCCGATACTGCCCGGCATCCTCGGGAATCTGGTGGCGCCGCCATTACCTAAGCTCGTCGAACCCCGCGCCGCGTACTGGCTCGAGCAGAACTGGGCGCTGGAGGACCGGCACTGGTTTCATCACGCCAGCCAGGGCACCGCGACCTTCCCGGTGCCCTATAGCTGGTTCATGGCGCTGGAGCAGCCGCGGCTGCATTTCTTCGCAAAGCCCGGGATGCTGCACGACAGCGACCATCTGCAGCGCTTCGGTTTCATCCCGAGCCCGCAGACGATCAACACCGATGAGGCCACGCTCCGCCGCTTCGGCTACGCCAACGTCTATGACAAGACCAAGCCGGTGCCGGCGCGGCTGTGGGATCCGCCGGTCAACTGGGGCAAGCAGGCCGAAAACGTCGACGGCCTGCCCGTCGGCTTTGCGCGCATGACCGGCGTGTCCGATCCCGCGACCGGTAAGATCGGCGAGGACCGGATTGGCCTCACCTGCGCCGCCTGCCACACCGGACAGATCCACTACAAGGGCATCGACATCCGCTTCGACGGCGGCCCGGCGATGACCGACCTCAGGAAGCTCGAGGTCACGACCGGCCTCTCGATCGCCTACACGCTCTATGTGCCGGGTCGCTTCAAGCGCTTTGCCGATCGTGTGCTCGGCCCTTCCGCCAGCGATGCGGACCGCGATGCGCTGAAGCAGAAACTCAGCGCGATTGGCACATTCCTGGTCGACTGGGAGAAGACCTACGCGAAAACCATCGAGGGCAAGACGCGGTTCAACGAGAAGACCAAGCGGGACGAACCACAGCAGGACACCGAGGAAGGATATGGCCGCCTCGACGCGCTCAACCGCATCGGCAATCAAGTCTTCTCCCAGGATATGGCGCTCAGCGGCCTCAGCGGCTTCGAGAAGAATCTGCATGCCAAGGACGCGCCGGTCAGCTTCCCGCCGATCTGGACCGTGCCCTGGCTCAAATATGCGCAGTATGACGCCTCGATCGAGCAACCGCTGATCCGCAACGCCGGCGAAGCACTGGGCGTAACCGCGCTGCTCAATTTGTCCGACACCACGCCCAAGGACGCGCTGTTCCGCTCCTCGATGGACATCAAAAATCTGAACTGGATCGAGGATCTGCTGAAAGGGTCGGCGCCCTATCCGAAGAAGCAGCTCTCCGGACTGACATCGCCGAAATGGCCCTCTGACATCTTCGGCGACGATGCCTGGAAGATCGATGGCGACCGCGTCAAACGCGGCCGCAAGCTCTATGCGGAGATCTGCGTCGAATGCCATCTCGGTCCGGTCAACGATCCCGTCTTCGACACCGAATTTCCTGACAAGAGCATCTGGTCCTCGGACCGCTGGCAAACCATCGGCGACGACAAATTCCTGAACGAGGTGCAGAAGAGCGCCAAAGGCATGGGGACCGACCCCTCTCAGGCCAGTGTGCTGGCAACGCGCATTGTTCAGGTGCCGGGCTTTCTCAAGCTCGATCCCACGCAGAAGCTCAATGCCTGGTGGAATTGCAATCTGCCTGAGGTGTCGTCCACCGACATGCCGTATGCTCTTGGCCTGATGGTGCTCGTCGACATCGTCAGTCGCAAGGCAATGGACGATGCCAAGATCGACCCGAAAGTTCAGGATATCTGGTGGGGCAAGCGCAAGAACTGCCCGAATTCTGGTCCGCAACCGCCCGAGAAGAATGAGCCGGGGCCCTGGTATCGCGCGCGACCGCTCAACGGCGCCTGGGCCACCGCGCCCTATCTGCACAACGGATCGGTGCCCTCGCTCTACTGGATGCTGAGCCCCGCGGCCGAACGCCCCAAATCGTTCTGCATGGGCGGTGGCCGCGACTACGATCCGAAGCAGGTCGGCTTTGCGGTCACCGACGGCGAGAGCTGCAAGACCGGTCAGTCACGCTTCTCGACGCGAGCCGCTGATGGCACCGACTTGTTCGGCAACAGCAATGCCGGCCATTCGTTCGATGGCACGCCGGGCCCCGGCAAGGACGGCACCATCGGCCGCGTGCTCAAGGAGCAAGAGCGCTACGATCTGATCGAGTATCTGAAGACGCTGTGAGTTGCTTCTTCACCTCTCCCCGCAAGCGGGGCGAGGGAGAAGACCGCCACTTCACTTGAACAATGGCGTGCCCGGCACGAAGGCGTCGAACGCCGCCCAGAACTGGGAGCGGTAGCGGTCCTGCTCCTGGAGGATCTCGTGCTTGGAGCCGGCGATCACCAGATGCGAGCCCGCGCGCAAATGGTAGGCGAACTCCTCGATCGCCGCGGTCGAGACCACGGCGTCGTTGGAGGCCGCCAGCATCAGGATCGGCTGGCGGATCTCGGAGGGGTAATGGATGCCCTTGAAGGTGTGCATGGCGCGGAAGGCGGTATCGGCCCAGGCCACCGTGGGGGATGCCAGGCCCAGCGTCGGGTCCTCCTCCAGGATCGCGGCGTTGCGCGCATAGCGCACCGGATCGCTGGTCAGCGGATTGTTGATGAAAGGTGACAACCCAGTGAGGTCATCGCTGCCGCCAGGAATGTATGCGCCGCCCCGTCCCAGCATGCGCATCGTCTTCAACAGTGCCCGCACCGGAAACGAGGTGGAGCGACCGGGCAGGTCGATCATCGGCGCCGACAGCACCATGCGATCGAACCACCGCTTGCCCGCATGTGCGAGCCGCAACAGCACCGCGCCGCCCATGGAATGGGCCAGCGCGAAGAACGGCGGCGGACAATCCGGCAGCACCACCTGCTGCACGAAAGCCTCGACGTCGATCTCGTAGTCCGAGAAGTTGCGCACATAGCCCTTGCGCGGATCGCGCAGCCGCCGCGCGGAGTGCCCCTGCCCGCGCCAGTCGATCATTGCCACCGCAAAGCCACGGTCGCGCAAATCGCGCACGGTCTCGAAATATTTCTCGATCTGTTCGCTGCGGCCGGTGAAGACGCAGACCGTGCCCTTGCGGTTTGCCGGCGGCGCCCAGCGCGCAAAGCGTAGCTCGACGCCATCCGAGGTCTTGATGGTGCCGCTGACGACGTCTTCGGGAACGGGGTTGGACGGAATCGAGACCAGCGTCATGAGAGTGCGTAGGCGCCAAGTGCAGCAAATCAAGGGGCGGGGAGCGCCGAAAAGGCGCTTGTTTCCGCCCTCTTGAACGCCGTCTGGACCCACCCATATCATCTCAGTGCAGGCCGCTACCAGTGTTTCGAAACCGGAACATCAGGCTGCACACAGACTAAAGCCCGGCCCGATTGGCGGGCGGGTTACCAAAACAGTCGCTCAATGGAGGACTTGACCATGCGTACCTACGATCTCACCCCGTTCTATCGTTCCACCGTCGGCTTCGACCGCCTCTTCAACCTGCTCGACCAGGCAGGCACTGACGGCAGCCCCGGCTACCCCCCCTACAACATCGAGCGCACCGGCGAGAACGCCTACCGCATCACAGTTGCGGTCTCGGGCTTTGCCAAGGATGAGCTCTCCATCGTCGCGAAGGAAAACACGCTGACGATCAAGGGCGAGAAAGTCGCCAACGAGAACTCGAAATCCGAAGTGCTCTATCGCGGCATCGCCGCCCGCGCCTTCGAGCGCGCCTTCCAGCTTGCCGACTTCGTGCAGGTGAAGGACGCTTCGCTCGAGAACGGCCTGCTTCATGTCGACCTTGTACGCGAGATTCCCGAAGCCAAGAAGCCGCGCCAGATCGCGATCAACGCCGGCGCTGCCAAGGCGCAGGTGATCGAGAGCTCGGTCGCCGCGTAAAGCGCGTATCAACTTCCAGGTTACGAAAACGCCTCGGTGCCCCCGGGGCGTTTTTTCGTTCTTACATCGCCGCTCGCCCTGCCGCCGTTCGGGCTTGCGCAAAGGCGACACCACTTTGCTGAATTGCCCGATTGGATGGTTGCAGCGCATCACGGGCCGGTGAGCCGACGTAACGCTGCCGCCTGACACTCCGTATTTTGTATGCCGAGCCCAAAACAAGACGGAGAACGATCATGACTTTCTGGCGCAGCCTTTTCGTCGCCGCGAGCCTGCTGGCGGCCCCCATCAGCCTTGCCCATGCGCAGACCCCAACCGCGGTGAAAGCCAAGAACGTCGTGCTGGTGCATGGCGCCTGGGCCGACGGTTCAAGTTGGTCGGAGGTGATCCCGATCCTCCAGGCTGCCGGCCTCAACGTCACTGCCGTGCAGAATCCGCTGGGCTCGCTCGCCGAGTCGGTCGAAGCGACCAAGCGTGTGCTGGCCGAGCAGGATGGTCCGACCGTGCTGGTGGCGCATTCCTGGGGCGGCACCGTGATCAGCCAGGTCGGCACCGACCCGAAGGTTACCGGCCTCGTCTACATCGCCGCACGCGCCCCCGATGCCAACGAGGACTTTGTCGCGCTGTCGAAGCAGTTTCCGACGGGCCCTGCGCGTGCCGGCATCGTCGAGCACGACGGCTACACCAAGCTGTCCGAAGACGCGTTCCTTAAATATTTCGCCAACGGCGTGAAGCCGGTGCAGGCGAAGGAGCTCTACGCCGTGCAATGGCCGACGGCCGCCTCGATATTCGCCGGTCGCACCACGGAAGCCGCCTGGCACTCCAAGCCGAGCTGGTACGCGGTGTCGAAGAAGGACGGCACCATCAATCCCGATTTCGAACGCTTCCTCGCCAAACGCATGAACGCCACCACGATCGAGCTCGACGCCGGCCACCTCTCGCTGGTGTCGCATCCGAAGGAAGTTGCGAATTTGATCCTGGAGGCGGCGGGGTATCCGCGGAGCTGAGCCGCGATTGCGGAAACACAAAAGGCGCCTGAGATCTCAGGCGCCTTTTGTGTTGCCCAGCTCTCTCCTCATTGTCGTCCCGGCGAAGGCCGGGACGACACCGATGGTTTGGCTGGCGCCTGCGCCTCCAACTCGCGCTAATCCAATCCTTGCGCCGCCGGCATCTCCTGCGTCGGCAGGATCGTGACGGCCGGCTTGGCCTGGCCGACGGTCGGCGCAGCCTCCGCGGGCTTGGCTTGCACGGCCGCCGTCTGCTGTGCGGGTTGAGCCTGAGGAGCCTGCTCGGCGGGCTTGGCGGCCACCACCGGCGTCTCGGCGCGCTGCGGAGCCGCCTTGGGCAGCGGCACAGTGCGGCTGGCGACATGCGGGATCGAGGCAGGCGGGCGCGGCGGGCCGCCGCGAACCATGGTCGGCGGCGGCAGCGCGCTTTGCGGCCGGTAAGGTGCAACCGTCGGCTCCTCATAAGCGGGGGCCATGCCATAGGCGTCGGCGGCCGGCATGAAACGGATGATCCGGCCGTCGCGAGCGTCGATCACAAGCCGGCCGTCATCACCACGACGGTCGATCACCGCAATGGTGTAGACCGCGCCACGCAGGCGCGGGATGCCGAGCGGCGAGAAGCCGTTGTCGCGCAGGACCGCGTAGACCTCGATGGCCGGCAGTAGCGCCGGCCCCACGCCGCGTTCCTCATAGCCATAGCGGTAGCCGTAGCGCGGCGGCGGAGGCGCGGCCTCCGGCGGCGCGTAGGGGCCGTCGAAATCCGAGACGGCGATATAGGCCCCGCGCGCGGTTCCTTTCGCCGGCACCTGGGCCTCCGCGGCATTTGCTACCAGCGCCAGCGCGGCGGCGGCCACACATCCTGTGAAAAACTTCATGGTCGACACGCTCCTGTCAGGCCCCTCATGGCCTGGCGCTCTTTCGCTTTTGACGGCGTGGCGCACGTTCCGAAGGGGCGATCCGAAGCTTTATTGGGGATTTCGGCGCCGCTTGGGCCGGATCAGGGCGCGTTTGCTTCAAAACCGGGGCGCGCAACTTTTGGAAAGCGATCGATTGACATATGAGGAATCGGGACTTCCGCGCGCTTGTGTGATAGACAAAAATTTGGCAAGGTGACGTTTAGGACAGGAAGACTGTCTCAATTTTGCTTGCGGTTCCGGCATACGGATTGCAACGAAAGTCGGTGCTTCCGAGCACCATAAGGCAACAGGAAAAGCCGTTCTCGGGGACGAAGAACGCCTTGGCCTGAATTTAAGAAAATGCGGCTCGCAGCGGACGAGCGGTGACCCAGAGGCGGGTGCCGCGGAACGCCCAAGGTGCGCCGAAGATGGCGGTGAGGCAGCTTGCCGCATGGAGAGGATTGGAACAATGAACGGGTCGCAATTCGAGAGCGGAAACATCGTGGCAGAAGAGCTGTCGGCGACGGTCGCCTCGAAAACGACCGACCCGATTCAGGAACATAATTCGCGCCCCAAAGCCGAAGGCCTGTACGACCCGAGCCTGGAGAAGGATAGCTGCGGCGTCGGCTTCATCGCCAACATCAAGGGCAAGAAGTCGCACGAGATCGTCTCGGACGCGCTGAGCATCCTCTGCAACCTCGAGCATCGCGGCGCTGTCGGCGCCGATCCGCGCGCCGGTGACGGCGCCGGCATCCTGGTGCAGATCCCGCACGCCTTCTTCAGCCGCAAGGCCAAGGAGAACAAGTTCGAGCTGCCGGCGCCGGGTGAATACGCCATCGGCGCGCTGTTCATGCCGCGTGATACCGCCTGGCGCAACGTCATCAAGAGCATCATCGCCGACCAGATCAAGGCGGAAGGCCTGACCCTGCTCGGCTGGCGCGACGTGCCGACCGACAATTCCTCGCTCGGCGTCACCGTGAAGCCGACCGAGCCCGCCTGCATGCAGGTGTTCATCGGCCGCAACGGCACCGCCAAGACCGAGGACGAGTTCGAGCGCCGGCTCTACATCCTGCGCAAGTCGATCTCGCAGGCGATCTACCAGCGCCGCGACCGCGGCCTCGCGGGCTATTACCCCTGCTCGATGTCCTGCCGCACCGTGATCTACAAGGGCATGTTCCTCGCCGACCAGCTCGGCAAGTACTATCCCGATTTGCACGAGAAGGATTTCGAGAGCGCGCTCGCGCTCGTTCACCAGCGCTTCTCGACCAACACCTTCCCGGCGTGGTCGCTGGCGCATCCCTATCGCATGATCGCGCATAACGGCGAGATCAACACGCTGCGCGGCAACACCAACTGGATGGCAGCGCGCCAGGCGTCGGTCAGCTCCGAGCTGTACGGCAAGGACATCAGCCGGCTCTGGCCGATCTCCTATGAGGGCCAGTCGGACACCGCCTGCTTCGACAACGCGCTCGAATTCCTGGTACAGGGCGGCTACTCGCTGCCGCATGCCGTCATGATGATGATTCCGGAGGCGTGGGCCGGCAATCCCCTGATGGATGAGAAGCGCCGCGCCTTCTACGAATATCACGCCGCGCTGATGGAGCCGTGGGACGGCCCTGCCGCGATCGCCTTCACCGACGGCCGCCAGATCGGCGCCACGCTCGACCGCAACGGGCTGCGGCCGGCGCGCTATCTCGTGACCAAGGACGACCGCATCGTGATGGCGTCCGAAATGGGCGTGCTGACGATCCCCGAGGACCAGATCATCACCAAATGGCGCTTGCAGCCCGGCAAGATGCTGCTGGTCGACCTCGAACAGGGCCGCCTGATTCCGGACGACGAGATCAAGGCCGAGCTCGCCAAGAGCCATCCCTACAAGGAGTGGCTGGAGCGGACCCAGATCGTGCTCGAAGAGCTGCCGAAGGTGCCGACCACGGGCGTGCGCTCGAACCTGTCGCTTTTGGACCGCCAGCAGGCATTCGGCTACAGCCAGGAAGACATCACGATCCTGATGACGCCGATGGCGGCCACGGGTGAAGAAGCCGCGGGCTCGATGGGCAACGACACGCCGATCTCGGCGCTGTCGGACAAGGCCAAGCCGCTGTTCACTTACTTCAAGCAGAACTTCGCCCAGGTCACCAACCCGCCGATCGATCCGATCCGCGAGGAGCTGGTGATGAGCCTCGTCTCCATCATCGGACCGCGGCCGAACCTGTTCGACCTTCAGGGCCTTGCGACCACCAAGCGCCTGGAAGCGCGCCAGCCGATCCTCACCGACGCGGATCTCGAGAAGATCCGCTCGATCTCGGATGTCGCCGACACCCACTTCAAGTCGCGCACGCTGGACACCACCTTCCACGCCGGTCTCGGCGCGGCGGGCATGGACCAGGTGCTGGACGAGCTTTGCGCGCGCGCGGAAGCCGCGGTGCGCGAGGGCGTCAACATCATCATCCTGTCCGACCGCATGGTCGGCACCGACCGCGTGCCGATCCCGTCGCTGCTGGCCTGCGCCTCGGTGCATCATCATTTGATCCGCACCGGCCTGCGCACCTCGGTCGGCCTGGTCGTCGAATCCGGCGAGCCGCGCGAAGTGCACCACTTCGCCTGCCTTGCCGGCTACGGCGCCGAGGCGATCAATCCCTACCTCGCGTTCGAAACCATCATCGCGATGAAGGACCGCCTGCCCGGCTCGCTCGACGACTACGAGATCGTCAAGCGCTACATCAAGTCGATCGGCAAGGGCCTGCTCAAGGTGATGTCCAAGATGGGCATCTCGACCTATCAGTCCTATTGCGGCGCGCAGATTTTTGACGCGGTCGGCCTCAAGGCTGATTTCGTCGCAAAGTTCTTCGCCGGCACGCACACCCGCGTCGAGGGCGTCGGTCTTGCCGAGATCGCCGAAGAGGCTGTACGGCGTCATGCCGACGCGTTCGGCGAGGCTCTGGTCTACAAGACCGCGCTCGATGTCGGCGGCGAATATGCCTATCGCAGCCGCGGCGAGGACCATGCCTGGACCGCCGAGTCCGTCGGCTTGCTTCAGCACGCCGCCCGCGGCAATTCGCTGGAGCGCTATCGCGCCTTCGCCAAGATCCTGAACGAGCAGTCGGAGCGCCTGCTGACGCTGCGCGGCCTGTTCCGGATCAAGAACGCGGAGGAAGAGAAGCGCAAGCCGATCCCGATCGACCAGGTCGAGCCGGCCAAGGACATCGTCAGGCGTTTCGCCACTGGCGCGATGAGCTTCGGCTCGATCTCGCGCGAGGCGCACACGACACTCGCGATCGCCATGAACCGGATTGGCGGCAAGTCGAACACCGGTGAAGGCGGCGAGGAAGCCGACCGCTTCAAGCCGATGCCGAACGGCGATTCCATGCGTTCGGCGATCAAGCAGGTCGCCTCGGGCCGCTTCGGCGTCACCACGGAGTATCTCGTCAACTCCGACATGATGCAGATCAAGATGGCGCAGGGCGCCAAGCCCGGCGAAGGCGGCCAGCTGCCCGGCCACAAGGTCGACGCGACCATCGCCAAGGTGCGTCACTCGACCCCCGGCGTTGGCCTGATCTCGCCGCCGCCGCATCACGACATCTACTCGATCGAGGATCTGGCGCAGCTGATCTACGACCTCAAGAACGTCAACCCGACGGGCGACGTCTCGGTCAAGCTGGTCTCCGAAATCGGCGTCGGCACGGTGGCCGCGGGCGTTGCCAAGGCGCGCGCCGACCATGTCACCATCGCGGGCTTCGAGGGCGGCACCGGCGCTTCGCCGCTGACCTCGATCAAGCACGCCGGCTCGCCGTGGGAGATCGGCCTTGCCGAAACCCACCAGACGCTGGTGCGCGAGCGGCTGCGCAGCCGCATCGTGGTCCAGGTCGACGGCGGCTTCCGCACGGGGCGTGACGTCGTGATCGGCGCGCTCTTGGGCGCCGACGAGTTCGGCTTCGCCACCGCGCCCTTGATTGCGGCCGGCTGCATCATGATGCGCAAGTGCCATCTCAACACCTGCCCGGTCGGCGTCGCTACCCAGGACCCCGTCCTGCGCAAGCGCTTCACCGGCCAGCCCGAACACGTGATCAACTACTTCTTCTTCGTCGCAGAGGAAGTGCGCGAGATCATGGCCTCGCTCGGCTTCCGCACCTTCAACGAGATGGTCGGCCAGGTTCAGCTGCTCGACCAGACCAAGCTGGTGGCGCACTGGAAGGCGAAGGGCCTCGATTTCTCGAAGCTGTTCGTCAAGCAGAAGGAAGACAAGGGCCAGAAGATCTATCACTCCGAGCGCCAGAACCATCATCTGGAGGCCGTGCTCGACCGCTCGCTGATCGAGAAGGCGAAGCCCTCGCTCGACCGCGGTGCGCCGGTGAAGATCGAGGCTGCGATCAACAGCACCAACCGCTCTGCGGGTGCGATGCTGTCGGGCGCGGTCGCCAAGATCTACGGCCATGCCGGCCTGCCGCAGGACACCATCCATGTCAGCCTCAAGGGCACGGCCGGCCAGGCGTTCGGCGCGTGGCTCGCCAACGGCGTTACCTTCGAGCTCGAGGGTGAAGCCAACGACTATGTCGGCAAGGGCCTCTCGGGCGGCAAGATCATCGTCAAGCCGCCGGCGAATAGCGGCATCGTGCCGGAGGAGAGCATCATCGTCGGCAACACCGTGATGTACGGCGCCATCCAGGGCGAGTGCTACTTCCGCGGCGTCGCCGGCGAACGCTTTGCCGTGCGCAACTCGGGCGCGGTCGCCGTGGTCGAAGGCGCCGGCGATCATTGCTGCGAATACATGACCGGCGGCATCGTGGTCGTGCTCGGCAAGACCGGACGCAATTTCGCGGCCGGCATGTCCGGCGGCATCGCCTACGTGCTCGACGAAACCGGCGACTTCAACAAGCTGTGCAATCTCAGCATGGTCGAGCTCGAGCCGGTGCTGTCGGAAGAGCTGATCAACGCCGGCACGTATCACCACTCCGGTGATCTCGAGGCGCACGGCCGGGTCGACGTGTTCCAGAACCTGCTCGCATCCGACGTCGAGCGTCTGCACGTCCTGATCACGCGCCATGCCAAGGCGACCGGCTCCAAGCGCGCCGCGGACATCCTTGCCAATTGGAAGGAATGGCTGCCCAAATTCCGCAAGGTGATGCCGGTCGAGTACCGGCGCGCGCTGCGCGAAATGGCCGCCAACGCGGACGCCGAGCCGAAGATCGCGATCGGGGCGTAAGGCATCACACCCGTCATTGCGAGCGTAGCGAAGCAATCCAGACTTTCTTCCTTGATGCAGACTGGATTGCTTCGTCGCTTCGCTCCTCGCAATGACGGTGAGGAAACAACAAAACGACTAAGCGGCAGGGACTTCGGGTTTAATGGGCAAGATCACGGGTTTTCTCGAAATCGAACGGCACGATCGCAAGTACACCCCCGTCGCCGAGCGCGTGAAGCATTACAACGAGTTCGTCGTTCCCTTGAGCGAGAAGGAAACGCGCGACCAGGCCGCGCGCTGCATGAACTGCGGCATTCCCTATTGCCACGGCACCGGCTCGGTCGCGCCGGGCACGCCCGGTTGCCCGGTCAACAACCAGATCCCCGACTTCAACGACCTCGTCTATCAGGGCAATTGGGAAGAGGCCTCGCGCAATCTGCACTCGACCAACAACTTTCCTGAATTCACCGGCCGCATCTGTCCGGCGCCGTGCGAGGCGTCCTGCACGCTCAACATCGACGACAACCCCGTCACCATCAAGACCATCGAATGCGCGATCGTCGACCGCGCTTGGGACAATGGCTGGCTGAAGCCTGAGATCGCCGCGGTCAAGACCGGCAAGAAGGTCGCGGTGATCGGCTCGGGTCCGGCCGGCATGGCCTGCGCGCAGCAGCTGGCCCGCGCCGGGCACGACGTGCATCTGTTCGAGAAGTACGCCAAGGCCGGCGGACTGCTCCGTTATGGCATCCCGGACTTCAAGATGGAGAAGGGCGTCATCGACCGCCGCGTCAAGCAGATGGAAGGCGAAGGCGTCACCTTCCACTACAACAGCCATGTCGGCGTGGACGGCAATGTCGATCCGCGCGAGATGCTCAACCAGTACGACGCGATCGCGCTGACCGGCGGCGCCGAAGCCCCGCGCGATCTGCCGATCCCCGGCCGCGAATTCGACGGCATCCATTATGCGATGGACTTCCTGCCGCAGCAGAACCGCCGCGTCTCCGAGGAGCCGCTGGGTGGCGTCAAGGAGATCCTCGCCGGCGGCAAGCATGTCGTCGTCATCGGCGGCGGCGACACCGGATCCGACTGCATCGGCACCTCGCTGCGCCAGGGCGCGCTGTCGGTGACGCAGCTCGAGATCATGCCCGCTCCGCCCGAGCGCGAGAACAAGGGCCTGACCTGGCCGAACTGGCCGCTGAAGATGCGCACGTCGTCGAGCCAGGCCGAAGGCGCAATCCGCGAGTTCGCCGTGCTGACGCAGAAGTTCACCGGCGAGAACGGCAAGGTCAAGAAGCTGCACTGCGTGCGCGTCGACGACAAGTTCAAGCCGATCGCAGGCACCGAGTTCGAGCTCGATGCCGAGCTCGTCCTGCTCGCGATGGGTTTTGTGCATCCCGTGCACGAGGGTCTGCTCAAGCAGCTCGCGGTCGACCTCGACCCGCGCGGCAACGTCAAGGCCAACACGCTTGATTACCAGACCTCGCGTCCGAACGTGTTCTCCGCCGGCGACATGCGCCGTGGCCAGTCGCTGGTGGTCTGGGCCATCCGCGAAGGCCGGCTGTGCGCCCGCTCGATCGACACGTTCCTGATGGGGAAGACGGATCTGCCGCGGTGAGTGTTACTCGCGGCCAAACTAGGCAACGGTGTCATCGCCCGGCTTGACCGGGCGATCCAGTATTCCAGAGACGTTTTTATTGAACCGAGAAGCCGCGGCGTACTCGATGTCCCAGTCAAGCCGGGGCATGACAGCGGAGTGAGTTGAAAGCTTGCCGCTTACTAAGACGCATCAGTTCAAATCCCTACGCGCCGCTAATTCTGCAACCGCACGCCCAGCATCACCACCGTGCCCTGCGAACTCGAGCCCGGCTGGTTCGAATCCAGGATGTCGTGGCGCAACGTGCCCTTGATCCAGATGTTGCGGTTGAGCTTGTAGATCAGATTGCCTTCGAGCGAGTAGGTCTTGTCGTTGCGATTCTGGCCCTGATAGTCGTAGGTGCCGTAGGTGAACTTGCCGACCGCCGTCAGCCAGCGGCGGAAGTCGTGGTCGACTTCGGCGGCATAGGTGTGCACCAGCACGCCGGAGGAGCCGGGGATGGTGGTTTCCGCGATTTGGGTGTCGGTGTTGAATTTCACCGTCGTCAGCCCGCTGGCGTTCCAGATCAGCGATCCCGAGGTGAGGAAGCCCGAGAGCTGGCTCAGGCGAGGGTCGACATAGTTGCGCGCGGAATAGCCGACCGAGACTTCGCCGGTGAGGATGCGCGAGAACTCGAAGGACGAGCCGACCTTGGCATAGCCGCCGTTTGAATCGCGCAAATAGCCGTTGCGATCCGCAGCCTGGTCGTGGACGCGGTTGTCGCCCTCGATCTCGACGAACGGTTTTAAGCCCGGCTTCAGCTCGTAGGAGAAGCGTCCGACGCCGCCATACTGGTTGAAGTCGCGGTCGTCATTGCTGAAGGTCGACCCGTCGGTGAGTTTTGAATCCGTGTAGGCGGTGCGATCGATCGTGGCGCCGGCGGCGACCTGGAAACGGTTGAAGGTCTGGTCGAATCCGAAGGTGCCGCCATAGGTGGTGTAAACAGGATATTTCTGCAGGCCGGCCTGCACGTTGGGGCTGCCGGGATTGTCGGTGGCGAGCCGCAACCGGAATTGCGAGGTCAGCTTGAGGTCGCGGTCGACGTCGTAGCGGCCGTCGACATGGCCGGTGAAGTCGGGGCGGTTGATCTCGACAGGCGACGGCGAGGGAAGTCCGTCGATCGTCGCCGGCATGTTGTTGGTGTAGCCGGAGAACGAGCCGCGCAAGTCTGCGACCAGCGCGTGGCGCTCCCAGTCGGACATGACAAGCAGATCCGGCGCGACGACATAGACAGGCGAGCCGACCGGCTTGCTGAGACGTGCAGGATTGGTGTCGTAGCCGGTGGAAAGCTCGAGCCCGCCCTTGATCAGAAAGCTGCCGGCGTAGTCGCCGACCGCGCCGAACGCATCGTCGTCGACCTTGAGGCGACGGCGCTGCGGCTGGCCGGGCACGGTGCCGGCCATCGCAGGCGGCAATGGCGTCTTGTTCGCGGTCTCCGACGGCGGCGGCGCAATACGGGGAGGACCGAGCGTGGAGACCGGTGGCGTTGCAGTTGGCACCGGCGAGCCCGGACCTGCAGGCTTCTTCGGCTTCGGCTGACCCGGATAGAGTTTTGGCTGCTGGCGCTTGCGATTAAGCGAGTCGTAGCCCGAGCTGCTCGCACCGTTCGCGGCGGGAAGGCCATATGTCGGGACCTGGCCAATTCGCGTTGTCGCGGGCGCGTCGCTCTTCTTGCGCGGATCCTCGTTGGGATCCTGCGGCTGCGGGGGCTGCGGAACCGCGTCCGACGGCGCCGGCAGGACGCCCGCCGTGCGGCGCGTCGGCAGCGTCTCAGGCGAAACGAAGCCGCCGCGGCTGGGATTGAACAGGTCGGGCGTGAGGCTCTGGGCGGCCACTGGTGAGCTTTCCAGCGCGGTCAGCAGCAGGCATGGCAAAGCGGCGCGAAAGACGTACGCGCGACTGCTCCGGCCCCTACCTGGAGGCGACCCCACGATGGAATAACTCCAACGAAATCAGATACTTCACTGATGGCCTTCCGCGAACGCGCGGAAACCATCGTTAATGGAGTTAAAACAATTATGGTTAATGACCCGTTGAAGGCTTTGGGGCCTGCGTCGCCTCGCGCTCGACGGCGTGCTAAGGAGGCGGCCAACGGGCTAACGCCCCTCCTCCCTGGACCTGAGCATGCCGAGTTCGAAACCGCTGATGACCTCCTCATCCGGCCTCACCCCCACATCAGTCGAATCCGCACTCCGCACGCTGGAGACGGAGAGCGGCGGCATCAACGCGCTCGCCGCCGCCCTGCGCGGCCCGCTGGGCGAGGCGTTCGCCAGGGCGGTCGACCTGATCCGCAACGCCAAGGGCCGCGTCATCGTCACCGGGCTCGGCAAGTCCGGCCACATGGCGCGAAAGATCGCGGCGACCCTGGCCTCGACAGGCACGCCGGCCTTCTTCGTTCATACGGCTGAAGCCGCCCATGGCGACCTCGGCATGATCACGACCGACGATGTCATCATGGCGCTGTCCTGGTCCGGCGAGCAGCCGGAGATGAAGACGCTGGTGAACTATTCGGCGCGCTTTGCGATCCCGATGATCGCGGTGACGTCGAATGCGGCGTCCTCGCTCGCCCAGGCCGCCGACATCGTCATCGAATTGCCGAAGGCGCGCGAGGCCTGCCCGCACAATCTGGCGCCGACCACCTCGACTATGATGCAGGTCGCGATCGGCGATGCCATCGCGATCGCGCTGCTCGAAGGCCGCGGCTTCACCGCGCTGGAATTCGCCCACTTCCATCCCGGCGGCAAGCTGGGCGCGATGCTGAAATTCGTCCGCGACTATATGCGCACCGGCGCGGAAATCCCGGTCAAGCCTGAAGGCACCAAGATGTCGGACGCGGTGGTGGAGATGTCGGCCAAGGGCTTGGGCTGCGTCTGCATCGTCAATGACGCGAACGAGGCGGTCGGCATCATCACCGACGGCGATCTGCGCCGCCACATGCGGCCGGATCTTTTGACTGTGACGGTCGATGAGATCATGACCAGGCAGCCCAAGACCGTGCCGCCCTCGATGCTCGCCAGCGAGATGATCGAGGTGCTGAACACGCGCAAGATCACAACGCTTGTTGTGACCGAGGCGGACAAGGTGGTCGGCATCGTGCATCTGCACGATCTGCTGCGGGCGGGTGTGGCGTAGGTCCTACGGCTCTCTCCACGTCATTGCGAGCGTAGCGAAGCAATCCAGAATCTTTCTGCGGGACGGTCTGGATTGCTTCGTCGCATCAGCGCAAAATTGCTTCGCAATTTTGTCGCGAGCTCCTCGCAATGACGCATGGTTAGACTGTTGGAAACCGCGCCGCGTTCTCCTCCAGCGGCAGCCTCAGCCCGTTGGCCAGATACGACACCGTGCGATAGAAGCCGCACAGCAGCATGATCTCCAGGATCTGCGCCTCGTCGTAATGCGCGGACAGCGCGGCGAACTCGGCGTCGGTGAACGTCCCGCGGGTGTGCAACGCGTCCACCGCTGCGATCAGGGCCTGCTCGGCCGCGGACCAGCAGGCCGAATTCGCATCGCCCCCCACCGTCGCACGAACCTCATCCTCGCTAAGCTTCGCCGGGCCGGCGAAGATCGCGACATGGACGCCCCATTCATATTCGCATCTGTTCAGCGCGCAGGTCCGATCGATGACGATCTCGCGCTCCCGCAACGATAACGGCCCGGGATCGAGCAGGCCGCCGGCACGAAACTTGTCCCAGGCGCGGCTGTGGCCGGCCATCACCCGGAAAAGCATTAGCGGCGGCGCGCCGCGCATGATGCGGTCGAACTGCGCCTGGATCTCCGGGGGATAAGGCTGATCGAGCGCGGCGATACGAGGAGCCGGGGATGACATGGGCATCTTCCTTGCTACAATTATTGTAGCAACACGCTACATTATCCGTAGCACGACGCAAGAGGGTGTGATGGCGAAACAGACGGGCTCAGGGGAACGTCGCGTGCGCGGCTCGCGTACCGGGCGGCCGATCATGGCGCTGCTCGACCTGCTCGGGCGGCGCTGGGCCTTGCGGATATTGTGGGAATTGCGCGCGGAGCCTCTCACCTCGCGCGCATTGCGCACGGCCTGCGATGAGGCTTCGCCGACGGTGTTGCAAGTGCGGCTGACGGAGTTGCGCGAGGCGGGGTTTGTGGAGCTGGGCGACGGCGGAGGCTATGGCCTGACACCGGTGGGCCGGGAGCTGTGCGAGACGTTCATGCCACTGCACAGGTTTGCGGAGAGGTGGCGCAGCAAGAGTGGCGCCTAGCTAGGTCTGGCAATCCAGCCTCAACAAGCTCGTCATTGCGAGCGCAGCGAAGCAATCCAGAATCTTTCTGCGGCAACAGTCTGGGTTGCTTCGCTACGCTCGCAATGACCGCACCTACGCCGCGGCCACCGTTAGATTCACGCCATCCACCTGCACCACCTTCACACGCGTCCCTGCCGGAGTGTCCGGGCCCGCCACGCGCCACACCGTGTCGCCGATGCGCATGGTGCCGTTGCCGTCGATGATCGGCTTCTCCAGCGTGAACTCGCGGCCCAGCAACGCCTCGGTGCGCTTGTTGAGGAACGGGCTGGCGCTTGCATCGAACTTCGGTCGCGCAAGACGACGCCACACCGGCACGGCCGCGGCTGCGAACACCGCGAACATCACGAGCTGGATCTGCCAGGAGATGACGGTGGCGAACGAGATCAGGCCGACCAGGAGCGCGGCGAGCCCCAGCCAGAACAGGAACACGCCCGGCGCGATCACCTCCAGCGCCATCAGGAGGAAGCCGAAGATCAGCCAGTTCCAGGTGCCGAGCGATACGAACATGTCGGTCATGACACGACCTCTTTATGTTGGCGCACGCCCCTAAGGTCATGCGCCGTTCCTCAACCCTGCCGCGGCGGAACCGCCGGCGGCGTGCCGCCAGCCGGCGGCACTGAGCCGGTGCGGCGCGCGGCGGCGGCTGCAGACGCAGCACTTTCGCCGAACGTTGCCTTGGCGATCTCGCCGATGCCGGCGAGCGAACCCAGAATGCTGGTGGCCTCGATCGGCAGCATGATGATCTTCTGGTTCGGCGAGTCGGCCAGTTGGCCGAACGCCTTGATGTATTTGTCGGCAATAAAATAATTCAGCGCAGCCACGTCACCCTTGGCGATGGCCTCACTCACCATTTGCGTCGCCTTGGCCTCGGCCTCTGCAGACCGCTCACGCGCCTCGGCGTCGCGAAACGCAGCTTCCTTGCGGCCTTCGGCCTGGAGGATCTGGCCCTGCTTGGCGCCCTCAGCGCGCAGGATCTCGGACTGGCGCGCGCCTTCGGCCTGAAGGATGTCGGCGCGCTTGACGCGCTCGGCCTTCATCTGCCGCCCCATCGCCTCGACGAGATCGGCCGGCGGCACGATGTCCTTGATCTCGATGCGGTTGACTTTCAGGCCCCACGGCGAGACCGCGGCATCGACGACGCGCAAGAGGCGCTCGTTGATCTCGTCGCGGTGCGACAGCACCTGGTCGAGGTCCATCGCGCCCATGACCGAACGGATGTTGGTCATGGTCAGCACGATGATCGCCTGCTCGAGATTGGCGACCTCATAGCTCGCCTTCGCTGCATCGAACACCTGGAAGAAGGCAACGCCGTCGACCGTCACCGTCGCGTTGTCCTTGGTGATCACCTCCTGCTCGGGGATCGAGATCACCTGCTCCATCATGTTGATCTTGCGCCCGACGCGATCGAAATAGGGCACGATGAGATTGAGGCCGGGCGTTAGCGTATGGGTGTATTTGCCGAACCGCTCGATGGTCCAGTCATAGCCCTGCGGCACCGTTTTCACGCCGGCAATCAGCGTGATGATGACGAGCAACACCAGAACAATCGCGAAAATATCAAAACCGCTCATATCTCCTCCAAGGCAGGAAAGAAGCCGGGAAACAGGCCCTTCCCGCGCTGTCATTGGTCGGGATCAGCACCCTACCGGTTCAGCGGTCGCTTTTCACGTCGGCATGCGCGCGATTCTGAACAAGGCGCACGGAGCGGGAACGGTCACGATTATGTATTTTTCGAAGGGCTCTTGAAAGCGTACGGCGGCAGACCTAGCGGCAAAGATTAACAAACTGCGACGCTACTCGATGACGTCGTTCGCGATTGCGAGCAGCCCGGCGGGAAGCGTAACGCCGATCGCCTTGGCCGCCTTCACGTTGATCGCAAGCTCGAACTTCGTCGGATTCTGGACCGGAAGGTCGGCGGCTTGCGCGCCCTTTAGGATGCGATCGATATAGCCCGCGGCACGTCGCAGCTGCTCGGCACTGTCGGTGCTGTAGGACATCAGCCCGCCTTCATCGACGAAGGCGCGGCTCCAGAACACCGACGGCAGATGCGATTCCGCGATCGCTGCCAGCAGAGGCGCGCGATTGGCCATGGTGAAAAAGTCGGGCAGCACCAGGAATCCGCCATCCTTTCGCGAGGCCAGCGCGGCGATCGAGGCTGCATCATGCACCGCCGCGGGCTCGACCACGACATCCAGCGTCCGCGCAGCCTCCTCGAGCGTGCGCAGCATCAGGGCTGCGAACGGCGCGGTGGCGGGATTGTAGACGACGAAGGCGCGAGAGACCTTTGGCGTGACCTGCGTCAGCATCTCCAGCCATTTGCCGGCAAGCGGGCCGTCATAATCGGTGAAGCCGGTGATGTTGCCGCCGGGATGGGCCAGATTTTGCACAAAACCCTGGCTGACGGGATCGGTGACCACCGCGAACACGATTGGAATCGTCGCGGTGCGCTGCCGCAGCTCCTCCACCGAGGGGGTGCCGATCGCGAGCAGAACGTCCGGCTTGAGCGCGATCAACTCGTCGGCGAGCCGGGCGATCGGAGCGCGATCACCACCTCCGTTGCGCCAGTCGACCCCGAGATTGTCTTGCTCCTTCCAACCATGGGTGGCCAGCGCCTCGACCAGGCGGGCCTGCCCGATCACGTCATCGGCCGTGACCGAAAGCACGCCCAGTCGGCGCAGCTCGCCGGTCTGCTGCGCCAGGGCTGAGAGCGGCAGCACCGTGATCGTTCCCAGAAGCGCCAGGCAGTCGCGGCGGTTCATGGAACGCTCCCTAGATCCAGGCACATTAGATCCAGCCTTGCAGCTCCCGCAGCACCAGCGTGCGGATCACGTCCATGCCCGGATCGCTATCGTTCAGGCAGGGGATCGCGGAAAACTGCTCGCCGCCATTGTGCTTGAAGATCTCGGCATTCTCCTGCGCGATCTCCTCCAGCGTCTCGAGACAGTCGGCGGAAAAGCCCGGCGTCACCACCGCGATGCGGCGCACGCCTTCTTTCGCCAGGCGTTCCATCGTCTTGTCGGTATAGGGCTGCAGCCATTCATCATTGCCGAAGCGCGACTGGAAGGTCAGCAGCAGCTTGGTGTCGTCCATGCCGAGCCGGCGACGCAGCGCCTGCGTCGTCGCGACGCAATGGCTCCGATAGGGATCACCCTTGTCGACATAGGATTTCGGCATGCCGTGAAAAGACGCGACGATCAGCTCGGGCTTGAAGGATAAATTCGCCAGATGCAACTCGATCGAGACGGCGAGCGCCTCGATATAGGCCTCGTCCTCGTAGTATGGCGGCGTCACCCGCAGCGTCGGCTGATTGCGCAGGCCGGCGAGCACACGGAACACCTCGTCGCAGACGGTCGCCGAGGTCGAGGCGGAATATTGCGGATAGAGCGGCACCGCAAGGATGCGCTCGCATCCCTTCGCGATCAGCGCATCGATCCCCGCCTTGATCGAGGGATTGCCGTAGCGCATCGCCCAATCCACCACGACATGCGCGCGATCAGACAGCGCGGCGGCGAGCTTGTCGGCTTGCGACCGCGTGATGGTCTTCAGCGGCGACTCGTTCTTCTCGACGTTCCAGATCTTCTGGTAGTCGAGCGCCTTGGTGCGGGGGCGGCTGCGCAGGATGATGCCGTTCAGCACCAGCTGCCAGATCAGGCCCTGGTCCTCGATGACGCGAGCGTCCGACAGAAATTCCTTCAGATAGACCCTCACGCCGGCGGCGTCGGCCGTATCGGGCGTGCCGAGATTGACCAGCAGCACGCCGACGCGCGGCTGGCCGGGCTGAACGGTCGGCTTCGCTGAAACGATGGGGGCCAGGGTCTCCATGGCCAGTTGGGTCGCGCGTTGCTCCGAACTTGTCAAGATGAGGCCGGTTTCGCTAGGGTCCCGTCCAAGCGGGGGAGGGAAGATGACGCTCGCGGAATGGTGCGTTCTCGGGGCACTGTTGCTCTATCTCGTAACGATCGTCTCGATCAAATGGATCAGGTTTCGCGGCTTCGACAATTCCCGGCCGCGCGATCCCGCCTTCTATGAGGACGCCATCTCGCAGCGCGCGCTTGGCGCGCACCAGAACGGCATCGAGACCTTGCCGTTCTTCGCCTTCGCCGTCCTGCTCGCCGAATTCCGGGATTCACCACAGCGCCTGATCGACGAGCTCGCGGTGCTGTTCCTGATCGTGCGGGTGGCCTATGTGCTGACCTATCTCGGCAACCGCCCGACGCTGCGTTCCATCCTCTGGAGCATCGGCTTTGCGCTCAATCTGGCGATCTTCTTCATGCCGATGTTGAAGAAGTTTTTGCCGGTGTGAGTTGCTTCTTCCTTCTCCCCTTGTGGGAGAGGGGAAGAGCACTCAAAAACACGTCGTCCGTTCGGCCGCGATGTAGCCGAACAACAGCCCCGCTCCGAACAGCAGCACCAGGGCCGCGGCGCCGAATTCGATGCCGCGCATGAACAGCGCGCCGCCGCCGTCGCGGCCCGCGCTGAGGCGGCCGGCGATGTCCTTGGCCGAGACTGCGACCAGGGCGATGGTCGCGACCGTGATCGCGGTGCCCAGCCCCATCAGGAAGGTTGCGGCAATGCCGGCCCAGAACAGGCCCTGGGCGAGCGCGAATACCAGCACCAGGATGGCACCCGAACAGGGGCGGATGCCGACGGTCAGGATCGCGGCAAAGCCGCGCCGCCAGCCGCCGGGGCCGGCCAGCTCGCTCGGGGTGGGTCCATGGGAATGGCCGCAATGCTCGTCATGGACATGATCATGCCCGTGATGATCATGGTGGTCGTGGTCATGATGATCGTGCGCATCATGATGGTGATGGCCGTGATCATGATGGTCATGCGGCACGCCCGCTATGGCAGGCACGGGCTGCGTCACCTGGAGCGCGCGGATGAAGGTGCGGCCCTTGGTCCAGGTCAGGCGCAGGCCGAACAACGCGATCAGGGCGTAGCTTGCGATCTCGATGGCCCCTTCCGCCTTGCACATGGTCCTGGCGGTCGCATTCAGGATCCAGGCCGAGATGCCGACGATCAGGATCGCCACCAAGGACTGCATCAGCGCCGAGGCCAACGACAGCGTGATGCCACGCCGCGCGGTCTCGCGGTTGGCGACGAGATAGGAGGCGATCACCGCCTTGCCGTGGCCGGGGCCGGCCGCATGGAAGATCCCGTAGGCAAAGGAGATGAAGAGCAGCGTCCACACGGCCGAGCCGTCGGATTTGGCAGCGCGGATGGTCGACGACATCTGGCGATAGAATTCGGACTGCTTTGCCAACAGCCAGCCGATGAGGCCGCTGGCCTCCGGCTCGGCCGCTGGTGCCTGCTTCGGCGCGCCGAACGGATTTTGTGCCAAGACATGGTGAAGCGCCGCATCCGCCAGGCTGGCGGCGAGGAGAATGGCGGCGCAGGTGAGGAACCCGCGCCCAAGCGGCGAGAGATGCGGCTTCAAGGGCAATCCACCGTGATCTTGTTGGCGAACATCATGCCGAAATTGGCATTCGGGCCGTCCATGAAGGTCTGCTCGTTGAGCTTCTGCGCGGTCGCGGTGCCGTCGCTCGGACGATCGAGCTTCATCTGGCAGCCTGATGGCGCGCCGACCAGCTTGACGGGATTATCCTTGGCCATCTGGAAGTCGATGAAGAACGAGCGGTCGAACACTTCCAACACCAGCTGCTTGGGCTTGAGCGGGGTCTTCAGCGGCAGTGTAAAGTGCAGGGTCAGCACCGTGTCCTTGTAGTCGAGGAAATAGTCGACCGGCTCGCCAAAACGCTCCTTCTTGCCGTCGGCCTTCGCGAAGGTGAAGTAGGCATATTCCTTCAGCGACTCGACATTGGTCTGCGCCAGCGGCCCGAGCTCCTCGCGGGTATAGGCGCCCTTCTTCTTGGCCTCGAGCCCCTGCACCGCATAGGCCGAGAACATGTCGTCAAAGGTCCAGGCGTGGCGCACGCCGGTGATGCTGCCGTCCTCTGCGTAGAGCAATTCGCTTGAAGCGGTGATCCAGACATGCGGATGCGCGATCGCCGGACCCGCTACAAGCAGCAGGCCGGCGGCGAACAGCCATCCCAAAATGGCGCGCATGCCGATCAGGCCGCCTTGTCGCCGAGCAGGCCGCGGCGGCGGAGCAGCGCGTCGGGCTCGGGCGGACGACCGCGGAAGGCCTCATAGGCCGCTTCCGGGTCGACCGATCCACCGCTCGAATAGATGTCGTCGTGCAGGCGCTTGGCGACGTCGGGATCGAAGATGTTGCCGGCTTCCTCGAACGCGCCGAAGGCATCGGCGTCCATCACCTCCGACCACATGTAGCTGTAATAGCCGGCGGCGTAGTGGTCGCCCGTGAAGATGTGGCCGAACTGCGTCGGCCGGTGCCGCATCGAGATTTCCTCGGGCATGCCGATCTTCTCCAGCTCGCGTTTCTCGAAGGCACCGACGTCCTGTGCGGCGGCGGCCGGCTGGGAGTGGAACTCGAGATCGACCAGCGCCGAGGAAACGAACTCGACCGTGGCAAAGCCCTGGTTGAATTTTCGCGCGGCGAGGAAGCGCTTGAGCAGGTCGTCCGGCAGCGGCTCACCGGTCTGGTAGTGGCGGGCGAACTGCTGCAGCACCTCGGGCCGCTCCTGCCAGTGCTCGTAGAGCTGCGACGGCAGCTCGACAAAGTCGGTGAACACAGAGGTGCCCGACAGCGATGGATAGGTCACGTTGGAGAGCATGCCGTGGAGGCCGTGGCCGAACTCGTGGAACAGGGTGCGGGCATCGTCCGGCGACAGCAGCGAGGGCTCAGCTCCGGCGCCCTTGGCAAAATTGCAGACATTGATGACGAGCGGCGCGATCTCGCCATCGAGCTTCTGCTGGTCGCGCAGCGAGGTCATCCAGGCGCCGGAGCGCTTGGACGGCCGGGCGAAGTAGTCGCCGTAGAACAGCGCCTTGTGCTTGCCGTCGGGGCCCTTGACCTCCCAGACCCGCACGTCGGGGTGCCAGACCGGCACATCCTTGCGCTCCTCGAAGGTGACGCCGAACAGGCGCGTGGCGCAGTCGAAGGCGGCCGCGATCATGTGATCGAGCGTCAGATAGGGCTTGATCGCGGCGTCGTCGAAGTTGGCGCGCTGGAGGCGGAGCTTCTCGGCATAGAAACGCCAGTCCCAGGGTGCGAGCTTGAAATTGCCGCCCTCTTCCGTGATCAGCGCCTGCATCTCGTCGCGATCGGCGAGCGCTCGCGCCCGGGCCGGCTTCCAGACCCGCTCCAAGAGGCCGCGCACCGCGTCCGGCGTCTTGGCCATGGAATCCTCGAGCCGGTAGGCGGCGAAGGTCGGGTAGCCCAGGAGCTTGGCGGTCTCCTCGCGCAGCTTCAGGATCTCGCCGATGGTCGCGTTGTTGTCGTTGGAATTGCCGTTGTCGCCGCGCGCGATGAAGGCCTTGTAGACCTTCTCGCGCAGGTCGCGGCGGCCTGAGCTCTTCAGGAACGATTCGACCGACGAGCGCGACAGCGTGACGATGGCCTTGCCTGCCATGCCGCGATCTTCTGCCGCAGCCTTGGCGCCGGCGACAAAGCTCTCCGGCAGGCCCTGGCGGTCGGCCTCACCGAGCTCCATGAACCAGTCCTGCTCGTCGCCGAGCAGGTGATGGCTGAAGCCGGTCGCGAGCTGAGCCAGCTTCTCGTTGATCTCGGCCATCCGCGTCTTGGCCTCGTCGGACAGGCCGGCGCCGGAACGGTGGAAGCGGGTGTAGGTGCGCTCCAGCAGGCGGAGCTGCTCCGGATTGAGGCCGAGACTGGCGCGGTTCTCGTGCAGCTGGGCGATGCGGCCAAACAGCACGGCATTCATCATGATCGGATTCCAGTGCCGCGCCATCCGCAAGGAGACCTCCTTGTCGATGTCGAGGATGGCCGGGTTGGAATGCGCCGAGACCAGGTCGTAGAAGACGGAGGCGACCTTGTTCAGCAGCTTGCCGGAGCGCTCCAGCGCCGTGATGGTGTTGGCGAAGTCGGGCGCAGCCGGATCATTGGTGATCGCCGCGATCTCGGCGGAGTGATCGGCGAAGGCCTGCTCGAAGGCCGGCAGGAAATGCTCCGGCACGATCTCGTTGAAGGGCGGGGTCGCAAACGGCGTCACCCAGGCCTTCAGCAGCGGATTGGTCTCGGAGTCCGTAGTTTGGCGGGGGTCTGACATCGCAAGTCTCGTTTTTTGAGGCAATTTGTTGGGGCCAGCTATAGCACGCGATGGGGCTTTTTTGGGCCATTTGGCCTTGCTCCCGCCCGCCTTTTCGGGGAGATTGCGGCCCTCGAAACACCGGACCGTAAACGCCCATGAACGCGCCCTCTTCGTCTTCCCGTCAGATCGTCTGGCCGAGCGTCATCACCGTCATCAGCGCCGCCATCCTGATCGGCGCCGAGGTGTTCGGCGCGGCGTTTGCCGGCGGCTGGGCGCTCGCGATTCTGGCTGGCCTCGGTGACCAGGGCGCGCACATCCTTCAGGCCGTGCTGTTCGCACTCGGCGTGCTGGTCATGACGGCGTTCGTCCGCGCAGCTCAGCGCGTCGAGCCGTTCTTCAAGCGCCGCTGAGGCGCCTCGCGCGACAGAGTCACGCACGACACAGAAAACTTAACGCGCGTTCATCTTCCGCGTCGCTCGCGCAACACTGCGCAAGCAGATGTTAGGCAATTCTGTTCTCAGCCTAAAAAAATTCTTGCGAAGCCGAGTCAAAACCCTTATGTGCGTTTTTGCCCAATTTCGCACGTGCCTGTGGTCGTGTGTCAGTCGGTAGGTATCCGGACAAGAGGCCGGACAGCCGCCAAGGGGTGAAGAAGCCGAGGGGCTCTTCGGAAGTGCAGAAGCCGGAAGGTTGAAGCAGACTCCGAAGCGTCCAGCATCTCTCTCAAAGAGATGCCTTGTCGAAGGTGACTTCGCTCTTTGCAACCGTGACTGGCAGCCGGAGGCGAACCGGCGCACCCCGCTCTCAACGGGGGACGCGACTTAAAGCAACGACGGATCGGGCTTTTTTGGTCTCTACCGGCATTCCACCGCCGGCGCGGGCTACTGAAAAGGCTTGTCCTTCATTGCCAGGTGAGCGGGCGGGAAACTCTCCCAACCAATCCACGGCAGCACAGTCTGGTTTGAGTCTTTTGGCTTCAGCGCGCCTCCATCGCGCGATGTGGCCGAAGCACTCTTATCCGACGTCACGTTGATGCGGATCCCGTCGCTGGGACCGTTGGAGAGTGCGATGACCGAACGCATCCAGGAATTCCTGCGCAACCGCCGCAAGGAAGGTCTCGACACCGAGCCGTGCCTCGTCGTCGACCTCGAGGTCGTGCGCGACAATTACCAGAGCTTCGCCAAGGCGCTGCCCGACAGCCGCGTGTTCTACGCCGTCAAGGCGAACCCGGCGCCGGAAGTGCTGGCCTTGCTGGCCTCCATGGGCTCCTGCTTCGACACCGCGACCGTCGCCGAGATCGAGATGGCGCTGGCCGCCGGTGCGACCCCCGACCGCATCTCTTTCGGCAACACGATCAAGAAGGAGCGCGACATCGCGCGCGCCTTCGCGCTCGGCATCCGCCTTTTCGCGGTGGACTGCGTCGCCGAAGTCGAGAAGGTCGCCCGCGCCGCTCCCGGCGCCAAGGTGTTCTGCCGCATCCTCTATGACTGCGCCGGTGCCGAATGGCCGTTGTCGCGCAAGTTCGGCTGCGACCCGGAAATGGCGGTCGAGGTGCTCGACGTCGCCAAGCGCCTGGGCCTGGAGCCGTGCGGCATCTCCTTCCATGTCGGCTCGCAGCAACGCAAGGTGAAGGCGTGGGATCGGGCGCTGGCGATGGCCTCGCAAGTGTTCCGCGACTGCGCCGAGCGCGGCATCAACCTGACCATGGTCAACATGGGCGGCGGCTTCCCGACCAAGTACCTGAAGGACGTGCCGCCGGTCGTCACCTACGGTCGCTCGATCTTCCGCGCCCTGCGCAAGCACTTCGGCAACCAGATTCCGGAGACCATCATCGAGCCGGGCCGCGGCATGGTGGGCAACGCCGGCATCATCGAATCCGAGGTCGTGCTCATCTCCAAGAAGAGCGACGAGGACGAGGTGCGCTGGGTGTACCTGGACATCGGCAAGTTCGGCGGTCTCGCCGAGACCATGGACGAGTCGATCCGCTACGCCATCCGCACGCCGCATGACGGCGCGGACATGACCCCGTGCGTGCTCGCAGGTCCCACCTGCGACAGCGCCGACGTGCTGTACGAGAAGAACCCGTATCCGCTCCCCGTCACGCTCGAGATCGGCGACAAGCTGCTGATCGAAGGCACCGGGGCCTATACGTCGACCTATTCGGCGGTGGCGTTCAACGGCATCCCGCCGCTGAAGACCTACCACATCTAAGCGCCTCTCTGTCCGAGGCCTGACGAACCCGGGAGCCGGCTTGCCGGCTCCTCATCCGACATTTCAATCTGACGACGCCTTGGACGGGCGTGCTGCACGCACGCCGGTTCAAGCGGGGACTGACGCGCCATGACTGCTTTTCGGAAGCCACAAGTCGCCCTCACCTCGAAAGCCGCTCCGTTCGCGATCCGCAACGAGCGTGCCGTCGACGTCGCGATGCGTGAAACGCTGCTGGATGCCTGCTTTGGCGAGAACCGCCATGACCGCACCTGCCAGCGCCTGCGCGACGGACGTACACCAGCCGCAGGGCTTGCCCTGTCGGCCGTGCGTGAGGGGACACTCGTGGGAACCGTGCGGTTGTGGCACGTCAGCGCCGGAGGCAGGCCCGCTCTGGTCCTCGGACCACTGGCAGTGGACCCTGCCTGCCGCGAACTCGGGATCGGCGCCGCGCTGATGCAACAAGCGCTGGCCGCCGCCCGGGCGCGCGGGCATGACGCCGTGATCCTGCTCGGCGATGCGCCCTACTACGCCCGCTTCGGCTTCTCGGCCGAGAAGACCGGCGCGCTGGTGCTGCCCGGCCCGTTCGAGCGCGACCGCCTGCTGGCGATCGAATTCACCGACGGCGCACTTGACGGCGCCGAGGGGATGATCGTCCCGACTGGGGCGTCCTTGGCCAAACGGAGGGTGGTTCGTCCCCTCCAGGCGCACGCGGCGTAAGGGATAGCCTTCATGGTGACGACCGAAGCCGCATTCAGCGGCAGCGCCCGGCCGCGCCTGCACCAGGCCTTTCCTTTGGGGTTGCGTGAGCCCTGGAAACGCCCTTTAAACCCCACGAAATCCCCCTTTCAATCGAGGCCGAACCCATGCCCCGTCGCCTGATTTCCACCGGCTCCCCCCTCGAGAAGAGCGTCGGCTACAGCCGCGCCGTGATCGACGGCGACTTCGCCTTCGTCGCGGGAACCACCGGCTATGACTACACGACGATGACGATGCCCTCGGATGTCACGAGCCAGTCACGCAACTGCTTCAAGACCATCGAAGCGGCCCTGAAGGAGGGCGGTTTCGAGATGGCCGATATCGTCCGTGCGACCTATTACGTCACCGACGCCAGCACCATCGACGCCCACTTCGCCGTCTGCGGCGAGGTTCTCGGCGACATCAGGCCGGCGGCGACCTTGCTGGTCGTCAGCGCGCTCGCCAAGCCCGAGATGAAGGTCGAGATCGAAGTCACCGCCAAGCGCCGCAGCATCTGACAAGCGCCGCAGCGCTTAAATCCACCCACCAATTGTCCGCCAGCACGTTCCGGAGAAGCATCCCATGAGCGCCCCCTCGCAGATCTACGCGAAGATCACCGGTCCGATCGTCATGGTCGGCTTCGGCTCCATCGGCAAAGGCACCTTGCCGATGATCGAGCGGCACCTCGATTACGACAAGTCGCGCGTCACCGTGATCGATCCCAAGGATGAGGGCCGCAAGGCGCATTGCGAGAAGCATAATGTGCGCTTCATCCAGAAGGCCGTCACCAAGGACAATTATCGCGAATTGCTGACCCCGCTGCTCACCGAAGGCGGCGGCCAGGGCTTTTGCGTCAATCTCTCTGTCGACACCGGCTCGACCGACATCATGGAGCTCTGCAACGAGATCGGCGCGCTCTATATCGACACCGTCAACGAGCCCTGGCTCGGCTTCTATTTCGATTCCTCGAAGGGGCCGGAGGCGCGCTCCAACTACGCGCTGCGCGAGGCGACGCTGGCTGCCAAGCGGGCGCGCCCGGCGGGCTCAACCACGGCCGTCTCCTGCTGCGGCGCCAATCCCGGCATGGTCTCCTTCTTCGTCAAGCAGGCGCTTCTCAACGTCGCCGCCGATCTGAAGCTCAATGCGCCGAAGCCGAAGACCAAGGCCGAATGGGCCGACCTGATGCGGCAGGCCGGCATCAAGGGCATCCATATCGCCGAGCGCGACACCCAGCGCGCGAAGAAGCCGAAAGAGCCCGACGTCTTCGTCAATACCTGGTCGGTGGAAGGTTTCCTGTCGGAAGGCATGCAGCCGTCCGAGCTCGGCTGGGGAACCCATGAGAAATGGATGCCAGAAAATGCGCATTCCCATGAAGCCGGCTGCGGCGCGGCCATCTATCTGATGCAGCCCGGCGCCAACACGCGCGTGCGCACCTGGTGCCCGACGCGCGGCGCGCAGTACGGCTTCCTCGTCACCCACAACGAGTCGATCTCGATCTCCGATTACTTCACGGTGCGCGACGCATCGGGCAAGGCGATCTACCGGCCGACCTGCCACTACGCCTATCATCCGGCTGACGACGCAGTGCTGTCGCTGCATGAATTGTTCGGCCGCGCCGGCAAGATGCAGGAGAAGCACCACATCCTCGAAGAGGACGAAATCGTCGACGGCATCGACGAGCTCGGCGTGCTCTTGTTCGGCCACGACAACAATGCCTACTGGTTTGGCTCGCAGCTCTCGATCGAAGAGACCCGCGCGCTCGCCCCCTATCAGAACGCCACCGCCCTGCAGGTGACCTCCGCCGTCCTCGGCGGCATGGTGTGGGCGCTGGAGAACCCCAGGGAAGGCATCGTCGAAGCCGACGAGATGGATTTCGATCGCCTGCTGGAAATCCAGCTGCCGTATCTCGGCCCGGTGAAAGGCTTCTACACCGATTGGACGCCGCTGACGGACCGTCCGGGCCTGTTCCCTGAGGACATCGACACCAGCGATCCCTGGCAGTTCAAGAACATCCTGGTGCGCTGAGCGAGCTCGCTGACACAAACAGCGAAAACAACCCCATGCACAGTAGCCGGCATCGGCCGGCATGACGCTATTCTGTTTTTTCGAAACCTACTTGCGGCGTCGGGCAAAACAGTGGCATTATGGCATCGTGTGAAATCCGACATCGACACCAGCGATCCCTGGCAGTTTAGGAATCTTCTGGTGCGCCGACGGGCGCACCGGTTCGAGCTCCGATGAACGGGAGGCTAATAGCCTTCCGTCGGCCCGGGTGCTAACCAACCGCCCGGTCGCACGGCAACCGGGAGGTCCGCATGAAACTTATCGCCTGCATCGCGGGAGGCGTCAGCTTCCTGATCGCGTCCCACGCGTTAGCCGCGGACACCGGTCAATTGCCCTGCAAGACCACGCAGGAATGCAACGAGAACGCCGCCAAGATCGGCGCCAACGCCCCCAGGGACGCGCAGCCCTCGACCAGCAAATCGGACGCCGCAGAGGACCAGTTCTACTGGCTCAACAAGATCAACAAGGCCTCCACCGTGATGCTGGTGGAGGAAGGAATCTTCCCGAAAGACACCGGCCAGCTGATCGCCGGGGGCGTGGACTACACGATCCGCCAGGCGCGTGAGCCCGGTGGCAAGCGCCCGAGCGACGTCCTTCAAATCGAAAAGATCATGACCGACAAGGTCGGCGAGGAGGCCTCCGTCATCCACGCCGGGCGCAGCCGTCAGGACATGTACGCGACCTTTCGCGCTGCCAAGCTGCGCAACCAGACGCTGGATTTCGCCGAGGCGCTGCTCGGCTTGCGCGCCAAGATGCTCGCCAAGGCGGCCGACAATCTCGATGCGCTGATGCCCGGCTACACCAACGGCGTGCAGGCGGTGCCGATCACCTATGGTCATTACCTGCTGGCCTATGAGGAATCATTCGAGCGCGACCAGCAGCGCGTCAGCGAGGCCTATCGCCGGCTCAACCTCAGCCCGATGGGTGTCGGCGTCATGTCCGACTCGATCTGGCCGCTGAACCGCGCGCGCCTCGCCCAGCTGCTCGGTTTTGACGGCATCGTCGAGAATTCCATGGATGCCAATCAGGTGATTCCATTCGACAACCAGCTCGAGGCCACCGCGATCGCCAATTCGGCCGCCATCCGCATCGGCGCGATGATGCAGGACCTGCACACGCAATACGCCGAGGTGCGACCGTGGCTGTTGCTGCAGGAGGGCTCGACCTACACCAGCAGCTCGATGCCGCAAAAGCGCAATCCGGGTTTGATCATGCAGGCGAGGATCGCCGCTTCAGATGTAGTGGGGCTGTCGGCGGCGGTGTCGATCCGCGCTCACAACGTCGTGTCGGGCATGGTCGATTACAAGTCCGAGTCCGAGGACATCGGACTGTTCCCGCGTGCCGTCAACATGGTCACTGCCACCAACCGGGTGTTCGATGCGATCGTGGTCAACAAGGCGCGCGCCAGGGAAGAGCTGGAGAGCGACTGGACCTCGACCATGAACCTCGCCGAGCTGCTGTTGCAGGCACACCAGATCCCGTTCCGTGTCGGACACGGCTTTGCATCACAAATGGTCAGCTACGCGCGGCCGCTGGATCTCACGCCCAAGACCATACCCTTCAGCCAAGTGACCGACCTCTTCGACAAGACGCTTGCCAAATTCAACATGCCGGCGAGGCCCTTCCCGATGAGCGAGGCCGAATTCAGGGAGGTGATGTCCCCGGAATGGATCGTGGCGCACACCAAGGGCGTCGGCGGGCCGCAGCCGGAGGAGACTGCACGCATGCTCAAGGTGGCCCAGCAACGCCTCGATGCCGACAAGCTCTGGCTTGCCGCCCAGCGCGACAAGCTCGCAAAGGCCGATGCCGCGCTCGATCAGGCGTTTGCGGCGCTTTTGCCGAACGACGCGGCGCACTAACAACCGCGGACCGGGGCGCGTCATGCCGCGCCCCGCCCACTCAAATCACTTCGCCAAATTACTTGGCCATGTAGTCGAACGCAACGCTGCCGAGCCCGAGCGTCAGGTCAGCCTTGAAGTGCAGCGCCGAGACCACCTCACGCACCGGCAATCGGGCGACATCGCAGAGCGCGTGAGGAAACAGGCCGAGCGCGGCGGGGCCGGTCCAGGCTTCCTTCAGCGTGATGTCCTCGAGATGGAAGCGCACCAGCTCGCAGATCCGCGGGCTACCGTCGACATGCGGGATGATCTTCAGGATGAAGTTCGGTGCCTTCATCGGCTGCAGCACCGCGTCAAGGTCGACCTTGCGGTGCTTGTAGCCCATGGTCGCGGAGGCACAGAGCACCGAACCATAATGCAGCGAGCCGACCAGCACGTCGCTCTCGACCTCGATCTTCGGCCGCGCCAGCTTCTTCGGAAAGCCCCACAACTCGCGGCCGCCGGCGATCGGGCCTTCGTCGTCGAGATACATCGCGTGGGTGTAGGCGCCGAGCTCGCCCTTGAAGCGGACCGGGATCACCTGGCCGGTCTCGGTGTAATCGCCGAACCCGGTCGAGTCGGGCATGCGGATGAATTCATATTTCACCACCGGCTCTGCCACCTCGAGCGGCTCGGGCACGATGGCGGCAAGGGCTTCGGGATCGGTCCTGTAGGTGATGATGAAATATTCGCGGTTGAAAAAGCGATATGGCCCCGGCGGGAATGACGGGTTGGTGAGCGGCATCGAATAAGCGTTACGGCGAACGTCCTCGATCTTCATGGGGGCCCCATCTGTCGTTGGTTTGACAGATTATGGAGCGAGCCGGGCGCCGAGGCGAGATCGTTAAATCGGCAATAGTCGTCACATACGCGTCAGGATGCGCGGCAGCCGCAGCTATTTCTTTTCAAGCGGCGGCGCGATTTTCTCGGCCGGGGCCGGCGGCAATGCCGGCTTGGCTGCACCCGCGGCACCCTGCGTCTGCGGGTCGGGGCGCGCCGGCTCGGGTGCCGGCGTGGTCGGCCGGTCGCCGCCGGGCTTGGCCTCCGCGGGCGTCTTGGTTTGATCATCGGACGGTGTGCCCTGAAGCGGCTGGGTTGCCTGCGCCAGCTCCGTCCGGCTCTCCGCGCGGATCTGGGCCAGCGACACCACGGACACCACGACCCCCGCTGCGAACAGTGAGCAGGCAATGGTGAGATCGAGCTTCAGGTTTCGCTTGTTGTTCTGGCCGGTCATGTCGATCACCGCCTTTGTCCACGGGATCAACGAATTTCAACGGCTGCGGTTCCGAACCCGGCAAATCGGGAGCCGCTGTTCCGCGCCAAAAGGCCGCGTTTATTCCGTGGTGCTGACTTCCCAGGTGGCGTGGCGGACGCCGGGCAGGTGCTGGAGATCGGTCGCCACCGCGTTCAGCTCGTTCGGATCGACCGCGCTCGCTACCAGCTTGGCGACGATCTCCAAAAGGTCGTCATCTCCGATCTCGACCACATCGACATCGGCCACCGGATATTTGGCGGCCTCGAGCTTGTCGATGAGACGATCGCGCATGTCGGGCAAGGCGTCGGTCGTGACCGCGAGCTTGAAGTAATAGGTCGCTTCCAGCGCTTTTTCATTCAGCGGAATGCGGTTGATGGCATTGACCAGCGGGCGCAGCATCGTGTTGCCGGCAATGACGAACACAGTGAGCGCCGCGGCCTGCGCAACCATGTCGGCACCGGCGCAGGAGCCGACGGCGGCCGAGGCCCACAACGTCGCCGCGGTGTTGAGGCCGCGCACGTCCATGCCCTGCTTCATGATGACACCGGCCCCCAGGAAGCCGATGCCGGAGACGACATAGGCGATCACGCGCACCGCGCCGTCGGCGCCGTCCAGATGCATGGCGAGATCGACGAAGGCCGCAGCACCAACGGCAACCAGCACGTTGGTGCGCAGGCCGGCGGTGCGCTGGCGATATTGCCGCTCGGCACCGATCAGCGTGCCGAGCACGAAGGCCGTGAACAGGCTGATCAGCGTGTCGGCGAAGTCGGCAAGCTGGAAGGTCGTCAGAAAGCGCATGAATGTCAGCTGCGATAGGGTGGGCAAAGCGAAGCGCGCCCGCGGCTCTCATCAAAGGAAAAAGATCGTGGGCATGGCGCAAGGGCGCCTTTGCCCCACCCTACGGCCTGAAGGATGACAGTTTAAAGCTCGAGAAGCCCGCCATCCCCATTTTCGTCGGCGAAGGCCAGCAGCGTGCCCTTGGCATTCCAGGCGAGCCCGGCCACCGGCGGCGTGCCGTTGCGGCGGACCAGGATCTCGGCGCCGTCCTCCATCCGTACCATCAGCACGGTGCCGTCGCTGTAGCCGCAGGCCAGGATGTCGTTCTTCGGATGGCAGGCCACCGCCGCGACGCGCGCCTGCAACGGCGCGAGCATCGCGGGCTCCTTGCCCATCGGGCCGTCCTTGCTGGCGAACGGCCAGATGATCACGGTGTCGGCGCCCGAGGTCGCCAGGCCCTTGCCTCCGGCGCTCCAGGACATCGAACGGACTCGGCCGGGATAGCCGGTCATGCGCATGTGCCTGTTGTCGGCGAGCCGCCAGCCATGCAGGGCCGCCTCGTGCATCGAGGTGACCAGGAACTTGTTGTCAGGGCTGAAGGTGACGCCGAGATGGGAGCCGGCCCAGGGCAGGAATTCGGCCGAGCCCTCCATGTTCGGAAACCACAACGTCGCTCCGTTGTAATGCGCGATCGCGAGCCGCAGCCCCTTCGGCGCGAAGGCGAGACCGCCGACGGTCGAGGGAACGTCGAGCGACTTCTCTTCACTCTTGCCGCTCTTGACGGTCGCCGTCTTGCCGGCCGACCAGGCGTAGGCGCCGTCGGGATGCAGCGCGACCGCATCGATCCAGCGCCGCTTCGGATCGGTGGCAAGCAGCGTCACCTCGCCCTTGGCGTCGAGCGAGACGACCTTGCCGTCGTCGCCGCCCATGATGAGGCGCTTGCCGTCGGAGGCGGTCGAAAGAATGCCGCCGCTGTGTACGGCAACTGTGGTGACCTCGCCCTTGTCGTCGACGAACGCCACGTTCTCCTCGCCGCCGACGAAGGCGGCGCGGGGGCCGAGGAAATGCACGGAGGTCACCCCCATGCCGAGCGCAACAGGCTTGACGCGGTCGGTGACGGAGACGATCGAGGCGGAATCGGGGGCCGGCGTAAACTCTTTCATCACGAGACGATGCAGCTCTCGAAACCTTCGCGAATGGCCTTCTCAGGCAATTCGCGGCCGATGAAGACGAGGCGGCTTTCGCGTTTCTCGCCGTCCTTCCATTTCCGCTGGTGGTTGCCCTCCAGCATCATGTGGACGCCCTGGAAGACGTAGCGGTCGTCGTCGTCGTGGAAGGCGAGGATGCCCTTGGAGCGCAGGATCTTGCCGCCCTCGACCTGCACCAGGTTCTGGAGCCAGGGCATGAACAAGTTCGGATCGAGCGGCTTGTCGGTCTTGAGCGAAAGCGACTGCATGTCCTCGTCGTGATAGTGCTTCAGGCCGTGGCCATGATCATGGTGGTGATCATGATCGTGGCCATGATGGTGGTGATGATCATGGTCGTGGTCGTGATCATCGGCCTCCAAAAAGGAGGGCTCGATGTCGAGGATGCGGTCGAGGTCGAACGCGCCGCGGTCGAGCACGTCGGCGAGCGCCACCGAGCAGCGCTCGGTGCGATGCAGCTTCGCATAGGGGTTGATGGCGCGGATACGGGCCTCGACTTCGGCGAGCTCCGCCTTGGTGACGAGATCGGTCTTGTTCAGCACGATGACGTCGGCAAAGGCGATCTGGTTCTTGGCCTCGGGCGCGTCCTTGAGCCGGTCGGACAGCCATTTGGCATCCGCGACCGTAACGACCGCATCGAGGCGGGCATTCTTCTGCACGTCCTCATCGACGAAGAAGGTCTGGGCCACAGGCGCCGGATCGGCAAGACCGGTGGTCTCGACGATGATGGCGTCGAACTTGCCCTTGCGCTTCATCAACCCGTCCATGATGCGGACGAGGTCGCCGCGCACGGTGCAGCAGATGCAGCCATTGTTCATCTCGAACACTTCCTCATCGGCGCCGATGATGAGGTCGTTGTCGATGCCGATCTCGCCAAACTCGTTGACGATGACGGCGTATTTCTTGCCGTGGTTCTCCGACAGGATGCGGTTGAGCAGCGTGGTCTTGCCGGCACCGAGATAGCCGGTCAGGACAGTCACGGGAATTTTCTGGGCGGTCGCTTCAGACATAACAACTCCGGATCGGGCTTTTCCGCGCGACGCGAGGCGGCGGGGTAGCCCCCTGCCCTAATGGTCAAGCGCGCTGGTCAGGGCCTTTATATTGTGCCTGACCATGTCAATGTAAGTGGGTGCAAGCCCCTTTTCGCCGGTCAAACCGTCCGAAATCAGGGTCCCGCCAACCTTGGCGCCGGTCTCGGCCGCGATCCGCCGGATCAGGCGGTCATCACTGATATTCTCCAGGAAAACGGCAGGGATTTTTTGGGCCTTGATCTGGCCGATGATGGCGGCGATGTCCCGCGCGCTGGGCTCGGTCTCGGTGGAGACCCCCAGGGGCGCAATGAACTGGATGCCGTATTCGGCGGCGAAATAGCCGAAGGCATCATGGGTCGAGATCACCTTGCGCCGCTCGGGCGGGATATTGGCCACGGCGTCGCGGACCTCGCGGTCGAGCGCTTCGAGTTTTTCCAGATAGGCCTTGGCCTGGGCGCGGAAGAAATCCGCATTATCAGGGTCGGCGGCGGCCAGCGCGTCGGTGATGTCGGCCACGTAGATCTTGGCATTGGGTACGGACTGCCAGGCATGCGGATCGGCGGCCGAGCCCAGCTTCAAGGGGGCGATGCCAGCGCTTGCGGTGACGACCTGCGCCTTGCTTCCCGCCGACTGCACGAGGCGCGGCAGCCATCCTTCCAGCCCGAGCCCGTTGACGATGACGAGCTTCGCCTCCGCCACGCGCTTCGCATCGCCGGGCGCCGGGGTGTAGACATGCACATCGCTGTCGGGGCCAACCAGCGTCGTCAGATTGACCTTGTCGCCGCCGATCGTGTGGACGAAATCCGCCAGGATCGAGAAGCTCGCGACGACATTGATCCGCTCGGCCGCTTGCAGCGGCGAGGCGATCAGCAGCGAGGCCAAGACGAGAAGGACGCGCATCGTCACGCCTCCAGATGCCGGCCGGGAAACATCTGCCTGACGACGCCGCCGACGCGGCCGAACAGGACGGAGACGATGTAGAACACCGTTGCCACCAGAATGATCGCAGGGCCCGAGGGTACGCGGGTCTGGAATGACAGCACGAGGCCGGCATAGCCTGAGACCACGGCCGCGACGACCGCGATGCAGATCATGACGGTGAGATCGCGCGACCAGAACCGTGCGATGCCGGCCGGCAGGATCATCAGGCCGACCGCGAGCAAGGTGCCGAGCGCCTGAAAGCCGTTGACGAGGTTGATCACAACGAGCGCGAGGAAGGCGAGATGCGCGGGGCCGCCGGCCCGGCTGACTGTGCGCAAAAATAATGGATCGACACTCTCGATCACCAGCGGGCGGTAGATCACAGCAAGCACCAGCAACGTCACCGTGGCGTTGAAGGCGACCACCAGCAGCGTCTGGTCGTCCATCGCCAGGATGTTGCCAAACAAGACATGAAGCAGGTCGATATTGGTGCCCTTGATCGAGACGATGGTGACTCCAAGCGCCAGCGAGGCCAGATAGAAGGTCGCGAGCGAAGCGTCCTCCTTCAGCCCGGTCGAGCGCGCCACCACGCCGGCAAGGATCGCGACGGCAAAGCCCGCGATCAGGCCGCCGGCCGTCATCGCGAACAGATTGAGGCCGGAGAGCAGGAAGCCGACCGCGGCGCCGGGCAGGATCGCATGCGCCATGGCATCGCCGACGAGGCTCATCCGCCGCAGCATCAGGAACACGCCGATCGGCGCGCCCGCCAGCGACAGGGCGATGACGGCGGCGAGCGCCCGCCGCATGAACTCGAATTCGGTGAACGGACCGATCAGCGCGTCATGGACCATCTGCGATCACGCCGCCCGTGAGCTGACATCGTCAGCCGCGCAAGCCGTGGCGCTATCGTCGAAGGCCTCGCACATCCGCATCGCGATCATCAAATTCTCGGGCGTCAGCACCTCCGCCGTCGGCCCCCAGGCCACGGGGCCGCGCGCCAGCACCAGGGTCTCGCTGAAATGGGTGCGCACCATCTCCATATCGTGGAGGGCGGCGAGCACGGTGCGGCCCTCGTGATGCCAGTGCTTCACCAGCGCAAGCAGATCGGCCGTCGTCTTGCTGTCGATGGCATTGAAGGGCTCGTCGAGCACGATCAAGCGCGCGTCCTGGAGCAGCACGCGCGCGAACAGCACGCGCTGCATCTGCCCGCCGGAGAGCGTGCCGATGGGACGGTTCTCGAAACCATTGAGGCCCACGGACGCCATCGCGCGAAGAATCTTTTCGCGTGCGGCCTTGCCGATGCCGCCGAACAGGCCCGTCCCGCGCCACAGCCCGGTGCCGACGAAATCGAACACCGAGATCGGGAAGGTGCGGTCGATGTCTGCGCTCTGCGGCAGATAGGCGATGTCGCGGGCGTCCAACCCGCCGAGATGGATACTGCCGTCGAGCGGCTTGAGGATGCCGACGATGCCGCGCAGCAGCGTCGACTTGCCGGCGCCGTTGGGGCCGATCACGGCGACCAGCGCGCCCGATGCGACCTCGCCATTGAGATGGTGCACGGCCGGATGGCGATCATAGCCAAGCGTGACGTTGCGGAACGCGAGCTGGGCCATGGTCACCTCATCGCCAGCCAAACGATGCCCCAGAGCACCGCGCAAACGGCAATGGCGGCCGACAGACGGCCGGCCATGGTCATGCGCAGGATCGACCAGGGCGCATCCTGGGCCGGATGCGGCGAGGCGGCGTCGTGGACATGGGCGTGGGTGTGGTCGTGCCCGTGCGAATGCCCATGGTCGTGGGAATGGCCATAGGAGCGGCCAGAATGACCATGGGCGTGATCGTGGCGGTGGGTGTGGGACGCGGCGGGAACCATGCGCTCGATGTTATATTATAACATTACAGATGTCCACGACCGACTCAGGGGCGCCGCGCGGGGCAATTCCGCGCAGCAAAAAGGCGGCCGCGCGAACGACCGCCTTTTTGTCATTCCGGGGCGCGCGAAGCGCGAGCCCGGAATCCATTTGTCCACGCAGACTGGCGCCCGATGGATTCCGGGCTCGGCGCTGACGCGCCGCCCCGGAATGACGAGGTGAGATCTCAGGCCTTCTCGAACAGGGACTCGACGTATTCCCAGTTCACGAGGTTCTCGACGAATGCCTTGAGATAATCCGGACGGCGGTTGCGATAGTCGATGTAGTAGGAGTGCTCCCAGACGTCGCAGCCGAGGATCGGGGTGGCGCCGTGCACCAGCGGATTCTCGCCGTTCGGGGTCTTGGAGATTTCAAGCTTGCCGTTCTTGACCTGGAGCCAGCACCAGCCCGAGCCGAACTGTCCGACGCCGGCCGCCTGGAAGTCGGTCTTGAACTTCTCGAAGCCGCCGAGGTCCTCGTTGATCTTCTTCTCGAGCTTGCCCGGCAGCTTGGTGCCGCCGCCATTGGGCTTCATCCAGCTCCAGAAGTGGATGTGGTTGTAGTGCTGGCCGGCATTGTTGAACACCGCGGGGTTCTTGCCGAACGAGCCCTTGACGATCTCCTCAAGGGACTTGCCTTCCCATTCGGTGCCCTTGAGCGCGTTGTTGCCGTTGGTGACGTAGGCCTGATGATGCTTGTCGTGGTGGAATTCCAGCGTCTCCTTCGACATGAACTGGCCGAGGGCGTCATAGGCGTAAGGGAGTGGGGGCAGCGTGAATGTCATGGGTTCTTGTCCGCAACTGGTGGGGAACGTGTTCTAACGGTCACCCCTTATAGAAGGTTCCTGCGCCGTTAAATACCGCCAATTTGCGAAAAGGCGTGATGTGACGGCATGGCCCATTTGCGTCCCGCCCGCGGATGGAATTTAATCCCCAAATTATTATTGCGAATGAAATGTTTAACTTGGGGGTGGTTGAAATGTCCAAGCTCAAGTCCGCCTGCATTTTCAGCACGCTTGCCGCCATCTTCTTGCTGACCTCTCCGGAAAGCGATGCCGCCGGCGTCACCGTGCGCGCCAAATTCTCGTTCGACGCCCTGGCCGATTGCCAGCAGCCTTCCGTGAAGGATTTTCCTGTCCATGCCGAGGGCACCGGCACGCTCTCGACCGACCGCACCGCGACGCTCGACATGCAATCCAATGTCGAGGGCCATATGCAGTACACGGCAAAGCTCGGCGCCAAGCCGACGGAAGCCGTCGGTGGCTCCGCCTCGCTGCGCGTAGCGGGCCGGCACACCCTCAAAGCCGTGCGCGAATATCCGAACAACTACATCATCGTCTACATGACCGTGATCGGTAACGCCTGCTCGCTCAAGATCGAGAACAAGCTGAAGCCGGGCCAGCGGCAATACGCCTTCCAGGGCAATATCGGGACCGCGCTCTGCTCAAGACCACGGATCGTGCGCAGCGAGTGCACGCCGTATTGAGCGGCCTCTATTCGCAGAAAGAGTTGCCGCCATAAACGAAGCAGTGGCGGCCGCCGCCTCCCGTGGCGCGCCGCGGGGCCGACGTCGCCTTGCGTTCGGGGCGTTTCTCGCAGGTGTTCTTCGGACCCAGCACATAGCCGTCGTCGCAAACGATCTTGACGCAAGCCTCCCCTGCCGCGCGGAAGCCGCGGTCGCATTCGAGCGGGCACACACGCCCCGTCCTGGCGCGGACGCTGTCCAGCGCATCGAGACTTGCGAGCTTGATGTCGAATTTGGTGCCGGCATTGTCGTTGAACGCGGCGAGCGCCCGCCGCGCGGCCGCGTCCCAGTCGCCGCCGACCTCGCCTGTCTTGCAGCCGACCCGCTTCAGCTCAGTCTGGAGCAGACGCGGAAGGTCCGGCGGCAATGAGGGCTGCGACTTCGTATCGGCCGGGGCGCGCGAGGCGACCACCATCTCGGCGGGCTTGACCGGCTCTGCCGCCGGGGGCGCCGGTTTTGCCTCGGCTTCCGCCACCGGCGCCGGCGGCTTGCCCTGCTCCAGCTTGTTGCGCTGGGCCTTGGCGAGATCGGCGTAAAAGCCATTCGGATGCGCTGCGATGAAGGAGTTCCACGCCTCCCGCGTGCCGACGCGCTCGGCCAGCTCGTAATCGGCGCGGGTGTCCGCGTTGGCGGCCGAGGCGGGCGCCGCGGCCGGCACCAGCACGACATCGTTGCCGCCGAGCGAGCCATAGACGAACGGCTCCTGCCTGTTGGCGGTCGCATTCATCACATCATCGCGAACCAGCCTGAACGCCTTGCCGAGCTCGAGGCCCGGCGTTCCCAGATATTTCAGCAGCGCGGTCGTGAAGGGACTGTTTTTGGTATCGCCATCCATGGCGGTCGATCCGCCCTTTGCAGCGAAGGCGACGAGGGTATTCGGCCGCGACGGCTCGACGCCGGCAAGACCCCGGCCAAGCGAACGCGACGCCACCGTCCGCTTCATGCTCTTGACGAAGGGATTGTCCCTGCAGGCATCGAGGATGACGAGGCGCAATTGCTTGGCCGGCTCGATGGCCTGCAGGATCCGATCGAGCGCAATCGCCTCGTCATAGGCGTCGGTGTCGCGCTCCAGGACGGCATCGACAGGAATCAGGTAGTTGGTCCCGTCGACCTCCATGCCATGACCAGCATAGTAAATCACGGCGATGTCGGCATCGCGCGCCTTCTCGGTGAAGTCGCGCAGCGCGCGCCGCATATCCGTGTTCTTCAGGTCGCGGCGGCTCTCCACGACATCGAAAGCAGCCTTCCTGAACAAGTCGGCAATGGCACTGGCATCATTGGCCGGATTGGCAAGCGCCACGACATTCTGGTAGTTGGAGTTGCCGACCACGAAAGCCACGCGCTTGTCAGCCATTGCGGGGCCGCTAGCGCAGCCAACCAGCAAGACCGTGAGCAGAGAGGCGACCAGCCGGCGCATCGAAACTCCCGCGTTCCAACGGGCGAGCATATCATTCAACTCTATCCCGGCAACCGAGCGCCGTCTGTGATAGAAATCACCAACCTTCTGCCGCCCTGCAACAAATCCAACATCGTCATGAGCATCGAAATCGACATTTTGAACGGCGACGCCTCGTGGCCAATCGCAAAGCCGCTACATCAAGCCGTCTGGGGACCTCATATCGTCGAGAAGCAGCCCTGGGGGCACGTCAAATGGGCCAATGCCGATTTGCGCGTACTGATCGAGACGCCCGAGGACGGCCTCGTCTGTCATGTCGGCATCTACTTCCGCACCGTCACCTGGAATGGACAGAAGGTGCATGTCGGCGGGATCGGCGGCGTCTGCACGCGCGAGGATCGCCGTAACAGAGGCTATGCGACCATGGCGATCGACGCAGCGGTGCATACCATGCGCGCCAACGAGGCGGTTCGCTTTGCACTGCTGTTCTGCGAGCCGCACAATGTCGCGTTCTACCAGGCCCGCAGCTGGCTGCCCTTCAAGGGCGAGGTCTATTGCGAGCAGCCGGAGGGGCGAATCCGCTTCGACTACATGGCGCCCTATGTCTTCAACATCGTGCGCGCGCCGACGCTCGGCACCATCGACCTGTGCGGCCTGCCCTGGTGAGAGATTCGCCGTGGCAAATGAGCGCGGGAATGTGATTCCATCAGGCGTTGCACGATCCTAGTTTGCTGCTATTGAGACGCCTCCATTCCGAGGTCCCTCCCCCATGTTCCGCAGATTTGCCGTTCTCACCGTCCTTCTGGCTGCCCTGTCGGGCGCGACGACCGCCCAGAGCGCCGAGGCGAATGGGACCTGGCTCACCCAGGCGGGCGATGCCCGCGTCAAAATCAGCAAATGCGGCGGCGGCATCTGCGGCCACATCGTCTGGCTGCGCGAGCCCATGGACACCGCGACCGGCCAGCCCGCGACTGACAGCAAGAATCCCAATCCAGCGCTTGCCAAGCGGTCAATGATCGGACTGCCGCTGTTCTCCGGCATGCAGCCCGCAGGACCGAACAGATGGTCGGGCCAGATTTACAATGCCGACGACGGCAACACCTATGCGAGCAGCGTCACGGTGACATCAGCTGAAAGTCTGCGGGTCGAAGGCTGCGTCGGCGCGCTCTGCGGCGGCGAGACCTGGAGCCGCGTGGGGCGTTAGGTTGCGGCCGCCGCCATCGCCTTCAGCGCCGTCGCCGCCGAGGCGTAGCCGCCGCGCGCGCCGTCGATGAAGTGCACGTGATCGCTGCGCAGCGTCGAAGGCGTGAAGCAAGTCATCATTGCGGCGTCCTGCTGATAGAGGCCGTAGCGCACGACACCGTCGCGTGCAGCCGCCGCGAGACGATCGCTCAACGCCCGCTCGAGCTCTACCGTGCAGTCAAGGATCATGCGCAGGCCATCGTCATATTTGCGGAAGTCGGAATTCTCGACCACCTGGCGCTTGTAGACCTTTGGCAGGAAGCCCCCGGCCTTGATGTCGAAGCGCATCAGGATATAGGCGAAAAACGTAAAGGCGAGCAGGCCGGCGCGGCGTCTGAACAACGACCCTCCGCGGATTGCCCGCGCCTCGTAGTCCAGCCCCTGCGGCGGCCAATTCAGCGGCGGCCCCTGCGGCGGCACGGGACGGCCTGCATCCGGGCTGCGCTCGACGAGATGAATGATGTCCTCGATCACCTTGCGGAACGCGAGCGGGTCGGCGCCAGCAGCCGGCATCACCAGCACCGACAGGATCAGCCCGCGCGAGGCGGGCATCACCTCGAAGCGGCAGGACAGGCCAGAGAGATCAGGCTGCGTGCCGGGAGGCGCCTCGGTCACCGCGAACTCCCCACGCTTCATCGCCGCGTCAGCCCAGGCGAGGCCGCCGCCGGAGAACATGGCATAGGACAAATTGGCCGACGGGCCGAAACGCGCAACGCGCACGTCGAGGCCCTTGGCGCGGATGGCACTGACGGGCACCAGCGCGACGCGCATCTTCAGATCGAGGTCTTCCCGTACCCAGGTCGCGGTCGCGGCCAGCGCTTCGCGCGCCAGTTCGAGATCATCGGGCGCAACGGCAAAACTCGCGCCGTCGCCGCCGAACACGAAGGGAAATTCGCGGCCCTCCAGCGCATTCGTCACCGCCGCGATGACGGCGGCCCCGGCCATGTTGACCGCCTTGTAGCGCTGCGCCGCGATGGCCTTGGTGGAATCGACGATGTCGGCGACGCCGATGCACCAGTCGTCAGGCAGCGGCAGGTACAGCGCAGGATCCATCAGGCTGGTGAAGCCACGGAAGACGGGGATGCTGCCGTAAAAGGATTCGCCTGGGATCATCGGATGAAGCCGGATGGTTGGGACGCGTCCGAACGAGATACGTGGCAGGATCGATCGGGGTTCACCCCGAGGGCGATCTTTGGCCGAAATGGCGCCGGACGACAAGGTCGCGCCGCGCCGCAATGCCGCATCCCGTCATTGATCAGCATCAAACAGCCGACCGGAGATCATGCTTACGCTCGGGTTGTCTATGTGTCACACGGGACCATCAGGGGTGTCTGACTACGACAACAAGGATTCCGACCGTCCGGTACGTCGGCGTACCGGCCTCGACATCATCAGTGCCGTCAAGATGCCGGAGGGGCTGACTGCGGCCGTGGACGCCTGGGCTGAGACCCGGCAATTGTCGCGCGCAGCTGCGATCTGCAAACTGGTCGAGCTGGGTCTCAAGGTCGCTCCGGCAGCGCCGACGTCACCACACATCACGGTCGCATCCGACGCCGCCAAGATCGAAGAGATCGCCGTGCACGAGATCGAAGGACTGCTCGATCCCGCCTTGCCCGCGGACGAGCGCGAACGCCGTATTCGCCGGCTGACCGAAGGGCCGCCGGAATTCTCGCACGCACGGATTGACCTTCCGAAACCCGAGACGTAAGCGCGGACGCGCGCTAGTGCAGTTTCTCATCCTGGCGCTTGCGCAAGCTCGGCGACGGCGCGTCATGACAGCCGATCAGGCGCACGAATTGCTGCGGATACATCTCGTAGCCGTGGCTACCGGAATTTTGATGCGACATCGGCGGGCAGCGCGCATCGCCCAGTTTCGCGGGCGACCGCTCCGCGGATGCCCGGCCCTCAATCGCAACGTTGACGTTTGGCGTTGCCATGGACTGCTCCCTTTCGTTTAGGGCAGTTCGATTGACATAACCCAATCGATGACGCGGTATCTTACGACCAAATCCGGCTCGTTGTCATTGTGCCGGATCAACGTCATTTTGTCGGTCGGGTTCCGTCTCAGGCCGTATTCCCTGCGTCGATCGTGAACACGGTGCCGGTCACGTTGCGACCGCCGTCGCCGAGCAAATATTCAACCATGCGCGCGACGTCGTCGGTTTCTGGCAGGCGGCGCAGCGCACTGCGGCCAGCGATGCGCTTGCGACTCTCGTCGGAGAGATTGTGCGTGAGCTCGGTATCGATGAAGCCGGGCGCAATCGCGTTCACTGTGATGCCGAGCTTGCCGACCTCACGCGCGAGCGAGCGGGTGAAGCCGGTCGCCGCCGCCTTGGTGGCACCATAGACCGAGAGGCCGTTATAGCCTGTCGTCGCGATGATCGAGGAGATGTTGATGATGCGGCCGGCGCCATCGGCCATCATCTGGCGCGCCACATATTTGGTGAGGATGATCGGGGACAGCACGTTGAGCTGCACCAGCGCCTCGATCTCCGAATTGTGCATGGTGGCGAGTAGGCCCTCGGTGCCAAGGCCGGCATTGTTGACGAGGCCGTAGATCGGGCCGAATTCGTCGCGCACGAGCTTTGCGAAGGCCGGGATCGCATCGATCACCGCCAGATCGCACGCACGAAAATGCAGTCGTCCCTCGGAGGCAGCGATCTCGGATCTGAGCTCGTCACTCTCGCGCCGCGCGGCCGCGATCACGTTGTAGCCTGCGCCGACGAGACGCCGGCCGATCGCAAGCCCAATGCCGCGGCTGCCGCCGGTAACGAGAACATTATGCATCGGTGCGCGCCAGTTTGCCGGCCGGGGTGACGTCGAGCGCCTCGACGAAGCGGATCACCGCAGGCACCTTGTGCGAGGCAAGCTGCGCGCGACACTGATCCAGGATCTGGTCTCGGATCTCTTTGGCTCGTGCCGGATCGGTGCCTTCAGCGAGGATCACGTCGGCGACGACGATACCGCCGGTGATCGGGCTGCGGCGAGACTTGGCCCGCGACATCCGCACATCGGGATGCCGGTTGATCGCCGCCTCGATCTCTTCCGGATGGACCTTCAGCCCACCGATATTGATGATGCCGCCGCGACGGCCGACGAAATAATAGCGGTCGCCGCGCAACTCGACGATATCGCCGCTGTCGACGAAGCCGTCGCCATCTGTTAGCGCCGCGGCGTTGCGGCCGATATAGGCGTGCGCCGTGCGCGTCGAGCGAATGCGCAGGGAGCCATCGACGACCTTCATCTCGACGCCGTTGCGGTTGCCGAGATAGTCGGCCGGGAAACCTTCGAGCCCGTCATTGACGGCGAAGCCGACACCGGCCTCGGTCGAGGCATAGGCGTGACCGACGGAGGAGCTGGGGAATGCCGCCTTCAGGCCGTCCAGCACCGCCTGGTCGGCGATTTCGCCGGAGAGGCGAACGTAACCTGGCGCGAACTGCGCCGCCGAACCGCTCATCAGGAGCTTGCGCCAGTGCGAGGGCGTGCCGGAAATGTGGGAGACCCCGCGCGCGTTCAGCCGGGCAACGTGATCGGCGAGCGCTTCATGCGGGTCCGACAGCACCATCGAGCCGCCGGAAAGGATGGCGCGGAGGAAGATCTGCAAGCCGCCATAGCGGCGGATGTCATAGAACGTGGCCCAGACAGGCGCGGGCCCCTTGGCAGGGCCTTCCGCAACGATCGCGCCGGTGAGCGCTTCCAGCGTGTGACCGACGATCTTCGGCACGCCTGAGGTGCCCGAGGTCAGCATCAGCCACTCGGTCGCGCGTTCGGTCTTCGCGGGCGTGGTGGCTTGAAGCGGCAATTGTGCCGTGACGACCAGCGACACGCCGGCGTCGGCCCAGCGATCGGGCTCGTCGGAGACGACGGCATCGATCCCGGCATCCGCGATCACCGCGTCAAGATGCGCCGGATTGAGGTCGGGCGGGCACAGCAGCATGCGACGGGCGATGCCGTCGAGCTCGATCATGGCAAGGCCCGAGCGGAGCTGGTCCGACAGCTTGAGCAGGACGGCGCGGCCGGACAGCTCGCGCAAGCGGCCGCCCAGCACGGTCTGCGACAGGACGTCGGTCAGCGACACGACATCATGTGCATCCGACAGCGTACGTCCCTTCAGCTCCGCGCCGAGATGGTCGCGGAGCGCAAAGACCTCACGCGGGGACATTTTCGTAGGCCCGCACGAAATCACCCACGGTGGCGGGGAACGCAGCGTCCTCGGAAATGGTAAAGGGATCGACGCCGGTCTCGTCCTCGAGACGAGCGACCAGGATCGCGAAGGCGAGCGAGTCGAAGCCCGTCTCGTGCAGGGACAGATCATCCGTGAGCGCGGGAAGCTTGACCTGCTGTTCCTTTGCGATCTGCTGGATCGCCTCGATGACCTTGGACCTTACCGACATGGCTGGCTCGCCTCTTCCTTCGTTAATCGATAGTATGTCTTGCGGCGGCTCTTGATGACCGCCTCCCATGGCCGTCTGTTTACCCGACAGAAGTAAATGGCCTCTTGGACAATTCAGATAAAATTGGACCTATCTGCCGATTTTGCTGCGGCTAGAGCCTGATCGTCCCGTCCACGATCTGCGCAAAAGCACATGAATCGAGCGCGATATATGCGCCGGATTTCGGCTCCAGCATGAACAGCGGTTCGGCGATCGCGGCTGGGTCAAACCCCTCGCGCGCGAGGTCGCCCTTCTTCTGCTTGAAGGTCTCGGTCGCATCGAGCTCGCGCGAGATGCGGATAAAGACCGGGCGGGCATAGGCCGGCAGGCGCCGGGCGAGATAAGCCGGCAGCGCTTCGATGTCAAAACCCTCGTTAACCACGATCGCGCTCATGCCGGCACGACCATCGGCGCCGGGAATATTGACGCCATAGGTCATGGCATCGATCACGCCGGTGAAATCGCGCACGGCGTCATTGACCTCCGAGGTCGCGACGTTCTCGCCCTTCCAGCGGAAGGTGTCGCCGATTCGATCGACGAAATGGAAAAAGCCCTTGTCGTCGAGCCGCATCAGATCGCCGGTGCGGAACCAGGCATCGCCCTTGGTGAAGACGTCGCGCAAAATCTTCTTCTCGGTTTCGCCCGCGTCAGTGTAGCCCTCGAAACGGCCGCCCCCCTCCTCGGCCTTGCCAATGCGGCCAATCGCCTCGCCGGCCTCGCCGCGGGCGCAGGCGACGCAGAATCCCTCGTTGTTGCGCAACGGCACGCCGCTGTCGGGGTCGAGCTTGACGAGACTTGCCGGAAAGCGATGCGCAAGCAGCGGCGGGATGCGGCCGATTGCGCCCGGCTGTCCCTCGACGTTGAACAGCGAGAAATTGCCTTCGGTCGCGGCATAAAATTCGAGGATTCGCGGAATCGCGAAGCGGCTCTGGAAATCCTCCCAGATATCGCCGCGCAGGCCGTTGCCGCAGATCAGCCGCAGCCGATGGCGGTTCTCGTATTCCGACGGGGGCGCCTTGAGCAGATAGCGGCAGAGTTCGCCGATATATTGAAACAGCGTGCAATCGTGCCTGGCGATGTCGGGCCAGAAATTCGATGCCGAAAACTTCTCCGCGATCGCCACCGAGCCGCCGGCGGCCAGCATGCTGCACGGCGCGACGATGCCACCGACCGAATGGAACAGCGGCAGGCAGTCATACAGCCGATCCTGCGGCGTTGCGCCCGTGAGGCCGGCGAACCAGAATCCCCAGTTCAGGATGCGGCGGTGGCTGATGCTGGCAGCCTTCGGCAGGCCTGTCGTGCCCGACGTGTAGATCAGCAGCGCGCGGTCATCGATGGTGACGTCGCCGTGCTCGTCAGGCGACAGCACCCCGTCATCGAGCGCGGCCAGCGCGACATCGATCGCGCGCTCGCTGCGGGCATCGCCATGGCTCCAGATTTTCGCCTCGGTCTTCAGATGCGGAATTGCGCTGGCCAGCGTCTCCGTCAGTTCGTGCGCGACGATGAGATGCGAGGGCTTGGCCACATCGATGCAATGCGCGAGTGACTGACCGACAAGCTTGGTGTTCAGCAGCGCCACCACGCCGCCAACGCGGCTGATGCCGAGCCAGGCTGCGACGTAGTCGATGCCATTTGGCATGATCAGGCCGATTGTGTCGCCCTTGACGACGCCAACCGAGCGCGCCCAGCGCGCATAGCGATTGATGCGTTTCGACAGACCGTCATAGTCGAGCTCGGCATCGTCCGTCACCAGTGCAACGTGGTCAGGCTGGCGCCGCGCCCAGTCGTCGACGACATCGGCGAACAGGCGGCCGGGCAACGTCTCGATCCGCGCGGTCAGCTCGATCGCCTTCAGCCAGATCTTTGAGGCCGAAGGCGCGCGTGCGGCCTTGGCTTGTTCGATGACGCCAGTGGTCATGCTGTTCATTCTTTCGGGCGGTATCCGCTTGTTCCCTCAAGCTTAGCCCGCACGCCCTGCGCAGGTGTTAAGAGACAAGGTAAAACTCGGTTAGCTCTCGATTAACTGCGATCATCCTTTACCAAGCCGACGGGATCGGCGTGCGGCCTGGCGCAATTCTTGCGATAGCAAGTCCAGTCATTCGGACGCGCTGCGCGCGCGATGAGCTGGAGGCCACGATGATCACCAGGCGACATTTGCTACAGGGCACGACCTGCGCCGCAGCTGCGCTCGCGGCGCCGCGCGCCTTTGCCGTCGGCAACCCCTCCTATCCTTCACGCAGCGTGAAATGGGTGGTGCCTTACGCACCCGGCGGGGCCACCGACATGCTCTCCCGGCTGATCTGTCAGCGGCTGTCCGACCGGCTCGGCCAGACATTCATCGTCGAGAACAAGCCCGGCGCCGGCAGCAATATCGGAACGCAGGCCGTGATCACCTCCGCACCGGACGGATACACGCTGCTGCTGACCTCGACGGCGAACGCGATCAACGCCTCGTTCGACCCGACCCTGCCCTATGACTTCGCCAAGGGCATCGCACCGGTTGCCGGCGTCGCGCGCATTCCGCTGGTGCTGGTCGTCAACAATGACTTGCCGGTGAAGAGCGTCGCCGACTTCATCGCCTACGCCAAGGCCAATCCCGGCAAGATGTCGATTGCATCCTCCGGCATCGGCACCTCGCTGCATCTCTCCGGCGAGCTGTTCAAGTCGATCGCCGGCGTGCAGTTCGCGCACGTTCCGTACCGTGGCTCCGCGCCGGGCCTGACCGATGTGATGAGTGGCCAGATCCAGGGCATGTTCGACAACGTCACCTCGTCCTTCGAGCTGGTACGTGCGGGCAAGCTGCGCGCGCTCGGCGTCACCACGCGCGAGCGTTCGGACATCCTGCCCGACGTGGCGCCGATCGCGGACACGCTGCCCGGCTATGAGACATCCTCGTTCTACGGCGTCGGCGCGCCCTATGACACGCCCCGCGAGATCGTCGATCTGCTCAATCGCGAGATCGACACGGCGTTATCGGACACCGGAATCAAGGGCCGCATCGCCGAACTCGGCGCGATCCCGCTGCATGGCAATGCCGGCGAGTTCGGCGGCATGCTCGTCGCCGAGACCGAGCGATGGCGCAAGGTGGTGTCGCTGTCGGGGATCAAGAAGGAATAGCGCGGCTCCGCGCGCAAGGCGGATCGATCACCCGGACGGGTGACCGCTCGATTCTAACCGTGCCGCCTGTGGTACGGGCGCGATGGCGGCGTGATCGTCGTATAATACGGATTGACGTCGCAGGATGCGGCAAGACCGGACGCCGTGGCGCGGCACTGCTCCAGCGATGTGAAAGAGCAATCGAACCAGTCAGAGCCGCCGCCGGTAGGGCCTCCAGTGTAAACGTGCATACATACCGGATAGCGGGGGTCGTAGCGCTGGGCGCTGGCAGGCGTCGCAACTTGCAACGTGGCGATCGCGATGATGGTGAGGAGCAGGGTGCGCATCGGAAATTCCTCGAATCGGCGGCAACGGCGGGCGTCGTGCCGGTTCATATCCCACAATCCGACGACGGTAGCGACCGTTTCGCAACATACCTCTTCCGCTTTTGACGCAATTGCGAAAGGGCAGGCAAGTTACCCATTGGCCTGCAGAAAGTGCATATCTAAGGGAGCCTGTTCGACAAAGGTCGCAAGCGCCCTGCGCAGGATTCCGTTCGCAAGCTCCCTCGAAGGGACTAGTCTCGTGCCTGACAACGCCGGCCCCGGACCGATGATGTTCCAGGGCAATCAACAAACATATGGGCTGAAGGAAACGCACATTCGCGCATGAGCTCTCTCGGGCGCGGCTCCGCTTTGCGCGAGAAGATGCGCTGACCAGTCGATGGTGTCAGGGCATGCAAGAGAGCTTCTCGTCTCCGTTCATCCGCTATCCGATCGGCACCTCGCTACTGATGGCGGGCATCCTGTTCGTGGGCCTCGTGGCCTACCCTCTGCTGCCGGTTGCACCACTGCCGCAGGTCGACTTTCCGACCATTCAGGTCTCCGCCTCGCTTCCCGGCGGCAGTCCCGAAACCATGGCCTCGTCCGTGGCGCAGCCGCTTGAGCGGCAGCTCGCGCAAATCCCCGGCATCACGCAGATGACCTCGACGAGTTCGCTCGGCTCGGCATCGATCACCATCCAGTTCGATCTCAATCGCCTGATCGATGCCGCGGCCAACGACGTGCAGGCTGCGATCAACGCGGCGAGCGGCCAATTGCCGAAGAACCTGCCCTCACCTCCGACCTATCGCAAGGTCAATCCGGCGGACTCGCCGATCATGATCCTGTCGGCGACATCAGAGACACTTCCGCTCACCACCGTCAGCGATCGCACTGACGCTCAGCTCGCACAGCAGATCAGCCAGATTCCCGGCGTCGCCCAGGTGTTCGTCGGCGGGCAGCAGAAGCCTTCCGTGCGCATCCAGGTCGATCCGGCCAAGCTGGTCGCCAAGGGACTGTCGCTGGAGGACGTGCGCAACCAGATCGCGATCGCCACCACGGACAGCCCGAAGGGCAACATCGACGGCACGCGGCGCGCCTATACCGTCTATGCCAACGACCAACTGCTCGAAGCCAGCCAGTGGCAGGACGTCATCGTCGCCTATCGCAACGGCGCGCCTTTGCGGATTCGCGATATCGGCGAAGCGGTATCGGGGCCCGAGGACATGAAGACCGCGGCCTGGGCCGACGGCAAGCGCGGCGTCTTCCTGGTGATCTTCAAGCAGCCGGGGGCCAACGTCATCGACACGGTGAACCGCATCAAGGAGAAGTTGCCGCGGCTGATCGCGGCGATCCCGCCGGCGATCAAGATCAAAATCATCAGCGACCGCACCATCACCATCCGCGCCGCGGTCGACGACGTACAGATCACGCTGATGATCACCATCATGCTGGTGGTGATGGTGATCTTCGTGTTCCTGCGAAGCTTCTGGGCTACGATCATCCCGAGCATCACCGTGCCATTGGCCCTGCTCGGTGCCTGCTCCTTGATTTGGGTGTTCGGCTACTCGCTGGACAATCTGTCGCTGATGGCGCTGACCATCGCGGTCGGCTTCGTGGTCGACGACGCCATCGTGATGCTGGAGAACATCACGCGCTATGTCGAGCGGGGCGAGAACCCGGTGACCGCCGCTTACAAGGGCGCGGCCGAGATCGGCTTCACCATCGTCTCCATCAGCATCTCGCTGGTCGCCGTACTGATCCCCCTGCTGCTGATGGGCGGCATCATCGGCCGGCTGTTCCGCGAATTTGCGGTGACGCTGTCGATGGCGATCTTCGTCTCGCTCATGGTTTCGTTGACGCTGACACCAATGATGGCTTCGCGCTTTCTGCGCTCCGATCACGAGGCCCGCGCCGGCCGCTTCTACCAATGGAGCGAGCGGCTGTTCGAGCGCCTGCTCGGCGCCTATGAGCGCGGGCTCGACCTCGCGCTGCGGCACAGCCTCATCACGCTCTGTGTTTTCTTCGGCACCGTCGCGCTGTCGGCCCTGCTGTTCATCCTGATCCCGAAGGGCTTCTTCCCGCAGCAGGACAATGGCTTCCTCACTGCGGTGTCGGAAATGTCCCAGGATGTCTCCTTCACCGAGATGAAGCGGCGTCAGGAGGAACTCAATGCCATCGTGCAGGCAGACCCAGCCGTCGATTCCATCGCGATGTTCATCGGCGGAGGCGGCACGGCGCTGAATTCGGGACGCATGTACGTCACGCTGAAGCCGATCGGGGAGCGCGACGCCAATGCGCAGCAAATCATTGCGCGGCTGCGGCCAAAGCTCGCCAAGGTCGAGGGCGCCCGCCTCTATATGCAGGCCTCGCAGGACGTCCGGCTCGGCGGCCGCGCCACCCGCACCCAGTTCGAATTCACGCTCCAGGACGCCAATCTTACCGAGCTGAATACGTGGGCGCCAAAAATCCTAGGGGAGATGAGAAGCCTGCCGGAACTTCGTGACGTCGCCACTGACCAGCAGACCGAAGGCACGACGCTGCAGCTGACGATCAACCGGGACACCGCCGCACGCTATGGCATCCAGCCGCAGCTGATCGACGACACGCTCTACGACGCGTTCGGCCAACGCCAGGTGGCCCAATATTTCACGCAGACCAATAGCTATCACGTGGTGCTCGAGATCACCCCCGCGCTGCAAGGCAAGCTCGACACGCTCGACAAGCTCTACATCAAGTCGCCGTTGACAGGCGACGAAGTCCCGCTCTCGGTCATCTGCCGCTGGAACAACGACCCGGTGCGTCCGCTCGCGATCGCGCATCAGAGCCAGTTTCCGGCAGTGACGATCAGCTTCAACCTGGCCGAGGACGTTGCGCTCGGACAGGCGACCGCGGCCGTGATGCGCGCGGTCAGCGAGATGGGCGCGCCGCCAACGCTGTCAATGAGCTTCCAGGGGACTGCGCAGGCGTTCCAGCAGTCGCTCGGCACCGTACCGATGCTGATCCTCGCCGCGCTCGTCGTCGTCTACCTGGTGCTCGGCGTCCTCTACGAGAGCTACATCCATCCGCTGACCATCCTGTCCACACTCCCGTCGGCCGGCGTCGGCGCAATCGCGATTCTGATGATCGCAGGCTTCGACTTCAGCCTGATCGCCTTGATAGGCGTCATCCTCCTGATCGGCATCGTCAAGAAGAACGGCATCATGATGGTTGACTTCGCCATCGCTGCCGAGCGCGAGCAGCACCTGACGCCGGAGCAATCGATCCGCCAGGCCGCGCTGCTGCGCTTCCGGCCGATCATGATGACCACGATGGCGGCCTTGCTCGGCGGCGTGCCCCTGATGCTCGGCACCGGGACGGGCGCGGAAATCCGCCAGCCGCTCGGCTACGCCATGGTCGGGGGCCTCATCGTCAGCCAGGCACTGACCTTGTTCACGACGCCCGTCGTCTATCTCTACCTCGACCGCTTCTCCAACACCCTGTCACGCTGGATGGAGAAGAAACCGGAGGCGGAGGTCGAGCTGGAAGAGCAGGAGGACGCGGCAGAGTAACTAACGCACCCCTCGGCCCCCGTGATTGCGAGCGAAGGGATCCAGGACTGCCTCCGTGGAAACATCTCTGGATGGCTTCGTCGCATCAACGCAAACTTGCCACGCAATTTGTCGCAAGCTCCTCGCAATGACGGCGGGGGGAGATGGGCCTCAGCCCAGCCCCTGCAACACCAGCCGGTTCAGCCTTGCAGCAAACGCGGCCGGATCTTCCGGCAGTTCGCCATCCAGGATCTGCGCTTGTTCGAGCAGGAGCAGGCTGAGATCGTCGACCGTCGTCGAGCCGGCCTGGGCCCTGGTGATCGCCGTCACCATGGGGTGACGCAGATTGATCTCCAGGATCGGCTTGGTCCGCATGCCGCGGTTCTGCTGCGCCAGGATGCGCTCGAGCTCGCGGCTCGGACCCTGGCTGTCGGCGACGAGGCAGGAGGCGGAGCTGGTGAGGCGGGTCGAGGCCTTGACGTCGCTGACGCGCTCGCCGAGCGCCGCCTTGATCACTGCGATGGTGGCGGCCTCGTCCGCGGCAGGCTCCTCCTTCTTTGCCTCGTCCTTGTCGTCGACGCGCGGGATCAGGTCGAGATTGAGCTCGCCCTGGCTCAGCGACTTCAGCGGCTTGCCCTCGAACTCCGTCGGCATCGAGGTCCAGAAGGCGTCGACCGGATCAGACAACAGCAGCACCTCGATGCCGCGCGCGGTCGCGGCTTCCAGCCGCGGGCTGGACTTCAGCCGCTCGATGCTGTCGCCGACGAGATAATAGATCTCGGTCTGGTTCGGCTTGAAATCGGCCACGACGTCCTTGAGCGCGCGCTTCTCACCGGTCGTGGTGGTGAAGCGCGACAGCGCCAGCAGCTTCTCGCGGCGCTCGAAATCCTCGTAGACGCCCTCTTTCAGCACCGCGCCGAAGGCATCCCAGATCTTTGCGAAATTCTCCGCGTCCTTTTCGGCGAGGCTTTCGAGCTCATTGACGACGCGGGTCGCCACCGCTTTGCGGATCTGCGCCAGCTGCGGATTGTTCTGCAGCATCTCGCGCGAGATGTTGAGCGGAAGATCCTCGCTGTCGACGACGCCGCGGATGAAGCGGAGATAGCCGGGCAACAGGTCGGCATCATCGGTGATGAAGACGCGCCGGACATAGAGCTTGACGCGGCCTTTGCGGTTCGGCTCGAACAGGTCGAACGGCTTGGTCGAGGGCGCAAACAGCAGCACGGCGTAGGAGTATCGCCCCTCCGCACGGTAGTGCAGCGTCATCGCGGGGTCGTCAAAGGCGGACGCGATCTGCTGATAGGCCTTCTTGTAGTCCTCAGGCGAAAGCTCGGATTTCGAGCGCTGCCACAGCGCGCTTGCCGAATTGATCTGGCGCGGCTCGCCCTCTTCCGGCACGAGCTCGATCGGGAACAGGATATTGTCGGAGTAGGCGCTGACGATGCGCTCGATCTCGTATGTTTCGAGATATTTCTTGGCGTCATCCTTCAGGTGCAGGACGATCTCGGTGCCGCGCGCCACGCGGGCCGCCTCCTCGTCACTGGCGCGCGCGATCTCGAAGCCGGAGCCGCCTGACGATGTCCAGCTCCAGACGTCGCTTTCGCCGGCGCGGCGGCTTATCACCACGATCTTCTCGGCGACCATGAAGGCGGAATAGAAGCCGACGCCGAACTGGCCGATCAGGCCAAGCCCGTCCTTGGCCTCCTTCAGCTTCGACACGAAGGCCTTGGTGCCGGAGCGGGCGATGGTGCCGAGATGGTCGATCAGCTCCTGCCGCTCCATGCCGATGCCGTTATCGGCAATGGTCAGCGTTGCGGACGCCTTGCTCGGGATAATGCGGATCTTGAGCGCGTCGCCCTCGCCCAGCAGGGCGGGACTAGCAATCGCCTCATAGCGCAGCTTGTCGCAGGCATCCGAGGCGTTGGAGACCAGCTCGCGCAGGAAAATGTCGGTCTCCGAATAGACGGAATGCACCATCAGGTGCAGGAGCTCGGAAACCTCAGCCTGGAAAGGCTGCGTATGCGTGGCCGTATCGGACGTCGTCATGCGTTTACCCGGTCAATCAGAAATGGAGAAAGCCGGGATATAACGCGATGGGACGGCGGATCAAGTGCGCGTGCAAAGCCGCCCTCCCGACGGGAGGACGTTTTTGCGCGGAGGGCCGATGCGGATCAGGTCACGCAGCGGCCAGGCTGCAGCAGCTTGGCGACCTCGGTCAGGGAGCTGACCATCGGCTCGCAGGCGATCGTGGGCTTGCGGCCCGGCGTCAGAAGCAACGACGCCGGCTTGGCGTTGCCGGTCTCGGTGACCGCGGGGACCCGCAGCAGCACGGACGTATCGGCAAGGTCGTTCAACCGCATCGAGACGGTACGAGTCGGAACCGCCGCCGGCTTCAGGTCGGCGAGGCGGTCGGACTTACCGGCGCGGTTGACGTTATGAGTTGCGAGGTTGCGACCTGAGGTTTGGCCCGGCTGGTCGGCCAGCGCTTCCCAGCGCTCGGCCAGATCCTGGCCGGAAGCCAGTTGCACGGCGCCGACCTGAACGGCGCCCAGCGTCGCTATAAGCGCGACGGCACCAAAAATTACCTTTTGAATCTGTGGCATGACTATCGGTCCCTCGCCCCATGGCGATCGCGGGAACAACGCGAGGGGAGGACCGGAGTTTCCCAGAAGTTAAGATCACTTAACCGTGTGCCAAATTCACGCCAGAGCGCACAAAAGCCGCTTAAAAAATTTTGCGACCACTGGGAACGACTCTCTTGGCTGGGAGTCGTCTCAACAGCCGGCTATTCCCCCCTGCCCCATAAGCCGGCGACGTAGGGCGCGACTGTGGTGATGCCAGTCGCGCCTTACTTTTGTCTGGGGCTCACCTTGCTTGCAGACTATTTGGCCTTCCCCGCCAGCCAGTCCCGTCCCTCGCCATAGAGCTTCTCGACCTCGGGGCCGATCAGGCCCGGCATGTCGCGCTTGACCTTGTAGCCGATCAGCTCCTGCATGTAGGCGAGGTGGCGGTAGCCTTCGGGCAGCGCGGCGAGCGCTTGCTGGTCGAGGCGAAGCTCTGCTGCCGGATCGACCGGATCGATCCGGTCCTTCTCGTAGATCGGCTGGCGGCGGACGATGCCCCACTGATCCTTTCGCTTCTCCAGGAAATCGTAGAAGCGGCCGGTGCAGACGACGTCGCAGAGCACGTCGTGCACCAGGGCCCGCTGCGAAATCGTCATCTTGGTTTGCGCAATGGCACGCTCGCGCGAAAGGTCGATGCTGCTGCCGCCAAGGAAATGCAGAATGCGCACGCCCTTGGCAAAGCCTTCCTGGCTGACCCGCATGAACTCCCGCGCCGGCCCCTGAAACCAGGTGGCGGACATCCAGCCTTCCTCGTGCCAGACGGTGGCAAAGCGCTCCCAGTCGCCGGCATCGCGCCACACCGCCCAGTTCTCGACGAGGTCGCGGATGGCGAGGCGGTCGAGCAGTTGCTGGTCCATGGATACGTCTCCGATTGTCGAGATGCACGAGGTATGGGCGGCGAATTCAATACCAGTCAAGCGGGCACGAAAAATCCGGCGTGCCTCGCGGCACGCCGGATCGAATCGTCATCGCCAGATGGCTGGTCGCGCTACGCCGCCGGGGCCTTCGGCGCCCGGTTGCGCGAGTTGCGCTGGAAGAACAGCGCCTGGCTCGCCACCGCCGACACCATCGCGGGCTGGAACGGTTTTGAGATCAGGAAGGCCGGCTCGGGGCGTTCGCCGGTGAGGAAGCGCTCGGGATAGGCGGTGATGAACACGACAGGCACCTCGAAGGTGCGCAGCAGCTCGTTTACCGCATCGAGGCCCGAGGAGCCGTCGGCGAGCTGGATATCGGCGAGGATGAGGCCCGGCCGCTTGTTCTTGGCCAGCGCCACGGCATCGGCATGGGTGCGCGCGACGCCGACGACATTGTGGCCGAGATTCTTCACCAGGCTCTCGAGGTCCATGGCGATGAAGGTCTCGTCCTCGATGATCAGCACGTCGGTTGCGATCTCCGCCGCCATCTCGCGGCCGGCGGCGTCAGCCAGCCGGCGCGTCTCGGCAACGTCGGTGCCGAGGACGAAAGCGACTTCCTCTTCCGAAAAGCCCTCGAGCGAGAGTAGCAGGAAGGCTTGGCGCGGCAGCGGCGTGATATTGGACAGCCGGCGTTCCGGCGGCATCGGCAGTGTCGCCACCTCGGAATCGTCATTGACCGAAACCGAATTCCAGATCTGGGTAAACAGCCGGAACAGGCCGGCCCGCGGCCCATGGCTTTCGTCGAGCACCGACGGATCTCCCAGCATGGCTTCCAACATGGCTGCGACATAGGCGTCGCCGGAGGCCTGGCTGCCTGTCAGGGCGCGCGCATACCGGCGCAACAACGGCAAGTGTTCAGCAACGAGCTGTGAACGGGACATCCCCACTCCATTCATCATCGGGCCAACCTTGAGGAACCAGGCAACATGAGGGGAGGCCCGGGTTCCCCTGCTGGGGCTGATTACGCCTCAGGATAAGAAAAGTTCCCTTTGGCTGGGAACTTTTTGTCGAACCCTGAATTGAACTCGTCCAGGGAACGGCTCCCGGTTGAGAAAACTTCTCTATTTTGCAGTCACTTAACCCGGGGAAACGTGGAACAGGTCATGAAAGATCTCAAGTCTCAAGCCAGCAAAAGCACGACCCCCGGCAAGGGAGGCCTCACTCCGGAGATCCAATCCCGGATAGGGCATCAACTGCGCGCGATGTATGATGATGTCGTGCGGCAGGGGGTTCCGGACCGGTTCGCGGAGCTCATCAAAAAGCTTGATGCGCCGGGAGGTGGGTCTCCAAACGAGAATGGGGCTGGGGGCTCCAACGACAACAATGGGAGGGACTAATGCCTCTCACAAACTCCCTGCGTGACGACATTCTGGCGGCCGTGCCAAGCCTGCGCGCGTTCGCCATATCGCTTAGCGGCAATGCCGACCGCGCCGACGATCTGGTGCAGGAGACGCTGCTCCGCGCGCTCGCCAACATCGACTCGTTCCAGCCCGGCTCCAATCTGCCGGCGTGGCTGTTCACGATCCTGCGCAATCTGTTTCGCTCCGACTATCGCAAGCGGCGGCGTGAGGTCGAGGACGCCGAGGGCAACTATGCCAAGACGCTGAAGACGCAGCCTTCGCAGAACGCTCATCTCGAGTTCGAAGAGTTTCGCACCGCGCTCGAGAAGCTTCCCCAAGATCAGCGTGAGGCGCTGATCCTGGTCGGAGCCTCTGGCTTCTCCTATGAGGATGCGGCCTCGATCTGCGGCTGTGCCGTCGGCACCATCAAGAGCCGCGTCAACCGCGCGCGCTCGAAGCTCGCCGCGCTGCTCTATGTCGACGGCGCCGAGGACTTCGGGCCCGACGAGACCGTGCGCGCCGTGATCGGCGGCAGCGGCGGATAGCGCGTCATTTGATCAAGGCAGCTCGCGAAGGCGGCCGTTTGTGCGGCCGTCTTTGCGCGCGTGTGAACAAGCCAACTCGGCTCGAGTCATGTCTCGACGAACGTCACTGTGTCAGCGACTGATGCGCGCGAGGTGCGGTAACTGTTGACCTTGTGCGCATGATCGGCATAGCCGAACGAGATGCCGCAGACGACACGGCGGTCGTCGGGCAAGTTGAAGTGGCGGCGGATCAGGCCGGAATGGCGCGCCAGCGCGGCCTGCGGAATCGTGCCGAGCCCGAGCGCTTGCGCGGCGAGCATGAAATTTGAAACATAGGCACCGCAGTCGATCGCGCCATAGATGCCGAGTGGCTCATTGGTGTGAATGATCGCGACATGCGGCGCGCCAAAGAAATTGTAATTCTCCAGCGCCTGCTTGGCGTAACCCATCTTGTCGCCGCGCGGGATGCCGAGCGTGTTGTAGAGCTGAAAGCCGCTCTCGCGGCGGCGCTCGAGATAGACGCCGACATATTCGCGCGGCGGCGTGAAATCATAATCGTCGCCAAGGCCGCCTGAGGCCTCCTTGTAGATCAGTTGGCGGAAGCGCTCTTTCGCCTCGCCGCTGGCGATGATGACCTGCCAGGGCTGGCTGTTGCACCAGGACGCGGTCCGCTGCGCCGTGGTCAGCACATGCTCGATAGTGGCGCGATCGACCTCCTTGGGCAGGAAGGCGCGCACGGAGTAACGCTCGTTGAGGAGCTCTTCGAGCACGCCGATGCGGTCGTTTTGGTTGACTTTAGCGTCCATGATCTAGCTCGCGTCGCTTTCTTCGTAGGGTGGGTTAACCCCGCGGATTGCGCGAAGCGCAAACCGCGCGGCGTAACCCACCACTTCTGTCTCCTCTGCGGAAGCTAAGAGGTGGGTTACGCTGCGCTAACTAACCCACCCTACGATTCCGTGATTGAAGTTGTCACCGCCCCTTGGTCGGGATCTTGTTGTAAGGCACATCCTTGTCGACGCGGATATCCCCCGGCAATCCCAGTACCCGCTCGGCGATGATGTTGCGCAAGATCTCGTCGGTGCCGCCGGCAATCCGCATCGAGGGCGAGGACAGCAGCATCTGCTGAAACTGGCCGTGCACCGTCTCCTCGTCGCTGCCGGTGAGCACTCCGGCCGCGCCCTGGAGGTCCATGGCGTAGGTCGCGATGTCCTGGAGCATCATGCCCGAGACCAGTTTGCCGATGGAGTTCTCCGGTCCCGGCCGCTCGCCTTTCGACAGCGCCGAGATCGCGCGGTAGCTGGTGTATTTCAGCCCGCTCGACTTCACCGCCCAGCTCGCAAGCTTTGAGCGCACAGCGGGATCGTCGATGGCGAGACCATCCTCCAGCGTCAGGTTCGAGCAAAACTCGAACATCTCAGGGACGCCGGTCGCGAGCCGCGCGCCGATCGACATGCGTTCGTTCATCAGCGTGGTCAGCGAGACGCTCCAGCCTTCGCCGACCGCGCCGAGACGCTGGCTGTCCGGGATGACGACATCAGTGAAATAGACCTCGTTGAACTCCTGCATGCCGTTGGCCTGCTTGATCGGCCGCACCTCGACACCAGGGCTCTTCATGTCCAGGAAGAACATGGTGAGGCCCTTGTGCTTGGGCACATTTGGATCGGTGCGCGCGATCAACAGACCGTAGTCGGAGTAATGCGCGCCGGAAGTCCAGATCTTCTGGCCGTCCACAACCCAGACGTCGCCCTTCTTCTCCGCGCGCGTGCGCAGGCCCGCGACATCAGAGCCGGCGGACGGCTCGGAGAACAGCTGACACCAGATCTCCTCGCCCGAGGCGAGCTTCGGCAAATAGCGGCGCTTGGCGTCCTCGGTGCCCCAAGCCATCACGGTCGGGCCGCACATGCCCTCGCCGATCTGGAATGGCTGCGTCAGCTTGCCGTAGACGCCCTCTTCCTGCTGCCAGATCACGCGCTCGATCGGCGTGGCGCCACGACCACCATATTCCTTCGGCCAGTGCAGGCAGGCCCAGCCGCCTTCGGCCTTCTTCTTCTGCCAGGCCTTGCCGACCTCGACCATGTCGTGCTTGGCAAGCCTGATGCGGCCGAGCGAGGATTTTGACAGCTCCTGCTCGAACTCCTTCGGCGCGTTGGCGGTGATCCATTTGCGCGCGGTCTCGCGGAATGCGGCTTCCTGCGGGGTATCGTCGAAATTCATGGCGAACCTCTACCCTCTTCCCCTGGTCGGGATCTTGTTGAACGGCACGTCCTTGTCGACCCTGATGTCGCCGGGCAGGCCCAGCACCCGCTCGGCGATGATGTTCCGCATGATCTCGTCGGTGCCGCCTTCGACGCGGGTGCCCGGCGCACGCAGCAGCATCGCCTGGAAGCGGCCGGCGAGCTCGGCATCCTCGCCGCTGACGACGCCGGCGGCACCTTGCAGATCGAGTGCGTAGGTCGCGACGTCCTGAATCATGGAGCCCGCCACGAGCTTGCCGATCGAGTTCTCCGGACCAGGCCGCTCGCCCTTCGACAGCGCGGAGATCGCGCGCATGCTGGTGTATTTCAGCCCGCTCGCCTTCACCGCCCAGTTGGCGAGCTTCGAGCGCACCGCGCGATCCTCGATCGCCGGACCGTCATCGAGCATCAGGCTGGAGCAATATTCGAACAGTTCGGGGAAACCGGTCGAGACGGCCGCACCGATCGCACTGCGTTCGTTCATCAGAGTGGTCAGCGAAACGTTCCAGCCGTCACCGACCTCGCCGAGGCGCTGATGGTCGGGGATGCGGACATTGGTGAAATAAACTTCGTTGAAGTCGGACGCACCGCTCGCCTGCTTGATCGGCCGCACTTCGACGCCCGGGCTCTTCATGTCCAGGAAGAACATGGTGAGACCCTTGTGCTTGGGCACGGTGGGATCGGTGCGGGTGAGCAAGATGCCGTAGTCGGAATAATGCGCGCCCGACGTCCAGATCTTCTGGCCGTTGATGACCCAGTCGTCGCCATCCTTCTCTGCGCGCGTGCGCAGGCCAGCGACATCGGAGCCGCCGGCCGGTTCGGAGAACAGCTGGCACCAGACCTTCTCGCCTGATGCGAGCGGCGGGAGGTAGGTGCGCTTATGCTCCTCGCGTGCGAACGCCATCATGGTCGGCCCGCACATGCCGTGGCCGATGATGAACATGCGGGACAGCTGGCCGAACGGCCCCTCCTCCTGCTGCCAGATCACGCGCTCGATCGGCGATGAGCCGCGGCCGCCATATTCCTTTGGCCAGTGCAGGCAGGCCCAGCCGGCATCGGCCTTCCTCTTCTGCCAGGCCTTTGCAACCTCGAGAATGTCAGCGTTCCTGAGCACGGTACGACCGAGCGAGGATTTGCGCAGATCCTCCTCATATTGCTTCGGCGCGTTGGCGCCGATCCACGCCCGCGCGGTGGCGCGGAATTCGGCTTCCTGCGGAGTGTCGTCGAAGTTCATGACAGTGTCCTTCGCCTAAGCCGCGTTCTTCTTGCGCATGCGATCGATCAGTTGATCTTCCCAATAGGTGAGGCTGCCGAGCCCGAGTGCCATCGCGTTGGCGCGACGGTAGTACATGTGGCAGTCGAACTCCCAGGTGAAACCCATGCCGCCGTGAACCTGGATGTTGTTCTTGGCGCAGTGCTGGAACGCCTGCGTCGCGCTGATGCGCGCGGCGGCAGCGGCTTCCGGCAGTTCGGCCGCGTTGGTCGAGAGCGCCCAGGCGCCGTAATAGCTGTTGGAGCGCGCCAGCGTCGCCGAGACATACATGTCCGCGAGCATGTGCTTGATCGCCTGGAACGAGCCGATCTGGCGGCCGAAGGCGATACGGTCGAGCGCGTAGTCGCGGCCCATCTCCAACGCGCGGTCAGCGCCGCCGACCTGCTCGAAGGCGCACAGCACCGCGGCGCGGTCGAGCACCTCGGTTAAAATGCTCCAACCCTCGCCGGCCACACCGAGCGGCTCAGCCTTGGCATCTTTGAAGGTGATCTCGGCCTGACCACGGGTCGGGTCGAGATTGGTGAGGCTTTTCACCTCGACGCCGCCTGCCTTGAGGTCAACGAGGAACAGCGAGATGTCACCGTCGCGCCCGCTCGATCCCGTGCGCGCTGCAACCACAGCAAAGTCAGCAATCGCGCCATCGGGCACTGGCTTCTTGACGCCGTTGAGCACGCCGTTCGCAGCCGTGAGCTTGACGTTCTTCGGCGCCGGACTGCCCTTGCCCTCGAACAGCGCCAGCGTGCCGATCGCTTCGCCCGAAGCGATCGCTGGCAGCCACTTCTTCTTTTGCACGTCACTGCCGGCGATCAGCAACGCTTCGGCGGCAAGATAAACGGTCGAGGAGAACGGCACCGGTGCATTGGCGCGGCCCATCTCCTCCGCGATCACGCAGAGCTCGAGATGGCCGGCGCCGGCACCGCCGAGCTCCTCGGGGATTGCAACGCCGAGGAAGCCCATCTCGGCAAGGCCCTTCCAGAGTTCCTTGTCGTAAGGCGCCTTGCCGTCGAGCACGACGCGCACGGCTTTGGGTGAGCATTTTTCTGTGAGGAATTTGCGCGCCTGGTCACGGAGCTGTTTCTGGTCGTCAGAGAAATCGAAGTTCATGGCGGCCTGCCCTCTTATTTGTTGTTAGAGACCGTCATTCCGGGGCGTCGCGTAGCGGCGAGCCCGGAATCCATTTCACCGCCTTTATGCGGCCCGATGGATTCCGGGTTCGTGCTGCGCGCGCCCCGGAATGACGAGTGGAGAGAGAAGTGCTTCATCGCAGCACGATCACATCCTGATCCGGTTTGTCCGCATAGAGCCGCTCGACCAGCGCCGCGCGGCGCTCGAGGCCGGCGCGCTGGTTGATATAGCCCTTGTCGGTGAGCTCGTTGCCGTCGATCGAAGGCGGCTCGACCATCAGCATCGCGCGCGCGATGATACGGCTGCTGGCGCCCTCGCATTCCTTGTTGTGGGCCTGGAGGCCGCGATTGAAGCACGCAATCACCTCGGGATGCTTCACCGCATCCTCGAAGCTGAGATCGGGATTGCCGACGAGCTGGCGGCATGCATGCAGGTTCGGCCAGGCAAGGAGCCCGATGAAAGCGCGATCCTGCCCTGCAACCAGCGCGTCATGCACGACCGGCGTCGCCGCCGCGATCGCGTCGGTGCGGAGCGAGCCGACATGAACGAACGTGCCGGTGGTGAGCTTGAAGTCCTCGACGACCCGACCCGCAAAGATGATGCCCTTCACCGGATCGTTGTCGTCGACGAAAATGCCGGCGTCGCCGATGCAGTAAAAGCCTTCTTCGTCGAACATCTTCTTGGTGAGATCGGGCTGGCCGAAATAGCCGGGCGTGACGTTGACGCCGCGCAGCCGCAACTCGTATTTCGAGCCGCACGGCACCATCTTCAGCTCGACGCCGGGGAACGGCAGGCCGATCAGGCCGACGCGTTCGGTGTCCCAATAGGTGCCGGTCGAAGTCGGCGCGGTCTCGGTCGAACCCCAGCCAGTGTAGAACACGATGCGCTCACCGGTGGTCTTGACCGCAAGCGCCTGCATGCGATCGTAGAGATCGTCGGGCAGCCGCGCACCGCCATAGGCCATGATCGAAAGGTTCTTGAAGAAGGAGCGGCACAGCGCGTCGTCCTTTTCCATCGCCGCCGCCAGCGCAGCATAGCCGGCCGGCACGTTGGCATAATAAGTCGGCGAGATCTCGCGGAGATTCCTGATCGTCTCCTCGAGCTGTCCCGGCATCGGCCGGCCGTCGTCGATATAGAGCGTGCCGCCATCGACCAGCACCGGATGGAACGCGGCATTGCCGCCCATGGTGTGATTCCACGGCATCCAGTCCAGCACCACCGGCAGCGGACCGCCCGGGATGCGCGGCCGCACCTGCATCATCATCGCGGCATTGGCGCACATCATCTCTTGCGTATTGATGACGGCCTTGGGCATGCCGGTCGAGCCCGACGTGAACAGCAACTTGCCGACGGTGTCGGGCGTGATCTTCGCGATCGACTCCTCGACATCCTTCGTCACAGGTGTTGCCGCAAGGTCGGCAAAGCTGACGCTCTTGACGCCCTCACAGGGCCGGGAGACGTGCACGACAGTGACGCCGGTGAGATCGAGCGCTTTCAGCGCCTTTTTGAAGGTCGGGCCGTCCTGCACCATCACCACAGCCGGCTTGATCAGGTCAAACAGATACTTCAGCTTGACGTGATCATGGCTCATCAAGGAGTAAGCCGGCGACACCGGGGCGGCCGGGACGCGTGCCTGCATCGCCGCCTGCGTCATCAGCGCGTGCTCGATCGAATTGCCGGAGAGGATCGCGACCGGGCGTCCGTCGAGTTTGAGATTCAGCAGCGCCTGCGTCAGCGCATCGACCGTGCGCTTGGCTTCGCCATACGAGACTTTTCGCCATTCGCGGTTCGGGCCGCCGCGCTGCGCGAGCCAGATGCGCTCGGGCGCTTCCCTGGCCCATTTCGCCAGCGAAGCCGGAAGATGCTTTTCGTAAGCCTGCAGCGGAATGCGCGACTTCAGCACCACCGTGCCATCAGCGCGGCGCTCGACATCGATGTCGCGCGCGAGCCACTCGACCCTGCGAAAGGCGGGCTTTGACATCACCGCCGCCGCGCTTCCACTCATTTTGCGTCTCCCGGAATTTCTTGTCCTTTGCGGATATTCGTTGTTCAGCGCTTGATATAGACAGGCTTTCGCTTCTCAAGGAAGGCCCTGATGCCTTCCGAAAATTCCTCGGAGCGGCTGCACAGGACCTGGTTGCGGTCCTCCATCGCGATCGCGGCTTCCAGCGATCCTGCATCGACGCTCATGTTAAGACATTCCTTTGACAGGCGCAGCCCCACCGGCGAGGCCGTGATCATCGCATCGACGTAAGGCTCGGCGGCCACGTCGAGCTTGTCTTCGTCCACGACCTCAGAGACGAGCCCGACCGCAAGTGCCCGCTCCGCGCCGATGAAGCGTCCCGTGAGGATCAGTTCCGACGCCACCGACACGCCGACCAGCCGCGGCAGGAAATAGCTGGTGCCGATGTCGCAGCCGCCAAGGCCGAGCTTGATGAAGGCGCAGTTCATCCGCGCCGACTTCGTCGCAATGCGAATGTCGGAGGCCAGCGCCAGCGCAAAACCGCCGCCGGCCGCCGCGCCCTGCACCAGCGACAGGATCGGCTGCGGACAGCGGCGCATCAGCATCACGATGTCGGCGATGCGTCGCTGCGAATCCAGCGACTCCATGACGCCAGGCGGCTCCTGCTGCCCGGCGCGGCGCGCCATCGCCGCCTTCAGATCGAGGCCGGCGCAAAAATTCTTGCCGGCACCGCGTAGCACGACGACGCGTGTGTCGCGGTTGCGCTGGAGTCCCTGGAAATAGACGTTGAGCGCATCGATCAGCGCAGGATCGAGCGCGTTGAGACTGTCAGGCCGATTGAGCGTCACCCGGTCGACGCCGTCGTCATGCTCGATCAGCAGCGGTTGGGACATGGAAAGCCTCGTGCTAGCCGCGAGTCACGGCGCCGATTGCTGCGCCCTCTCCCCTTGTGGGAGAGGGCATGTACTTCGCTAGCCACATACTCGCTTGGGTGAGGGGTCTGTCTCCGTGGAGAGAACCTCTCATCCGGCGCTATAGCCGATGCAAAGCATCGGCGTCCTACTAAGGACGGCGGCCGGAGGCCGCCTATGCCACCTTCTCCCACAAGGAGAGAAGGGAAGAGCCTACCGCGGAGCCATGCGGATGGCGCCATCGAGGCGGATGGTCTCGCCGTTGAGCATCGCGTTCTCGACGATGTGCACGGCGAGTGCGCCGTACTCCTTGGCATCGCCAAGGCGCGAGGGATGCGGCACCTGAGCGCCCAGGCTCTTGCGCGCCTCCTCATTGAGACCCATCAGCAGCGGCGTGAAGAATAAGCCGGGCGCGATGGTGTTGACGCGAATCTTCTGGCTCGCGAGATCGCGTGCGGCAGGCAAGGTCAAACCGACAACGCCGCCCTTCGAGGCCGAATAGGCGATCTGGCCGATCTGGCCTTCATAGGCGGCCACCGACGCGGTGTTGATGATGACGCCGCGCTCCTCACCAACAGGCTCGATCGTGACGAGGCGCTCGGCGAACAGTCGCAGGCAGTTGAACGTGCCGATCAGATTGACGTTGATGATACGCGCGAACTTTTCGAGCGGGTAGACGCCATCGCGGCCGACGATGCGCTGCGAACCGCCGATGCCGGCGCAGTTCATCAGCACGCGAGCAACGCCATGCGCGGCTTCCGCCTTGGCGATCGCAGCCTTGATCTGCTCCTCGCTGGTGACGTCGGCATGAAGCGCGATGCCCTTCACTTCCGCGGCGACCTTCTCGGCGTTCTCCTTGTTCTGGTCGATCACGCCGATCTTCGCGCCCTTGGCCGCCATGGCGCGCGCGGTCGCTTCGCCGAGACCCGAGCCACCACCGGTGATGAGAACGGCTACGTCTTTCAATTCCATGACAGGCTACCTTTCCTTGGGCGTTTCTTCTCTAGACTTACTTATGAGTCCTGGCCGGATTATCCGGCGGCAGCAGCTTCCTCGGGTTGCGTGAGGATGCCACCGCAGATCAGCGTTTCCATGTGCTTGATGTATTGCCGGCAGACTTCGTCGGTGACCGGGCCGACGCCGGTCGCGCGAGACATCGCGTGCCGGCCGAAGAACAGATGATCGCAAGCGCCGATCAGGCTGGTGTAGAACAACACCGGATCGGTCTGTTGGAATTCACCGCGGCTGACGCCTTCGTCGAGCAGGCGGCGATGAAAGTCGAGCAGCGGCGCGACGAAGAATTTCGAGACTTCATCGGCGGAGCCGGCGACGCTCTCGTGCAGCAGATAATGGATCAGCCGGTTCATGTAAGGGAACCGATGATATGCGCGGATGATGCCGGCGATGTGCAGCTTCAGTTTTGCCGTCGCTGTAATCGGCTGCGCCAGCAGATATTCGAGATTGGACATTTCGGTCGCGGCATCGCGCGCGAGCAGCGCCAGCAGCAGGCCGTCCTTGTTGCCGAAATGATATTTGACCAGCGCTGCGTTGGCGCCTGACTTCTGGGCAATGTCGGAGAGCGAGATCTCGATCGAGGAGCGTTCGATCATCAGTTCGCTGGCGGCCACGAGCAATTTCTCTGCCGTGGAATTTCTTCCGCTAGGGAGCCTGCTCGGTACGCTGGTAGTCACGGAGATCCCTTGTCCTCGTCGCCTCAAGCGGGCCGCAGATAAGCCCAAGCAGCGCCTCCCCACAAGAGTTAATTGATCGATTGACTAAACGATATCCCGGCCCTTAAAACCCCGAAAACCCAATTCAGAACAATCATGGGAGAGACCGAAATGGCCGAGGCTTATATCGTCGCCGCTGCGCGTACCGCGGGTGGGCGCAAGGGGGGCCGCCTCGCCGGCTGGCATCCGGCCGATCTCGCTGCCAAGGTGCTGGACGAACTGGTCGATCGCACCAAGGTCGATCCCGCGCTGGTCGAGGACGTGATCATGGGCTGCGTGATGCAGGTCGGCGAGCAGTCCAACAACGTCGCGCGCAACGCGATCATGGCCTCGAAGCTGCCGGAGAGCGTGCCGGGCACCTCGATCGACCGCCAGTGCGGTTCCTCGCAGCAGGCGTTGCACTTTGCAGCACAGGCCGTGATGTCCGGCACCATGGACGTGGTGATCGCGGCCGGCGTGGAATCCATGACGCGCGTGCCGATGGGCCTGTCCTCGCAGCTGCCTGCCAAGAACGGCTTTGGCAATTACAAGAGCCCTGGCATCGAGGCGAGATATCCGAACATCGTATTCAGCCAGTTCACCGGCGCCGAGATGATGGCCGAGAAGTATGGGCTGTCGAAGGATGACCTCGACGAATATTCGTTCCAGAGCCATCAGCGCGCGATTGCGGCCACCCAGGCGGGTCACTTCAAGAAGGAGATCGTTCCGCTCGAGATTGTCAGAGCCGACGGCTCCAAGGACACCCACCACATCGACGAAGGCATCCGCTTCGACGCCACGCTCGAAGGCATCAAGGGCGTCAAGCTGATCGCCGAGAACGGCAAGCTGACTGCCGCCAGCGCCAGCCAGATCTGCGACGGCGCCTCGGGCGTCATGGTCGTCAACGAGCGCGGCCTCAAGCAGCTCGGTGTGAAGCCGCTCGCACGCATCCACCACTTGACCATGACCGGCGGCGATCCCGTCATCATGCTCGATGCGCCGCTGCACGCCACCAAGAAGGCGCTGGAAAAGGCCGGCATGAAGGTCGACGACATCGACCTGTTCGAAGTCAACGAGGCCTTCGCCTCGGTGCCGACGGGCTGGCTGAAGACCACCGGTGCCGATCCAGCGCGCCTCAACGTCAATGGCGGCGCCATCGCACTCGGTCATCCACTCGGCGGCTCCGGCACCAAGCTGATGACGACGCTGGTCCACGCGCTGCACCAGCGCGGCAAGCGCTATGGTCTCCAGACCATGTGCGAAGGCGGCGGAATGGCCAACGTGACGATCGTCGAACGACTGTAAGAAGAAAAGCGAAGAACAAATGGCGAGTGGTGACTGGTGATGGGGAGTGGCTTCCGCCCCTATCGCCATTCACCGCTCGCCTCTTTTTTTGAGGAAACGCCATGACGCATCCGTCCATCTACGCGAAGAGCACGCCTGACAAGATCGCCTACCAGATGGCCGGGACCGGCAAGGCGATCACCTATCGCGAACTCGACGAGCTCTCGAACCAGGGCGCGCAGCTGTTCCGCTCGCTCGGCTTGAAAGCCGGCGACCACATCGCGCTGTTGATGGAGAACCGCCTCGCCTTCATGGAGATCTGCTGGGCCGCGCAACGCAGCGGGCTCTATTACACCGCGATCAGCCGCTACCTGAAGCAGGACGAGATCGACTACATCATCGGCGATTGCGGCGCCAAGGTCGTGATCACCACGCCAAAATGCGCTGAGCAGATCAAGGATTTAGTCAAGGGCAAGCCAGGCGAGCCGATCTTCTACATGGTCGACGAGCCCCTGCCCGGCTTCCGCTCCTACGACGAAGAGGCAGCGGCGCAACCGACCACGCCGATCGCGGACGAGGTCGCAGGTTACGACATGCTGTATTCGTCGGGCACGACCGGCCGACCCAAGGGCATCAAGAAAGCGTTCGAAGGCAACAAGATTGACGTGCCGAACGCATTCCTGCGCGTGCTCTGCGCCGACATGTGCGGCATGAATGCCGAGAGCACATATCTGTCGCCGGCACCGCTCTATCATGCGGCTCCTCTGCGCTTCAACATGATGGCGATCGTGCTGGGCGGCACCTCCATCATCATGGAGCATTTCGACGCTGAGGAATTCTTAAAGCTCGTCGAGAAGTACAAGGTCACCCAATCCCAGCTGGTACCGACCATGTTCGTGCGCATGCTGAAGCTGCCGGACGAGGTCCGCGCCAAATACGATGTCTCGACGCTGAAGGGCGCAATCCACGCCGCCGCCCCCTGCCCGGTCGACGTGAAGGCCAAGATGATCGAATGGTGGGGGCCAATCCTGATCGAGTATTATGCTGGCTCGGAAGGCAACGGCGTCACCGTCTGCAACTCGCAGCAATGGCTGGAGCATCGCGGCAGCGTCGGCCGTGCCGTGGTGGGCAAGATCAAGATTCTGGACGAGAACGACGAGGAGCAGCCAGTTGGGGAGATCGGCACGGTCTATTTCGCCGACGCGCCAGCCTTCACCTATCACAACGACCCCGAGAAGACGAAGAAGGCCTACAACGCCAAGGGATGGTCGACGCTCGGCGACGTCGGCTATCTCGACAAGGACGGCTTCCTGTTCCTCACCGACCGCAAGTCCTACATGATCATCTCGGGCGGGGTGAACATTTACCCGCAAGAAACCGAGGACGTGCTGATCACGCACCCCGAAATCGCCGACGTCGCCGTGTTCGGCGTGCCGAACGAGGAGATGGGCGAAGAGGTCAAGGCGGTGGTGCAGCCGCACGACATGAAGAGCGCCGGCAAGCAGCTCGAGGCCGAGCTGATCGCCTACTGCAAGGCCCGCCTCTCCGCCATCAAATGCCCGCGCTCGATTGATTTCGAAGCCGAGCTGCCGCGCACGCCGACGGGCAAGCTGGTGAAGCGGCATCTGCGCGACAAGTACTGGCCGAAAACCGCGGCGAAGATTTAAGGCTCAATCAAACAAACTCGGCGTGTGGTTCACCAGCGCGCCTTCGATCTCGAGCATCTTCAGCTTCGTCACCACGCCGCCATTCGCCGAAAAGCCGCCGGGCTTGTTGCTGGCAGCGAGCACACGGTGGCAGGGCACGACGATCGGACAGGGGTTGCGGCCGAGCGCCTGGCCGACGTCGCGCGACAACTGGACGCCACCGAGCTGCTTGGCGATGTCGCCATAGGTGATGGTCTTGCCGGGCGGGATGGCGCGGGCGATCTCGTAGACGCCGCGGTTGAACTCGGGAACGCCGTCGAGATCGAGCTCGATATCGGTGAGGTCGTCGCGTTCGCCCGCGAGCAGTTTGGTCATGCGGTCGATCGCGTGCTGCACCTCGGGAGTCGGCTCCGCCTCGGTGGCGTCGGCATGGCGCTGGCTGATCCGGGTGCGGATCTTCTGCTCGCCGCCCATCGGAAGCTGCGTGCCGTTGATGCCGCGCGGGCCCCAGGCGATGGCGCAGAGGCCGATTCTGGTGTCGAACAGGGCGAAATGCTGGTCGGTCATGGCTTGGTTCCTGGCTTGCGTCCTCTCGCATGCCCCCAATGTGATCTCGGTTCAAATCTAGGCTTGGAAATAGTTGCGATCCACCCGGTTTCCGGGAATCTTGCACAGGAGTTCCGCACACCTTTCCGCGAGCCGAGAATGCAAAGCCTCCACGTCCTCGGATACGACATGCCCTATCTCGACGTGGGCGAGGACAGAGACAGGCCGCCGCTGGTCTGCGTGCATGGCTCGCTCTCCGACTTCCGCGTCTGGGGCTGCGTGCTCGGGCCGCTGACGCAGCGGCACCGGATGATCGTCCCCAGCCTGAGGCACTTCTTTCCGGCCAAGTGGAATGGCGTCGGCGATACCTATTCGATCGCCCAGCATGTTAGTGACGTCATCGCCTTCATTGAGAAGCTCGACCTCGGCCCGGTCGATCTGATGGGCCACTCCCGCGGCGGCCACATCAGCTTCCGCGTGGCGCAGCAGCGGCCTGATCTGCTGCGGCGGCTCGTTCTTGCCGAGCCCGGCGGCGAGCTCGATGCGAGCCTTGATCCCGACTATGCTGGCGGCCCGTCGCCGCTGCTGGCGCGCTTCACGGCTTCGGCCGAGAAGATCGCATCCGGCGATGTCGATGGCGGTCTCGCCGTGTTCGTCGACACCCTGGAAGGCGCCGGCACCTGGCCGCGGCTGCCGGCGATGGTGAAGCAGAATTTGCGCGACAACGCGTACACGCTGATCGGCCAGGTCCGCGACAACCGCCCGCCTTTCTCCAAAGCGGATGCGGAGGCGATTCTGATGCCGACGCTGTTCATCCTGGGCGCGCGGACCAAGGGCCTGCTGCCGAAAGTGCTGCACGCGCTCGCGGCACACGTACCCTATTCCAGGACGGCGATCATCCCGAACGCGACGCATCCGATGTTCGAGCAGGCGCCGCAGAAATATTCCGAAGTCGTCCTCGACTTTCTTGCGAGCTAAATCATGCAGAGCTTCCGCGTCAACGGTTACGACATGGCCTATCTCGAAGTCGGCGAGGGCCATCCGCTGGTCTGCGTGCACGGCACGCTCGGGGATTTCCGCACCTGGTATTCGGTGCTTGGCCCGCTGTCGGCGAATCATCGCGTGATCGCGGTCAGCCTGCGGCATTTCTTCCCTGAACATTGGGACGCCGTCGGCGATGACTACAAGATGGCGCAGCACGTCTCTGACGTGATCGCCTTCATCGAACAGGTCGAACCCGGACCGGTCGACCTGATGGGCCATTCGCGCGGCGGGCACATCGCCTTCCGCGTCGCGCAGGCGCGGCCTGAGCTGTTGCGAAAACTTGTGCTGGCCGAGCCCGGCGGCGATCTCGACGCCAGCCTGCCAGTGCCGGAAGGCACGCCTGCCTACCCACCGCTCGCGGCGAAGACGATACGCTCGGTCGAGATGATCCGCGCCGGCGACATCGAAGGCACGCTGCAAAATTTCTATGAAGGCATCGAGGGCGACGGCTCGTGGCGGCGCGTGCCGGCGACGGCCAAGCAGCAATTGCGCGACAACACGCTGACCTTCCTCGGCCAGATCAATGAGCAGCGGCGGCCTTACACGCTCGCGGATGCTCAGGCAATCAAGACGCCAACGCTGCTGATCGGCGGCGGCGCCACCACCGGCAGCCTGTCGGTGATGTGGCGCGTGCTGGCCGCGCACATCGCCGGTAGCAAGACGGCGGTGATTCCCAATGCTGGACACTGGATGTTCGAGCAGGCGCCGCTGGAGTTTGGCGAGGCGGTGAGCCGGTTCCTGACGGAGTAGCTCTCGCCTCGCATACAGGGAAAGGCCTCACACCTTCCAGACGCCGACAGGCATCTTGATGGTCGCGTTCAGCCGGTTCCAGACGTTGATCGTCGCGATCGCGAGGATCAGGGTTGCGAGCTCGCGCTCGTCAAAATGCTTGGCGGCCTCGTTCCAGATCGCGTCCGGCACCGGATCCTCGCGATCGGCAACGCGCGTGACCGCCTCCGTCAGCGCCAGCGCGGCGCGTTCGGCGTCGGAGAAATAGGGCGCCTCCCGCCAGGCGGAGACTGCGAACAATCGCTCGTCGGTTTCGCCCAGCTTGCGGGCGATCTTGGGATGCATGTCGACGCAGACGCTGCAGCCGTTGATCTGGCTGGCGCGCAGATGCACCAGTTCCAGGAGCTTTTCCGGCAGGCCTTGCTTGGTGAGGTTGGCGAGGGCTTGGAGGAGGTTCATGGCCTCGGGCAGGACCATCACCGGGTGATTCATGCGGGCGTGCATCATGTCTCGTCTCCATAGATCGAATTTCGAAGGTTCCGGTCACATCGGCCGGATTGGCTTCGTCTTGGGCATGACGGATCGCGACGAGGGACTGTGACCGATGACCGAAGAAAATTTTCTGACCCTGCAGTTCGAGGCCAACCGCGACCATCTGCGCGCCGTCGCCTACCGGATGCTGGGCTCGCGCGGCGAGGTCGACGATGCCGTGCAGGAGGCGTGGCTGCGGCTGAGCCGCAGCGACACGTCCGACGTCGCGAACCTGAGAGGCTGGCTGACCACCGTGGTCGCCCGCATCTGCCTCGACATGCTGCGCGCGCGCAAGTCGCGCAAGGAGGATCCGATGGGCCCGCATGTACCCGAGCCGGTCGACGAGACGCGGGAGCGGGAGGCGGAGATGGCCGATTCCGTCGGCGCGGCGCTGCTGGTCGTGCTGGAGACCTTGCAGCCGGCGGAGCGGCTCGCCTTCGTGCTGCATGACATGTTCGCAGTGCCCTTCGAGGAGATCGCGCCGATCGTCGGGCGCTCGGTCGATGCCTCCAGGCAATTGGCAAGCCGCGCGCGGCGACGCGTGCAGGGCGTACCGGTGCCGGAGGCTGACCTGTCGCATCAGCGCACGATCGTCGATGCTTTTCTCAAGGCCTCGCGCGAAGGCGATTTCGAAGGATTGCTGGCGGTGCTCGACCCCGATGTCGTGTTGCGCGCCGACGACGCCGTGGTGCGGCTGGGCTCGCCGCCGGAGGTCCGCGGCGCGGTGGCGATTGCGCAACTCTACAAGGGTCGCGCCCAGGCGGCGCGCACCGCGCTGGTCGATGGCGCGATCGGGGTCGCTGTCATCCTCGGCGGACATCTGCGCATCGCGCTGCGCCTTACCTTCAACGGGGACCGCATCGCCGGGATTGAGGCCATGGCCGATGCAGAGCGGGTTGCCGCGCTGGATGTGGAGGTGCTGGAGAGCTGAGGCGGCCCTATCCACCGAAACAACCCCATGCACAGTAGACCGCTCTAATAGAATCAAAGGCTTGCGCGACCAAAAACGACAATATTGACGGGCTCGCCCTCTGGCGATATCTTCGCATACGGAATTCCGTATTCCCTTCTTGGAGCCCGCCGGCGTGATTCCTCTCGACCCGCTCCCGAACCTGATCGACCAGGTCTACGCCCGGATCCTGGAGGCGATCTCCGATCGCACGCTTCAGCCCGGCCAGCGCATCCGGCAGAACGAACTCGCCGACAAGCTCGGCGTCTCGCGCCAGCCGGTGTCGCATGCGCTGCATCTGTTGCATCGTCAGGGCCTCCTCGCCGAAAGCGGCAAGCGCGGCTTTGAAGTCACCCAGCTCGACCCCGCGCGCATTCGTCAGCTCTACGAGGTGCGCGGCGCCATCGACGCGCTCGCGGCCCGGCTTGCAGCCCAGCGTGCCGCAACTGATGCTGCCGGTCGCGCGCGGCTTGAGGCGGCGCTCGCCGCCGGACGCCGCATCGATCGCAAGACTGCGCTCACGGATCTGATCGCGCTCGATGTCGAATTCCACCGCGCTATCTACCAGCTCGCGGGCAATCCCGTGATCGAGGAAACGATCACGCCGCAATGGCCGCATATGCGCCGCTCGATGGCAACCGTGCTGTCCGAGCTCGACTATCGCGGCAGCGCCTGGGCGGAACACGCCGATATCGCCAAGCACATTCTCTCAGGCGACGCTGACGCGGCCGAGCGCGCGGCGCTGGCCCACGCGCAGACGGCGGGACGGATGACTGAGGAGAGATTGAGGGCGACGGACGAGGTGGCGGCGTAGCTGCAACACGCGCCGTCATTCCGGGGCGGTCCGCAGGACCGAGCCCGGAATCCATCGGACGGCAGAGACTGAGGATGAATGGATTCCGGGCTCGCGCTTCGCGCGCCCCGGAATGACAACAAGAACAATACAGGAGGACGACCCATGAGACTGTCCCAGGAGCAATTGGAGTTCTTCCAACGCGAGGGCTGGCTGTTCCTGCCCGAACTGTTTACCCAGGAGGAGGTCGATCTCCTCGCGCGCGAGGCGGTCGGCATTTATGACACCAACCGGCCGGAGGTCTGGCGCGAGCAGAGCGGCGCGCCGCGCACGGCCTTTGCCGCGCATCTCTACAACGAGGCCTTCCGTATTCTCGGCGCGCATCCGCGCATGATCGAGCCGGTCGAGCAGGTTTTCGGCGAGCCTGTCTACATGCACCAGTTCAAGATCAACGCGAAATCGGCCTTCACCGGCGACGTCTGGCAGTGGCATCAGGATTATGGCACCTGGAAGCGCGACGACGGCATGCCGGAACCCCGCGCGATGAACATCGCGATCTTCCTCGACGAGGTGATGCCGATCAACGGTCCCTTGATGCTGGTGCCGCGCAGCCAGGACGCCGGCGATCTGGAAGCCTCCCATGACCTCGCCACCACGTCCTATCCGCTGTGGACGCTGGACGAAGACACGGTGACGCGCCTCGTCAAACAGGGCGGCATCGTTGCGCCGACCGGCAAGCCGGGCGGCATGCTGATGTTCCACGGCAATCTCGTGCACGGATCGAGCGGCAACATCACGCCCTACCCGCGCAAGATCGTGTACCTGACCTTGAACGCGGTCTCGAACTACATCCGCACCCCGACGCGGCCGGAGTATATCGCGCACCGCGATCTCACGCCGATCAAGACGGTGGCTGATGACGCGCTGGTACGGCTTGCAAGAGCGCCGCGGCAGGCGGCGGAGTGATCTGTCATTCCGGGGCGCGCCCCCTTGGGCGCGAACCCGGAATCCATTGGGCCGCAGAGACTGTGGATGGATGGATTCCGGGCTCGCGCTTCGCGCGCCCCGGAATGACGACGACCTTTGATTGTTGCACCTACGGATTTCCAACATGAACCTCTTCCGCCTCCTCCAGGCCCGCGCGTCCGCCGGAAAACCTGTCCGTGTCGCGCTGATCGGCGCCGGCAAATTTGGCTCGATGTTCCTCGCGCAGGTGCCACACACGCCGGGGCTCGAAGTGCCTATCATCGTCGACATCGACCGCGACCGCGCGCGCGAGGCCTGCCGCACCGTCGGCTGGGACACCGAGCGCATCGCCAAAACCGTCTTCACCGATGACGGCGCACGCGCCATCGCCGGCGGGGCGATGGATGTGGTGGTGGAGGCGACCGGCAATCCCGCCGTCGGAATCCGTCACGCGCGCGCGGCAATCGCGGCGGGCAAGCACATCGTGATGGTGAACGTGGAGGCGGACGTACTGGCAGGCCCGCTGCTGGCCGAGGAAGCGCGCAAGGCAGGCGTGGTCTATTCGCTCGCCTATGGTGACCAGCCGGCGCTGACGGCCGAGATGGTCGACTGGGCGCGCGCCACAGGTTTTCGCGTCGTCGCCGCCGGCAAAGGAACGAAATATCTGCCTGCCTATCACGACGTGACGCCTGACGGCGTCTGGCAGCACTATGGTCTCACCGCCGGCGAAGCGCAGTCGGCCGGCATGAACCCGCAGATGTTCAACTCCTTCCTCGACGGGACCAAATCGGCGATCGAGATGGCCGCGATCGCAAATGCTTGCGCCCTCGACGTGCCCTCGGAGGGACTTCTGTTTCCGCCCTGCGGTGTCGACGATCTGCCGCACATCATGCGGCCGCGGTCGCGCGGCGGCGTGCTGGAGCGGTCGGGCGTCGTCGAGGTCGTCTCTTCGCTGGAACGCGACGGCCGGCCGGTGTTTCGCGATTTGCGCTGGGGCGTCTATGTCGTGCTGGAGGCGCCGAACGACTACGCCGCCGACTGCTTCAGGCAGTATGGCCTAAAGACCGACGCCAGCGGGCGCTTTGCCGCGATGTACAAGCCCTATCATCTGATCGGGCTCGAGCTGAACATCTCGGTGCTGTCGGCTGCGCTACGAGGCGAGCCGACCGGCCAGCCATACGGCTTCCGCGGCGACGTCGCGGCGGTCGCCAAGCGCAACTTGCGCGCCGGCGAAATGCTCGACGGCGAAGGCGGCTACACCGTATGGGGCAAGCTGGTGCCGGCAGCCACGAGCCTGAAGGCCGGTGCCCTGCCGATCGGCCTCGCCCATCGGCTCAAGCTGAAGCACGACGTCGCCCATGGCGAGATCGTGCGCTGGAGCGACGTCGAGTTCGACGCTGGTAGCGAGACGATCAAGACGCGCAAGGCGATGGAGGCGGCGTTCGTTAAGCTCAGCCCAGGAAAGCAAATCGCATGAAAGCCCAGACTTTGCTTCGTATCGCGCGTCCCACCAACGATCTCGACGCAGTCATCGCGTTCTACAAGGTCGGGCTTGGACTCAGCGAGCTTTATCGCTTTGAACAACACGAGGGTTTCGACGGCGTCATGCTGGGGCGCCCCGGAGAATCCTACCATCTTGAGTTTACCCGGGCACACGGCCACGATGCGGGCAGGGCACCGAGCAAAGAGAACCTCCTCGTCTTCTATTTTCCCCTGAGATCGGAGTGGGAAGCGGCTGTCTCGCGCATGCAGAATCGCGGCTATTGTCCGGTTCAGCCTTTCAATCCCTTCTGGGAAACACATGGCGTCACGTTCGAAGACTGCGATGGATATCGCGTAGTCCTGCAAAATTCCAACTGGCCTGACGAATGACAAGCTCCTAGAGCACCACGACTTTCGTGTGCAGAGGCACCTGCCCGTAGAGATCAATGATGTCCTGATTCATCATGCGGATGCATCCGGACGAGACCGCCTTTCCAATCGATTCCGGCTCGGTCGTGCCGTGGATGCGATAGCGGGTGTCTTGTCCGCCCCTGAACAGATAGAGCGCTCGCGCGCCGAGCGGATTACTCTCTCCGCCGTCCATGCCGCCCGCCCATCTGGCATAGCGCTTCGGCTCACGCGCGATCATCGCCTCGGTCGGGGTCCAGTGCGGCCATTCCCGCTTGAGCTGGATGTTCGCCGTGCCCGTGAATTCGAGGCCGGCGCGACCAACCCCGACTCCGTAGCGAACGGCCCTGCCGCCTTCTTTGACGAGGTACAGAAAGCGATTATGCGGATCGACTACGATCGTTCCAGGGGGCTCCGTCGTACGGTAATCGACGACTTGGCGCAGAAAGCGCGGGTCGACCGACGACACGTCGATCGCATCGACGGTGAACTTCTCCGAGGGTATCGCCGCATAATGTCCTGCGCCGGCCGAATCGCGTTCGGCAAGGCGGGGCGCATCGGTTGTAACGCATCCTGCCGCGGTCAAGGGAAGTGCGATCGCCACGAAGAGTGTCCTGGCGATTCTCTGAAAATTTGCGAGCATAAGTTGGAGTTCTCGAGTTTAGTTGCGTCAATCGGCCTTCTGACCGGCTTGCCTGGCGCGGGCGTCGGCCACGACGTGCTGGAAACCGTCGTATGTGAGCGCCTGATTGACCTTGTAGGGGCCGACGAGGAAGCCCGGCGTTCCCTGGAAGCCGACCGCGTCGGCAATCGCCAGGTTTCGCTTGAGCAGACCGGTGATAGCCGCGTCGTTTGCCTTGATGTCGGCATTGAGGCGGTTCATGTCGACGCCGGAGTTACGCACTGCGTCGATCATCTGCTGCTGCGGAATTCCGTAGCCGGGGACACTCATCAGGGCGTGATGCGCAGCGAGATATTTATCCTGGTATCTTGCTCCAAGCGCGAGCTTAGCGCCGACGATCGAGCTTGGGGCCAGCACCGGCCAGTCCTTGTAGACGAGTTTTATCTTTCCGTCCGCCTTCACGAGACGCTCGAGATGAACGGCGGCATCCTTACAGAACGGACAATTATAGTCGAAGAAGTCCACGATCGTGATATCGCCTTCAGGATTGCCCGCTGTCGGCGCTTCGGGATCAGCAAGGATCATCTCGCTTGTGATTTCGTTTTCAGCGCTGCGCGCGAAGGTCTTGGTGAGCAATAGCGCGGCGGTTCCGGCAAGGCGGAGGAAGGTCGAGCGGGAAACTGCTTTACTCATGTGTTGCTCCAGGAGATGCTTGCGTTAACCGCGTTCGGCTACGGAGATCTTGTCCAGGAGGTCGCGCACGGCGGTCGCGCCGATCGTTCTGGTGCCGTCGACTTCCCGGCCTGTGGCGTTGAGAAAGACCAGCGTTGGAGGGCCAACCACCTCGAACCGCTCCATGAGCCTCCTGCTCGCGAGGTTGTACCGTGTCATGTCGGCCCGGATCAGACGCAGCGTCCTCAGCCGCTGGCGCACCGCCTCATCCGCGAAGACGGTACGCTCCATCAACCGGCACTCAGTGCACCACTCGGCCGAAAAATCGATCAGGACGGGGCGCCCCTCCACACTGGCGGTGGCGATGGCCGTGTCGAGATCATGCTCATTGGTTATCGTTTGAAAGCCGTCGGATTCGAGGCCAGATGCGGAGATGGGCAGGGTCACACCCGCCCATGCGAATGGCTGCAGAGGCGCGTACCATCCGGTGATGCCTCCAATGGTCACAAGCCCACCATAGATCGCGAGCGTACCGGCTGCCATTGCGGACGCCACACGTCCCCAGTGCGGCGTGGATCGGGCGCTGTCCGGTTGCGGCCACCCGAGCCAAAATGCGATCCCGACGAAAAACGCTCCCCACGCGATTGCGATCAAGGGCAGTGGCAAGATCCGTGACATCATCCAGATTGCGACGCCGATGAAGACGATGCCGAACGCTTGCTTGACACGAACCAGCCACGGCCCGGACTTGGGCAGAGCTGTCGCTCCGAAGGCCCCAACCACCAGCAACGGCAGGCCCATGCCTAGACCGAGCGAGAACAGTGCCGCCGAGCCGCGCATCGCTTTTCCGGTCTGCGCAATATAGACCAAGGCCGCCGCCAGCGGCGGCGTAACGCAAGGACCGACGATGAGAGCGGAGGTGAAACCGAGCAGCGCTGCCCCGCCGATCGATCCTGGGCGGCCCGCCCCGAGCGTCAGCCGCGCGCTCCACGCATGCGGTCCCTGCAGCTCATAGAATCCGAACATCGAGAGAGCCAACATCACGAACATCAGACTCATCAGGGCGACGGCGCCCGGAGTCTGCAAGATCGCCTGAAGGTTGCCGCCGAACCAGGCGGCGAAAACTCCGAGCACGCCATAGGCGCTTGCCATCGCGAGCACGTAGGATGCGGACAGCAGAAAGCCCTGCGCCGGCGATAGCTTCTCAGCAGAGCGCGTCAGCATGCCCGACAGAATCGGCACCATGGGAAGAACGCACGGCGTGAAGGCGAGCAGCACTCCGAAACCGAGAAAGGCGAGCAAGGTCGGAAGGAGGCTGCCGCCCAGATCAGGTGTGGTCGCACTGGCAGGCGAAACGTCACCAGGAACCGTAGGCGCCGGATCCTCGGCCGCCGACGCGGACAGCGAACGCATCTCCTCCTTTCTATCGTCGGCATCGCGAACGATCAACGTTGCGAGGTCGATGACCTTCGTGATCGGCGGATAGCAGATCGTATTCTCGCCGCAGCCCTGATAGGTGACGTGAAGCTCGCCGGTTTCCGGCAGCGCGTTGATAAGAGCGGTCGCTTGGTGGTGGTAGACCTCGGTCGGTCCGAAGGTTGGATCGTCCTTGGTCTCGCCCCGTGTGGTCACGACCTTGAGCGCCTCGCCACCGAGGCTTGCCGCGATCCGGTCACGATAAAGATAGTACCCAGGTTCAATCGACCAGAAGAGCTCGACACCTTCCTCTTCACCTTGTGTGACGTCGAATCTGAAGGCCTCGTCGGGTGGCTTCGGTCCCGCCGCGGCCGCGCCGAGCCAAAAGGCCTGAAGGAGAAAGGTAACAAACCAGATCGTCCGCACGTAAGACATGGAAAGCCTCGCCTGATTGCGAACGTCGATCTGGCGAGCTCACCTTAAGCCAGCCTTAAGGCTGAAGGGCGACGGGCTTGACGGCAGAGGACAAAGCCATGCGTATTCTCGTCGTCGAAGACGATCCTGTCCTGTCAGATGGTTTGCGGACCGGGCTCGGCATGTTCGGCGCTACGCTCGACGTTGTGGAGAGCTGCGCGGACGGACGTGCCGCGCTGGCAAGCAGCGAATTCGATGCTCTCGTTCTCGACCTTATGCTCCCGGACGGGTCTGGGCTCGATCTGCTCGCCGACCTGCGGGCGGCCGGCGACCGCACGCCGGTGCTGCTGTTGACCGCGCTCGACGAAATCGCCGATCGCGTCAAGGGCCTCGATGCGGGTGCCGACGACTATCTCGGCAAGCCGTTCGACCTGGATGAACTCGGCGCGCGGCTGCGCGCCATCGCTCGGCGTCAAAATGGGCGGGCTTCGCCGCTGCTGTCCTGCAACGGCATCGTGCTTGATCCTGCCACCATGTCGGCGGCCGCGAATGGCGAGAGGGTCAGCTTGTCGCGGCGCGAATTCGCCGTGCTGCAGGCGCTGATGGAGCGGCCAGGCGTGCTGCGCTCCAAGGACGCGCTGGAGGCCAGCCTCTACGGCTGGCAAGAGGAGATCGAGAGCAATACTGTGGAGGTCCACATCCACAAGCTCCGCGCCAAGCTCGGACGACACGCGATCGAGACCGTGCGCGGCATCGGTTACCGCATCCGGGTGGGCGCATAATGATGTCGCTGCGGACGAGACTCTTCCTGATCCTGGTGGCGGCTACAGGCGTGATCTGGCTGTTCGCCATCGGATGGATCTATGTCGGCACAAAGCATGAGGTTGAAAGTGTGCTCGACGCCCGGCTCCAGGAAGCCGCGCGCATGGTGGCTTCGCTCGTGCCAACCAAGGGCGTCGCGACCCCTGAGGCAAGCCACGACGCGCTTGACGGAATACCGATCTACGAGCGCCAGCTTTCCTGCCAGATATGGTCGCTCGACGGCCGTCTGGTCGCGCGGTCGAGTGGGGCACCGCGCGCCAGACTCAGCGATACCGAAAGCGGCTTCTCCCAACGCGACATCGACGGCGAGAGCTGGCGCGTCTTCACCGTCGAGGATGCCGACAAGGGCATCCGCGTGCTGGTCGGCGATCGCCTCGGCATTCGCGAGCATCTGGTCGCTGGCATCATCAAGGGGCTTCTTACTCCGACGCTGCTGATCGTTCCACTGCTCGGTTTCCTGATCTGGTCTAGCCTCTCCAGCGGCTTGCGGCCGCTACGCACGCTTGCGCGCGAACTTCAGACCCGCGGCGCGGATGACATGAGCCCGGTGCAGGCGGATCGGGCCCCGCCCGAGATCCTGCCGATGACGGCCGCCCTCAACGCGCTCTTCGAGAAGGTCGAAAGCGCGCGGCAACATGAGCGCGAGATTACGGCGTTTGCAGCCCACGAGCTTCGCACGCCGCTTGCAGGCTTGCGGACCCAGGCGCAAGTCGCGATCAGCGCCAGCGATCCGCCGGCGCGCGAGCGGGCGCTGCGGCAGATCCTCATTGCGGTCGACCGCACCACGCGGCTCGTTCGGCAATTGCTGGCAATGGCGGATCTCGATGCCCGCCACGACGCACGACCAGACGCCGCCGTCAATCTCGGAGCCGCCATCGACGAGATCGTTGACGCCGCCCCGGGCCATGACCGCATCCGCGTGGAGATCGAGCCGGCATTAAGCAGGACGACGGTAACGGCAAACGCGGCACTGCTCGCGGTAGCACTACGCAACCTGCATGAGAATGCTGTTGAACACACTTTTGACTCCGGCCTGGTGCGCTGGCGCGTCAACAGCGATGCCGACGCGCTCGTGATCGCCGTCGAGGACGAAGGTCCCGGGATCCCGCCGGACGAACTGAAACTCGTCACACGTCGCTTCTTCCGCGGCCGTCTGAAGCGCCCCAGCGGCAGTGGGCTGGGGCTGTCAATCGTCGAGCTGGCTCTGCGAGCCAACGGGGCCCGACTTAATCTCGTCAACCGCGGCGACCGCAGCGGACTGCGCGCCGAGATCGTCTGGCCGTTGCCTTCGGACAAGGCCCCCGTCCCGACTCGGCGATCCAGCGCGGTCCTCCGCTTTGTGACCAAGACGTCGTGAGACCGGAGCTTGCACATCGCAGGAGCACAGGGCGATGAAAACGGAGCAACTCATCAACGCACTGGTGGCCGACATCGGCCCGCGGCGCTCCTTTCTTCGCTCCTTCGTCTACGCCACCGCCTCGGGGGTCGCCTTCGACGCTGTAGTTTTCTTTGCAGCGATCGGTCCCAGGCCGGACATTGCGGCCGCGGCCGAGACCTGGCGGTTTCTGTTCAAATTCGTGGTTACACTTGCACTTGCCGTGCCAGCTACGACGCTGGCCTACCGGTTGGCCGCGCCTGCAATGTGGCGCCGATGCCGGTTCGAAGTACTCATGGTGCCGCTTTGCCTGTTGCTTGCGGCGACGGCGTTCGAGCTCGATCTCGTGCCCCCCTCGCTGTGGATGGTTCGCCTGGTCGGTTCGAACTCGGTGAACTGCATGACGCTGATTCCGGTTCTGGCTCTGGCTCCGCTGACATGTTTCCTCATCCTGCTGCGGAGCGGAGCCTCGTGCGATCCGGGATTGACCGGCGCAGTGGCGGGTCTCGCCGCGGGCGCGATCGCTGCCACGTTCTATGCGCTCAACTGCTTCGATGACAGTCCGCTATTCGTGATCACGTGGTATCCGATCGCGATGTCGACGACCGCGGCGGGCGGCTATTACGGCGGCCGGCGCTTCCTGACCTGGTGAAGGAGGACCTGCCCTTAAGATCCGCTTAAGCCTGTAGAGCGATCGGTGCGCACTCAAGCACAAGAATCAGGATGGACCTCGTGAGTGCATTGTCATCGGACCGCCAACGCTTCTTGATCGCCGGCTGGACGAAACTGGCCGGCAAACTTTCGGGCTGGAGCGCATGGCCGCTTCGCCTCATCGTGGGCTATGGCTTCATCATCCATGGGTGGGCGAAGCTGAGCCGCGGCCCCGAGAGCTTCGCGGCCTTCCTGCACGCCCTTAATGTGCCTCTTCCGCTGTTCTTTGCCTGGGCTACCACGGTAACCGAACTGATTGGAGGCCTCTGCGTACTGTGCGGCGCGTTCGTCGCAGCGGCGAGCGTGCCGTTGTCGGTCGTGTTGCTGGCTGCGCTCTTCACGGTCCATCTCCATTACGGCTTCTTCTCCGTCAAGCTCGCGGGTATTTCTCCGGACGGAGTGAAGTTCGGCCCGGTGGGTTACGAGCACATCCTTCTCTATCTTGCCGGTCTGATCAGCCTTGCGATCGGTGGCGCGGGACCAATTTCATTGGATGGATGGCTTATCCGTCGCGCTGGCAGAGATCGCGTGAGGTCGGACGCAAAGGACGGTCTCACAGGCCGGCTTCGTACCCATCCTTCGGAGCTGTAGCGTTCTTGGAAACCTGACGTCGGAGGAGAGGTCAGCGTGACTGTCAAGAGGTGAATGAGAGAGTCTCTTGAGATTCGGATTTGATCGAATCAAACTGACTGATGGTCGGATGCGGCTGATCCGCCGGACCTCGAGTGAGCTTACAAACGGGCTCTTCGAGCGATCCATATCCCTCGATTTCGGAGCGAAGCTCGGCTACTGAACGCATGATCCGCTCGAATGACTCAGCTGCCCGCAGGCGGTCGCCACCCCGTGACACCAGCTGACTGATGCTTGCCAGCAGGATGCTCGATTTCTCGATGCGCATCAGCTGCTCGTCAAACGCGCCAAATTCGTTCCCACCCGGGAATTCCGATGCCAGCTCATCACAGAGCCTTGTGAGCTCGGAGACGAACTCATCTGATGACAGACCGTGATCGGGACAGGGGAATTGCAGGACGTTGTCGCGCTCCATTCGGGCCTCCGTCTGCTATACGACGCTCGCCCGGCTTTGGATCAGTCCGCACCCGCTGAATGAGCTGCCCTTTTGGTTGGCGGCGGCCGAAGCTTAAGCCATGAGGACACGCTTCCCTGGAACCGGCGGGATCACTATTCCGCGGGAACCTGTCAAGTGGTGGCGAATTATCTCCATTCCGCCTCCAGAGTCCTCGTTGAATGAAAACAACCGCCGCCGCGGATCCCCGAAGCCTTGAGTTGCTCATTAACGGGATCGTCGATTACGCCATCTTCATGCTCGATACCAACGGCTTGATCAGGACCTGGAACAAGGGCGCTGAACGGCTCAAGGGTTACGTGGCCTACGAGATCATCGGAAAGCCTTTTTCGACCTTTTACACGCCTGAAGATCGGCAGAAGGGCCTACCCGCCAAGGCGCTGGCCACCGCGTCGGAGACAGGACGCTTTGCGTCCGAAGGCTGGCGCGTCAGAAAGGATGGCAGCCGGTTCTGGGCGCTCGTCGTTCTCGACGCCATCCGGGACGAGGGCGGCGATCTCGTCGGGTTCGCGAAGGTGACGAGAGACATCACCGAGCGGCAACAGGCCCATAACGACCTCCTGGAAAGCGAACGACGATATCGCCGCCTCGTTGAAGCCGTCGTCGACTACGCCATTTTTCAACTCGATCCTTCCGGCAATGTCGCGACCTGGAACCCCGGCGCGGAGCGCATCAAGGGGTATCGGCCGGAGGAGATCATCGGCCGACATTTCAGCACCTTCTACACGCCCGAGGATCTTGAAAAGGGCGTGCCGAAATTGGCGCTGAGGGAGGCCGCCGAAAAAGGGCGGTTCGAATCCGAGGGCTGGCGGTTGCGCAAGGACGGCACGCGCTTCTGGGCCTCGGTGGTCATCGACAGGATTACCGACGAAAGCGGCACGATCATCGGCTTTGCGAAGGTCACGCGCGATCTCACCGAGCGGAAGCAGGCCCAGGACGAGCTTCAGCGGGTCCAGGAGCAACTGGTTGCATCCCAGAAGCTCGAAGCGGTCGGACAGCTCAGCGGCGGCATCGCTCATGACTTCAACAATCTCCTGATGATCGTGCTGGGAAATCTCGAGAATGCAGAACGCAACAGCCGCAATGTCGGAGGACCGAACCTCCATCGCGCGCTTGCAAACGCGAAGCGCGGCGCGCAACGGGCCGCGGCGCTGACATCTCGGTTGCTCGCCTTCTCTCGCCGTCAGGCGCTCGACCCAAAGCCGATCAACCTCAACGGCTTCCTGAGTGGGCTCCAGGAGTTCCTTCAGCGCACATTGGGTGAGCGCATCGAAGTGCAGACGGTCGGCGGCGCCGGCCTCTGGCAGATCGAGGCGGACGTGAACCACCTGGAATCGACCATCGTCAACCTTGCGATCAATGCCCGTGATGCGATGCCTGACGGCGGGAAGCTGACCATCGAGGCGGCCAATGTCTCCGCTGACGAAGACTATTCGCGTGCGAACCCGGAGCTCGCAGCCGGCCAATATGTCGTCATCAGCGTCAGCGATACCGGCAGCGGCATGACGCCGGAGGTCCTCAATCACGCGTTCGAGCCGTTTTTCACGACCAAGGAGCCTGGACAGGGGACCGGTCTTGGCCTGAGCCAGGTCTACGGCTTCGTCAAACAGTCCGGCGGACATGTGAAGATCTACAGCGAGGTCGGGGAAGGCACGAGCATCAAGATGTACTTCCCGCGTCACGCGGGCAGTGCGCAGCCCAGCTCCGAGGATGCGGACGAGTTCGTAGCGGAAGGCGCCGCTGTAGAAACCATTCTCGTCGTCGAAGACGATGTCGATCTCAGGACCTACGTTTCGGACGTCCTGCGCGATCTCAACTATCGGGTCCTGGCTGCCGGCAGCGCGCAGGCCGCCATGACCATTTTATTGCAGGAAGATCAGCACCTGGATCTGCTTCTGACCGATGTCGTCATGCCCGGCATCAATGGTCGTGAGCTGGGACGGCGCGCGCAGCAGGTCAGGCCCAAGCTGAAGATTCTCTACATGACCGGTTACTCGCGCAACGCAGTCGTTCACCAGGGGCGCCTCGACGAGGGGGTCGATCTGCTGGAAAAGCCCGTCACTCAGGCAAGGCTGGCGCTGAAGATTCGCGAGCTTCTGGATCGAAGGTGAAAACACAAAAGTCTGATGGATGAGATTCGACTGGCGCGCCGACGAAGGTGCATTCCCTCCCCCCTTGTGGGGGAGGGCTAGGGAGAGGGGTAGCACCAGGAAAAGGTGCCGGTTGTCGAAGATGTGTCGTGTGTGTGGGGGCGCCACGGATGGCGTCCCCGTGTGGCCCCCCCTCCCTGACCCTCCCCCACAAGGGGGGAGGGAACGGAGAAAGCGTGGCAAGCTTAACGAGCTTGCCGGGCGCTCGGCCCCAGGTCTATGAGCCCCAGATCCACAAGCGTGCGATGGAAACGACGTTTCCGTTCGGAGGCTGATGCGAAGTAAGCTTCCCGGCAGTCATCCAGCAAGCTCGCGCGGGTGGCAAATATCGGATCGAGCGCAATGCCGGCCCGTTGCAGGGCGACAGTGCCAAGGAAGGCGATATCGAGGTCGGCGCCTCGTCCGGGGCTGAAGTGCGGGATATTGAGGGCTTCAATCGCGTAGAAGGTACGAAACGCACTCCGCCCATCTCCCGGTCGTTTCAGCTGTCGATCGATCTGCTTCGTCAGCACGGGTTGATGATCCCCGTAATGCACGATGAGGACAGGCCGGTCAGGAAAGCTGCTTGCCAGCTTGGCTCTGGCGGCTTGCCAGGCCGACGCGGTCTCTGCCAGTCGCGTGTAGTACTCGGCGTATTCGGCATTGGGGAGGCTGGCCTTGGCAAAGGCGCGTTCTTTCTCGAATCGACCTGAGGGCACCAGCTGCCTGCTGTGCGGACCGTGATTGAAATTGGTCAGCGCATAAAGGAATCTCGGTGTCTGGTCGTGAGCGACCCTCTTGAGATAGGCATTGACGACCGCATCCAGAAACACTGCATCGGAATTTGTTGCCTCGAAACGCCTGGTATCGAATGGCGGAGGAAGTTCGTCGACGAAGATGCGCTCGTCGATGCCGATCGAGCCGTAGAATTTATCGTAGCTGAGGAATCCGCGGCGGCAGCTGGATATCAGTGTCGTCTTGTAGCCGAGCGACGCCAGGGAACGCGGCAAGCTGCTATGAAAACGGCCGGCGCCCTTCTTGAAGAGATAGTAGGCGCTCGAACCGAAGCTGGCGCTTGAAAGACCGGTCAGCAGGCTGAATTCGGTTTGCCACGACCCTCCACCAAAGATGTCGACGTTCAGGTGGCCAAATTCCGCACCTGGCGGGGACAGGAAAGCCTCCACACTCGACTCGACCGGCAGGCCGAAAATACGCGGGTCGAAGACGGACTCGTGCTGGATGACGATAATGTCGGGCGAACAGGTGGAACGCGCTGGCACCGCCTCCCTCAAGGGCAGTGGCTCGCTCGCGATATCGCTCAGCGCCAACGCGCCGAACTGTCGCCAGCAAGCGGGGTCGACCAGCGAGGCCATGAAGGTCGCGTAGAAGCACCGCCCTTGCGTCAGAGTAAGCCGCAAGGACGCAACGCCCTTTGACGTGGAAGCCTTGGCAAAGCCGATGAGCGCCAGAAGGAACAAGAGAACCCGCAATGTGGCGGGAACGGGAGACCCCGCCGCATAGAGCAGAACCGCGCCCGAAGCGAAGGCGAAGAGCGCGCTTCCTGCCAGAACGCCCAGCATCATGCGCGGGTATTGCAAGACAAAAAATGGGACCGTGCCCGCAAACGCCAGGGGCAAATCAGAGACGGTCAGCTTGAGTGCGCTGTGGTCGAACTTGACTGAGGATATGCCGGCGATTGCCACCGCCAGCATGCCGGACAGCAGGATCGCCCTCTCGACATCGGCAAGAAGCAGCAGCAACAGGGCAGCATTGAACAGGAGCGCCGCGATCGCGAACGGCAGATGTTCAACGTTCCGTTCCGTCAGCGCAACAGCGGCAATGACTGCCACGAGAATGAAAATCAAAGTCATGGAATCAGGATGCCCCGAGCATTTGAATTATGCAATTTGGGGGCCGGACCGACAGTGAAGACCCGCAAGG